>JAUVVG010000005.1 GCA_030604735.1 Azoarcus sp.
CGCCGAAGTCGGCGACAATCCAAACGTCAGCTTGTCCGCCGTGGCAGCTTGACCCGCTCTCCTGCCAAACCGGAGACGATGACCTACCGCAGCGTCAGCTTCTTACACCACGCCCCGGGACACGATCACAAACACAACTATTACATCTCAGCGAATAGTTTACTCGCGTGCAAGGGAAGGCCATCGCTGCACGTAGTCGGATCGTGCTTCATAGGCCTGGGCGACCGACAACAGGGTCTCTTCTGCCGCCATATCGCCAATCAGCTGGAACCCGATGGGCAAACCGTCCGGATCGGGCTCGCAAGGCAGCGCGATCGCCGGATGGCCGCACGCATTGACCCAACCGGTGAACACCGCATGTCCGCGTGGCCCGACCTGGCGACCGTCGATGACCTCTGGATAGGCTTGCTGCGCAGGCCAGGGTTGGGCCGCTGTAGCCGGCATCATGATCAGGTCATGCTGAGCGAAGAGCTCGCCCACTGCGGCGCGAAATGCCGAAAACTCCTCGATTACGGCCAGATACTCGGCACTGGAGATCACGGCTCCCTCTTGCGCCATAAGCCGGTACTTCTCATCGCTGAGTTCATCGAAGCGAGGCTGTTGTTTGGCCAGCATCGCCAGACCGACCTTGCCGACCGATGGCCACAGGGCCGCGATCCGCTCGACATCGAGGGGCAATGGACCAGCTTCGACCTGATGCCCCAAGGCCTCCAGCGCTTCTGCAGCCCGCTGCACGCTGGCTTGAATGACCGGGTCCACAGGGTGATCACCAAGGCGCGCCACATATAGGATCTTCAGGGGGCCTGTCTTGTGGTGGCCGACACCAAAGCCGGGGTAGCAACGGGAACGCGGGTCACGTCGATCACCCCCCGCGAGCACTTCCATTGCGATGCGCACATCGTCCACCCGTCGCGCGATGGGACCGACCACTTCGAGATCGAGCAGTATCTGCGGCAGACCGGCATGTCTCGCCACCCTGCCGATGCCCGGTTTCAGGCCGATCAGACCGGTATGCGCTGCCGGACGCCGAATGGAGCCACCGCCATCCGTACCGATCGCCAGGGGTACGAGTCCCGCGGCCACTGCCGCGACCGCGCCGCCGCTAGAGCCGCCCGGGGTCAGCGCGGTATTCCAGGGGTTTCGTGTCACGCCAAATACGCTGTTGTCGGTATAGCCCTCCAGTGTGAAGGCCGGGACATTGCTCTTCCCGACGATCACAACGCCAGCAGCACGAAGTCGTTCGACCGGAAGTTCGTCATGGTCAGGCGTGAAGTCGGCGTATAGCTGCGTGCCCCATGTCGTCCTCAACCCCTTGACCAGGAGGTTGTCCTTGATCAGAACGGGGATACCATCGAGCAGGCTCAGCGGAGAACCCGCACGAATCCGTTGGTCGGCTTCCAGAGCCATGGACCTCGCTGAAGGATTCTCGATGACCAAGGCATTGAGTCGCGGATTGAGCCGCGCGATCCGCTCGAGATAATGGTCGAGCAGTGCGGTCGTGGACAGCGTCCCGTCCCGCAAACATCCGGCGAGGGTCCGCAGCGAAAGCGTGTGCAGTTCATCCATCATGGCGTCCCCATCATCGTTCTCGGCAACCACAAGGCAAGATCCGGCCAGGCGATCAGCAAGACCGCGAAGACCATCATGATGATCACGTAGGGAATCGAGCCGGCCACGACATCCGAGAAAGGTCCCGCGTCCTGCCTGACTCCCTGAACCACATAGAGATTCATTCCGACCGGCGGCGTGATCAGACCGAGCTCGCACATCAACACGATGAAAATGCCGAACCAGATGGGATCGATACCCACCGCCATCACCAAGGGAACGGTGATCGGGATGGTCAGCACCTGCATCGACAACACGTCCATGAACAGGCCGAGCAGCAGATAGAACAACATCAGCACGGCCAGCAACTCCACTGCCGACAAACCAAGTGTCGCGATCCAGTTCGACATCGCCTGGGCCACGCCGAGCAAGGCCAGCGTCACGTTCAGGACGAAAGCGGCCGTGATGATCAGCAACACCATGCCGGTGGTCCGCGCGGTGTTCCAGAAACACGCTTCGAAGAAGGTCCGGTTGAGCCTTTTTTCCAACCCGGCGAAGATCAGTGCGGCAACGACCCCGAGCGCGGCCGATTCGGTGGGTGTCGCTATACCGAAGTAGATGCTCCCCATCACGACGAAGAAGATCGCCATCGGTGGCAGCAACGCGCCGAGCGCCCTGATCTTGACGCCCAGGCTGATTTTCGGACCTTTCAACCCGTAGCTTACGCGCCAGTTGGCAAAGGCGATCCAGGCCATGAACAAGAGCGTGAGCAACACGCCCGGAATGACGCCGGCAATGAAAAGCTGCCCCACCGAGGTATTGGTCAAGGAGCCATAAACCAGCAGATTCAGGCTGGGGGGGATCAGGATCCCAAGTGTGCCGCCGGCCGCGAGCGAGCCGAGCATCTGGCGTTTGGGATAGCCACGCTCCTCGAGCGCGGGCAGCGCGACGGTACCGACCGTCGCCGCGGTCGCGATCGACGACCCGGAAGTCGCGGCGAACCGCCCGCAGCAAGCGATGTTGGTGTGAAGCAAGCCACCGGGAAGGCGGTCGAACCAGACCGCCAGCGCCGAGTACATCTTGTCGGCCAGGCCGCTGCGCAGCAGGATTTCACCGAGCAGGATGAACAGCGGTATCGCGGTCAGCAGGTTTTCGTTCTGCGTTCCCCACACGACCGAGCCCACCGACTGCAGGATAGGCCACCCGAAGACGAGGACACCGCCCAATGCGCCGGCACCGAGCATCACGGCTGCGATGGGCAATCCGAGCAACATGAGCGCGAGCATCACGATGAACGCAATGCCTATTTCGAAGACACCCATAACGACTCCCTTTCAACGACGATTGACGTCGCTGAGTTCTTCCTGCAGTTCTTCCTGAGCCGTCAGCGGGCCCAGTTCGCGGTTGATGCCGGACACGTCGCCCGACTTCGCCAGCACAAAACCACGCGCAACAAGCCACACCGCACACAGCGCGAACAACACCAATCCCGCAAACCACAGTGACTGGGGATAGATCAGCGGGGTCGCCCAGGGCGTCGGCGCGGTGCTGCCATAGGTGATCGTGTCTTCGATGACGTCCCAGGCGAACCGGACCAGGATCAAGGCGAGAACGGCGAACAGGATCGCACTTGCCATGTTCATGACAGCCTGAATCTTCGGCGGTAGACGCCCGTGCAGGAAATCGATGCGGATATGCGCGCGATCGATCAAGGCGATGGTGAAGGCGAGACAGGAGGTCACGGCGAGGACGTAGCCTCCCAACTCATCGGTTCCCTGCAGGGAGATCCCGGCAAACTTGCGCAGCAAGGTATCCAGCGTCACCAGTATGGCGAGAAGGATCAGCATTACGCCGAACAACGTGCTGGCGACATGGGCAAGTTTGCGCATCGGGATTTCCCTCGGTCGTGGAGACAGCGGATTCGGATCAGTTGATGCCGACGACCGGGCCGACGATACGTTTCCAATCCGCGGTGCAGGTCGGGTTCATCTTGTCGCAGACATCCGCCCACGCAGGCAGGGAGACATCGGGAACGGCCGTACCGATGAGCGCCAGATCCGCTTCAGAGACCGGGACTTCGACCAGGTTGTACTGCTTCACCGTCGTACAAGGCTGTTTGCCGACGTTGCAACGCACGGCGTCATCGAAGATCTCCTCCGAATAGGCCCAGATCGCCTCGGTGTGGGTCTTGAACGCTTCTTCCAGCGCCGCTTGCTGCTCTGGGCTGAACTTGTTCCAGGTCGCCAGATTGATCCCGTAGCCCTGCACCGCGATCTGGAATCCGATTGGCATCATGTGCGTGGTCACCTCCGGCCAACCTGCCGAATTCGCGGAACTCGGGCCGGTGATTGCACAATCCACCACGCCGCGCGCCAGCGCCTGCTGGGTTTCGGCGAACGACAACGGGACCGGCGTCCCGCCGATCTTGGCGACGAACTGCGCAAGGCTCTGGTCGTACACTCGGACCTTTTTCCCTGCCAGGTCACCAAGTCCGCCAATCGCGCTCTTGCAGAACAACACTTGAGGGCCGAAAGGCCACACCCCCAGCAATTTGGTATCGAACTGCGACTGCAGGCGGGCATCGACGGTATCGAAATAGGCATCGATGACGGTCTTGGCGGTCTCGTAGTTCGGATTCAGGCCCACGAGATCGAATCCGAGCACAGTCGGCTCGTCCCGGGAAACCTGGGAGAAACGCAATGAAATAATGTCGAACAAGCCCGACTTCAGGAATCGCAGCTGGTCGTTGTCCTTCATTCCGGAGACATCGACCGGCGTATAGCTGACCGACACCGGAAGTCCGGTTTTCTCGGCCAGTTGCTCGAAGAACGGTTGCTCGAGGGTCTGCTGGATCAGACCCGTCGCAACAGGTTGCCCCATGACCCTCAACGGGGTGGTCTGTGCTTGCGCGATACCAATCGAAAACGCGGCGGTGAGAAGTGTTGCGATGATTTGCTTTTTCATGGGGGAGTCCCTCGGTGATGGCTGAGAAAATTTCGCTTGCGCCACCACTTCATAGCAAACCGCATGCCAAGCTATGTGATCAATCTATTGTCGACAATTTAATTTCATAATTGAATGCAATAATAGTCCGAAAGGAAGTACGGCTTCTAAATAATGCCCTTTAAAACCACTTGAAAACAGAGGCTTTTACCCTATCAGCGTCCGGCCGTTACAGCAGTGGCCAAACGGCTCGGATGCAATATTATGCCGTCGAGAGCGCACCATCTCGGTGCATCAATTGAACAAAAAACCATCAGAAGGTGCGCAATTCTGAGTACGGTCTGCACTCCAGCCAGAAGAGCGTTCTCACCCCGAAGAGGACTAGGTTCGATGTGGCGGACTGGAAACCTGCCCAGTCCGCCGGACAAGGTTCAAATCCCCGGCGTCGCCCCACCATCCACATCGAGATTGGTGCCGTTGATGTAGCCCGCCTCGGCCGAGCACAGGAAGCGGACCGCCTTTGCGATCTCCTCTGGCTTGCCGTAGCGGGTGAGGCCTTGCTTGGCGCGCATCGCCGCCTCGGCCTCGTCGTAGGACAAGCCCTGCTCCCGGGCAAAGACCTCGATGCGCTTGGTCAGCCGATCGGTCGCGATGTGGCCGGGGCAAAGCGTATTCACCCGTACGCCCTCGCCGCGGCCACGGTCGGCCAGCGCCTTGCTGAAATTGATCAGGGCCGAATTGACCGGACCGCCGATCGTGAACTCGGCGACCGGGGTGTGGGCGCCGATGCCGACGATGTTGACGATGCAGCCACGGCTTTCCTTCAGCGGCGCCCAGGCCGCGCGGCACATGCGGACCGCGCCATGGAACTTCAGCGCGAAGCCGTCGATGAAGTCGTCGTCGGCCAGCGCCATGAAATCGCCGCGCTTGGTCGCACCGGCGTTGTTGACCACCGCATCGAGCCGGCCGAAGGCCGCCAGCGCGGCTTCGACCACCCGCTGCGGCTGAGCCGGATCGCGCAGGTCGCCAGCGACGACGAGCGCACGCGGCGCACCGGCCGTGGCCAGCTCGTCGGCCAGCGAATCGAGCTCGGCTGCATCCCGCGCGGCGATCACGCAGTGGTAGCCGGCACGGCCGAATTCGGCCGCGATTGCACGGCCAATACCCCGGCTCGCGCCGGTCACGATGACGACAGGGGTTTCAATCTGCATGGCGTTTGTCAAACTCCCAGACACGCTCGAAGCCCATCAGCTTCGAGAACTCGTTGAACGGATAAAGGGATTCCTCATGACCGGCGGTCGACCCCTCGTCCAGGATGGTACGGTAGATCGCCTGCAGGGCGGTACCGGCCGCGAGGAAACCCGACGCAGGAAAGATCGCGATCCGGTAGCCGAGTTCCTCGAGCGCGGCGCGGGTCAGTACCGGCGTGCGCCCCCCCTCGACCAGGTTCGCGATCAGCGGCTTGTCGAGCGTGGCGCAGATCTTGGCCATTTCGGCCTCGGACTCGGGCGACTCGATGAACAGGATGTCGGCCCCGGCCCGGGCATAGGCCTCGCCGCGGCGCAGCGCCTCGTCCAGGCCCAGCGTGGTGCGGGCGTCAGTGCGGGCGATGATCAGGAAATCCGGAGAGGTGCGCGCTTCGACCGCGACCCGGATCTTCTTCACCATGTCTTCCAGTGGAATCACCCGGCGGCCGGGGGTGTGGCCGCATTTCTTGGGGAATTCCTGATCCTCGATCTGGATCGCGGCGGCGCCGGCACGCTCGTAGCCGCGCACCGCGTGATCGACATTGAGCAGGCCACCATAGCCGGTGTCGCCATCGGCGATGATCGGCGTCGAACAAGCGCCGGCGAAGGTCGCGACCCGGTTGACCATGTCGGAATAGGTCGCCAGGCCGGCATCGGGCAGGCCCAGGTGGGAGGCGACCGTGCCGTAGCCGGTCATGTACAAGGCGTCGAAGCCCATCCTGTCGGCGATCTTCGCCGAAATGCCGTCGAAGATGCCGGGTGCGCAGATCAGGCCGGGCTGGGCCAAGCGCGCTTTAAGGGATTGCGGGTTCATGGAGTGTTCTCTCTGCATGGGGTTCGGGAAACCGGGAGGGACCGCCTCGCCCGGGCTGCGGCCGACGGACCCGCATCGCGCATCCTGCCGGGCCACCCTGGGCGGTGCGTCCGCCGGCGGGAGGGGGCGGGTCGGTCGCTGGGCATCCGCGACCGACCCGCGTTCAGTCAGTGGCGAACATGCTCAGGCCGCACGATGGTGGAGCCGGCGGTCCAGATACAGCAGCGTCGCACTGATCGCGACCGCCACCAGCGCGAGCATCAGCACCACTGCCATCATCGTCGGCACGTCCAGGGTGCCGATCGCGTTCATGACCAGGTAACCGAGGCCGCGTTGGGACGCGAACATCTCGCCGATCAACACGCCCAGCAGCGTCAGTGAGAAGCCGACCCGCAATCCGGACACCAGCTCCGGAATCGCGGCCGGGATCACCACCGTCGTCACCAGTTGCCGTCTCGTCAGCTGCAGCACCCGCGCGGTCTTGAAATACACCGGTGCGATGGTCTTGACCGCCCCCATGGTGAAGATCGCGATCGGGATGATGCCGTGGATCGCGCCAAAGGCGACCTTGGCCGACATGCCCAGGCCGAAGATCAGCAGGATCAGCGGATACAGCGTGATCTTGGGCAGCGAATAAAGCGACACCAGGATGGGCTCGGCGACCTCGCCGGACAAGCGATGCAGACCCAACAGCAGGCCGATGGTCATGCCGCCGAGCACCGCGATCGCCAGCGCATAGCCGAGCGCCGAGAAGGTCTCGCGGAAATGCGCCCAGAACGACGCGGTGCCGACCATCTGCCAGGCCCGCTCGGCGGTGACGCCGGGCGAAGCGATCGCGATGTCACCCGCGAACCAGTGCAGGCCTTGCCACAGCCCGACCAGCACCGCGGCGAAAATCAGACTGTCGATGAACTGTCTCATTCAGCGCCCCCTCCTGGCCATGATGCGACGCTCCCACACATGGAAGAACGCATTGACGATGGTCACCAGCGTGATGATGAAGAGCATCAGCGCGTACATGGTGCGATTGTCGAAGTTGTTGAACGCGAACGCGATCGAGTAGCCCAGGCCGGAGGTGCTCATGATGAACTCGGCCGCGATCACGCCTATGAAGGAATACGCGATCGCAAGCTTGATCCCGGTGAAGAGCTGCGGCGCCGCACTGGGCAGCTTGATCAGCCAGGCGGTGCGCACCGGGCCGAGCCCATTGACCCGCGCGGTCTTGATCAGCACCCGCGGAATCCGGTCCAGCCCGTTCATGGTGTTGATGATCATCGCGACCACGCCGAACAGGAACCCGATCAGGATGATCGGCGCCGCGTTGAGGCCGAAGATCACCACCAGCAGCGGGTAGAAGGCGAAGAATGGGATCGCGTAGTAGGTTGCGAGGAACGGGTCGACCGCCCGCCGCAGCCGCGGCACCGAGTGCAGGATCGAGCCGATCACGAAGCCGCCGACCACCGCGCTGGCAAAGGCGACCGCGACGTTGGACAAGGTCTCGGCGATGTCGGCGTTGGCCCGGCCGGACTGCAGCAGGCGCCACAGGTGGGTGGCCATCTCGCTCGGCGGAATCATCGTCATGCGCCCGATCACGCCATAACGGCACAGCAACTCGAGCAAGAGGATGAAGCCGACCACGACCGCGGTGCGGATCCAGACGACGCGGTTCATCCCTTCGCTCCCGCCATGCCGGCCGCCTTCACGCTCTCGTCGCGCAGCAGCCGCCACAACTGGCTGGTGATCTGGCCGAAGGACTCCTCGGCAGCGATCCGTGAATCTCGGTCGCGCGGCCAGTCGGTGCGGATGTCGGCGATCAGCCGACCCGGCCGGGCCGACATCACGCCGATCCGGTCGGACAGCATCGCGGCCTCGTCCAGCGCATGGGTGATCAGCATCACGGTCGCGCCGGTCTCGCGCCACAGCTTGAGCAGTTCGTCGCCCATCAGCAGGCGGGTCTGGGCGTCGAGCGCACCGAAGGGCTCGTCGAGCAGGATCAGGCGCGGCTGCATCACCAGGGTGCGGGCGATGCAGACCCGCTGGCGCATCCCACCCGACAATTGCGACGGATAGGCCTTGCGGAAGTCCTTGAGGCCCATGAAACCGATCGCATACGCCACCCGCCGCTCGACCTCGGCCGCATCGGTGCCGGCCCGGCGCAGGCCAAAGGCGATGTTGTCTTCCACCGTCAGCCACGGAAACGCCGCGTCCTCCTGAAACACCACGCCGACGCCTGGCGGCACCTTGCCGGCGACCTCGCGCCCCTCGAACAGGATGTGCCCCTCGGTGGGGGCGGACAGCCCGGCCAGCACGTCGAGCAAGGTCGACTTGCCGCAACCGGACGGCCCTACCACCGAGTAGAACTCGCCGCGTGCGAGCTTGAGATCCACCGGACCGAGCGCATGCACGCCCGGCCCGCCGCCGGTGGCCGGGTAGATCCGCTTGATCCCGGTCATCTCGGCATGGATTTCGGCCGACGCGGCACTGCCCTGGGACTCCCGGATGACACCGCGGTTACGCGGTGCCGACATCTCGACCACTGAAGCGGCCATCATTCACCTCCGCCAAGCCGGTTCATTCGAGGAAGGACGTATCGACGACCTTGCTCCAGTCGATCGCACCCTCGACCTCGCCGATGATGCGCAGGCCGCCTATCATGTTGTCCATGGCCTCGTAGTCGAGCTCACCGCTGCCCCAGTAATTGAGCGCGATCAGGTTGTTGATCGCACGCAGCGCGAGGTCGCGGTCCATTTCGTAGTGCTTGGCGACGATGTCGGCGGTCTCTTCCGGGTTCTCATAGACGAAGGCGACCCCACGCTTGCGTGCCGCGATCAAGGCCTTCAGCGTATCCGGATTCGAGCGGGCGAACTCTGCCGTGGTCACTCCGACGGTCTGGGTCATCTGCGGCAACTCGTCCTGCACCATGAACACCGGGCGGAAACGGTCGGAGAAGCGCGCCCAGACCGGGTCCATCACCGGGGCAGCGACCACCGCGCCCTGCTCGACCATGGTCAGGCCGGCACCGATGCCCCCGGCCGCGACCGCATCGACCTTGATGCCGTGCTTGTCGGTCACCATGGTCAGCAACATGTCGGTGACCGACTTCGGGCTGGTGAAGGCGACCTTCTGACCATTGAGGTCGGCCGCGGTCTTGATCGGGGAGTCCGGCAGGGTCACCCACAGGATCTCGCCGACGGTCTGGACCCCGGTATGCACGATCTTCAGGTCTATGCCCTGGTTGATCGCCGCAACCACTGCCGCCAGCGACACCTCGCCATAGGGCATGCTCGCCGCCATCACGTTACGCATCGTCGTGCCACCACCCTTGGAGGTCAGCACGCCGGTCACATCCACGCCGGCCTCCTTGTAGAAGCCCTTCTCGATCGCCACCGCGTAAGGCGCGCCGTACATCAGCACGCCCCAGTGGGTGACGGTCACCTCGGCCGCCTGTGCGGTCGACATCGTGGTCGGGGCCATCACCGCGCCCATGCCCAGTACGGCCGCTGCGGCGAGGCTGCGGCCCATTCTTGCGACAAACGATGCGGTCTTGTTCTTCCAGGAAGTCATTTTTGGTCTCCAGTTCGTTCTTATCGGGGGGTGCGATCCGGTCCGCCGCCTGGCGCCCATGCCGACCTGCCTGCTTGCAAGGCCTGACATCGACAACGGCTTGCGCCACACAGGAGTCAGCAGTATTCGTGCCAATTCTGCTGCGCGTCCAAACCGCTGATTTCAGGTGATTTTCAAGCTGGACCGTGTATGCAGACCGTTTCATGATACGTTTCGTTTCACACAATACGTCTTCATGAAACATCGATGAACCCTGTCTCGCTCCCCCCGGACGGCCGCGCACTGCCGCGGGTCTGCTTTCTCGGTTACCGCCACCTGACCCGGCTGGTCGAACCGATTCTCGGCGACTACGCCCACCGGGTACGACTCGAGATCGCGGAGGGTGCTTTCGAAGAAGCACTGGCGATCGCACGCCAACGCATCGCCGCCGGCGAAGTCGATGCGTTTCTCAGCGCCGGCGCCAACGCCAGCATCCTGCGCAACGAACTCGACGCCCCCGTTGCGACGATACAGGTCGAGGGCTTCGACATCCTGCAGGCGATGATCCGTGCGCGCCAGATTACCGACCGGGTCGGCATCGTCACCTACGGCCAGACCAATCCACGGCTCGATGCGGTCAAGGGCTTGCTGAAGATGGAAATCCGCCAGTACGCCTACCAGACCTTCGCGGACGGTCAGGCCCACTTCGATGCGCTGCGGCGCGACGGCTTCGAGGTCATCATCGGCTCCAGCCTGGTGGTGGAACTCGCCGAGCAAAGCGGTTTGCAGGGCATTCTGGTGTATTCGCTCGACAGCGTGCGGCGCGGCCTGGAATCGGCCATCGACCTGGCCCGCGCCGCCCGGTTGGAGGCCGGCCGCTACGAGCAGTTGAACGGTGTGGTGCGCAACCTGCAGGACGCGATGCTCGCGGTGGACCACCGTCACCGAATCATCGCGATCAACCCGCCCATGCTGCGCGCGCTTGGACGTGATGGTGACGCCCTGCTCGGCACCCCGCTCGATGCGCTGGCGCCGGAGCTCTCGTTGATGCGCACGCTAGAGACCGGCGAGGAAGAGCGCGCCTCGGTGCGCAAGCTGTTGCAGCGCGATTGGGTGGTGAACCGCACCCCGATCCGCGAGCACGGCGAGATCGTCGGTGCGGCGATCACCCTCTACGATGCCCACCTGATCCAGGAAGCCGACACCAGCCTGCGCATCCACCAGCGCACCCGCCAGCTCGCCCCGCGCTACCGCTTCGACGACCTGCACGGCACAAGCCCCGCCTTCGTCCGCGCGATCGACACCGCCCGCCGCTATGCTCGCACCGACCTCACCGTGTTGCTGAGCGGCGAGAGCGGGGTCGGCAAGGAACTCTTCGCCCAGGCCATCCACAGCGAGAGCCCACGCGCTGGCCAGCCCTTCGTCGCGCTCAACTGCGCCGCGTTTCCCGAGTCGCTGCTGGAGAGCGAGCTGTTCGGCTACGAGGAGGGCGCGTTCACCGGCTCGCGCCGCGGGGGGAAGCGCGGACTGCTCGAAGCCGCCCACAAGGGCACGCTGTTCCTGGACGAGATCGGCGACATGCCGCTCCCGCTGCAGACCCGGCTGCTGCGGGTGCTGCAGGAGCGCGAGGTGACCCGGCTCGGCGGCACTGCGGCGGTGCCGATCGATGTGCGCATCCTGGTCGCCACCCACCAGCCGCTGCAACAGATGATCGCCGAGCGCCGCTTCCGCCAGGACCTGTACTACCGCATCAACACCCTGCGCCTGGCGCTGCCCGCACTTCGGGACCGGCGCAGCGACATCCCCCTGCTCGCCCGCGGCATGGTCACCCGCAGCCTGCGCCGGCTCGGTTCGACCCTGGACGCCGAGCCCACCCTCGCCGCGCTCGACCCACACCTGTGCGCCTACGCCTGGCCGGGCAACGTGCGCGAGCTCGAGAACATCGCCGAGCGGATCGCCGTGTTCCTGCTGCAGTTCGGCCACGAGGACGAGGTCGTGCTCGACGCGCTGGTCGAAGATTGTCCGGAACTCTTCCCGGACGGCCGCCTGCATGCCGCGGACGACGGCGAAGCCCTCAGCGCCCGCATCGAAGCCGCACTCGCCCGCACCGGCGGCAACCGCGCCGAGGCCGCGAAGCTGCTCGGGGTCAGTCGGGCGACGCTGTGGCGGTGGCAGAAGCAGGCGACGATTTGAGCGGAACAGGGGTCGATTCACGGTCACACGCCGAGGAAGGAAGAGCGCCCGGTGAGATTCGATCGAACGCGCGACCGACACCCCAGCAGCGCTCGGTGGTGGATAAGCGGAGGCAGACCGACCTGAATGCCTTGATCACCCCGCGACAGTTTGCCGGGTAGCGTGGTTTACAGAATGGTCAACTAGTGTGAAACTTTCATCATAGTTGACCATCTTTGAGCATTGGAGCTGCCATGAAGATCGCCACCGTCGCCGAGACAAAAACCCGGCTCTCCAGCCTGCTCGCCGCCGTCGAGGCTGGCGACGATGTGCTGATCACCCGCCGGGGGCAACCGGTTGCGCGCCTCGTGGCCGAACCTGGGGCGCCCGGCTTCGGTTGGTCGGCGCTGCGCAACTGGGTGGAAGCACCCACCGCCGAAGGCTTGAACGTGGCACAGATGCGCGAGCAGGATTTGCTGTGATCTATCTCGACACCTCTGTGCTCGGCGCCGTTTTCTTTCGCGAGCCGGGTGCAGCGCTGTTGCTGGATCGACTCGAACCGCTGCGCCGCGAGGGCCTGCTCGTCTCGGCCTGGACGCTGACCGAAATGGCCAGTGTCGGGGGCATCAAGCAGCGCACCGGCGCCATCGACGCCGCCACACGGCAACAAGCCTTGGCGCACTTCCAGCGCTTCGTATCGGCGGAGTTGCGTACCGTCGAGGTCGAACCGGCCGACTTCCGTCATGCAGCCGTGTTCATCGAGGCACCACCGCCCTTGCGCGCCGGTGACGCCTTGCACCTGGCCATCGCGCATCGTATCGGCGCGCGTCTGGCCAGTATCGATCGTCGCCTGAACGAGGCGGCAGCCTATCACCGCATCATCTGCGAACTTGACCAGCCACTCGGGGACAAGCAATTCAGTAGCTCGGTCAAACCGAAGAAGTCGATACGCGAAGATGAATGATTTTCTGATCGACACAAAGAATCGAGGCCAGGCTGGCCATGCAAAGCTGAACGTGCTGTAACCGGGTGATGACTGCACAATCTGTCGTTCGAAGCATACCGTGCGGAAGAGCACGCGCACGCACAGGCGGTGGGCGCTGAATCACACGTTCACCTGCAAAACCAGGGCTTGACTTTTCCGCAGATCGCCATAGCATACAGCGTATGACAACCTTGCTCGGGAGCGCATCATGCGAATCAACGCCCGTCTCGATGACAGCTACGCCGAAAAGCTCGAGTTCCTGCAGTCGGCCACGCATCTGTCCCTGTCCGACATCCTGCGCGATTCGGTGGACCGTTACTACGAAGCCGTGCTCGCCGAGCAAAAGCGCAGTCGCGCCAGCCTGGACAAGCTCGTCGGCGCGTTTACGGGTGGCCCGTCCGATGGTTCGACCCGCTACAAGCAGGATTTCGTCGATCACGTCGCCGGCAAGCAGGATGTCGTTACCGAGCCTTTCAAGCCGTGATCATCGCGGACGCCGGGTTCTGGATTGCGCTGCTGCATCGTGACGACGCCTGGCACCCTCGCGCCCGCGAGTGTTACGCGGCGCTCGACGACCGCCTGATCACCACCTGGCCGGTCCTCACCGAGGCCTGCCACTTTCTGCAGAGCCGCGTCGGGGAAGCCGCCAAGCAAGGCCTGCTGGAAGCGCTGGGGGACGGTGCTTTCGAGGTCTTTCAACTCGAAGCCCGCCACGTGCCGCACATGGTCGAGCTGATGCGTCGCTACGCGGCTTTACCGATGGACCTGGCTGACGCCTCTCTTGTGGTGCTGGCCGAGCATCTGGGCCGCGGTCGCATCCTGTCCACCGACCTACGCGACTTCGGCGCCTACCGCTGGAAGAACCGTGAACCCTTCACCAACCTGATGCTGCCCGCGTGATGGCCGATCGCCACGCCCTGACGATCAGCGCCAGCTCACCTCGGCACAGAACAGGTAGCCCGCGCCATACACCGTCTTGATCAGGCGGGCGTGCTGCGGGTTTTCCTCCAGCCGCTTGCGCAGCCGGGACACCCGCAAATCGATGCTGCGGTCCAGCGCGTCGAGGTTGCGGCCGTCGAGGAGTTGTTCGCGCGACAGGATCTGGTTGGGCCGTTCGAGCAGGGTGCGCAGCAGGGTGGCTTCGGCCAGGCTCAGGGTGTCGGTGCTGCCGTCGGGTGCGCTCAGCTCGTGGGTGGCGGTGTCGAAGCGCCAGCCGGCAAACTCGGCCAGGCGTGGCTTGCCGGCCGCGATGGCCGGCGCCGGCTGGTAGCGGCGCAGGATGCTGCGCACCCGCGCGATCAGCTCGCGCGGCTCGAAGGGCTTGACCATGTAGTCGTCGGCACCCAACTCCAGGCCCATCACCCGGTCGTAGGTGTCGCCGCGCCCGGTCAGGATCAGCAGGCCGAAGGCGTGGCGGTTGCGGATCTGCTGCAACAGGTCGAGCCCGTCCATGTCCGGCAATCCCAGGTCGAGGAGGCACACCGCCGGTGTCTGCTGGGCCAGGCGGCGCAACAGCGCGGCGCCGGAATCGAAGCATTCGCTGCGAAACGCGTATTTGTCGAGCGTCGCCCGGATCAGCCGGGACACGGTGGGATCGTCCTCGACGATGTAGATCAGCGCATCAGTCATCGGCGTCGCGCACTCCGGCCGGCATGAACGGGGCGATCCGGCTCACCGCCGCATACAACGCCTCGCGGGTGAAAGGCTTGGCAAGGATGGGCAGGGCGAGGTCGTCGTTGATCGAGCCGGCCGCGTCGGTGTAGCCGCTCATCAGGATCACCGGCAGGTCTGGCCGGAAGCCGCGCGCGAAGCGGGCCAGCGCGTGGCCGTCTATCGTGCCGTGCATGACCACGTCCGACACCAGCAGCGAGATGGCCGGAATCGTCTCCAGCAGGTCGGCCGCCTCCTCACCGTTGTCGGCCTCGAGCACCGCGCATTCGAGCGCCGCCAGTTGTTTGCGCACCACCCGTCGCACTGCGGCATCGTCCTCGACCAGCAGCACCAGCCTGCCCTTGAGCCAGCGTGCCGGGTCACCGGCAACCGGCAGCGCCTCGCGGGCCGGCGCATCGTCCGCCTCGGCCCGCGGCAGGATCAACGCCACCGTCGTGCCCCTGGCCTGGCGGCTGCGGATCCGCACCCCGCCGCCGGACTGCTTTACGAAACCATACACCATCGCCATGCCCAGTCCGCTTCCCCGGCTGGACTTCTTGGTGGTGAAGAAGGGTTCGAACACCCGCGCCAGGGTGTTGCCGTCCATGCCTTCGCCATTGTCGGTGACCGCGATCTGGACATAGGCGCCGGGCGCGAGCTCGAGGTCGGCCGCCTCACTGCCATCGAGGCGCACGATGGACGATTCGATCCGCAGACTCCCGCCATTGGGCATCGCGTCGCGCGCATTCAACGCGAGGTTGAGCAAGGCGCTCTCGAGCTGATGCGGGTCGACCAGCGCGACCAACGGTATCCCTTGCGCGCCCTGATGAGCGGATTCACTCGATCCATCGGGCGCGCACGTAACCGAAGCCCCGACAAGGCTGAGCGCGTCGACGTGCTGCACGTGACCGGAATCGGCATAGTCACGCTCAGCACCGGCATTGTGCGCGGGGTCTTCGCGATCGGCCCCTACCTCGATCGCGATGTTCTCCGGCAGCGAGCGGCGCAGCAGCCGGGTCAGGCCGTCGATCAGCTCGAGCACATCGACCGGCCGCGGTGACAACGGCTGTTGGCGGGCAAAGGCCAGCAGCCGCTTGATCAGCGCGGTGCTGCGACTGGCCGCCTGCAAGGCCGGCGCGGCGTACTCCGCGATCAGCGGATCTTCCGGGCGGGCGTCGCGCAATTCGGTCAGGGTGCCGGTCACCACGGTCAGCATGTTGTTGAAGTCATGCGCCAGTCCGCCAGTGAGCTGGCCGATCGCCTCCATCTTCTGCGCCTGGGCGAGCACATCCTGGGTGCGGCGCTGCTCGGTGATATCCACCGCGTGAACAAAACAGCCGAGGACCTGGCCCGCCGGGCTGAAGTCGGGCAGCAAGGTGCTGCGGGCATGGCGCAACACCCCGTCCTGGCCGGTGATCGCATACTCGTAGGTGACCTCTTCCCCGCCGAGCGCGCGGCGCACGTGCTCGGAGATCTGTTCGAACAGTCTGGCACCGATCACGTTGGGGATGGACTGGTCGACGATGGTCTCGCTGGTCCAGCCAAACCATTCCGCGTAGCGCCGGTTGGCATAACGGTAGGCCCAGGCCTGGTCAAAATAGGCGATATGGGCCGGGATGGTGTCGGTGATCTGGCGCAACCGACCTTCGCTGTAGCGCAAGGCCACGGTGATTTCGCGATTCTTCTCTATCGCCGCGGTGAGCTCGGCGTTGGCCCGGGTCAGTTCGGCGGTGCGGCGCTGGATGTGGGCCTCGAGCTCGGCCTTGTGACGCTCGATCTCGTCCTGGCGGTGCTGCTGGTCGGTGATGTCGGCGTAAAAGGTGACGAAGCCGGCGTGGTCCGGCATCGGCTGGCCGCGCAACTCCAGCACCCGCCCGTTGGGCCGGACCCAGCGGGTATGGTGGGGCAGGAAGCTGCGCGCGGTCGCCATCCGCTCGGCGACCAGGATCTCTGGGTCGCCTTCGTCTTCCTTACCGTACTCGCCGCGCTCGACATTGCAGCGCACGAAGGCTTCGTAGGGGGTGCCGGGACACAACAGCGCCGCCGGGAACTCGAGCAGTTCGACGAAGCGGCGGTTCCACGCGATCAGGCGCAGCCCACCGTCGAACACCGTGACCCCCTGGTCGAACAGGTCGAGCGCACCGCCTAGCATCTGGCGGTAGATCGCGTCACTGACCGCCGGTCCCGAGCGTGCCAACCCCGACGAGGCCGAAGAAGCGGCAGCGGGGCCGCCCAGACTCGGGGAGCCCGATGAGGAGAACGTCCGGGGATTCATGGCTGGACGGGGACGCGCAACGCGCTGACGGAGGACATGCGCGGATTTTACCCGTAGGCCATGAGCACGGGCACCACTTCGGGGCACCTCGGACAAGATTGCGTACATTTCGGCGCAACTGCGGACAACATTGTTTGCGATCTTCGCCGGTTACCGTGGAAAGGCCTGCCAGACCCGCAGCCCGGGCAGCCAACAGGCCTCCTTCAAAACAGGTGACCGAGGAGAACCCGATGTCGACATCCGCTTACGATCAGGGGCTGGCGCAAAACCCCGCCAACTATGTCCCGCTCTCTCCGCTGAGCTTGATCGAGCGCAGCGCCTATGTCTATCCCGATCGGGTCGCGGTCATCCACGGCACGCGCCGCCTGAGCTGGGGCGAGACCTACTCCCGCTGCCGTCGCCTGGCCAGCGCGCTGGTGCAGAACGGCATTGGCCGCGGCGACACGGTCGCGGTGATGCTGCCCAACGTGCCGGCGATGTTCGAGGCGCACTTCGGCGTACCGATGACCGGCGCGGTGCTGAACACGCTCAACACCCGGCTCGATCCGGACGCGATCGCGTTCATGCTGAGCCATGGCGAAGCCAAGGTGCTGATCACCGACCCCGAGTTCGCCGACACCGTCCGCGCCGCGCTCGACAAGCTCGAAGGACCGCGTCCGTTGGTGATCGATGCGCTCGACGCCGAATACCCCGGCACCGACCGGGTCGGCACCCTCGAGTACGAGGACTTGCTCGCGTCAGGTGACCCGAACTATGCCTGGAAGCTGCCGGACGACGAGTGGGATGCGATCGCGCTCAACTACACCTCCGGCACCACCGGCAACCCCAAGGGCGTGGTCTATCACCACCGCGGCGCGTATCTGAACGCCACCTCCAACATCGTCAGCTGGGGCATGCCGCAGCACGCGGTGTATCTGTGGACGCTGCCGATGTTCCACTGCAACGGCTGGTGTTTCCCGTGGACGATGGCGGCCAACGCCGGCATCAACGTGTGCCTGCGCAAGGTCGACCCGGCACTGATCTTCGAGTTGATCCGCACCCACAAGGTCAGCCATCTGTGTGGCGCACCCATCGTCTACGGCATGCTGATCAACGCGCCGGAAGGCCTGCGCGCCGGTATCGAGCACAGCGTGGCCGGGCTGGTGGCCGGGGCCGCGCCCCCGGCCGCGATCATCGAAGGCGCCGAGCGGATGGGCTTCGACATCACCCATGTCTATGGCCTGACCGAAACCTACGGCCCGGCCTCGGTGTGCGCCAAGCGGCCGGAGTGGAGCGAGCTGCCGATCGACCGCCGCGCCGAACGTAACGGTCGTCAGGGCGTGCGCTACCACATGCAGGAAGCGATCACCGTGATGGACCCGGAGACCATGACCCCGGTGCCGGCCGATGGCGAGACCATGGGCGAGATCATGTTCCGCGGCAACCTGGTGATGAAGGGCTACCTGAAGAACGAGAAGGCCAGCGCCGAGGCCTTTGCCGGCGGCTGGTTCCATACCGGCGATCTGGCGGTGATGCAGCCCGACGGCTACGTCAAGATCAAGGACCGCTCCAAGGACATCATCATCTCCGGCGGCGAGAACATCTCCTCGCTCGAAGTCGAGGAAGTGCTCTATCGCCATCCGGCGGTGCTGACCGCCGCGGTCGTCGCCAAGCCGGACGAGAAGTGGGGCGAAGTGCCAGCCGCCTACATCGAGGTCAAGGACAGCGCCCAGGTCACCGCTGCAGACATCGTCGAACACTGCCGCGCCCACCTCGCCCGCTACAAGGTGCCCAAGCACATCGAGTTCTGCATCCTGCCCAAGACCTCGACCGGCAAGATCCAGAAGTTCGTGCTGCGCCAGCAGGCCCAGTCGGCCAGCGCGATTGGCTGAAGTTCTGATCGCGACAGCGCACCTCAACTGAACCATGACCCCTTTGACAGGGCGCCCCGGGCGAGCACGACGTCTGATTCAGCCCCTCCCCGGCGCGGGGAAGGGCGGGATCGACGGTAGGGCGATCGTCACAGCGTCCGGTCTTATCGATTACCAGCATCGCAACATGACGGAGAAACCCAGTGCTACTGAAACGCAAACACGGTGAAGAACACCCCTACTGGCCGGCCGGACCATTCAAGGTCCGCCTGCCCTTCATCCACTACCGCTGGGAGGTCGCCGAGACCATCCAGGCGCTGGTGATGTTCGTCGTCGCAATGGGCATGATCCCGTTGCTGCAGAAGTATCTCGGCCTGCCCTACGACGTGGCGCTGGCCTACGTGGTGGTGTGCGGCATCGGCTTCATGCTGCCCAACCTGCTCGGTGTGCCCTTCGTGCCGGGCTGGATCACGCCGGCGATTCCGGTGGTGCTGCTCTTCATCGGCCAGTTCGAACCGGGCCCGGACGCGATCCGGGCGCTGGTCGCGCTGCAGCTGATGGTGACCTTCATCTTCCTGTTCATGGCGGTGACCCGGCTCGGGTCCAAGCTGGTGAACAATATCCCCAACTCGATCAAGGCCGGCATCCTGCTCGGCGCCGGCATCGCCGCGCTGTCTGGTGAGATCAGTGCCGGCGGCCGGGCCTACAATACCCCGATCTCGCTCGGCATCGGCGGCCTGGTCACCGCCTATGTGCTGTTCTCGCTGTCCTTCCGCGACTGGACCGAGAAGCACCGCTGGGCCAAGATCGTCGCCGGCTACGGCATGGTCCCGGGCATGCTGATCGCGATGGGCATCGGCTGGGCGGTCGCCGAGTATCCGCTGCCCGACATCGAGTGGGGCATCGCCACCCCGGCCTTCGGCGAGATCTGGAACTACCTGCCCTTCACCGTGGGCTTCCCGGGCTTCGACCTGCTGATGCTGGCCATTCCGACCGCGGTCATCGCCTACATCATCGCCTTCGGCGACATCATCGTCGGCCAGAGCCTGATCGCCCGTGTGGACCACCTGCGTCCCGACGAGAAGATCGAGGTCGATGTGGACCGTGTTCACCTGATCACCGGCATCCGCAACCTGATGCACTCCTTCTTCGCCCCCTACCCGGGCCTCGCCGGTCCGCTGTTCACCGGCGCGATGGCGACCATCGCCGAGCGTTATCGCTATGGCCGCAGCGCGATGGACACCATTTACTCGGGTGCCGGCGTGTTCTGGATCGTCGGCTTCATCGCGCTGTTCCTGCTGCCGCTGATCACGCTGTTCAAGCCGGTGCTGCCGATCGCGCTCTCGATCACGCTGCTGATCACGGGCTACCTGTGTATCGCGGTCGCGGTCGAGCAGATCGACAACGCCACCGCGATGGGCGTGGCCGGCGTGATGGGCGTGGTGCTCGCCACCCATGGCGCGGCCTGGGGCCTGGGTGCCGGCCTGGTGATGTGGCTGCTGATCGAGCGCCGCGGCAAGCAGGCGCCGGCCGACGAGCCCATCCATGTCGAGGACAACATGCCGCACGAGCCGGATCCGGAGGACGTTCAACCGGCCAAGGCCTCCTGACCCGGCATGGCGAATCGCCCGGTGGCCTAGCTGCCGGGCCGACACTCTCAGGAGCTCAGATGAAACTCAAGCACACATTCGCATTGCTGTTGGCGGCCTTCACCGGCACCACGCTGGCGACGGCCCCCGCGCTCGCCCAGGACATCCAGTGGCGCGATGCCTGGATGCCGGCCTATTCGGTCGAAACCGCCGACACGCCGATCTTTGCCACGCTGATCAACCTGTCGGAGCGGAACGACCGTCTGGTCGCAGTCCGCAGCGATGACGCCGCAGCGGTCACTATCCGCGCCTTGCGACTGATCGACGGCGAACTGCGCGAGGTCACGCTCGACGGCCTGGAGCTGCCGGCCGGGGTACCGGTCACGCTGAACAGCGGCAGCGCCTGGCTGCTCCTCGAGCAGACGCGGGTGCCAGTCAGGGCGCGCAGCACCCAGACGCTGACGCTGGTGTTCGAACACGCCGGCGAGATCCGCCAGCGGGTGCGCGCCACCCCGGTGCGTTTTCCGGCCGAGCGAGTCGACGATATCCATTCCGATCCCTTGCAGCGCCCGGTCACCGCACCGCGCTCCGAGGGACTGGACGACGCACTTCGCACCGACCCTTTCCTGCGCTGAGAGCGAGGGGCTGGCCCGGGAACCGACCGGACGCAGCCCCACTCCATGGGAAGCTCGCATCCCCGATGCGAAACGTCCCGGATCCCGCAACGCGGCAGGAGCCCACAATGAATCACCCCCCCGGTTCATCCTTTCCCGCAGCTGGGCTCGCAATCGTGATCGGCGCGCAGGGCGGAATCGGCGCGGCCGTACTCGCACGCCTTGCTGCTGACACCGGTCCCGGCGCCTCGTCCGCCTTCGCCCGGGTAATGGGATTCTCGCGAAACAGCGATCCAGCCCTGGATCTGACCGACGAAACCAGCATCGTGCAAGCAGCCCGCCGCGTTGCGGCATGCGATCTACCGCTCAGGCTGGTGTTCGACGCAAGCGGTTTCCTCCATGGCGACGGCTTCGAGCCGGAAAAGCGCCTGGCCCAGCTCGATCCCGCCCATCTGGCCCATGCTTTCGCAGTGAATGCGATCGGCCCGGCGCTGCTGATGAAGCACCTGCTGCCACTGCTGCCCCGCGACGGGAAATCCGTGTTCGCCACCCTCTCGGCCAAGGTCGGCAGCATCGGCGACAACCGCCTCGGCGGCTGGTACAGCTATCGCGCGTCCAAGGCGGCGCTGAACCAGCTGGTGCGAACCGCCGCGATCGAACTGCGCCGCCGCGCCCCGGAGGCGATCTGCGTGGCGCTCCACCCGGGCACGACCGACACCGCCTTGTCCCGGCCCTTCGCCAAGAGCGGGCTGGACGTGCGCGACGCCCCGACTGCGGCGAAACAACTGATCGGGGTCATCCATCACCTCTCACCCGATGACAGTGGCGGCTTCTTCGATTACCAGGGTCGAAGTTTGCCGTGGTAACGACGCGGCTCAGACTGGGGGTGACGTCGTCGCCCATGATAGTGTCGCCGGTCCTGACACCTCGCCGCGGCTGTCGTTATCGACGAGGCGGTCAGACGGCTCTACGCCGACGGCTACCTGCACAACCACCAACGAATGTGGCTGGCCAGCTACTGCGTCCACCTCCGCAAGATCCATTGGCGTACCGGGGCGGACTGGCTCTATGGACACCTGCTCGACGGAGACCTCGCCTGCAATCATCTGTCGTGGCAGTGGGTCGCCGGCACGTTCAGCAGCAAACCCTATCTGTTCAACGACGCCAACGTGGCCCGTTTCGCACCCGCTTTGTCGCTGCCTGGCAGCCTGCTCGACCGCAGCTACGACGAGCTGGCGATGATGGCCGCCACGCCGGCCGCACCCGATGCGACCGCTACCCGGCGGGTTTTCGGCCCCGAATGCCCATCCCCACGCCTGCTTTCGCGTACCCAGCGGTTCCTGCCCCCAGTCGACTTCGAGCGGCTGGCGCGTGACCGGCAGGTCGCCTTGATCCATCCGTGGGATCTCGGACCACGCCCGCAGGCCGACCGGGTCATCGGTGTCTTCCACCTACCGTTTCATGCCCGCTTCCCATGGTCTGCAAAGCGCTGGGACTTCGTCACACGGCGCATGTCACGTCTGTGCGATGCGATCTGGGTGGGCGACCTGGCCCTGCTCGCGCCGATTCTGGCCCGTGCCAGGTCGGTTTCGCCCCGTACGACACACCACCCCGGTTACGCGAACGCACTCGCCAGCCTGCCGATCCGGTTGACCGTCACGCCGTCCTGGCGCCCTCCCGCGCCGGATCCGACCCATTCCTTCAGCGCCTACCTTCGACATCTGCGTGCGGTTCGGCCCGAGCTATTCGCGCATCCTGAGCCGAACGGCCGCCGACTCCATCGGCCGCCCCCGCATCGCGGGCCCGGCGCTCGCCATTGCGCTGGCGGTGGCGCTAGCCTTACACCCGCAGCAGCGCGATCTTGAGCGGCGGCTTTCCATCCGGGCTCGGGAAGTCCGCCTCGGGCGCGATGGCTTCGATCTCGCGGACAGTGCGGCCCGCCTTCGCCGCGCTGCGGACCAGTTGATCCAGCCACGGCTCGCGCTCGACCTGGGCGACGTTGTTACAGCAGATCACGGTGCCGCCCTCGGCGGTGGCAAGCAGCGCCGGCTTGAACAGGGCGGGGTAGTCATTCACCAGGTCGACCACCCCGAACGGGCTCTTCGCATAGCGCGGCGGGTCGAGAAAGACCACGTCGAACTGGCGGGGCGCGAGCTCGGGAAATGGCGGCATGCGCTTGCCCCGCACCCGCTGCGGCTGGCCTATACCGGCGAACTGACGCAAGGCCGCGAAGGCATCGCAATGGATGAAGCGCGGGCGGACCGGCAGGGCGTTCAGCTTGGCATTGTCCTTGCCGATGGCAAGGCTGGATTCGGCGAAATCCACGTTAACGACATAGGCCGCACCGGCCTTCGCGGCGGCGATACCGATGCCGCAGGTGTAGGCGAACATGTTGAGCAGCGACTTGCCGACCGCTTCCTGCATCACCCGCCGGCGTCCGGCGCGCATGTCGAGAAACAGCCATGGGTCCTGGCCAGCATGGCGGGCCTGGAAACGATAAGCCACACCGAGCTCGTGAAACACCCGCGGCGCATGGGCGATGGCGTTCTGCTCGGGGGTCAGCGCATTCGCGATGCGGGAGTTCGGCTGGCTGCGGTCATTCCAGATCAAGGGCAGACCGGGCAACAGCTCGCCGTACAAGGCCACGATCGCGACCAGCTCGTCGTCGGCCAGCGGCTCATGAAAGGTCTGCGCCAGCAACAGATCGCCATAGCGGTCTATCGTCAGCCCTGGGCGGCCCTCGACCGTGCCATGGAAGAGCCGGTAGGCGTCGGTCTGCTCGGCCTGGAGCGTATCGATCAGTTCGGCGCGGGCTGTATAAGCATCGGCAAGCGCCGGAATCAGGTCGTGCTGCATGGTGTGTGCCTGTGATGTGTGTCGGAGTCGGGTTCTAGGGTGCGGGTGCGCCGGGTCGGGAACGAAATCGCGTCTTGTCGGCCTCACGCCGGCGGGCTGTAGCGTGCGCGTGTCGGGTCCCGGATCGAGACCCCGCTTTAAACAACTCGACCTCACGCAGCCGCAATCCGAAAAACCGAATCCGGGAAAACCTAAACGCCGCGTCAGGCGAGCATCGTCGGGCAACGACACCGGCGCAAACGAATCGAGCAGGGAAGCATACCGCGCAAATGCCTGTAGCAAACGAGATCTGGCCAGACGGCCTCGCATTCGTCGACATCGAGACCACTGGCGGGCCGACCCAGCGCGAGTCGATCACCGAGATCGGCATCGTCGAAGTCGACCCCGACGGGGTGCGCGAATGGTCGACACTGGTCCGCCCGGCCTCCCGCATTCCGGAGCATATCCAGCGCCTGACCGGCATCTCGAACGAGATGGTGGCCGATGCGCCATGTTTCGCCGAGGTCGCCGACGCGGTCTTCGACCGCTTGCAGGGTCGGCTTTTCGTCGCCCACAACGCACGCTTCGACCATGGCCACTTGCGGGCGGCGTTTCGCCGCATCGGCATGGACATCCGGCCCAAAGTGCTGTGCACGGTCAAGCTGTCGCGGCGGCTCTTCCCGGAGCAGCGCCGCCACAGCCTGGACCACCTGATCGCCCGTCATGGGCTGTCGGTCGGCGAGCGCCACCGTGCGCTCGGCGATGCCCTCCTGCTGTGGCAGTTCTGGCAACACCTCGCCGAGCGCCTGCCCGCCGGGGTGATCGTCGATGCCGTGCGCGAACTGATCGGCCGCGCCGCGCTGCCGCCGCACCTGGACTCCACCGACATCGATGCGCTGCCGGACGGCCCGGGCGTCTATCTCTTCTACGGTGAGAACGACCTGCCGCTCTACATCGGCAAGAGCAAGCACATCCGCACCCGGGTGATGTCGCACTTCTCGGCCGATCACAGCAGCGACCGCGAGCTCAGCCTGAGCCAGCAGGTGCGCCGGATCGAGGCGATCGAGACCGCCGGCGAGTTCGGCGCCTTGCTGCTGGAAGCCGAGCTGATCAAGTCCCGCCAGCCCACCCACAATCGAAAGCTGCGCCGCAACCGGGAATTGAGCGCCTGGCGACTCGACACCGACCTGATCGGCGACCACCGCCTGACCCTGGTATCCGGCGAGGATCTCGACCCGGGCAGCCAGCAAGGCTTGTACGGCTTCTTCCGTAGTCGCCGCGAGGCGACCAACCGGCTGCGCACGATGGCGCGCGAACATGGGCTGTGCCCACCCCTGCTCGGGCTGGAATCTCGCCCGGCCGGTGGCCGCTGCTTCAATTACCAGCTCAAGCGCTGCAAAGGCGCCTGCGACGGCCATGAAGCCCGCCTCGCCCACGACCTGCGCCTGATCGAAGCCTTGTCCGCACTGAAAGTCAAAACCTGGCCCTACCCCGGCCCGGTCGGAATGCCAGAAGGCGAGGTGATCCACGTCATCGACGGCTGGCGCTACCTCGGCTGCGCCCGCGACGAATCGGAACTGGCCGAATGCCTCGCCAGCGGCCGCCCGGCCTTCGACCTCGACCTGTACAAGTTGCTGGTCAAGGCGGTCCGGAGAAGTCCGACCACTCCGCTCCAGCGGCCGCCCGCGCCGGAAACAAGGCATTCTTCGTAGATGCACTGATCGACCGGTTCGCCGTCGTGATTCTCGACTCGAACTCGGCAAGCCGCGCCCTCCCTTGGCACAACGAGTGCTGCCCCGGCTACACGCAATCGGTGCGACCGCACTCGACAAGTGCATCCGGCTCACCGCTTGTCCGGCAGTCGGTCGCTCCCGTGCATTCGTCCCCGAATCGACCCGGCGTCGATCAGGAACAACCGACATGTCGCCTGGCCGCGAGCAATCGCCTGCCCTGTCCACTATCGGTCAGCATGAAATGGAAGGTGCAGGCTGCGACCGCGGGCGCGGCGCTGGCTGCTCGGCCGGGCGTTTCCCGCTTTTCAGCGCCGTCTGGGACGGGTAGTAGTACCGAACTCCTGCGCCGCCTGGCGGCTGATCGCCTGCAGCACCGGGTTGACGATGCGGCGAGCACTGGTGATCAGGAAGAGCTGCTCGCGGACCTCGGGCAGTTCACCGACGCGCACCACGTCGTACTGACGGCAGATGAACTCCGCGATCACGGCGGGAGCGACGAAGAAACCCGCCCCTTCCTGCCCGAAGGCCTTCAACAAGGCCAGATCATCCACCTCGGCGACCACCCGCGGACGAATCCGGTGACGCGCGAACCAGCGCAGGAGTTCGCTACGGAAGGCGACATCGTCGCCCGGCATCAGAAACGGCGCCTGGTCCAGACAGCGAGGAAAGTCGTCGCTGCGGCCTTCGACCAGCGTTCTCGCACCGAACACCGCGAGCGCGCTCTCGCCGAGCAAATGAGTATAAGCCCTGACACCCAGCCCGGTCGGCATCGGCCGGTCGGCGATGACCGCATCGAGTCGGTGCAAGGCGAGTTCGGCCAGCAGGCCGTCCAGCCGACCCTCGCGACAGACCAGCCGCGCCGGGGTCACCTCGCCGAAGGCCACGGCGAGCAGGCGCGAGCTCAAGGACTTGGGTACCGAGTCGCAGATGCCGACCCGCAGCCGCGGAACTTGGCGCTCGGCCGACTCCCGCACCAGATCGACGATCTCGCTGCCGAGCATGAAGATCTCCTCGGCCAGGCCGAGGATGCGCGTGCCGCTCTCGGTCGGCACCAGGCGACGACCGCTGCGGGTGAACAATGCCACCCCCAGCGCCTCCTCCAGCAAGCCGATCTGACTGCTGATGGCATGCGGCGTCACATGGAGTTGCTCGCTCGCACGGGCAATACTACCTGCCTTGGCGACCGTCCAGAAGTAGCGCAGATGCTTGAAATTGAGCGAATCCATGGGAAAAAGTTTCGTCGAATTTTTCGATGTTTTAACACATTTAAATCGACTTTTTCGAGTTATTGACTGCACCTATCCTGAGTGCTCACCAATCCGGTGACCACTATTGGAGGATTCGACCATGCGGCACTACGAAACCGACAGCGCCCACGCTGCAGCCCGCGTGCTCTCACTCGCCCTGATGGCCGATGGCGTTCCCGACAAGGCGGAATTCGACTGCCTTCGCCGCCTGCGCACGCTGGAGGAAATCGGGATCGACGAGGAGCTGTTCGACAACATCCTGCAGCGCTTCTGCCAGGACGTCGAACAAAGCGTCGGCTACTTCGATGCGCTTCAATACCGGTTGTCGAACGACTTCGTCGATGCCTTGCTCGACGAAGTCCAGGACCCGCACAGCCAGCGCATCCTGCTGCGCACCATCGTCGAGATCGCGATCGCAGACGGCTGCCTGAGCGAAGGCGAGAAGCAGTTGCTGTCCCGCGCCAGCACGCGCTGGGGCACGGATACCCAGTGGCCTGTCCGGATTCGTCCGACGGTGCCATCCTGACCACGGGCGGGTTCATGCGCGCGAGGGCGCCACCCATCGCGCGTACGACCCACCCGCCTCCCTGCCAGGAGCAAGACGATGGCCAAGCTCGACCCCTCGACCCCCACCCGCGATCACAATCACCTCGACACCAACGATCGGGATCGGCTGATCGCCTCGCTCAACCATGCGATCCGCCACTCGATCCGGTTGCTGGCGGTGTTGATGGTGCTGGTCATCTTCTGGTGCGTCGCCGACGTGGTCCTGGTGCTCTACGAACGCTTGTCGAGCCCGCCCTTCCTGCTGCTCGATTTCAACGACATCTTCGTCGTGTTCGCGGCTTTCCTGGCGGTGCTGATCGCAATCGAGATCTTCGCCAACATCACGCTCTACCTGCGCGACGACGTGATCCATGTGAAGCTGGTGATCGCGACCGCGCTGATGGCGATCGCACGCAAGGTGATCGTGCTCGACCTCAGCCAGATCTCGCCCGAATACCTGTACGGGATTGGCGTGGTGGTACTGGCGCTGGGCGTGACCTACTGGCTGGTGTCATCGAAGGCACGGACCTGATCAATCTGCGCCCACGCACAGGGGTCCGGCTCGGTCGGCAAGAGATGGATCCGCGCAGTATCGCGCGGATTCGATCAGCCGGAAAACCCGAGAATCAAAGGCAGATAGACCACCAGGAACAAGACCCCGATCAACCCGAAGAGGTAGGGCAGGATCGCGCGCGAGATCGGCTCGAGCGGCAGCCGCGTCACCGACGAGGCGACATAGAGGTTGATCGCGACCGGCGGGGTGATCATGCCGATCGCGAGGCCGACCACGATGATCAGGCCGAAATGCACCAGGTCGATGCCGAGCTGGGTGACCAGCGGCAGAAACACCGGGGTCAGGATGATCAGCGCGCTGGCGGTTTCGATGAACACCCCGGTGAGCAGGATCAGCAACGTGATCAGCAAAAGGATCACGTAGGGGTTGGACGAGATCGACAGCACCGCGTCGGCGATCATGCCCGGCACCTGCCAGTTGGCCAGCGTCCAGCTCAGCACCGCCGAGGTCGCGATCACGAACATGATCACCGCGGTGGTGATCACCGAGCGCACCATGATCCGGTACACATCGCGCAGCTTGAGGTCGCGGTAGATGAACAGTGATACGAACAGCGCGTAATTGACCGCGACCACCGCCGCCTCGCTGGGCGTGAACGCGCCCGAGAAAATACCGCCGAGGATGATCGCCGGGGTCATCAGGCCCCAGATCGCGGATTTGAAGGTGGTCCAGATGGTGCGCAGCGAGAAAGGCGTGCCCTTGGGATAGTTGCGCCGGTAGGCCTGGTGGATCGCGATGATCATCAGGCCCAGGCCCATCGCCAGGCCGGGCAGGAACCCGCTGAGGAAGAGTTGCGACACCGATTGCCCGGCGATCACCGCATAGATGATCATCGGCACCGACGGCGGAATCACCACGCCGATGGTGCCGCTGGCCGCGATCAGCGCAGCGGCCGAGGCCGGGTCGTAGCCCTTGCGCTTGAGCTCGGGTACCAGGCTGGAACCGACCGCGGCGGTGGTCGCGGCGCCGGAGCCCGAGATCGCGGCGAAGAACATCCCGGCCAGCACCGACACCACCGACAGACCGCCCTTGAGGAAGCCCAGGATCGCGTCGGCCAGGCTGACCAGCTTCTCGCTGACCTTGCCCTGCGCCATCAGGTCGCCGGCGAGGATGAAGAAGGGCACCGCGATCAGCGCGAAGGAATCCACTCCGGCGAACATGCGCTGCGCCACCAGCATCAGCGGAATGTCCGCGCCATGCAGCGCGACCACGGTGCTCGCGCCAATGGT
This sequence comes from Azoarcus sp., assembly GCA_030604735.1. Lineage (GTDB taxonomy): Bacteria > Pseudomonadota > Gammaproteobacteria > Burkholderiales > Rhodocyclaceae > Azoarcus_F. The sequence continues at coordinate 29,395 of JAUVVG010000005.1, forward strand.
CAACGCCACCGGCACGCCCAGCAACAGGAACAGGAAGAATAGGCCGAACAGCACCAGCGTCATGGCAAGTCGCGCTCCAGCTGGCGCGCCTCTTCGTCGTCGGCGACCTGGCGAGCCCGGTCGAACAGCAACTCGAACAGGTCGAGCAGCGCGTAATACGCCATGATCGCGGCCGAGGCCGGGATCACCGAATAGACATAACGCATCGGCATGCGCAACGAGGCCGATACCTGGAAACTCTGCAACTGCATGTACTTGACGCCAACGGTGATCAACACCGCGAAGAATCCGAGGGCGACCAGACAGGCCGCGACCCGCGCGATCCGGCGCATCGTCGATGGCAAGGCGTCGACCGCGAAGGTGACCGCGATGTGGCGACCGCGCTGGTAAGCCAGCGTCGCGCCGAGAAAGGTCGTCCACACCAGCAGGTAGCGGGCGACCTCCTCGGACCAGCTCAACGCATCGAAGAACACCCGTGCCAGGATCTGCATCGTGATCACGACGATCATCCCGGCGAGCGCCAGAAAGGCGACCCGCTGGATGACCGCGTCGATCATACGTTCGACCGACTTGAGCATGCCGAACACGGACACGAAGGGCAGGGCTCCCGGCGCGGCGTCAGGCTTACTGCAGTTCGGCGCGGATGCGCTTCAGGTAGTCGCCGAAGCGCGACTCGTACTTCTCATACACCGGCGCGACCGCGGCCTGGAAGGCAGCGATGTCCGGGTTCTCGACCACTTGCATGCCGGCTGCGCGCAGTTCTTCGATCTGCTCGGCCTGCATCTGCGCGTTCATCGCCCGCTCATGCTCGGCCGCTTCCTGCGCCGCGGTCTTGAGCACGTCCTGCGCCGCGGCCGGCATCGCGTTCCAGCGCGACAAGCCCATCACGAAGATCGCCGGGGCATAGGTGTGGCGGGTGAAGGACATGTGGCCCTGGGTTTCGTTGAGCTTGAACGAGTGGATCACGTTGACCGGATTCTCCTGGCCGTCGATCGTGCCCTGCTGCATCGCGGTCAGTGCCTCGGTCCAGGCCATCGGCACCGCATTCGCCCCGAGCGCGCGGAAGGTGTCGATATAGACCGGGTTCTCCATCACGCGGATCTTCATGCCCTTGATGTCGTCCGGGTTGGTGACCGCGCGCTGGCTGTTGGTCAGGTTGCGGAAGCCGCGCTCGGCATAGGCCAGGCCCTTGAGGTTGACGTTCTCGAGCTTGCCGAGCAATTCCTGACCGATTTCACCGTCCAGCACCTTGTAAGCGTCTTCCGGCGTCGGGAACAGGAAGGGCAGCTCGAACACTGCCATTTCCTCGACGAAGTTGGCGACCGGGCCGTTGGTGATCACCCCCATGTCCACCGTGCCGATCTGCATGCCCTCGAGCAGGGTACGCTCGTCGCCGAGAACCGCGTTCGGGTACAGCTCGACCGTGACCTTGCCGCCGGTGCGCTCCTCGACCAGTTCCTTGAATCTGACCGCGGCGATATGGAAGCCGTCGCGTTCATTGACCACGTGGGCCAGCTTCAGATTGACCGCCCTCATGTCCTTGAAGGCTTCGACATCGGCCGCAGCGTGGCCTGCAAACAGGGAGCCCATCGCCAGGGTCAGCGCGAGCAATCCGCCGGATAGCTTTTTCATTGTTCGTCCTCTCGTTCGGTAGGTGTCGTCCACATTCCGCCATGGCACCGCGCCGACCACCCGCCATGCGCATGACGGGATGCGCGTTGAAGACGTTCGAGCGTGTCGCGGCCTGCCATTAGGGGGCATCGAGTATGTGAGCCTTTAGGCGGACGGTCAAGAACGGCGCAGCCTGCGTCGGCGAACAAGGTCCGCCGGTTCCGCCGGAAGCGCCTGGCCGGGCGAAATCAGCCAGCCCGGGAACCAACTCGACCAAAGTCATACCAAAGACCCGTACCTGCCCGTATGGTGACGCTCAAGTCGCGACGGCATGTGCCGTTAATTCAACCAGGACAACCAGCGACAGCACCGGAGCCGATCATGATCACCTATCTCGACATGGACAGCGGAACGACTCACATCGAAGCGCCCGATGCAGGGATTTCGCAACCGGCGCCGCAACAGGGACTGATCCTAGATTGCACGTTTCCGGTCGCCCCCCGGCTGGAAGCATGGCCCGATCATCGCGTGACGGCGTCCCCCCGCCCGTCGATCGCGCTCATCGAAGCCTGCCTCGCCCAACTCGACGCGGGACGGGGCTGAGGAGGCCATCATGGACACGCCAAGACTCGACCTGGTGCAGGGTCACCGCAAGGAAAACGTCGGCCAGGGCTGGCGCCGGGCGGTCGAGACCGTGATCCACGCCGCGATCGATGCCGGCTTCCGGATAGGACAGCAGGTGCGTATCGGTCGCGTCCGGGGCAGCATCGTCGGCTACAACATCGGCGCGACCGGACGCTACAGCGGCGATCGCTACCCCTTGCTGGTCGATACCGAGTTCGGCGTGACCAAGTGCAGCCTGCACGAGGTCACCGCTTGCGCCTGACGCTCAGGCCGGCTCGCCCGTCCGCTTTCGCATCGCCAACAGGGGCAGGCCAGCCAGCAGAACGAGCAGGCCGATCACCGCGCCGGGGCCGGCATAGACCACACTGGACCAGAACAGGCCGGCGCAGGTCGCCGCGAACAACAATGGCGTGAGCGGGTAGAGCGGCACCCGGAACGGCCGCAGCGCGTCTGGATCGCGTTGCCGCAAACGCAACACCGCCAGCGCGGTCAGCAGCATGAACAACCAGAACACCGGCGCGGTATAGGCGACCATCGTGCTGATGCCGTTGCCGGTGAGCGCACCGAACAGCACCAGCCCCAGCGTGATCGCGCCCTGCAGCAGCAGCGCCCGCGCCGGCGTTTCACCGCGGTCGCTCCAGGCGCCCAGTACCGCCAGTCGCGGCACGTCCCGTCCCAGCGCGTAATAAACCCGCGCCCCGGTCAGAATGGTCGCGTTGATCGTGCTCAAGGCCGCGAGGCAGACCATCACACTCAACAGCGCCGCCGCCATCGGCCCGGCGACCGAACGCATCAGTTCCGCCCCGACCGCATGGGTCTGGCGCAGGCCGTCCAGGCCGAATATCTGCAGATAGGCCAGATTCGCGAGCAGGTAGATCACGCACACTACCGCGGTACCAATCAACAACACACGGCGCATGTTTCGCGCCGGATCGCGCAGTTCGCCGGACAGATAGGCCGCCTCGTTCCAGCCGCCATAGGTCAGCAGCACGAACACCATGCCCATGCCCAGCGCGCCAGCCAGACCATTGGCGGACGAGGCCGCGGCGACGCCATGCTCCAGCGGCTCGGCCAGCGCAGGCCCGGCCATGAGCAAGCCCCCACCGATCACGCCGGCCAGGACCAACACGGTCAGCGAGGTGAACACGATCTGCAGACGCTTGGATTCGCGGGTGCCGAGCACGTTGAGCGCAGTCAGGCCGATCACCGCCAGACTGGCATGAACCGCCACCCCATGATCACCGAGGGGTAGTAACTGCTGCGCATACTCGCCGTAGATGAAGGCCACCGCGGCGATTGCCCCGGTCTGGATCACCGAGCCGCGCGCCCAGGCGAACATCAGGCCGACACCCCCACCCCAGGCCCGCCGCAGGTAGTGGTACTCACCACCGGCATGCGGATAGGTCGAACCGAGCTCGGCATAACAGAGCGCACCGACCAGCATCACCAGTCCGCCGGCAAACCACAGCCCCATGTAGATCAGCGCCGTATCGGCCTGCTGCGCGACCAGCGGCGGAAAACCGAAGATGCCGACGCCGATCACCACCCCGACCAGCACCGCCACGCCGTCGGTGACGCCGATCCCCTTGCCCTTGCCCGGCTCTGGAACGGGCACCCGCTCAGATCCGGCGGGCATGCCAGCCCTGCACCACACCGGCCTGGTCGGTCGTCTCGACCGGCACGATCTCGTCGCCCTCGACCCGACCGACGAAGGACTCCGCACCCACCATGAAGCGGATCTCGGTGCCACGCAAACGCGCATCGGCCAGCACCGTCCGCTCGCCGTTCATCCGCGCACTGCCGCCTATCTTCTGGTAGGTCTGGTCCAGCGCCACCCGCATCTCGCGGCCGTCGGCCAGCGTGATCTGCCATTCACCCGCGACCTTGGCCGGCACGATCCACATGAACACGTTACGTCCATCGACGATGTCATGATCGTCTGCGCGCCAGTCTTCCATGTTGAATACATGCGAGACGACCCGGGTGCCGGGTGTCATCGTGTCGAGAATCACCGGACGCAGTCTCACGTTGATCGACTGCAGCAGGTATAGCGTGAGCACGTTCGCTTCGGAAATATCCTTCTCGAACAGATCACCCTCCTCGAACACGACCCTGTCGTCCACCCCTGCCGCGCGTGCGTTGTCGCGTGCCTCGGCGACCCGCTCCGGGTCGAGGTCTATGCCTAGCGCACGCTTGACCCCGCGGTCGCGTGCCGCGGCGATCACGATCCGCCCGTCGCCGGAGCCGAGGTCGATCACATAGTCGTCCGGCTGCACCTCGGCCATCTCGAGCATGCGCTCGACCACCTCGTACGGTGTCGGCACATAGATCACGTCGAGTTGCGGCTCTTGGGCACGCGCATTGCCCGCAACCCCAAGCGCAACGGCGGCCGCCAGGACCAAGGCTGTGCCGAGGGGGACGAATATCGCCTCGCGCACGGTTCGCGATTGCGCGGGGGTGGTTTCCTGCTGGGACGATCGGGATCGGACAGACATCGATAGGGTCTCCTTATGCAATCGGGCCACCCTGGACGAATCACCGCGGCGCGAGGCGCTGCCGGTCACCCGGTCGAACAGGGCTGCCGATATCGAACGACGGAAAAACACAGGTCAGAGGCGGCCATCCCGGCGAAGTTCCGACCTTGTCGACCCGGCCCTTGCGCCCGAACCCGCGGATCGAGCCGAACATGGCCGAAACAGAGCTTGGACAGGCCTCGCCGGAAAGGGGTAGCTGACCCGAAAAGCCCGAGAGGCGTCGAAGGCGCACGGGACAAGTTTCAGTCTCGATGCACACGGTACTCCGGCTACAGCACCGGCGCGGCCAGGTAGGCCGCCCGGGAGGCGACCCGGAACCACCAGGGCTGTCCGGTCACGTCCAGCGGCGACATCTCGCGGGATCGGGCAAAGTCGGCCTCGAACATCGCCTCCATGCGGCGACCGAACTCCTCGTCCAGCACCCAGGCGGTGATCTCGAAGTTGAGCCGGAACGACCGATTGTCCAGATTGACCGTACCGACCGCCGAAGCGGCCTCATCCACCAGCATGGTCTTGCCGTGCAGAAAGCCGGCCTGGTAGCGATGGACTTGCACACCGGCTTCGAGCAGCGGCCCGATGAAGGCATAGGCGGCCAGCCAGGTCAGCACGTTGTCGGGCCGCTCCGGGATCAACACCCGCACGTCGACCCCGCGCAAGGCCGCAAGCTTCATCGCGTTCAACACCGATTCGTCCGGCACGAAGTAAGGGCTGGCGATCCAGGCCCGGCGCTGCGCCGACGCGAGCGCATGCTGCACCATCAGGCTGGCCGTCTCGAATCGGTCGGCCGGCCCGCTCGGCAGGATCAACACCGGCACCCCGTTCTCGCTCGCGGTGGCGGGCTGCCAGTCGAAGTCCAGGATCTCGCCGCTGGCCCAGTGCCAGTCCTCGAGAAAGGACAACTGCAGGCTGAACACCGCCGGTCCCTCGAGCTTGAGATGGGTGTCGCGCCACGGGCCGATGCCCGGGTCCCGGCCGAGGTATTCGTCGCCGACATTGAAACCGCCTACCCAGCCATAACGGCCGTCGGCGACGATGATCTTGCGATGGTTGCGGAAATTCAGCTGGAAGCGGTTGCCACTGCCCTGGGTCGAATGAAAGGGCCGGACCTGCACGCCGGCGTGGCGTAGCTCATCGAGGTAACGCCGCGACAGGCGGTAGCTGCCGATCTCGTCATACAGAAAATGCACCTCGACACCGGCCTGCGCCCGCCCTATCAATCGCCGCTGCAGTTCCCGGCCAAGCGCATCGTCACGCACGATGTAGAACTGCACCAGCAGATAGCGCTCGGCCGCGTCGATGCCGCGCAACATGCTGTCGAACGCGGCGTCGCCGTCGATCAGCAGCTCGGCGCGATTGCCGCCTAGCAGCGGGAGCTTGGCCAGACGCTCCATGACCAGCAGCTCCTGCTGGGCCTCGGGCAGCGAGGTGGCGTATTGACCGACATGCGCCATCTTGTTCGACAGCTCGAGATACAACCGGCTGTCGCCCTCCTTGCGGCCGATCACGTATCCGTTGAAACGGTTGCGACCGAACACCCAGTAGGCCGGCACCGATACATAGGGAAAGGTGCTCAGCGACACGATCCAGGCCACTGCGCCCGGCGCGGTGCGGGTGGACATCAGCGCGTCGATCGACGACAGGATGCCAAGCGTATGCGCGATCAGCACCCCGGCCAGTACCGCCCGTTTGCGTGTCACCGCCATCGCCGCGCCCTCCCCTGATGAAACGGCCGCTCCCGCCGACCCTCCGTCATGCTATCCCCAAGCGGCGGTTTCGTCTCGTCCTGGATAGGGAATGGTCTGCCGTCCCGCGCCCGCACCGGAGGCCTCTCGATTCGTCGTCGCTTCGATTCAGCGGTATTATTCGTCTCGAAAAATGAGAAATCGCGACGCCCCATACGGAGACGCCGCCACAGGATACCCCGCCAGGCATGAGCACACTGACCGCATCCACCTCCGATTCCGCCACCGGCGGCGCCCCGCCGCAGCGCGACGCCGGGATCATCGCGATCGTCGGTTTCGCCCACGGCACCTCGCATTTCTTCCACTTGCTGCTACCCGCGCTCTACCCGTGGCTGATGCCGGCCTTCGACCTGTCCTTCGCCAGGATCGGGATCACGATGACGGTGTTCTTCGTGATCTCGGGCTTCGGTCAGGCCGTGGCCGGCTTCGTCGTAGACCGGTTCGGCGCGAGGCGGGTGCTGATGGGTGGGGTCGCCTTGCTCGGTGCCGGCGCGCTGATGCTGGCGTTCGCTCAAGGCTTTGGCGGCTTGCTCGCGGCCGCGGTCCTGGCCGGACTGGGCAATGCGGTCTTCCACCCGGCGGACTTCACGCTGCTCAACCGCCATGTGTCGCAGAACCGGCTGGGTCACGCGTTTTCGGTGCACGGCCTGTCCGGCTATCTCGGCTGGGCGCTGGCGCCGGTTTACCTGACCAGCCTCGCAGCGATGGGCGGCTGGCGGGTGGCGGCGCTCGGCGCGGTCGCACTGGCGATATTCAGCATCGTCGCGCTGGTCGCAGGCAGGCGCTGGCTGCCGGATGCACCGGTCGCGCGACAGAACAGCGGCCCCCGCGCCTCTTCGCTTGATTTCATGCGGGTACCGGCGGTCTGGCTGTGCTTCCTGTTCTTCCTGTTCATGACCATGGCCTTCGGCGCCTTCCAGGGATTCGGCGTGCCCTTGCTGCAGGCCCACTATGGACTGCCGCTGTCGCTCGCCGCCGCGGGCCTGACCACGTTCCTGCTCGCTGGCGCGGCCGGCATGGTGATAGGCGGCTTTCTCGCGAGCCGCAGCCAGGCCCACGAGCAACTCGTGGCGGGCTTTCTCGGCCTGTCGGCGCTTGCCGCGGCGATTCTCGCCCTCGGCTGGATACCCTCATGGCTGGCCGTCCCGATGCTGGGCGTGATCGGCTTCTGTGGCGGGCTGGCCGGCCCGTCGCGCGACATCCTGGTCAGACGGGTCGCCGCCGCCCGTTTCGGCGCTTCGGCCTATGGGCGGATCTACGGTCTGGTGTATTCCGGCCTGGACGCAGGCCTCGCGCTGTCTCCACTCGCCTTCGGCCCGATGATGGACGCGCGTGCCTTCACGATGGTGTTGTTCACGGTCGCGTTACTGCAGTTGCTGGCGGTGGTCGCCGCGGTGTCGGCGTCACACAGCGACCGCGGCAGAACGGCCTGACAAGGCCGATGCGGCGCCACGCGGCTTGCCGGTGGCGATCCACGGGTGGCGGCAGGGCGCGCCTACCGGGCGGGCAAAGCCGCCCCATGCCCACATCCGATCAGGCCGCATACGGGCCCCGCATCCACGCGTGACCTGCCCGGACGCCTGGAAGAAGAAATCTTGTCCTTGCCCGGAGCAGACCACTCAGGCGGTCTGATAACCGGCCTCCTCGACCGCCCCACGCACGTCGCCTTCGTAGACCAAGGGCCCGTGCTCGACCACCGCCTCGCCGGTCTCAAGCGACACCTCGGCATGCTCGATCCCGGGCAGGTCCTGAATCGCATTCATCACCAGCCGCAGGCATTGCTCGTCCTTCATTCCCATAACCTTGAACTCGGTGGTCGGCATCGCACTTTTCCTTCTCGTCATGTTGACCCGGCGCGGTCTGGCCGGGATACTCGCCCGCTTCCGGACATGGTGTCCGCTCCAGGAGCACGCTAATGAATTTCTCGTCGGTTTTCAAACTCGGTCTGGTCGCGGGCCTGTTTTCCACCTCCGTGATGGCATCGGACCTGAGCACCGAGCGGGACCGGATCAGCTACATGGTCGGCATGGACATGGCGACACAGCTGTTGCCATTCAAGGACGACATCGACACCCGGGTGATGCTCGAAGCCATCGATGACGCGCTGGCCGGACGGGACGCCCGCCTGAGTCAGACCGAAGCGCTCGAGATTCGCCAGGCCTTCATCGGTCGCTTGCAGGCACGTGCGGCCGAGCAGCGCCAGGCCGCCGCCACGACGAACCGCGAAGCAGGCGAAAAGTTTCTGGCCGAGAATGGACAACGCGCCGAAGTGACCACGACCGCCTCCGGCCTGCAATACGAAGTGTTGCGCAACGCGGAGGGGCCCAAGCCCGCAGCGACCGACCGGGTGACCGTTCATTACCGCGGCACCCTGCTCGACGGGACCCCCTTCGACAGCAGCTACGATCGCGGCCAACCGGCCACTTTCCCGCTCAACGGGGTGATCCCGGGCTGGACCGAAGCGCTGCAGCTGATGCCGGTCGGCAGCCAGTACAAGCTCTACATCCCGTCGGCGCTGGCCTATGGCGAGCGCGGCTCACAAGGTGCGATCGGACCGAATGCGACCCTGGTGTTCGAGGTCGAACTACTCGAAATCGCGGACTGAGGGCTGGATACGCGGGGTGTCGGCCAACGACCAAGGAATCGGTTCCCCCTGGACCATGTAAGCCGCCATGACCGTTTGCCCGCACCCAGGCACGGGCAGCGAGTCGCGATGGCGACCTTCAGGTCGAGTTCCCCGCGGGTTGGGGCTTCAATCGGGCGACAGTGCCGCTTGCTGCCTGACATCGACCACGCGTATGCCGGGAATCCGGTGCAGATCGTCGGCCGACAGACGGAACACGCTAAACGGCGTGCCGGCGGCGGCCCAGATCGGGTCGAGATCCCACAGCGCACGATCGACCAGTACGCTCACCTCGCCGGCATGGCCGACCGGCGCGACCCCACCGATCGCAAACCCGGTGTGCTCCCGGACGAAGCCCGGGTCGGCACGAGCAACGTTCTCGCCGATTTCGGCGCGCAGCTTCTTCTCGTCGATCCGGTCGGCCCCGCTGGCAACCACCAGGATGCAGCGCCCACTGGTCTTGCCACGAAAGACGATGGACTTGGCGATCTGGGCGACCTCGCAGCCGATCGAGGCCGCCGCCTCGGCACTGGTCCGCCCCGAGCTGCTCAGCTCGACCACCTCCGCCGGCATGCCCAGCAAGCGTAGAGCGCTCACGACCCGCTCGCGGGACGACGACGGGGAGGGCGGTAGCGGTGCATTCATGTTCGACTCCATGGGTTGAGCCCGTGCGGTTCGGTCAGATTGGGCGACTCGGGAACATAACCCGCATCGCCACCGGGTTCAATCGTTGACCCAGATCAACATCCGGAGAGATAGATCGTGATTGCCTGCATCGCAAACGGAAGTTGTTTTATATTAGATTATATTGATACAGTTGTGCTCTCGCGGTCACTGCCGACACGCAGCCCACACGGCGTCCGGTCCCGGAACAGTGATCGCGGCACCATCCCCCCGAGGAGAATCGCGATCATGTCTGCCCCACACACAGCACCCGGCCTGTCCGCCCGCGGTCAATCGAGGCGACGGCTTTTGATCGGGGCCGGCGCGGTGCCGCTTGCCGCCGGCGCCGCCTTGGCGCTCAAGCCCGATCATGCCAGGGCGACGCTGGCCACCAACGCCCGCATCGTCATCGTCGGCAGCGGCCTCGCCGGACTGGGCATCGCGAACCGGCTGGTGCGCGAGCTGGACGGCGCGCAGATCACGATTATCGATCGCAAGGAAGAGCACAACTACCAGCCTGGCTACACCCTGGTTGCGACCGGGATCTGGCCGGTGGAGAAAGTGATCGACCGCAACGCCGACCTGATCCCGGCCGGCGTGAAGTGGGTGCACGAGATGGTCGCCGAGTATGACCCGGACGCCAATACCGTCGTCACCGACCGTGGCCAGCGCATCCCCTACGACTATCTGGTGGTCGCAACAGGATGCCATCTCGACTTCGACCAGATCGAAGGCATGGACGTCAATGCGATCGGGCGCAACGGCCTCACCAGCGTCTATCCGGGCACCAGGGCGGTGACCGAGACCTGGAAGGTGATGGACGCCTTCCGCCAGAAGGGCGGCAGGGCCTTGATGACGCTGCCGGCGACCCCGATCAAGTGTGCCGGCGCACCGCTCAAGACCACCTTCATGCTGATAGACCGGCTGCGTCAGGCCGGCACGCTGGCGCAGTCCGATGTGCACTTCCACTCCGCGCTGGGCGTGGTATTCAGCGTGCCCCAGATCAATGATCTCATCCTGCAGCGCTGGGCCGACGCTGGCGTGCCGGTGCATTTCAGCAGCAAGCTGGTCGCGGTGGACATCGGCGCGCGTCGGGCGACGTTCGAATCCCCGGAAGGCGAGCGCAGCGACGAGGATTACGACTTCATTCATGTGGTCCCGCCCATGCGCGCGCCGGACGCGATCTTCAACAGCCCCCTCGCCTGGCTGGAAGGTCCGATGTCGGCCGGCCGCTGGCTCGAAGTCGACCGCGAAACGCTGCGCCATCGTCGCTATCCGAACGTGTTCGGCGCCGGTGACATCAACGGCACGCCGCGCGGCAAGACCGCGGCGACGGTCAAGCAGTCGGTGCCCATCGTGGTCCAGAACCTGATCGACGTGATCGCCGGCCGTGAGCCGTCAAGGCAGTTCAACGGCTATACCTCGTGCCCGATGATTCTGCGCGAGGGCTCGGCCTGGCTGATCGAGTTCGACTACGACGGCAAGCTGATTCCGTCGCTGCCGATGGTGGAACCGCTGCAGGATAGCTGGTTCGCCTGGCTGATGAAGGTGCAATTGCTCAAGCCCGCCTATATGGCGGTCGCCAAGGGGAGGGTGTGATCATGTCCTTTTACGAAGTCTGGCTCGCGATGAACATCGTGTGGGAGTATCTGCTGGCCAACATGGCGGTGCTCATCATCCTGCTCGCTGCCATCGGTTTGCTGTTCGGCATCGCCGCGGTCAAGGGCGCGCCGGCCTGGCGCAAGGGTTTGCGCGTCGGCCTGATCGGCGGCGTCGTGGTGGCATTGGGCAGCCTGTTCATGATCCCGTCGGTCATCGACTCCAGCCTCTCGGACCTGACCTACTGGGTGGACTGGGCCAACCTGTTCGCCATCGCCGGTGTCTGGGGGGCGATCGGCGCGGTGATGCTGTGGCCGGTCGGGGCGATGTTCTGCGATCGCAACTAGCACCGCGGTCCAGCCCGGACCTCCAGGACGACCTCGTCGAAACACGCCCGCGCCGGAGACGGCCGGGCGTTTTGTTTTCTCGAGCGCACCTTTATTCCGCAGGCAGGTCAGAATAGCGTTTCGACGATACCAACCCTTTCCGCCTGCGGTCTTCGCTCATGTTCGGCTTTCTCCAAGGCTTCGCCTACGGTTTGTTCATCTCCTGCATGCCCTGGTTCATCGCCGGCATGATCAATCCCGGCTGGGCGGTGCCGAACGACCCGCCGCGGCGCTGGCAGGTGTTTCTGCGCTACGGATTCATCATTCCCTTCATCGTCGTCCTGACCTGGGTAACGTCATTGTGGGGCGGCTTCGAACCGAGTCTGCTCGGCTGGCTGGCCGGACTGGCGGCGGTGCCGACCGAATTATTCGTCGAGCGGCGTTGGCGCCGCTGGCGTGAGCGCCAGGCCGATCTGCTGCGCGAACAGGCACTCGACCGCGCCTTGGCGCGGGAACGAGCCAGGCTGGAGCAACAGGAACGGGAGTCCGGCCTGCGCGTGCTCGACCCTGCCCGACCGCCGACCAACGCCGACGACATCGTGCTCGCACTGGCCGAGACCAAGCAGCGCCTGCTCGACGCCCGGCGCCCGGACATGGCCATGGCCGCCGACCGGATCTACAGCCGCTACGGCCATGTCCGGGATGTCATCGGGAGCAAGTTCGATCGTCGCGAGATGACCTACGAGCGTGCGACCGGTCTGGTCTCGGAAGTCTGTCGCTCGGCCCTGGATACGCTGCAGGCGATGGCCTCGCTCGCCCATGGCGTGGCCGGCATAGACGCGGACTTCGTCAAGCGCCGACTGCAACGCGAAGGCGACAGGCTGCCTGCGCCGGAACGCGAAGCCCTGCAACGCCGCCTGCAACTCGTCGACGACACCGAAGCCAAGATGCGCACGCTGGGCGCGAGCATCGAGGCCGCGCTGACTGCGCTGGACGACACCGCGGTCGCGGTCAGTGCGGTCGAGACCGCCCGTTCGCAAGCCGCGGTGGATGCCGATCAGGCCTTGCAGGACCTGCGCCGCTTCGTCGAACGCACCCCTTCGTACAGCCGCAGCTCCTGAATTCGTACGCCCCCTCATAGCCCCTTCGGAGCCCATGACGATGACCACCCCCGACACGAATACCCGCAATCCCTCGCCGCTGAGCCTGTCCTTGCCACCGATCGAGGAAATCGAGCGCGAGGTCAAGGGCGAAGCTGCGCCGAAGCAGGAAGACCCTGCCCTTGCCGCAATGGCCGACGCCTTCGTCCGCGACGCACTCGCACTGTCGGATTCGAGCATAGAGAGCGGTGCCGCGCAACGCCAACGCGAAGCGATCGACGGCATGGGCATCGAGATCCAGCGCCAGGCCGCACACCGCAGCACGATGCTGCAAACCCCTATCCGCAAGCTCGCCCACCAGGGCGATGAAGGCGGGCCAGTGGCCAAGGCGTTGGTCGACCTCCGCGGCAAGATGCAGGAACTCGACCCCCACCGTCATGAGCTGTCCACCGGTGGCCTGGCACGGGCGCTGTCCTTCATCCCAGGGGTCGGCAACCGGCTGCAGCGCTACTTCGCCAAGTACGAGACCACCCAGGAAGCGCTGGACGGTATCATCCGCGACCTGGAAGCCGGCAGCGACATGCTCCGGCGCGACAACCTGACCCTGGCGGACGACCAGGACGTGCTGCGCTCGCTGATCGGGCAACTCCAGCGCCAGGTCGAGCTGGGCCGGCTGATCGACGGCCGTCTCGGGCAGGCCGCCGCCGACCTGCCCCAGCAGGACGCCCGTCGCGGTTTCATCGAGGAAGAACTGCTGTTCCCGCTGCGACAGCGCATCCTCGACCTGCAGCAACAGCTGGCGGTGAGTCAGCAGGGGGTGCTCGCCCTCGAGGTGGTGATCCGCAACAATCGCGAGCTGATCCGCGGCGTCGATCGCGCCATCAACGTGACCGTGTCGGCGCTGAACGTGGCGGTGACCACCGCACTGGCGCTGGCCAACCAGCGCCTGGTACTCGACCGGATCGAGGCACTGAACAGCACGACCTCGGACCTGATCGCCGGCACCGCCAAGGCCTTGCGCACCCAGGGCGTCGAAATCCAGACCCGCGCCTCCTCGACCGTGCTCGACATGGACAAGCTCGAAACCGCGTTCGAGGACGTGATCGGCGCGATTGACGAGGTCTCGCGCTATCGCCGCGAAGCACTCCCGAAACTCGACGAACAGATCGACCGCCTGGACGCCCTCGCCCAACGTGGCAACGAGGCGATCGCGCGGCTGGACGAGGGCAACACGAAGCCGGTTACCCGAGCCCTGGAAAGCTGAGTCTTGCCGCGTCTAGCGTTCATGAATCCAAGAGAAACTCCCCAACCCAACTCACTCGATACAGACAGGAGACCCGGCATGGGCGGCGCATTCGTCATCGGCCAGATCACGATCAAGGATGAAGCCAAATGGGAGGCCTACCGGCGCGAGGTGCCGGCCACCTTGCTGCCCTGGGGTGGAGAGGTCATGGCGCGCGGGCGGCTTGCCCGCGAACTGGACGGCCAATGCAGCGGCACCGACCGGGTCGTGATCCGCTTTCCCGATGTCTCCCGGGCCACGGGCTGGCATGCATCGGCTGCCTACCAGGCCCTGATTCCATTGCGAAAGCAGGCGGCCGATATCGATCTCGCCTGCTTCGAGGAATGAATCCAGGGCACGGGGACAATGACCCACGCATTTCCATCGTTCGATCAACCACCGACCCCATCGCCTTGCCACGCACGCGCTGAAGCGCTGGCGCGACAGTCGCCAGCACGACATATCGATAGGCTTCGAGGCCGCCGGCTGCTTCACATTCATCGTGCAACTTCGCCGTCAAGATTCGGCGCCCCAATCCGTAGATAGTGAAAGAACCATCACGCATCCGGCCATTACGCGTACCGGATGGGGTCGATGCACGGGCCCGAACGCTTCAGACAACGAGGAAACGACAGTGAAGATCTCCACCAAGCTATACCTGCTCACCGCATTGCTACTCGCGCTGGCGGGTGCCATTGGGGTCACTGGTCTGTACGGCATGAATGTGACCGTCAACAGTTTGAAAACGGTCTATGAGGACAGGGTGGTTCCGCTCAGGGACATCAAGGAAATCTCCGATGCCTATGCGGTGCATGTCGTCGACGCGACTCACAAGGTCCGTGACGGCGTTCTGACACCGGCGCAAGGCCTGACGGGGGTCGAACAGGCCGAGCGTCTGATCGACGCCCGCTGGAATGCCTATCTCGCAACGGTACTGGTACCGGAAGAACAGCGACTGGTGGCCGAGATCACGCCCAGGATGGAGGTCGCCAACGCCGCAATCACGCGGCTCAAGACCTTGCTGACACACTACGACCCTTACGACCTTGGCCGTTTCGCGGCGACCGAGCTTTACCGCGACATCGATCCGGTGTCGGAGTCGATATCCCGCCTGGTCGAGGTACAGCTCGACGTGGCAAGACGCGAGTTCGAGCTCGGCGAAGCCAGCTACGCCGGCATGCGCAACACCTCGATCGGGCTGATCCTGTTGGGCCTGATCGCCGGTTTCGGCATCGCGACCTGGACGATCCGCACGGCAGTGCAGGGACCGCTCGCGCAGACCCAGACGGTGGCCGGCGAGATCGCACGCGGCAATCTCGGCATTGCCATCCCGACCGATCGCAAGGATGAAATGGGCAGACTGCTCAAATCGCTCGCCGGCATGCGCGACGGCTTGAGGACAATGGTGGTCGAGCTGAAGACCAATGCGGAAGGCGTGGCTTCCGAGGCGGCTCAACTCGCCTCGACATCGACCCAGCTGGCCGGGGCGACCGAGCACCAGGCCGAGTCGGCGTCGGCGATGGCTGCGGCCGTCGAGCAGATGACGGTCTCGATCAACCACGTATCGGACAGCGCACGCGAAGCCCACTCCATCTCGATGGATACCAACGAACGGTCGAACGCGGGCAATACCATGATCCGCGACACGCTGGTCGAGATGGACAAGATCTCGCACACGGTCAACGACGCTGCGGAGACGATCAGGGCGATGGGGGAGAGCTCGCAAAAGGTTTCGAGCATCGTCCAGATGATCAGGGAAGTCGCCGAACAGACCAATCTGCTTGCGCTCAATGCCGCCATCGAGGCGGCCCGGGCGGGCGAGCAGGGCCGCGGCTTCGCCGTCGTCGCGGACGAGGTGCGCAAGCTGGCCGAGCGGACCGCGCAGGCGACCACCGACATCTACACGATGATCGGCGAGGTTCAAACCAATGCGAAGTCGGCGGTCGCCATCATGGAGCGCGCAGTGGAACGGGTGGACGGGGGAGCCAAGCTCGCTCGTCAGACCGGCGAGACCATGAATACGATAGGAGACTCGGCCCGTCAGGTGGTCAATGTGGTCAACGAGATCTCGAGTGCGCTGAAGGAGCAAAGCACCGCCAGCAACGACATCGCGACCAACGTCGAGCGGATCGCACAGATGTCGGAAGAGAATCATTCCGCGACCCGGATGGCGGCCGATTCGGCCCACCGTCTCGAGGAGCTCGCCGCGAGCACCCGTCAGGCGGTGTCGATCTTCAAGCTCTGATCCTGCTCCAGGCCGGTCGTCAGTCCACGGGCGCGCTTATTCCAGCGCGCCTTCCTCCATCTGCAGGAACACATTGTAGGCATTGAGCCGGTTCGCCTCGCGGAAGGCGGGGAGCTTCTCCCAGTCGGTCCAGTCGGTGTCTTCGTAGGCCTCTTCGAAGGATTTCAGCTCCTCGACCGCCTCACCCATCGCCTGACGCAGAAAGCGGAGATAGTCGCGGGTCAGGGTCAGGTCGGACTGTGGATCGGTCGAGGCCGGGCCGTGGCCAGGGACCAGCACCGCCGGGGCGAGCTCGATCATCGCGTCGAGCGCGACGAGCCAGCGTGCGGTGTCGGCATTGCCGACGAACGGAATCCGGCCGCGGAACAACATGTCGCCGGCGAACAAGACCTTGTCCTCGATCACTTCCAGCGCGAGATCCTCCGGGGAATGCGCTGGCCCGACATGCAGGACACGGAAATTCAGGCCGCCGAGGCTGAACTCGAGGTCGCCGTCCAGCCAGCGGTCGGCCGGGACCAGGCGGGTGTTCTCATCGACGAAGGGGAAGAGATCGGCGCGCCGCTGGGCCAGGCGCTCCTGCGCGAGCTCCGAGTTCAGCACCGCCTCGCCGAGCCGGTGGGCCCATATCTCCACCCCGGCGTCCTGGAAAGCCTGCAGCCCGTAGTAGTGGTCGGCATGGAAGTGGCTGACGATCACCTTGCGAATGGGCTGGTCGGTCAGTTTCGCGATCTCGTCCATCAGCTGCTTGCCCAGGGCCGGGGTGCCGAGCGCATCGAACACCACCACCCCGTCGGGGGTGACCACGAAGCCTGCGTTGGACATGAAACCTTCATTGGCGGCCGAGGCCATGCCGGGCTTGCCGGCGACATACCAGCTATGCTCCCCAACCTTGACCGGTGTCATGTCGATTGCCGATGCGACAGACGCGCACAACATGCAGATCGCGGCCAATAGCCTCTTCGTACCCCATCCCATGATCGTCTCTTTTTATGCGTATATTTGCATACGCTAACAAATCCGGAAGACCGGGTCGATCTGCAGTGCAGCACGCGCCTCGGGGCCGGTGCTGCGGTGCACGGTATCATTGTTGCTTTCGCCGCCGGAGCCGATGCGCCATGACGAAACGCGACACCACGCTGACCACCGACCAGAAAGCCCTCAAGATCAATCTGGACAAGTTCAAGTACGGTTCCATCGTCGAGATCGGCGCCGGCCAGGAGGTCGCCCGCCGCTTTTTCCATGTCGGCGCGGCGGCCGGCACCATCGCCAAGACCATGTCCGCCTATGACATGGCGGTCAGCGACGACATCTATGGGCCGGTCGACCGCTATGTCAGCCGGGCGCGGCTGATGCAGATGCTGGACAAGGAATTCGAACAAGTGGTGAGCCGGCTGTCCAAGGTCCGCTCGCGCAACACCACCTTCTTCGCCTATGCCGCCACGGTCACCGCGCGCAGCTTCAAGCAGAAGAACGAATGTCATGGCTGGGTCGGCCTGCGGGTCCAGCTACACCCGGGTGCGGCGCCCAGCGACATCGTGATGCATGTGCGCATGCTCGACAACGACAACGCCCTGCAATCCGAAGCCCTGGGCATCCTCGGGGTGAACCTGATCCACGCCGCCTTCTTCTACCACACGCACCCTGAATGGATCGTCGAGGCCCTGGGCGACGGACTCGGTTCGGAGCGGATCGAGGTGGATCTGATCCATTTCGCCGGCCCCTACTTCGAGGAAGTCGAGAACCGGCTGATGAACCTGCACCTGATCCGCAGCTGGCTGACCCGGGCGGTGATCTTCGATCCCAACGGCCAGGTCGTGGTGCCGGGCGAGCTGTTCCATCGCAAGCCGGTGATGGTGATCCGGGGCAGCTTCAAGCCGGTCACCCGGGTCAATGTCGACATGATGAACGCCGGCCAGCGCCAGTTCGGCCAGATCGCGGCGGTGGACGACAGCAACATGGTCAGCCTGGCCGAGATCACGATGAACTCGCTGGTCTCGGGAGACAACGTGGACAACGCCGATTTCCTGGCGCGGGTCGATCTGCTCGCCTCGCTCGGCTACACCGTGATGATCTCGGACTATGTGCGCTTCTTCCGTCTGCGCGCCTACCTGCGCCGCTACACCCAGAAGCCGATCGGCATCGTGCTCAGCGTGCGTGACTTCGAGGCCTTGTTCGACGAGAAGTATTACGAGGGCCTCGAAGGCGGCATGCTGGAAGCCTTCGGCAAGCTGTTCCCGGACAACACCCATGTCTACACCTATCCGTCGCGCCCGCGTGGCGAAAGCGAGCTGGTGACGCTGGACACGGTCAAGGTGCCGCCCCACCTGCGCCATCTGCTCGCCCATCTGGTCGATAACGGCAAACTGGTCGGGATCGAGCACTATGACGAGAACGTGTTGCATATCGACGTCGGCTCGGTCCTCGGCGGCCTGCGCCGGGGCCGGGGCAGCTGGGAAGAGGATGTGCCGGAAACGGTCGCCGCCGCGATCATCGAACGGCGACTGCTCGGCTACGATTCGGAATGACAGCCTGGGACGCACCGGCGAGAACCGGATTCGAGCCTGCACCCGACCCGCAGTCGCCACGCTGCGCCCAGCAGCCCCGATCTGATTCTCCTACCTGTTCGCCGACCTGATCTACCCAGGACATGGCCCGCACCTACCCTGAAGGATGGCAACGCCTGCCGGCCAGCGGGGCGCTGGCGCGGGAGCTCGAGACGCTGAGCACCCTCTCCACCCAGCTGCCGGATGACTACGCCATCTACCACCGGGTGCACTGGACCCGGGTGCAGGACGATCAGTCACTGTTCGGCGAGGTCGATTTCATCATCGTCGGTCCGGCTGGCAATCTACTCATCATCGAGCAGGCCTCCGGCTTTCTGGACGAAACCGACGACGGACTGGTCAGACGCCATGTCCGCGGCAGGCGGCTGGTCCGCTCCACACTGGCCCGGAGTGTGGACCATCTCGGCGCTCGCCTGGCCGGACACTTCGACGGCGTAGCCCCCGCGATCGAGCTGCTGTTCTACTGCCCGGACTACACCGTCCGCCAGCCGGGCAGCGCCGGCCTCGACCCGGCCCGCATCGTCGACGCCACCCGCCGCGACCAGCTACCCGCCCTGGTCGCCTCGCTGCTCCGCGAGGGCACGCCGGATGCCCATCGGCGAGATGGGATCCACCGCTTTCTGACCGATGCGCTGCGGCTCGTCCCCGAGGTCGGGGCCATCGTCGGCCAAGCCGAGGCCTTGTATACCCGGCTCGCCGGCGGGCTGGCCGAATGGGCGCGCCGGATCGAGATGCAGCCGTTCCGCCTGCGGGTCACCGGCACCGCCGGCAGCGGCAAGACCCAGCTCGCGATGGCGGTGTTCCGCGATGCGGTCGCCGCCGGTCGCCGTCCGCTCTATGTCTGCTACAACCGTCCGCTGGCCGACCATATTTCGCTGATCGTGCCGAGTGGCGGCGAGGTCGCCACCTATCATCAGCTATGCGACCGCATGCTGCGCGAGGCGGGACGTCCGCCCGATTTCTCCCAGCCTGGGGCCTTCGCCCGGATGGAGCGCGACGCGCAGGCGCTCGAGCCCGCGTCACGCTGGCAGGTCGATGAGCTGATCATCGACGAGGGCCAGGATTTCCGGCCGGAATGGCGCGACATGCTGATCCGGATGCTGAGACCGGACGGTCGGGCCTGGTGGCTGGAGGACCCGATGCAAAACCTCTACGACCGCCCCGAAATCGCCCTGCCGGGATGGGTCAGGATCAGCAGCGAACGCAACTATCGCAGCCCTTCGGACATCCTGACCGTCCTCAACCGCGCCCTGCCGCTGGTCGAACCGATACGCGCCGGCAGCCCGATCTCGGATTCAGGGCTGGAAACCTTCACCTGGCGCGACGAGACCGCCCTGCTCGACCAGACCAAGCGGGCGATCACCCGCGCGATCGGTCTGGGCTTTCGTCGCGACATGATCGCACTGGTGACCTTTCGTGGTCGCGAGCATTCCGTGTTCACCCCGTTGAAACGGCTCGGACCACACGGATTGCGCGCCTTCAGCGGTCGCTACGACCTGCTCGGCAACCCGGTGTTCAGCGACGGCGACGTGCTGATCGATTCGGTCTACCGTTTCAAGGGTCAGGCCGCGCCCTGCGTGATCTTCACCGAGGTCGATTTCGAGGCGCTCGATCCGCTGACCGTGCGCAAGTTGTTCGTCGGCGCGACCCGCGCCAGCATGAAGCTGATCCTGGTCGTGTCCGAGCGCGCCGAGCAAATGCTGAAGACCCGGGAGGACGACGCCACAGATGCAAGCAACCCGCCGCTCTCGAACTCACCGGGTCCTGGCATGGCGTGAGCCTATACGCCCTTGGCCCGCACGACCGACTGGTAGAATCCGCGCTTCGCCCCCTCACCGACGGAGACTGCTCCGATGACCGAGCAGGAAAGCGGCCTCACCCTCTGGCGCCAGCGCATCGCGGGCGTCCAGTTGCCGTTGCTGAGTGGTCCTGAAACGATCGAGAAACTGCTGTCGGCCAGCGTCAGTCTGCAGGAGGTCGCGCATCTGCTCGTCGACGACCCGGCGCTGGCGCTGGAGATGGTCATCGCAGCCGCCCGGCTGCCTTCGGTACAGGGCGAGGTGCAGGGGCTGCAGCACGCCCTGAACCTGCTGGGCATCCGGCGCGTCCAGGCCTTGATCCGGGCCCGCGCGACCCGGGTCATGAACCCCGAGTCGGCCGCCCACCGTGGCAGCCTGCAGGCGATCACGGTCAGCCGTCTGGCCGCCTCGCTGGTCAATCGCTGGGCTGAGAAGAAAGTACCGGGAACCGGCGAGTTCCTGTCCTGCGTGGCGCTGCTGATCGGGCTGGCACGCTGGAAGCTGCCGCTGGCCGCACCGCGGGTTCATATGGCGATCGAGGTCCGGGTTGGACGCGGCGAGCGCCGCAGCCAGGTCGAGCAGGTCTTGCTCGGCTGCTCGATGGACGAATTGAACCGTGCAGTGCTGATCGACGCCGGTTTTTCCCCCGAGTCGCCACTCTTGCAGTCCAAGCTCGCCGACCCGATCATGCTGGCGAAGGCCGCCCGCTGCGCCTGGACCGGGACGATGGCGCCGGAACTGCCGGTCGAGGTGGCGCGCTGGCTGCGACAACGTACCACGCCCTCGCTGATCGCTCACCTCGTGGCCTGGGCCGGACATGACGGCTGGTTCGAGAACCGCTGCCTGCGCTTGCTCGAGGTCGTCTCTGCGCTCAACAACCGGCCGCTCGATCGGGTCATCACCTCGACCCACCGTACTGCCGTCGTAGTGAGCCGGAGGCTGGAACAATACGGTGGCGTGATCTTCTCTCCGGGCGAGCAATTGTTCTGGGAGCGGAAACCACCGCGCGGACCGATCGATAAAGCCGTTCCCACATCGCAGAGCCAACCCGAGCCACCACGCAGGAAGCCGACCGCAGTGGCCGAGCCGGCTCCAGCAGTCAGTCCGCGGACTGCGCCGCTGGCGCAACCGGTCGAGCCCGCAGCCCCACCGCGCACCCCGGCCGGGTCGGCACCTGCCACGACCAATCCGGCTACGGCCAGGGAGTCGCCGCCGCCCCCCCCGCCCGCGCGCCATACCGACCTCGCGCTGCTGCACGCTTTCGTCACCCGCTGCCGGGACAACGCGTTCGTCGATTTACGGCAGCTGATGACGGAAGCGGGCAATACGCTGGAGAAGGGCCTGGGCCTGCGCCGCAGCCTGTTCTTCCTGCGTCCAGGCAATAGCGAACAGTTGCGCTGCTACCTGAAGCACGGCCTCACTGGTGCGATTCAGGGCGTGTCGCTGGATGTGCCGGTCAGCCCGGAGAACCTGCTGACCCGACTGGTCGAGCAGGGCGGTTCGATTCGGGTGGATGCGGAACACGGCGCAGTCGCGATCAGGCAGCTCCCCGCGTGCCTGCATGAACTCGCGACCTCGGCCGGCTTCGTGGTGACCAGCATCAAGCTGAACGAGCGGCCGGTCGGGGCGATCTGGGCGGACATCGGCTCTCCGCGCATCGAGGTTCACGCCAGGCAGTACGATGTGTTCAGGGTCGTTGCCGGTCACTTCAATACGGCTTTCACCCACCTCACCCGAAAGATAAAGAAGTAGGCCGGGGGTAGCCTCACCCGGGCATCGTCCCGGCAGGATGTGGGAGCGCAGAGGCCGCGATCAGACCTGCGTTCAGCGTATGCTTACCAGTCCAGATCCCAGATCAGGCTGTCTTCGCCGCGCTCGAGCAGATCGCGCGCACGCTGCTCGAACTCGTCCAGCGGGTCGGACAGGTCGACGACGATCTCGACCCGGCGGTTGAGCGCCCGCCCCTCGGCCGACGCGTTCTCGGCCCGGGGGCGGGTCTCGGCGAACCCCTGGACCTGCATCCGGGCCGGATCGACCTGCGGACTGCGCAGCAAGCCGTTTGCCACCGACGAGGCCCGCGCGGCCGACAAATCCCAGTTGGACTGAAAACGCGCAGTGCGGATCGGGATGTCGTCGGTATGACCTTCGATGGTCAGCACGCCCGGCAAATCGACCAGTTCGCCGGCGATCCGGTCGAGCATCGCCTGGAAGGCTGGCGTCATGTCCGACGAACCGGACGGAAACGAGCCCCGCTCCTCGATCCGGATCACGATGCGCTTGCGATCCTGGTCGACCTGCAGCTTGCCATCGCGAATCTCCTCCTGCAGCACCTCGCGCAATTGTTTGACGCTCTTCTCGACCTGACGCTGGGCTGCCTCCTGCACGGTCGCCTCGGCGTCGGACGTGAAGGTGCGCAACTGCGGACGCTGGTCGGTGGTTTGCTGGCGTACGCTGTCGATTGGCGTCGGGGTCGGGATGCCGGGCGAGAACTGGTCGAAGATGGGGCTGGTGCCCATAGGCGGCTCGAAGGCCGGGACCTCGCGCTGCACCCCGAAGGCCTTGGCCATTTCGGAGGCGATTTCACGAAACTTGATCGCGTCCATCTCCGAGAACGACAGCAGCAGCACGAAGAAACACATCAACAACGACATCAGGTCGGCGAAGGTCATCACCCAGGCCGGCATCTCGCGTTTTTCCTCTTCGGGCAGATCCATCCCCGCGCTCCCGGGTCAGCCTGCAGGCTCGGCCGCCAGGACCCGCTTTTCCGGGGGCAGGTAGCTGGCCAACATCTGCTCGATGATGCGCGGGTTGGTGCCCTGCTGCATCGCCGCCATCGCGTCGATCAGCAAGCCCTGCATGCGTGCCTCCTCGGTCATGCGCAGGTTGAGCTTGTCGGCGAGCGGCAGGAAGATCATGGTCGCGAGAATCGCGCCGTACAAGGTGGTCAGCAGCGCCACCGCCATGGCCGGGCCGATCGACTTGGGATCGTCCATGTTGGACAGCATCTGCACCAACCCGATCAGGGTTCCGATCATGCCCATCGCAGGCGCGACGTCCCCCATCGCCGAGAAGATTTTGGACCCCCAACGGTGGCGGTCCAGCGTCAGAAGGCGTTCCTTTTCGAGAAACTCGCGGACGGTCTCCTGCGGCTGGCCGTCGATCATCAGCTGGATGCCCGACTTCAGAAAGGGCGAGCTCATCTCCCGGCTTTCCAGCGCGAGCACGCCTTCCTTGCGTGCGATGGTCGCGATCTCGACGACTTCGGTGATCAACTCCTCGGTGGCCGGCAACTTGAACTTGAAGGCCCGCACCGCGACCTTCACCGCACCCAGGAACTGCTGCAGGCTGAACTTGGCCAGCACCACGAAGATGCTGCCTCCGACCACGATCAGGATGGACGGAATGTTGAAGAACATCCCTGCCGAGGCGCCTAGCAGGATGGACGCCAGTACGATCACCAGCGCGCCTATGAGACCGATTAGCGTTGCAAGATCCACTCTGAATTCCCGTCCGAAAGCATCCGTTCCGTTTATGCCAATTGGATAGCGTCAAAGCATATCCGGCTCTCGGATTCTAGCGGTGAAAGCACCGACGAAGCCGTACAGCCATGAATGAATCCGGTGTCGATCGATTCAGCGGGAAGAAAACTTGCTCATCAACTGCTGCAGTTTCTCGGCCTTGCGCTGCTCCGCCTCTTCGGCCCGACGGCGCGCTTCGTCGGCTTTCTGTTGCTCGCGCTTGCGCTTGGCCGCCTCGGCGAAGCGCTCCTTCAGGGTCTGGGCCGCATGGGCACGATGCTCCTCGGTGACCTCGCCGGCCTCGTTGCCGTCCAGATCATAGCGATGGGTCGCCTTCTCCATACCCTTCAGGTAACGGGTGGAGGCCGTGTGCATCCGCATCGCGGTGCGGACGACCTTGCGGTCCAGCTCCGGAAAACGCGCCATGATGGCCTTGTCTATCCGCAGCGCGACCGGCTTGAAATCCTTGAAGGTAGGCGAGGCTTCCTGGAGCTTCTGGATCAGGCTCCTGGGATCCAGCGATGCCTTCGGCGTCTCGATCTGATCGGGGGTATTTTCAGGCTGTGCTGCGGCTTCGGTAGTCATGCGGCTCGGGCGATGTCGTTCGATTCATCTGTTACGCGACATGGATCCGTCTCCCGCGTCGGGACCGGGTCAGCGTAAAAGGCGCATGATCGCACGAAAGCGCCCCGGATCGGGATCCGGTTTGACACAAAACCCACACTATTCAAGGCCGAGTCGCACGCACGGCGCGGGCCCTGCGCAGCCAAAGGGGCAGCATCGCCAGCGCCACCCCGACCTCGATCGCGGCGATGACGATGAAGACCGGCAGGTAAGGATCCATGCCTGCCGATCGGAACACGCCGACCAGCGTGCCGGCCAGCAAGGGACCGAGCGCGAAGCCTATCGACCCGGCCATGTTGAAGCCGGCCAGCGTACTGGCGCGCTGGCCCGGACCCGCAAGTTCGACCGTCAGCACCAGACAGGGTGCGTACATCAGCGCGGCGACCAACCCGCCCGCGGCCATCACCCATACCAGCGCATTGGCCGGCGCAAGGCCGAGCGCGACCAGAAACACCCCATACAGCACGCTGCCCATGATCATCATGCCGAGCCGGTCCCAATAACGACTGAGCGCCCCGGCTGGCCAGGTCAGCAACGAGAACGGGATCAGGAAAGCCGCCATCACCAGGCCTATCCGTGGTGCCGACAAGTCCATCACGGTGGCGAGATAAAGCGAAAAGGTCGAGACGATGAAACCGACCGTGAGTCTATCCACGAACGCGAACACATAAGGGACCGCAAGCATCCGATTACTGGTCAGCGCACGTACCAGGGCCGCCGGGCTCCTTCGCTCGACCGTCATCCCGACATCCTTCAGCAACAGGGGTACGACGACGGCCAAGCCCAGCATCAACCATCCCCCGTAGTACGGCACCTGCACCGCCGACTCCCCACCCAGCCACCCGCCTAGCGGCGCACCGGTGGCGACGCCGAGGCTGAGCGCGGCGCCCACGCCGCCCATGGTCGCGCCTATGCCGCCTTGCCGCGCATGGTCGGCGCCGAGCGTCATCAGCAGCGACAGGGCGGTCATGTGCGCGCAGCCTTCGACGAAACGCCACAACAGCAGGATCGGATAAGACCCGTCCCCGGCGATCATGAGCAGGCTCACCCCATTCACGACGAAGGCCGCCGCGATCAAGGGCATCCTCCGCCCCAGGCTGTCCGACAGCAGCCCGGCGAGCGGCGCGGCCGCGATCGCACCAATCATGTTGATGGACATGAACAGGTGGCGTGCAAGATCGCCGGTCTCCGGGTAGCGGCCGACCGTCAATCCGGACAAGACCGGCACCATGCCGGTGACCGGCAGCATCAGCAGAAAGATCACTACGGCGACCGGGAGCGCTGTCATCTGGAAAACCAATTACTCTGAAGGCGAGCGGCAGCCGCGCCGCCGAACGGATCCCGCAACGCAGCCTGCGCAGGAGACCGAGAAACAAATTTTATGATGCAGTGCACCAAAACTTTCTTGACTTGAGCTGCAGGTGCTCTACAATGAAATTGTGCACTGCATCAATTCAGTCAAATCAGATGGTTGAAGCGGATGCAGCGAACCGAATCATTCACTCATCCAAGGAGCTCCATCATGATCGCCACACCGGAAAAACTCTCCAGCGCCCACAAAGCCGCCGTCGACTCCGCCCTCAACACGGTTCAGACCGCTTTCGATTCGTCCGAGCGCTTGATCGCCCTCAACCTTAACACCGCCCGTGCCCTGCTTGAAGACAGCAGCGCCAACGTGCGCCTGGTCCTGTCGGCCAAGAACCCGGAAGAACTGCTCAGCCTGCAGACCGGAATGGTCAAGCCGATGGCCGAGAAGGTGCTGGCCTATTATCGCAACTGCTACGAAATCTTCGCTCAGAGCATCGAAGAGGCGGTGAGGCCGTTCGAGATCCAGTTCGCCGAGATCAACAAGGTCCTCGCCAGCGAAATGGAAAAGGCCGCCGCTGCCGCGCCGATCGGCTCGGAAGCTGCGCTGGCCGCGGTCAAGACCAGCATCGCTGCTGCGAACTCGACCTATGACCAGGTCAGCAAGGCCAGCCGTCAGGTGGTCGAGATCGCTGAAGCCAACCTCACCGCCGCAACCGAAGCCGCGGTCAAGGCAGTCGGCAGCAACACCGCCGTGGCCACCCGCCGCAAGAAGACGGCCTGACCGGTCGCACCAGAGCTTGTGAAGAATCCGTAGTGCAGTAGATTCAGTCGCAAGCTCCGCGTTCCGGACCAGGAGGCTACCCCGCCCGGTCCACACCCTGACGCCCCGCCATCGATGAGATGACGGGGCTTCTTGCATTCTGACCGCACGCATTCCGCCCGTGTCGCACGGAACCTCACCCGGCCTGCTGCGTCACAGCCATTCAATGGATCGCCCAGCTCCATCCGGGCGACAGGGAGGAACATGAACGCAGGCCTTGTCAGAATATTGATCCTGGCTGCATCGACGATTGGGTTGTGGTCATGCCTGACCACAGACCCGGACGCCGGCTCGTTCGGCGAACGTGTCCAATCGAACACGGACATGGCCTGCTCCTTGCCGGTCGGCTGGTCGGTGCCCGGCGGCGAAGAAGTGGACGAAGCCGCGCTGCTGGACCGGATCGCGGGCAGCGACACGGTGCTGCTCGGAGAGCGGCACGACCAGCTGAGCCACCACCACTGGCAGCTGGAAACATTGCGCGCGCTGCACCAGCGACGCGGAGAGATCGTGCTCGCGCTAGAGATGTTTCCGCGCCGTGTACAGCCGGCACTGGATGCCTGGGTAGGCGGCGAACTCGACGAAGCCGCCTTCCTGGAGCAAAGCGAATGGCATGAAGTCTGGCGTTTCGACCCGGCGCTCTACATGGACATCTTCCGTTACGCACGCGATCACGGCATCCCGATGCGGGCGGTCAATGTGGACGCGGGCTTCACCCGCTCGGTCGGGCGTTCCGGCTACGACGCCACCCCGCACGCGCAGCGGGAGGGCGTCACCCGCCCGGCCGAGCCCGTTCCGGCATACACGAGCTGGCTGGAAAACATCTACAGCATGCACATGCCACGCAGTCACCGCAGCGGCAACCACGCCAGTCAGGCTGGCCTGCGCAACTTCATCGAGGCGCAGCTGGTATGGGACCGCTCGATGGCGCAAGGTATCGCGCAAGCGCTCGCGGACCACCCGGACGCGCTGGTCGTAGCCCTGGTCGGCAGTGGTCATCTGCTGCATGGCTATGGCGTGCCCCACCAGCTCGACGACCTCGGCATCCACGCGCACACCACCCTGCTGCCCTGGGACCAACATCAGGATTGTCGCCAGCTCGTCGCCGGACTGGCGGACGCGGTCTACAACGTCGCGCCAGCACAACCCCGCAATGGGGAACCGGTCAGTTGAAGCGCCTTGACCGGCCAACAGTCTGCTGCGGGCTTGTTGCAGTCCTGATACGCCGCCCTGTCCTGCTCGCCCGGTCGATCGCGCTGGCTCTAGTGATCTCGCTCGGCAGCGTGCACGCCGATGTCGGACGCCTCGCCGGCGGGGAGCAGGAGGGCGAGCGCGACCTGAAGACCTTGCTCGATTACCGGATCGCGGTCGCCCTCGACCCGGACACCCGCCAGCTGGACGGCAAGGCCGAGATCCGGATGAGCACGGGGCAGGGGTTCGACCTGCTCCTGAGCGACGCCTTTGCCGTCGAGCGGATCGAACTCGACGAAACCACCCTGCGCCTGCAGGCAGACCGGGAAGGCCGGCTGCAACGATGGCGGATTCCGCCGGGTGAGCCGGACCGCGTTCTTAGCGTGAGCTGGCAAGGGCGCTTGGCTGAACGCCCGGCGGGCATGCAGCATGCCCAGACACTGGGTTGGCGCGATGCGACCGCGAGTCCGGACGGCAGCTATCTTCCGGCATCGAGCTTCTGGTATCCGGTGGTCGCGATCGACAGGACGCTGCCCGAGGTGCGCTACAACGCGCGGATCACACTGCCGGCCGGTCAGCACGCCATCATGGCCGGCCGCCTGGTCGAAGAGACGGAGGCCGACCAAAGCATCGTCGCGCACTACCGCTTCGACCAGCCGGCTCAAGGCATAGACCTGATCACCGGCCCCTACCAGGTCGAACAGGACACCTACCCGTCCGTCGATGGCCGGCCAATCACGCTGCGCACGCTGTTCCACGCAGAAATCGCGGCGCTGTCGGCCGACTATCTCGCATCGGTCGGCGAGTATCTCGCACTCTACGAAACCTGGATCGGTCCCTATCCCTACGACAGCTTCAGCGTGGTCTCCAGCCCGACCCCGACCGGGCTGGGCCTGCCGACCATGACCTATCTCGGCACCCGGGTGCTCGCGCTGCCGTTCATCCGCGCCACCTCGCTCGGCCACGAAGTGCTGCACAACTGGTGGGGCAATGGCGTCTTCCCGGACTATGCGCGCGGCAACTGGAGCGAAGGGCTGACCACCTTCATGGCCGACTACCACTACGCCGAGCGCAGCGGCGAAGCGCAGGCGCGCGAGATGCGGCTCGGCTGGTTGCGCGAGTTGTCCGCGATCGCCGAAGGCGAGGACCGTCCGCTGGCGTCCTTCACCTCCCGCCACCACGGCGTTTCCCAGGCGGTCGGCTACAACAAGGCCGCGATGCTGTTCCTGATGCTGCGCGACCGGATCGGCGAAGCGGCCTTCGACCGGGGCGTGCGTCGCTTCTGGTCGGAGCAGGCATTCCAGACCGCCGGCTGGGATGCGCTGCAGGACGCATTCGCGCGCGAGGCTGGCGAAGACCTGAGGCGCTTCTTCGCGCAATGGCTGACCCGTCGCGACCTGCCCGAGATCCAGCTCGTAGCCGGCACAGACCGCACTCTGACGATCCGACAAACCGGCGAGCCGTGGTCGATCGACCTGCCCCTGCAAATCGACAACGCGGACGGCAGCCACACGCTGCGGATTCGCCTCGAAGACGAAAGGACGACCATGGATTTGTCCGGATACAGCCTGCCATTGGAGGTCAAGCTGGATCCGGACAGCCGGACGCTGCGACGACTCGATCGCTTCGAAGCCCCTCCGATCTTGCGCGAACTGCAGTTCGCCCGCACACCACAGCTGGTGATCATCGGTCCGCGCGCGCTCCATGATGATGCCGAAACCCTGGCGAGTCGCCTGCTGGACGACCGCCCGCGCCCGCTGTCCGCCCGCCGCGCACCGGATCCCGCCGAACCGCTGCTCGTGATCGGCGCGCAGCGCGAAATCGCCGACTGGCTCGCCCGCCATGACTTGCCGGACACGCCCGAGCTCGTCGCCGGGCAAGGCGATGTTCGGATGTGGACCCAGCGCCTGCCCTCCGGCGCCCCGCTCGCCGTGGTCGCCGTCGATACCCCGGCCGCGCTCGGTCAGGCCCTGCGACCGCTACCCCATTACCGGCAACAAAGCTGGCTGGTCCTGAAGGAAGGTCGCGCCCTGGACCGCGGCACCTGGCCGGCGAACGTCCCCACCGTCCGCTTCGAAGTAGCAAACTGAAAGCGCACGGTTACGGTAGCGCCCCGCACGTAGCAAGCGCTTTGGCTATCATGGTCTTCAGTGCCAGTGACCAAGCGCGATTCGCGCCTTGCGGCGCTCCCACCTCTACCCCAACGCATCAACTACCTCCTTGCGGCACTCCCACCTCTACCCCAACGCATCAACTACCCCCTTGCGGCGCTCCTGTCTCTACCCCAACGCATCAACTACCTCCTTGCGGCGCTCCCGTCTCTACCGCAACGCATCAACTACCTGTGTGAGCCGTGCAAGCGGCAAACCGGCGCCGGCATCAGCATTGGCGACCGAATCAACACACCGCTCGCGCCATGCGACGCTCCTACATCACGCCCCAACGCATCCATTCCCTGTGGGAGCGCCGCAAGGCGCGAATGGGCGTCTGAAGCATGCATTCGGCCAATCTCACGGCTCGCGACGCTCCTACAAAGCGTTGCTGAGTTCCGGGCTGGAGCGGCGCAAGCCGCGACATCAACGCTGGGTCGCTATCATGTGTTCATGCGATTGCACTTCCACACAGCACCACGGCCGCCGCCCTAGACCCTATTCACGCTAGAATTCAGAGCTTTACCGACACAAAATGCAGACCAAGCTGAAGCGCCCCGAACTCCTCGCCCCCGCCGGCTCGCTCGAAATGATGCGCACCGCCTTCGCCTACGGCGCAGACGCGGTCTATGCCGGGCAGCCGCGCTACTCGCTGCGGGTGCGCAACAACAGCTTCGGCCGGCTGGAAACCCTGGCGCAAGGCATCGCCGAGGCCCATGCGCTGGGCAAGGCCTTCTTCCTGGTCAGCAACATCTATCCGCACAACGCCAAGGTGAAGAGCTTTATCGAGGATATGGCGCCAGTGATCGCGATGAAACCGGACGCGCTGATCATGGCCGATCCGGGGCTGATCATGATGGTGCGCGAGCAGTGGCCGGAGGTCGAGATCCACCTGTCGGTGCAGGCCAACACCACCAACTACGCGACGGTACGCTTCTGGCAGTCGGTGGGCGTCAAGCGCATCATCCTGTCGCGCGAGCTGTCGCTCGATGAAGTGGCCGAGATCCGCCAGGCCTGCCCGGACATGGAGCTGGAAGTCTTCGTTCACGGCGCGCTGTGCATCGCCTATTCGGGACGCTGCCTGCTGTCCGGCTATTTCAACCATCGCGACCCCAACCAGGGCAGCTGCACCAACTCCTGCCGCTGGGACTACAAGCTGCACGAAGCCGAGGAGAATGCCGCCGGCGATGCCCAGCCGACGGCGTCCGCACCGATAGGCAACCCGACCGAGGCCGGCGCGGTCGGCACCGCGACCCGCAACCGGGCCGGCACCCTGGACAGCCTGGCCCTGGGTGGCGGGCCCCGCCACCTGGGCGGCAGCAAGGTCTGGCTGCTCGAAGAAGGCACCCGTCCGGGCGAGCTGATGCCAATCGAGGAAGACGAGCACGGCACCTACATCCTGAACTCCAGGGACCTCCGCGCGGTCGAGCATGTGGCCCGGCTGGTCGAGATCGGGGTCGATTCGCTGAAGATCGAAGGACGTACCAAAAGCCCCTATTACGCCGCGCGCGCCTGCCAGGGCTACCGGCGCGCGATCGACGACGCGGTCGCCGGACGGCCCTTCGACACCCGCCTGCTCGGCGAACTCGAAGGCCTCGCCAACCGGGGATATACCGACGGCTTCTACCAGCGCCACCATACTCCGGACCATCAAAACTACCTGCGCGGTCATTCCGAGTCGGGCCGAAGCCTGCTGATCGGCGAGAAGATCGGTTTCGATCCGGTGCGCGGCCTGGCCGAAGTCGAGGTCAAGAACAAGTTCGGCCTCGGCGACCGACTGGAGTATGTCCTGCCCAGCGCCAACCTCGAAGCGCAGGTCGACCGGATCGAGGATGCCGACGGCAAGCGATTGGAAGGCGTGCCGGGCAGCGGACGTCGGGTGTGGCTCCCGCTGCCGTCCGGCGCGGATCCGGACGCCCCGTGCTTCATCAGTCGCTTTGTTTGAACCTGCGACTGTTGCGGCGACGGAACAGCGAGCGGCGATCGTTCCAGAGCATCATGCTGGCAAGCACCATCATCGCCCCGAGAAAGCCGAACGCCAGCGCCGGCAGAGCCAGCGCCACCAAGACCCAGTTCAACCGACGCTGTACGGTGGCACGATCGGGAGAATTGGCGTCCACCCACACGGTGAGTCTGGGGTCGGAGCCGACCCTGGCGAGGAATTCGGCGCTGCGCCTACGGGTGTTCAGCCCTCGTTGTGGGCCGAAGTGACTGGATTCGAAGCGCTGACCATCACGCGTGTAGGAATAACGCAAGACCACGCGGTCTATCGGCAAGGGCACCACCATCCCGAGGGACTCTCGTCGCATATCTTCGACCCTGGCTTCGACCGCGACCCAGTTGCGGGTCGTGAAGGCCTCGGCCAATGGCAGCAGCGCGAAACTGACCACGCCGACCAGACCCGCAGCCAAGAGGCCGACCCCCACCAGCGGCAACAGCAGTCGAATCAGGAATTCGACGATACGCAGCCTCAAGGGAAGCGAAGATAATTTTCGAGTCATCTGGCAAAGCACGACCCTGCGCACTGGAAAGGATTGATGATAGACCATGCTTGCCTTATTTTCCGGGCTTTCACACCCCCGCGGTAGCGGCAGCTGCCCGACACGACAGGGAACACCCCTATGAATCACGGATACACAATCCGCATCGTCCCGCTTCAGCTCGACGACGAAAACCATTCCACCGCACTGCTGACGCTTCTGGACGAGTACGCGCGCGACCCGATGGGCGGCGGTCACCCGCTGCAGGACGAGACCCGCAACACACTCGTATCGCGACTCGCCAGTCGCGGCGACTATGTCGGCTTCCTGGCCTTTCTCGGTGACCAGGCGGTCGGGCTGATCAATTGTTTCGAGGGTTTCTCGACCTTCGCCGCCCGCCCGCTGCTCAACGTCCATGACATCGCGGTCAGCGCAGGCCACCGCGGCAAGGGCATCGGTACGGCCTTGCTGGAACAGGCCGAGGCCGAGGGCTGCCAACGCGGTTGCTGCAAGATGACGCTGGAGGTCTTGTCGAACAATCACGGCGCGCTCAAGGCCTACGCGCGTGCTGGTTTCGCCCCCTACCAGCTTGACCCGGCGGCTGGACAGGCCGTATTCATGCAGAAATGGCTATGAGGCCGCGCCGGCCCGCATTCACCAAACATCCGGGCTGCGCTATAATGCAACGTTTTGTTTTACAAACCTTTTAGGATCCAAATTGCTCGTCGCCGCCAACATCACCATGCAGTTCGGGGCCAAGCCCCTGTTCGAGAACGTCTCCGTCAAGTTCGGCGACGGCAACCGCTACGGTCTGATCGGCGCCAACGGTGCCGGCAAGTCCACCTTCATGAAGATCCTGTGCGGGCAGCTCGAAGCCTCGGCCGGCAACGTGTCCAAGGATCCGCACGAGCGCATGGCCTATCTGCGCCAGGATCAGTTCGGCTTCGAAGACCGGCGCGTACTCGACGTGGTGATGATGGGCCATGCCGAGATGTGGGCCTGCATGCAGGAAAAGGACGCGATCTACGCCAACCCCGAGGCGACCGAAGAAGACTACATGCACGCAGCCGAACTCGAGGGCAAGTTTGCCGAGTACGACGGCTACACCGCCGAGTCGCGCGCCGGCGAACTGTTGCTGGGGGTGGGTATCGCCAGCGAATTGCACGACGGCCCGATGAAGAACGTCGCGCCGGGCTGGAAGCTGCGGGTGCTGCTGTGCCAGGCCTTGTTCGCCAATCCGGACATCCTGTTGCTGGACGAACCGACCAACAACCTCGACATCAACACCATCCGCTGGCTCGAGAACGTGCTCAACGAGCGCGACTCGACCATGGTGATCATCTCCCACGACCGCCACTTCCTGAACCAGGTATGCACCCATATGGCGGATCTGGACTACGGCACCATCACCGTCTATGCCGGCAACTACGACGACTACATGGAAGCGTCCACCATGGCGCGCGAGCGCCAGTCGGCCGCCAACGCCCGCGCCAAGGACAAGATCCAGGAACTGCAGGCCTTCGTGCGACGCTTCTCGGCCAACAAGTCCAAGGCCAAGCAGGCCACCAGCCGCATGAAGCTGATCGACAAGCTCAAGCCCGAGGACGTCAAACCCTCCAGCCGCCAGTATCCGTGGATCCGCTTCGACTACGACGACAAGGACAAGCTGCACCGCCTGGCCTGCGAGATCGACAACCTCTCCTTCGCCTACGACGGCATGGACAAACCCTTGATCAACCGCTTTTCGATGGCGATCGAAGCCGGCGAGAAGATCGCCATCATCGGCGAGAACGGCGTCGGCAAGACCACGCTGATGAAGCTGCTGGTGGGTGAGCTCAAGCCGCAGAAGGGGGCTATCAAGTGGGCCGAGAAGGCCAAGCCGGGCTACTACGCGCAGGACCACTCGGCCGACTTTTCCGGCGACGAGAAACTCACCGACTGGATCGCCGAGTACGCCCGGGTGACCGCGGCCGCGACCGGCGAAGATCTCGAGACCCTGATCCGGGGCACGCTGGGCCGACTGCTGTTCTCGGGCGACGAGGTGAAGAAGGCGGTGAACGTGATCTCGGGGGGCGAGCAGGGCCGCATGCTGTTCGGCAAGCTGATGCTGTCACGACCCAACGTGCTGCTGATGGACGAGCCGACCAACCACCTCGACATGGAATCGATCGAGTCGCTCAACAGCGGACTGGAGAAGTTTCCCGGCACGCTGATCTTTATCTCGCATGACCGCGAGTTCGTGTCCTCGCTGGCGAGCCGCATCATCGAGATCAAGCTGGACGGCAGCATCACCGATTATCGTGGCAGCTACGAGGAATACCTGGCAAGCCTGGGTCTGGACTGAAACCCGGACCACCGCGCAAGACCACCCATCCCCGCCCGACGCCCGTCGTCCGGCGGGATTCTTGATCCCGCTCCCGCTCCCGCAACCTCAACCGACGCCACCAAGAAACATGGACCCGCAAGCAGACTCCCACGCCCAGCCCGACACCGCCAAGAAGCTGGAGCTCAAGCTCGAGGCGATCATCTTCGCCAGTCGCTGGCTGCTGGCGCCTTTCTTCATCGGTCTGATCATCGCCATCGGGGTCTTGCTGGTGAAGTTCGGCAAGGAATTGATCGCGCTGCTGCTGGGCGTGCTGGGCGTGATCGAGCACGATTCGGTGATCTCCATCCTGACCCTGGTCGACACCATGTTGATCGCCGCGCTGCTGCTGATCATGATCTTCAGCGGTTATGAGAACTTCGTCTCCAAGCTGCACACCGGTGACAACGAAGACCGACCGGCGTGGATGGGCAAGGTCGGCTTCTCCGACCTCAAGATGAAGCTGATCGGCGCCATCGTCGCGATCTCGGCGGTCGAACTGCTGAAGGCCTTCCTGGTCAGCCAGCAGATGACCGGCGAGGAACTCGGCTGGAAGATCGCCATCCACCTGACCTTCGTCCTGTCCGGCCTGCTGTTCGCTATTTCGGACTGGATTTCGGAGCAGCGCAAGGTCGGCAAGTAGCGCGAAGGATCAGGCCCCGATGCGTTCGGCCACCGCCCGCCCCCAATAGCTGTCGGAAGGTGCGCACCAGGCACGCCGGTGCAGGGTCTCGAGCGCGGCGCGATCCTGTGCAAGCTGGGTGACCTCGCGCGGGCTCAGGGCCTCGGGTCCGTCGCGCTCGCACCTAAGCACCAGCCGGGCAATGGTTTCGGATTTCACACCACGGCGATAATCGCGGGTGGTCGCCACATGCAGCCGATTCAGCACCGGATCGACCACCACATGGACGAAGGCCGAACGGTCGCCCCGTTCGCCGACCTCCGCCTGGGCCTGGGCCACGGCCGACAGCACCGCCCCCGGCCTGTACTCCTCTGGCGAGAGCAGCAGTCGATGGCGGCGCAAGAAACGTCCGACCGACACCCTGGCGGTGACGACCGACACCGGCGCAGCCACGATGAGCGGAATCGCCACCGGCAGGGACCAGAGGAAGAACAGGGGGTCGAGCCACCACGCGAACACCGCCCACGACGCCGCCAGCAGCGAGCCTGGCGCCTGGTCCACCAAGGCCTCCCGCCAGGTGGTTTCCTCGCTGCGATTCTGGCCCGCCCAGCGCAGCTTCATGCCGGACAAGCCCTCGATCACATGACGGCTGTGCGCCAGCATCCGGATCGGCGCCATCAAGGCGGAAACCAGCATCTCCAGCAGCACCGAGCCGGCCAGACGCAGCCCGCCGCCGAACTCGGCGCTGCGACGCCGAATCATGACCTCGATGAGGGCCAGCCACTTGGGCAGGAACAGCAGCAACACGGTGGCCCCGGCCAGCCCGAGCGCCCATGCCGGATTCCACTTCGGCCACACCGGAAACGGGCTGTGCGGGACCGGAAAATAATCGATCGGGAACAAGACCAGCCTGGCCGTCGCCACCGTGGTCAAGGCCAGGAAGGCCAGCCATAAGGGCGATGCGAGGTAAGACATGACGCCATTGAGCAGGGCCAGGCGATGGGCCATTCGCAATCTTCTCCCGAACAGCAACAACCACAGATGCTGGAGGTTGCCCTTGGCCCAGCGCTTGTCGCGTGCCAGCTCGTCCACCAGACTGGGCGGTGATTCCTCGTAACTGCCCTGAAGCCCGGGCTCCAGCCACACCTCATGTCCCGCCCTGGCCATGTAGGCGGCCTCGACGAAATCATGGCTCGAGATCGGCCCCCGGAAGGGACCGAATCCACGCAGTTTGCGCAGGCCACAATGCGCCATGAACGGTGCGACACGGATAATCGCGTTATGACCCCAGTAGGCCGCTTCGCCGAGCTGGTAGGCGCTCAGGCCGGCCGTGAACATCGGGCCGTACAAGCGGCTGGAGAACTGCTGCACCCTGGCGAACATCGACTCGCCATTGACGATGGCCGGACTGGTCTGAATCATCCCGACGCCGTGTTCGCGCTGCATGAGCCGGACCATATCGACCAGAGTGCCACCCTCCATGATGCTGTCCGCGTCGAGCACGATCATGTATTCGTAGCGGCGTCCCCAGCGGCGCAGGAAGTCCGCGATGTTGCCGCTCTTGTAGTTCATGTTGATCGGGCGTCGCCGGTAGAACATCCGACCAAACGCACCCAGTTCGCGGCACAGCTGGTACCACACCGTCTTCTCGGACAACCAGTGGTCCGGGTCGCGGCTGTCCGAAAGAATGTGGAACTCGAAATGTTCGAGCTGGCCGGTTTCTTCCAGCGAACGGTAGATCGCGCGCAGGCCACCTAGCGTGCGTGCGATCGGCTCGTTGTAGATCGGCATCACGATCGCGGTGCGGGCCAGTGGCGTCGCGTCCAGCAGCGCACGTGGATGCCGTCGCAGCAGGCCATGCGGGTCACCACCGGCCAGTTGCAGGACGAAGCCGGTCACGCCTATCCAGAAGCCGACCGAGATCCAGCCGAACAACACCGCGAATAGCGCCAGCAGAGCGACCTCGACGCCGTTACCACCCTGATAGGGCAGCACATGACGCATGATGGCGACGCCCAGCGCAGTCTGCCCGAACACGACCAGGGTCAGCAGGCTTCGCCGCAGCATCGCTACATTTTTCCAGGCAGGCCGGCTCACGCCACGTCACCGTAACCGATACTGCCCCGCTCCATCACCGGCGTCACCGGGGGCAATGAGGGCTCCGGCAGCGTGAACACGGTCTCCAGCTGCGCCATCAGTCGCTCGAAGGCCGTCGTCTCGTCGATGGGCTCGCCGCGACTGGCCTCCTCCGCGATCACCTGGGACACGATATCCAGCACACTTCGCTCGACAGCGGTGTCGATGTCCAGCCCCGACAGACGGAGATAGCCGAGCGCGCGGCGCAGCAGCCGTTCGCTCATCATGATGATCATGCTCAGCGCCTCTTGACCAGAATGTCGTTATCCGGCGGCAGCCGGTAAGACCAGGTCTCGCTCAACGCCGCTTGTCCGTCGGTCAGATAGGCGCGCAGGGCGATCGATTTTCCGGATTCAGGTTTGGCCAGCGCGGACATCCGCCAGGTCGCGGTCGCGTCGTTGTATTCCACGAAGTGCTCCAGCACCTCGGTGCCGTCCAGCCCGGTCACCCGCGACAACACCTCCTCGCCAATCGGTCGCTCGTGTAGCGGCCCGCCCTGGAAATCGACCACGAAACGGTAGGCACCCTCGACACTGCCGCCACCGACGATGCTGCCATCGCCGACAAAAGTGTTGACTGTCCGCGCCAGACCACTCGACACCGGGTCGCCCGCTCCGAACGCGACCGTCCACTCGAAGCGGTAGCTGGCACCGGCCTCGACCGGCTCGCCCGGCTTCCAGAAGGCCACGATATTGTCATTGGTCTCGGTGTCCGTCGGCAGCTGCACCAGCACCACATGGCCCGGTCCCCAGTCGGAGCGGGGCGCCACCCAGGTCCCCGGGCGTCGTTCATAGCGGGCACCGAGATCCTGATAAGAGGCAAAGGCGACATCGCGCTGCAGCAGTCCGAACCCACCCAGACGTTCGACCGAGAACCAGTCCATCTCGAGATGGACCGGATTGAGCAAAGGCCGCCACAACCATTCACCGCTGGCCGCATTTTCGATCAGCAGTCCGTCGGAATCATGCACTTCGGGACGCCACTCGCCGCGTGGTCGCACCGTATTCTCGCCGTAGAAGAACATGCTGGTCAGCGGCGCCACACCCAGTTGTTCGACCGCGCGGCGTGGAAAGAGAACGGCCTTCACGTCGAGACGGGTGGATTCGCCGGGGGTCGCGACGAACTCGTAGGCGCCTGTCAGGTCCTCGCCGTCGAGCAGGCCATAGAAGCGGATCGAGTCATCGCCCGGCGAAGGCTGTGCCAGCCAGAATTCGACGAAGGACGGAAACCGCTCGCCCCGCGGCAGACCGGTATCGACCGCAATACCGCGTCCCGAGATCCCCCAGGCGTTGTCGCGACCCACCCCGCGGAAATAGCTGGCTCCGGCGAACACCAGAAACTGGTTCTGCTCCTCGGCGCCGATCAACGGAAAGGTCAGCCTGAAGCCGGCGTAGCCGAGGTCGGCCGGAACCCGCTTCTCGATCTCCGGGTCGCCAAATATGAAGCTGTCCTTGTGGAAGGCGAGGGGCTTGACCTCGTCCGCCTCGATGACGTTGATCCGGACCGGGTGGGTGTAGAAGAGCCCGGCCGGAAAGAGCATCACCTGAAACTTGCTGTCGGAGTCGGCCCACAGACTGCTCGCCTGATCGAAACGCATGCCCTGATACTGATCGTAGCTGAGCTCGCGCATGAAGCGCGGAATCGGCTCGGGGGCCTGATAGGGTTGCTCCGCCAGGATGCGGGCGCGCTCGGCAAGCTCGTCCAGATCGAAGGCATGCACCGCGGAGTGAAAGAAGCAAGCGAGCACGACCGTGCCCGCGAAGAAGGTGTCGCGTAGGTTTGGCATCATTTGGCGAGTGAGGGGAGGGTCGGAGTAAAGGCGGGCCTTTGGCGAAATCGGTCGATCAGGTCGGTGAACCTACGCCGCCGCTCTCTCCGGGCTCACCGCGCGCCCGGCAATCCCTGGCACCGGGAGTCGGTTCGAGGGCATCAACGACAGCGCGGAAGTGTGCGTCGAAAGTCTTGCTGTTTCGGGTCTGGATAGCGCGCATCATCTGCCTTCGCTCGAGCGAAATCAAGCCCCCGCAGAAGATGTTTCTTCGACGTGCGCAGGGAGCCCGGAATCCTCAGGACCACACCGCTTCGAGCCGGGTATCCGGCCGGTAGCGGTGTGCGATCTGCGCCTGAAACAGCTCGCCGGTGGCGAGCGCGTCGGTCAGGGCATGATGCAGGCCGTAGCGCGGCAAGCCGTAACGTGACCGGCTGGCCGCAAGGCGGATCGAAACCAGCTCCCGAGTCCCGAACAAGCGGGAAAGAAAGCCCGGGATGCTGCGACGATGGACGCGCGCTTCCAGCGCCATGGTGTCTATGGTCGGAAACACGATGCCCTCGCCGATACGCCGCCTCAGGGCCTGATCGAGGAACTGGCGCTCGATCTGCCGACAGTGAACGATCGCCACGCGACCGGCCATCGCCTCCAGCACTTCGGTGAGGATCGCATCGAGGTCGGGCGCCTCGCGCACTTGCGAGTCCGTGATGCCGTGCAGCGTGACCGACTTTTCGTCCAGCGGCACCCGCGGGCGCACGATCCAGTGCCGCGACGCGCTGGCAAGAATGCGCTCCAGACTCATCGGCACCATCCCGATGCTGACGATGCCGTCACGCACCGGATCGAGTCCGGTGGTTTCGATATCCAGCGCGACCAAGGGGACCTCGGTCAGCACGGTATCACCGGCCGGCACACCGGCAGCGTAATAAGCACGCAGCCGCGGATCCTGCGTATTCTCGACCAGCGCGGCGAACCGTGCAGGCCAGTCCGGCAGCTCCGTCTTCGAAGGCGACGTACCGCCCGGGGTCAGGTCGGTTCTTCCAAGGTGGAACATGGTCCGGGCTCAGTTCGCCCGACCGGGCTGGTATCGGTATTTCATGAACTTCTGCGCATTGGACAGGATCAGGAAGGCGTCGCGCAGGCTCTTGCGCTCGAACTCCGACAGCTTGTCCGGCTCGACGCTGTTGTCGGGCTCTTCACCGCTCGCGAGCGACGCCGCCTGGTTGCGGATGCGGACGATGGAGATGAACTCGAGCGCATCGATCAGGTCCTGGCCACGACCGAGCGGCAGGATCGCGGCATCGATGATGTCGCGCAGGCGCTCGAAGCTGTTGACTGAGGGCGAACCGACCGCGAACCCATGGACCCGTACCAGGTCGGCCAGCGGCGCAGTGCCGCGTCGCTTGAGATTGATCGCACGCGAATGCCGGCCATCGGCCTCGACCACGAAGTCCTTGAAGAAGCCGAGCGGGGGGGTGCGCAGCAAGGCATTGCGCGCCATGCAGGCGAGAAAGCGCGGGCTGGCCCGGGCTTTCTGCGCGATCATGCGACGCAGGCCGTCGATCCACGCGGTCTCTCCCCAGACACCGTCCAGATCGAAGAAGATGTTGGCGTTGAGCAGCGATTCGGGTGTCGGTCTGTCTATCCAGTCCGCAAAGATGCGTTTCCACGCGGCGAGCGGCTGACGCCAGCGCGGATTGGTCGCCATGATGCCGCCGCTGCAATAGGCGTAACCGCAGCGGGCGAGCCCGTCACAGACGAAAGCGGCCAGTTCGGAAAAATAGGCATCGTGCGCGGCCGGCTCGAAGCGGTCGTCGAGAATCAAGGCATTGTCCTGATCGGTGACGATGAGTTGCTCCTGGCGCGCCATCGAACCCAGCGCGAGAAAGCAGTACGGCACCGGCGGTGGCCCGAGTCGCTCCTCGGCCAGCTCCAGCAGCCGCTGCTTGAAACTGCGCCCGATTGCGGCCATCGCCGAGCCTATCATGCGCGAATTGGCGTCCTCGGTGACCATGCGCGAGAAGCAGGCCTGCACATCCGGCACCAGGCCGACCAGACCATCGACGTCGGGCTGCCTGAAGATGCTGCCGACGACGAACAGGCTGTTGCGCGATTCATACTGGATGATGTCCGACAGCGCCACCACGCCGATCGGACGGCGGTGGCGCATGACCGGCAAATGATGCACGTTGTGGCGCAGCATCAACATCATCGCCTCGAACACCAGCTGGTTGTGATTCACCGTGACCAGGTCACCGGTCATGATGTCGGTCACCGGGGTGGCATAGGGCAGCCCAGGCGAGATCAGACGGTTACGCAGATCCCGGTCGGTGACGATGCCGGCGACATGGGCGAGGTCACCCGGCGCGGCCGCCTCGTCCATGACCAGCACCGACGACACCCCGTCCTCGGTCATGCGCTGGGCCGCATCCCTTGCCGTGGCCGAGACATCGAGCACTACCGCGTCGCGACCGACCAGGGTCGCTATCGTCGCCGACATGAGCTGGTTGGCGTCCTCGTTGCGGGAGACGACATGGCGTAGGCGGGTCCGGTCCTCGATCTCTACGAAGTCGGCGAAGCGCTCGTCGTTCTCGAACACCTCGGCGAATACCGGCTCCGGAACCATGTAGAGCAGGCTGTCTTCCAGCGCCACGGCCGGAAAGCGCACCCGCTTGTTGCGCAACAGCCCGAATTCGCCAAAGT
Organism: Azoarcus sp.; assembly: GCA_030604735.1. GTDB lineage: Bacteria > Pseudomonadota > Gammaproteobacteria > Burkholderiales > Rhodocyclaceae > Azoarcus_F. The sequence continues at coordinate 71,786 of JAUVVG010000005.1, forward strand.
AACCGCCCTCGGTGAGCCGGTTGTACAGGGTTCCGTTTCTTCGATAGACCTCGACCGCACCGCTGCGCACGATGAACCACCACTGCGCCTCGTCGCCGAACTCGCTGATGCGTGTGCCGGCCTTGCAGTAGCGCACATCCACCGAGGTCGCGAGCTTGTGCAGCAAGGCCTCGGGCAATAGCTCGAAAGGCGGGCGGCTGCGCAGAAATTCCACTATCTCGAGTTGCTCGTCCTGCATGATTTCCATCCTGACCGTGGACGGCGCAAGGCCTGGGTCGATCACCACCGACTTGCCGGGCTGGCGGGATCGACGGCACGGTCGACAAGGCACTCATCGTCCCGCCGTCCACCCAGGGTGTGCTCAGCTCGGGCGCGGCTCCGAGCGCAGCCCCATCACCACCGCCACGGTAGACATCAGCAGCACGATGGTAAAGGGCAAACCGGTGGACACCGCCATCGCCTGCAGCGCGACCAGGCCGCCGCCCAGGATCAGCGCGATCGCGACCAGGCCTTCGAAGGTCACCCAGAATACCCGCTGCGGCGTCGGGGTATGCACCTTGCCGCCCGAGGCGATCACGTCGATGACCAACGAACCGGAATCCGACGAGGTCACGAAGAACACCACCACCAGCACGATGGCGATGAACGAGGTGACCTGCGCCAGTGGCAGTACGTCCAGCATCGAGAACAACTGCAGCGGCAGTGCGGCATCGGCGGCCGCCGTGTAGTTGTCGCGCACCACCTGGGCGATCGCGGTTTCGCCGAACACCGTCATCCACAACACGCAGGCCAGCGACGGCACGATCAGGACCGAGAAGATGAACTCGCGCACGCTGCGACCACGCGAGACCCGCGCGATGAACATGCCCACGAACGGTGACCACGAGATCCACCACGCCCAGTAGAAGGCGGTCCAGCCGGCGGCGAAGTTCGCATCCTCGCGCCCGACCGGATTGGCCAGCGCAGGCAGGTTCTGGAGGTAGGCGGCGAGGTTGTTGAAGAATCCGGTGACGATGGCTACGGTCGGGCCGACGATGATGACGAACAGCATCAACAGCACCGCCAGCGTCATGTTGATCTCGGACAGGCGCTTGACCCCGGCCTCGAGGCCGGCAAGCACCGAGAACAGCGCGATCATCGTGATCGCGATCACCAGCAACACCTGTGTGGCGGTGCCCTCCGGTATGCCGAAAAGATAGTTCAGACCGGCGGCCGCCTGCGAGGCCCCCAGGCCGAGCGAGGTCGCCAGACCGAACAAGGTGGCGAACACCGCCAGAATGTCGATCAGGTGCCCCGGCCATCCCCAAACCCGCTCACCGAGCAGCGGGTAGAACACCGAACGGATGGTCAGTGGCAAGCCCTTGTTGAACGAGAACAGCGCCAGGCCGAGCGCGAGAATCGCGTAGATCGCCCATGGATGCAGCGCCCAGTGGAAGATGGTCGCCGCCATGCCCAGGCGCAACGCGGCCTCGGTATTGCCGGCCGCCCCGCCAAGGGGCGCCCAGTCGGTGCGCACGCCCCCTTCCACCGCAGTCCCACCCAGCGCGGTGCTGAAATGCGACAGCGGCTCGGAGACACCGAAAAACATCAGACCGATACCCATACCGGCGGCGAACAGCATCGAGAACCAGCCCAGGTAGGAGAAATCCGGCGTCGCCTCGGTGCCGCCCAAACGCACCTTGCCGAGTGGCGAGACAGCCAGCGCAAGACAGACCACCACGAAGATATTGCCGGCGGCGAGGAAGAACCAGTCCATATTGGTCGTAACCCAGCCGCGCATCGCGGCGAACAGGGGTTCGACCTGCCCGTGAAAGACGACGGTCAGGATCACGAAGACGATCACCGTCAGCCCCGAGATCGCGAAGACCCGGTTATGGATGTCGAGGCCGAACGGCCCCACGTTGACGATCACGTTGTCCTGACCGATTTGATAATCGGTATCGATCGGACTCACTTCTCCGTCAGGGACCATCGGATCCTTGATTTCGGCCACAGGTTTCCCCTTGTTACAGACTGGATAACATTTTTAGAAATATTGTTTACAAGATAGCACAGGGATGTCGCACCGGACTCGCGGACAACGCCCGCAACCGGCGTAGTTCAGGACCTCGGACCATCACGCGGAGAAGAAGTGATCTCGCGAATCACGGGCCAGGCGGGTCTCGGCTAGAATGAGGAAAAAACAGTCGGGACAAGGGATGATCGGTGTTCTTCTCGTGACGCATGGGACGCTGGGCGAGTCACTGCTCCAGTGCGCCTGCCATGTGCTGAACAAACGGCCCCCGTTCATTGCCCAGCTCGGATTGTCTTCCAGCGACGATCCGCTGGATCTTCTTCCGCTGGCCAGGCGGATGCTGGAATGGGTCGACTCAGGACATGGCGTCGTGGTGTTGACCGACATCTATGGTGCGACACCGGCGAACCTGGTCGGCAAACTCCTTGACCCGGGCCGGATCGAGGCCCTGGCCGGGGTGAATGTGCCGATGCTGCTGCGCGTGCTGACCCACCGCGACAAGGACATGGAAACCCTTCTGCAACGCGCGATCACCGGCGGGTGTGATGGCGTGATGCAGTTCAAGTGAGACAGGAATGCCGCGAAAGGAAGTCGAGATCGTCAACAAGCTGGGCCTGCATGCCCGAGCCTCGGCCAAGCTGACCCAGACGGCCAGCCAGTTCCCGTGCGAGATCTGGCTGGAGCGCAACGGCCGCCGGGTCAATGCAAAAAGCATCATGGGCGTGATGATGCTCGCGGCCGCGAGAGGGTCGACCATCATGATAGACACCGATGGCGACGAGGCCGAGCAGGCGATGGATACGCTGACGACACTGATCGCCGATCGCTTCGGCGAGGAGGAATAAGGCGATGGCCTTCACGCTTCACGGCTTGCCGGTATCGTCCGGAATCGCGATCGGCCATGTCCACCTGGTTTCCCACGCGCTGCTCGAGGTCAATCACTACCATGTCGCCGAGCGCTACATTCGGGAGGAGCTCGATCGTCTGGATGACGCGCTCGCCACCGTGCAGGGCGAGCTGGTCGGCCTGAAAGCCTCGGCGACCAGCGGCCAGAGCCATAGCGAAGTCGGTGCCTTCGTCGACCTGCAGATGATGATGCTGGCCGACCCGATGCTGGTGGATACCGCGCGGCGACATATCGAGGAGCGGCGCTGCAACGCCGAATGGGCGCTGGTCCAGCAGATGGAGCATCTTGTCGAGCAGTTCGACCAGATCGAAGACCCCTACCTGCGCGAGCGCAAGGCCGATGTGGTCCAGGTGGTCGAACGCCTGGTCAAGGTCCTGCTCGGCCACCCCGGCCACCTTCCGCCCAAGCGGCGAGACGGGCTCGGCACCATCGTGGTCGCGCACGACCTGTCACCGGCCGACACGATTGGCTTTCGCGACCACAACATCGCCGGTTTCGTCACCGATGTCGGCGGCCCGACCAGCCACACCGCGATCGTCGCGCGCAGTCTCTCCATTCCGGCGGTGGTCGGCCTGCTACACATCCGGCATCTGGTCGAAGAGGACGAGCTCCTCATCATAGATGGCACGCGTGGCGTGGTGATCGTCGCCCCGGACGAGAAGGTCGTCGATGAGTACCGGCTGCGCCGGACCGAGCTCGAGCTGGAACGCACCAAGCTCAACCGCCTCAAGGACACCCCCGCGACCACACTCGATGGCGAGGAGGTCAAGCTGCTCGCCAACATCGAGGGGCCCAAGGATATCGGCCAGATCCGCGCGATCAACGCCGACGGGGTCGGCCTGTACCGTACCGAGTTCCTGTTCATCGGCCGCGACACCCTGCCCGACGAGGAAGAGCAGTACGAAGCCTACAAGGCGGTGCTCAAGGCCATGCCGGGCAAGCCGGTGACGATACGCACCTTCGATGTCGGCGCCGACAAGGCCTTGAAGAACCCGGGCATCCGCTTCGAGCCGAATCCCGCGCTGGGGCTGCGCGCGGTGCGATATTCGCTGTCCGAGCCCAAGATGTTCCTGACCCAGTTGCGCGCGCTGCTGCGGGCCTCGGTACATGGACAGCTGAAGATCATGATCCCGATGCTGGCCCACGCCAAGGAGATAGACCAATGCCTGGCGCTGATCGACCGGGCCAGGGCCGAATTGCGGGCGAACGGGCAGAAATTCGACGAACAGGTCGATATCGGCGCGATGATCGAGGTGCCCGCGGCCGCGATGGCGCTCGGGATGTTCATCCGCCGGGTCTCCTTCCTGTCGATAGGCACCAACGACCTGATCCAGTACACGCTCGCGATCGACCGCTCGGACGAAGCCGTGGTCCACCTCTACGATCCACTGCACCCGGCGGTGTTGAAGCTGATAGGCGGCACGATACAGGCGGGCGCACGCTACGGGCTGCCGGTGTCGGTCTGCGGCGAGATGGCCGGCGATCCGAACTACACGCTGCTGCTGCTCGGCATGGGCTTGCGCCACTTCTCGATGCATCCGGCCAACATCCTCGAGATCAAGCAACAGGTGTTGCGCGCCGATGTCGGCGATCTGGCGCCCAAGGTGCAGCGCATCTTGAAGATGGATGAACAATCCAAGATCAGGGAGGCAGTCGCCCGCCTGGGTGGCTGATGGTTTGACATTCGGTCCAACTCGGGCTAGTTTTAGAGCCTTAGCGCCGATTTGAATCACAGCTTGCGGGCGCTCAATAAATCCGGCTAAAGCGAGGGCAGCCCAGTCCGCGTTTTTCAGCCGGCTGGGTTTTTCAGTTTACCGACCACGATCATGATCCGACCCCAATCGATTGGCGCCGTCACGCCGCAGACCGAACATTTCGGTGAAGCGCTGAACTTGCGCAGCGGTGGCGTGCTGCCCGAGTACGACCTCGTCTATGAAACCTATGGCGCGCTGAACGCGTCCGCGACCAACGCGGTCCTGGTCTGCCATGCGCTGTCCGGCACCCATCATGTCGCCGGCTACTATGAGGACGACCCGGGCAACGTCGGGTGGTGGGACAACCTGATCGGGCCAGGCAAGCCGCTCGATACCCGCAAGTTCTTCGTGATCGGGGTCAACAACCTCGGCGGTTGCGCCGGCAGCACCGGGCCACGCTCGCTCAACCCGGCCACCGGCAAGCACTGGGGCGCGGACTTCCCCTTCGTCACGGTCGAGGACTGGGTCACCGCCCAGGCCCGCCTGGCCGACCGCCTCGGCATCCACCGTTTTGCCGCGATCGTCGGCGGCAGCCTGGGCGGCATGCAGGCCATTTCCTGGTCGCTGCAGTATCCGGAGCGGGTCGCCAACGTGGTCGCGATCGCCTCGACGCCGCGACTGAGTGCCCAGAACATTGCCTTCAACGAAGTCGCACGCCAAGCCATCCTGAGCGATCCCGATTTTCACGGCGGCCACTACTACGAGCACGGCACGATCCCGACCCGCGGGCTGCGGCTCGCCCGCATGATCGGCCACATCACTTATCTTTCTGACGATTCGCTGGCCGAGAAATTCGGACGCAACCTGCGCCATGGTCGGCCTATGTACAACTTCGACATCGAGTTCGAGATCGAGTCCTACCTGCGCTACCAGGGTGACAAGTTCTCGCAGCAGTTCGATGCCAACACCTATCTGCTGACGACCAAGGCGCTGGACTACTTCGATCCGGCCTTCGAGCATGGCGGCCACCTGCCGGCCGCGCTGGCGCGCTCGACCGCCGACTTCCTGGTGGTGTCGTTCACCACCGACTGGCGTTTCGCACCCGAGCGCAGCCGTGAAATCGTCTATGCCCTGCTGCACAACCAGCGCAACGTCAGCTATGCCGAGATCGACTGTGCCGCCGGCCACGACTCCTTCCTGCTCGACGACCCCCGCTACCATGGCGTGCTGCGCAGCTATTTCGACCGGATGAAAGTATGAGCTACCGTTACGACTTCGATGTGATCGCCCAGTGGATCGCCCCGGGCGAAAAGGTCCTGGACCTGGCCTGCGGCGACGGCAGCCTGCTCAAGCACCTGATGGCGGTCCGGCAGGTGCAGGGCTATGGCGTCGAGAACAACGTGGATAATGTCGTCGCCTGCATCGACAACGGCATCAACGTGATCCAGGTCGACCTCGAAAAGGGGCTGGCCGGTTTCGAGGACGGATTCTTCGATCACGTGATCATGAGCCTGTCACTACAGGCCATCCACAACACCCAGGGTATTCTGGCCGAGATGCTGCGCGTCGGTCGCGAAGCGGTCGTCAGCTTCCCGAACTTCGGCTTCTGGCGTCACCGACAGAGCATTCTGAACGGCAGGATGCCGGTTTCGGAAAGCCTGCCGCACCAGTGGTTCAACACCCCCAACGTGCGCTTCTTCACGATCGCCGATTTCGATGCGCTGTGCGAGATCAACGGCATCGCGATCCGAGAGCGCCTGGCTTTCGACGAAGGCAAGCTGGTCATCGAGGAACCGAATTTCCTCGCCAGCGTGGCGGTTTACCGACTCGGCCGTTGAGTCGGCGCGGGTGCGCTCGGCAGGCGCACCCGCCGACCGCACACAGACAGTCGAGGCTCAGCCTACGACGAAATTGGCCACGTCCACCCGTATCGCGGGGCGTTGCAGAGCGGCCGCGACTGCGGTCGCAAACGCCTTGGCCCAGTCGCCGTTGGCCTTGAAGCGGTCTTCGCCGCCATATTTGGCGACGTTCAGCACCATGTCCAGCACCAGAATCTTGCCCATCGGGTTGGATGGGGTGCATTCGAGGTCCTCGAACTCCTTCGCGAACCAGGCGCGCGCCTGATCCTTGCCCAGATTGGCGACATCGGCGTCATGCAGGACGATTTCATACTCGCGATCCTGCCCGAAGGCCACTGTGATGTTGTAGGTCATACCGCTCTCCTCAATGTGTTTGAATTCTTGTGACGCTGCATTTTCGGCCTACCTGCGGCTGCAAGCAAGTCCATACGCTACCGTATCGCTGCATTGCATGATTGTAACGGATCGGCGCTATGGCGAAAATGCCCGATTCGACTGCAGGCGACTCGGGTCGTACCTGGGTGCACCGAGCTCATGGCCAAGGCATGACCGGTTTGCCTGTTTTGGCAAGGGTTGTGGCCGCTTACCGCCCGAATGGAATGCTGGCAGGCTTGCCGCGTTACGTTGGCCGCTTCGCCCCCGCCGCGGCTGTCTTGTCGTAGACTCCCGTTGCGGATTAATGGTCGACACGAATGAGTAATCTCACCCCCTCGATTGACGAAACAGAACGCCTCCGGGAATTACTGCGCTACACCCATGAGATCGCCAAGGTCGGCACATGGGAGCGGGACCTCGTCCTCAACAAGGTGTGGTGGTCCGACGAGTTCAGGGCCTTGCTGCATGTCGACCCTGCCGAGCCGGCCTCGCTGGACGGCTTGCTCGCCCGGATTCATCAGGACGACCGGGCCGAGTTCGCCCAGCAGCTGGCCGAAGCCTATCGCAGCGGTGGCTCACACCATCAGGACTTCCGAGTCTTGCGCCCGGACGGTCTGGTGTACCGATTCCAGTCGCGGGTCCGGATCGAGTGCGATGCCGAGGGCAGACCCGCCAGAGCGATGGGGACCCTCCAGGATGTCACCATCCAGGTCGCGGTCGAGGAGGAGTTGCGCCGCCAGACCGCTTATCTGACCGCGATCCTGAACCATCTTCCGCAAGGTATCAGCGTCTTCGACGAGCAGCTCAGGCTGCAGTACTGGAACAGCAAACTCGCCGAGGTGCTAGGCCTGCCGGACGAGCTGCTCTATAGCAATGTCCGCTTCGAAGACTTGATCCAGGTGCCGGCCCGACGTGGCGAGTATGGCCCCGGCGACCCGGACGAGCTGGTCAGGCAACGGCGCGAACTCGCATTGCGCTTCGAAGCCCACCGTTTCGAGCGCACACGCCCGACCGGACGCACGCACCTAGTCGCTGGCGAACCCATGCATATCGAAGGACGCATCGCCGGCTTCATCACCACCTATACCGACATTACCGAGCTGAAGAATGTTGAACGGGCTCTGGAGCGTCAGAACAGCCGACTTCAGTCCATCCTGGACAACATGCCCTGCGGCGTATCGCTGTTCGACAAGGACATGAGGCTGGTCGCCTACAACGAAGAGGTGAAGCGGGTGCTGGACATACCCGACGAGTTGTTCGAGCCCGAAACGGTCACGCTGGGCGACTTTCTGTTGTTCAACGCGCGTCGTGGCGAGTACGGTCCGGGCGACCCCGAGACCCTCGCGTCCAGACTCGTCGAACGCGCCCGACACCCCCGCCCCCACAGCTTCGAGCGGGTCCGGCCCGACGGCAGCGTCATCCATGTCCGCGGACAGCCCCTCGCCGACGGCGGCTTCGTCACCGTCTACAACGACATCACCGAGCTCAAGCAGGCCGAACACGGGCGGCGCCTCGCCGACAAGGTCTTCGAGAACACCCCCGAGGCCATCGTCATCATCGACCTGTCGCGCCGCATCGTGTCGGCCAACCCGGCCTTTCGCGACATCACCGGGCTGGACCCGCAAGCGGTGGTCGGGGAGCCGTTCGTTCCCGGCGAGGACAGCGCGAACGCGGGGCTGGATTGCGAGACCATCTGGCAGATTCTCGAAAAGCAGGGCAACTTCATCGGTGAAACCATCGGAATACGCGCCGACGGAATGCCTTACCCGCGCTCGCTGACCATGACGACGGTGCGGGACCAGGGCAGCGGGCCCATCACGCATTTCATCGCGATTTTCACCGACATCACCGAGCGCAAGCGTAACGAGGCGGATATCCAGCACCTCGCCCACCATGATGCGCTGACCGGCCTGGCCAACCGCTTTTCGCTCTACGCCCGCCTGGAGCAGTCGATCGCCGATGCCAAACGCAATGCCCACTCCCTGGCGGTGCTGTTTCTGGATCTTGACCGGTTCAAGAACATCAATGATTCGCTCGGCCATCATGTCGGCGACGCCTTGCTGATACAGGTCGGGCAACGCCTGCGCGAAACGGTCAGAGAAGCCGACACGGTCGCCCGGCTGGGCGGTGACGAGTTCGTCGTGGTGTTGCAGGGTGTCGCGACGGCCGGCGGCGCGGCCCATGTCGCAGGCGAGTTGCTGAAGACACTCTCCGCGGCCTACACCGTTGACGGGGTCGAGCTGCATGCGATTCCGTCGATCGGCATCAGCCTTTATCCGGATGACAGCACGACACCGTCCGGGCTGCTGCGCAATGCCGACGCCGCCATGTATCACGCCAAGGCGCTTGGCAGGGGCAATTACCAGTTCTTCACCGAAGAGCTCAACCGCGCGGCAACCGAGCGACTCCAGCTCGAAAGCCAGTTGCGGCGTGCCGTGGTCAAGCAGGAATTCGAGCTCTGGTACCAGCCCCTGTTCGACGCCGCCGACAACCGCCTGACCGGCTTCGAGGCGCTGATACGCTGGCGCCAGCCCGACGGCGCCCTGATCTCGCCGGACCGCTTCATCCCGCTGGCCGAGGAAACCGGCATCATCGTCGAACTCGGCGACTGGGTCATCCGCGAGGCCTGCTGCCAGTTGAGACGGTGGCGGAGCCTGGGGCTGCGCGACATCCGGATGTCGGTCAATCTCTCGGCGCGCCAGCTGCGCGACCGACGCCTGCCTGAAACCGTGGCAGCGGTGCTGCGCGACGGCGACATTCCGCCCGAACACCTGGAGCTCGAGATCACCGAAAGCTCGGTCATGGAGCACCCGACCGAGGCGATCGAGCTGCTCGGCGCACTCAAAGCCTCGGGCGTCGGGATCGCGATCGACGACTTCGGGACCGGCTATTCGTCGCTCTCGTATCTCAAGCTGTTTCCGCTCGACCATCTCAAGATCGACCGCTCCTTCGTGTCCGACATCGAGACCGACCCGAACGACTCGGCCATCGTCACCGCCGCGGTGTCGCTGGCCCACAATCTCGGCCTCAAGGTCATCGCAGAAGGGGTCGAGACCGCAACCCAGGTCAGGCGACTGCGCGAGATCGGTTGCGACGAGCTGCAGGGCTACCATTTCAGCAAGCCCCTACCGGCGCGGGAGGCCGAAGCGTTTGCCCGCAAAGCGCAGACCGGTGGGCGCTGAGCGATCCGCTCGCCGCGTAATCCGGCGGGTTCAGCACGACCCGGCGCGCACCCGACTCCATCGGCGCAATGCCTGACCGAATCCGCTCTAGCCTGGATCTACCCCCATGATCACTACGAACGTTGCCTCTAGACTGGTTTCCGCAGCGCATGAATTGTCGGACACCGTGGGCGGAATGCGTTTTTCCGCACCGGTCAGCCATGTCTACAATCCGCTTGACTATGCCGGCGCGGTGCACGACGCCTACATTGCGCGCTATGCCACCGGGCCGCGTCGCGTCGTGTTCCTGGGGATGAATCCAGGCCCGTTCGGGATGACCCAGACCGGCGTTCCGTTTGGCGAGATCGCCGCGGTGCGTGACTGGATGGCGCTCGCGGGGCCGGTACGAAAGCCGGCCGACGAGAATCCCAAGCGCCCGATCGAAGGCTTTCAATGCACCCGTTCCGAGGTTTCCGGCCGGCGCCTGTGGGGTCTTTTCAGTGAGCGTTTCGGCTCGGCCGAGGCCTTCTTCGCCGATCATTACGTCGCCAACTACTGCCCGTTGGTGTTTCTCGACGGCGCACGCAACCTGACCCCGGACAAGCTGCCGGCGTCGGAGCAGGGGCCGCTGCTCGAAGCCTGCGACCGCCATTTGCGCCAACTGGTCGAGACTCTGCGACCCGAGTGGCTGATCGGCGTCGGCGCCTGGGCCGAGAACCGGGCAATCGGCGCGATCGGAAAGGATGCCGGCATACACATAGGTCGCGTGCTCCATCCCAGCCCAGCCAGCCCGGCAGCCAACCGTGGCTGGTCTGAAGCCGCAACACGGCAGCTTCTGGCGCTGGGGGTCTGGCGCGACTGACAGGGGCCGACCGACCAGCAAACCCGGACATCACGCTTGAAGGCTTCTAGCGGTGCCGGGATGCTTGTGAAAGCTGACGTTTCTGCCTGCGCGGGCACACTGGGCCCATGATGTACCCGACTGCCCGCCCCATTGCGGTTTCTACTGGCACGGGTATTCCGGCCCTCGATTATCCTGACACCTTTCGGGTTGAGCTTGTCGAAGCCCGAAAGGTGTCAGCACGCCCTTCGACAGGGCCAGCGGATTTCATGAGCCGGGGCAATACCTTGAATTGTCGGGATGACTGAGCATGCGCGGCTTGCTATAATTCATAATTATAAACCCATCGCGGGACCGGACGGTTACAGGCAAGTCACCAGATCCCGCCTCACCAGGCGATCGTCGACATGCAGGATTACTACCAACTCTTCGAGAACAACCGCAACTGGTCGGCCCGCAAACACGAGGAAGACCCCGAGTTCTTCAGCCGCCTGCTCAATCAGCAGTCGCCGAAGTATCTCTGGATTGGCTGTTCCGACAGCCGGGTGCCGGCCAACCAGATCGTGAGCCTCGCCCCCGGCGAGATCTTCGTGCATCGCAATGTGGCCAACCAGGTGGTGCACACCGATCTCAACGCCTTGTCGGTGATCCAGTATGCGGTCGATGCGCTCAGGGTGAAGCACATTCTCGTCGTGGGCCACTACGGCTGCGGTGGGGTCAAGGCGGCGCTGAACAATAATCGCATAGGCCTGATCGACAACTGGCTGCGCCATGTGCAGGACATACGGGACCGGCATGAAGCCGCCCTGGACGCCATCGAGGATCCCGGCCTGCGGCTGGACCGGTTGTGCGAGCTGAACGTGATGCAGCAGGTGGTCAACGTCTGCCAGAGCTCGGTGCTGCAGGAAGCCTGGCTGCGGGGACAACAGGTCCGGGTGCATGGCTGGGTGTACGACCTGGCCGACGGGCTGATCCGTGACCTCGAAGTCAGTGCCGGCTGCAAGGAGGAGGTCATGGAGCGCTTCCAGGGAGCGCTCGCCCGCAGCCATAGGGGTCTGTAGGAAGCCCACGATCGTGGAAACCTCTGCTGATCGCTTGAAGCCTTGCTTGCGCATGCCGATCAACTCCGACCCTTCTACCGTGCCAGGATGATGCGCATCGGCATAGACCTTGGCGGAACCAAAATCGAGATCGCGGTGCTCGATGACGACAACGCGATCCGGCTCAGACGGCGTGTGCCGACCCCGGAAGGTGACTATGCCGCCACGCTCGACCTCATCACGACCCTGGTCGCCACTGCCGAGGCCGAGCTCGGCGCCCGCTGCAGCGTCGGCATCGGCACGCCCGGATCGCTGTCGCCACTGACCGGACTGGTCCGCAACGCCAACTCGACCTGTCTCAACGGCCAGCCGCTGCTGGCCGACCTGTCCGGACGTCTCGACCGGGAAGTACGAATCGCCAACGATGCGAACTGCCTCGCGTTGTCCGAAGCCACCGATGGGGCGGCGGCCGGGGCCAGCGTGGTATTCGCAGTCATCCTAGGCACCGGGGTCGGTGGTGGCATCGTCGTCGAGGGTCGCCTGCTGCAGGGCATGAACCTGATCGCGGGTGAGTGGGGGCACAATCCGCTTCCTGCAGAGGAGGCGCCACTTTTCGCACCGGACGGTTCGAGCGCCGCCACAGTCGCACCCTCGCCTTGCTATTGCGGGCGCACCGGCTGCATCGAGACGAGGCTGTCCGGCCCGGGCATGGCGGCCGAACACGCGGCACTGACAGGGGCACTGACAGGCCAGACCCTGACCCCCGCAGAGATCGCAGCGCACGCCGAAGCAGGGGATGCCCTGTGCGAGGCCACGATGAGACGCTATGAGAGCAGGCTTGCGCGTGCGCTGGCCACGGTCATCAACCTGCTCGATCCGGATGTGATCGTACTCGGCGGCGGTCTGAGCCGTTTGCAGCGCCTGTACCGCAACGTGCCCGAACAATGGGTGCCGCATGTCTTCTCGGATGTGGTCCGCACCCGGCTGCGCCAGAGCCTGCATGGCGACTCTTCCGGCGTGCGCGGGGCGGCCTGGTTGTGGCCGGCGGGCGCGAGCGAAGCTCGACAGCGCTGACACCCCTGGGCCTCTCCATGGTCCACAACCGATTGCCCTGGCCGGCTGGCGCCCCTCTTGTTGCTGCAGTACAGGCCGTTCGGTGTCTGACAAAGCCTCCATCCCTCCAGGGCGCCTAGACCTCCAGCGGATCGATGTCGATCTGCCAGCGCAGGTCTCGTGGCAGCCGCTGAGCCCGCAGGATGGGCAACCAGGCGGCGACGAAGGACTGCAGGGCCTTGCGCTGGTCCGCCTCGACCAAAAGCTGCGCACGCTCCCGGCGAGCCAGGCGGGTCAGGCGCATCGGGACCGCATCGAAGACCCTGAGGCCCTCGGGTGCGATCTCGAGCGCCAGCCGCCGTGCATGGGTCAGAAAACGCTCGGCATCCTCCAGCATCGGCGCATCCGCCCGCAGCATCGCCTGAAAGGTGTGGGGCGGAAAGCCCGCCTGCTTGCGCTCGTCGAGCTCGCGCGCAGCGAAACGGTCGAAGTCGTGCTCTACCAGACAGCGGTAGAGCGGATGATCAGGGTGTTCGGTCTGGATCAAGACTTCGCCGGCAAGATGGCCACGACCGGCCCGGCCACCGACCTGCATCAACTGCTGGAAGAGGCGCTCCGGTGCCCTGAAATCGGCCGCATGCAACGAGGCATCGGCGCCGATCACCCCGACCAGGGTCAGGTTGGGAAAATCATGGCCCTTGGCCATCATCTGGGTGCCGACCAGGATGTCGGCCTCGCCGTTGGCGATCCGTGCCAGCAAGCTCTCCCACTGCGGGCGGGAGCGGGCCGAGTCGCGGTCTACCCGCAACACCGTCGCGTCCGGAAACATCTCCTGCAGGCGGGCTTCGACCCGCTGGGTGCCCCGACCGAACGGCTGGATGTCCTGGTTGCCGCAGGACGGACAAGCCGGCGGAATCGGCCCATCGCAGCCGCAATGGTGGCAGCGCAGGCGTCGATCGACCAGATGCACGACCAGGTTGGCCGAGCAATGCGGACAATGGCTGATCCAGCCGCAGGCAGGGCAGGACAGCACCGGCGCATAGCCGCGCCGGTTCAGGAAGACCAGACTCTGCTCCTTGCGCGTAAGGCGCGCCTCGATCGCCGCGCGCAGACCGGGGCTGATCCCCTCGTCCAGCCGTATGCGCCGGGTGTCGACGCAGCGGACCTTGGGCAGGACTTCCGACACCGCGCGGGAAGTCAGCCTGACGCTGCGATAGCGTCCGCTGCGGGCGTGCAGCCAGCTTTCCAGAGAGGGGGTCGCCGACCCCAGAACCACGGGAACCTTCCGCTGGCGGGCACGCCAGATCGCGACGTCGCGCGCCGAGTAACGCAAGCCCTCCTGTTGCTTGTAAGAGGCGTCATGCTCCTCATCGACCAGGATCAGCCCCAGTCGCGGCAGGGGCGTGAACACCGACAGCCGGGTACCGAGCACGATGTCGGCCGCGCCCTCCAGCGCTTGTACGAAGCCACGCGAGCGTGCGCCCTCGGACTGGGCCGAATGCAGGCTGACGATATGGGCGGCCGGAAAACGGGTCTGCACCCGCGACTCGAGCTGGGGCGTCAGCGCGATCTCTGGCACCAGCATCAAGACCTGCTCGCGCCGGGTCAAGGCCTGCTCGGCCAGGCGCAGATAGACCTCGGTCTTGCCGCTACCGGTGACGCCTTGCAGCAACCAGCAGCAGTAGCCGGGCGCCACCTGCCCGATCTCATCCAACACCTGCTGCTGCTCCAGGGTCAGCCGAGGACGGCCGGAACCGATCTCGGCCGGGTCGCTGCATTCTACCGGCTCCAACCAGCCCCGCTTGAGCGCATCGCCAAGCGCCTGGCCATGGGTCGATGCCCTGACCCGCTTGCGCCGCAGCGGTCCGCTCGCAGCAAGCGCCCGTAGCAGGGCCAGCGCGCGGCTCTCGCGTCGTACCTCGTCCAGCGCAGCCCGTCCGGCCGGAGACAAGTCGATCAAGGGGTCCTCCGCTTCGGCGCTGACCATGTCGGCCCGGCGCAAACCCGGGGGCAGGGCCAGCGCGATCACCTCGCCCAGGGGCGCATGGTAATAGGTCGAAACGAAGCCGACCAGATCCAACCAGTCGGCGGGAAGCGGGGAGAGCTCGCGCTGGATATGAACGACATCCTTCATGCGCGCGGGATCGATATCGGAATGCTCCGGCAGGGCGACGATCACCCCGACCTTTTGCCCCTTGCCGAACGGGACCCTGACACAGCGTCCCAGATCGGAATCGCTAGCATCGAATCCTTTGTAATCAAATAGTTGCGGGATCGGCACCGGCAGCGCAACCCGGATGACACGACGCCCGGAATCCTCCATTTGTCACATATCCTTATATTTCAACATCTTGCCCCACTTTTGTGAGAACAAGAATCGCAATGCGGACTAAGGTATTGCCGTAGAACCGCTTGTAGGCTTGTCCACATTATCTGTGGATAAGTATGTGGGCAGCTTGGGTGAAATGCGTTCAAACGCCCGTAACACAAGCACTTCTGTCACTTTGCCTTAACAATAGGCATTTTTAAATTCTTTATAAATCAATGCCTTGCAAATATCGTATTGCGATGCCGCATTTTCCACCCACTTGAAAACCTGGAACGCCCTCGTGTGCATAAGTCAAGCCTGTTGAAGCAGATTTAAGGCTTGACAACACCTTCAGTGACAAGGGGATCCCGAGCGGGAGTCAACACGCTGGTCGCACTGCACCCGCCTCAGCCATACGGGAAAAGCATGGCTAGGCATTTCGCGCAAAGCCTGGTTACCGCCGGTCGCCTGAGCCTGACGGAAAGCCATCGCGGGAAATCGGGTAACCAAGGCGAGCCCCCCGACCAGGACCCGCCACAAGAGGTTAATGGCCGGGCCCATGGAGCGGCGTCAGCCCGCGCTGCGCAATGTCCTGCTGTGCGCATGTACCGTGTCCACCAGCACTGAAACCGATTCGGGCGGGGTGAACTGGGAGATGCCATGACCGAGATTGAACACATGGCCGGGATGCGCGCCAAACGCGTCGAGTACCTGCCGTGCCTCGGCCGCGACGACTTCGGGCGGCGCGAAGAGCACATTGGGATCGAGGTTGCCCTGAAGCGCGACCTTGTCGCCCACCAGCGCGCGGGCCCGTCCTATGTCCATCGTCCAGTCCAGCCCGACCGCATCGCTGCCGATCGCGGCGATGCTCTCCAGCCACAATCCGCCCCCCTTGGTGAAGACGATGCTCGGCACCCGGCGGTCGTCGTTCTCCTTGATCAGGCCGTCGACCACCCGTTTCAGATAGGGCAGCGAGAAGGTGTGATAGGCCGCTTCGGAGAGCACGCCACCCCACGAGTCGAACACCATCGCGGCCTGGGCACCGGCTTCGATCTGGGCGTTCAGATACGCGGTCACGGCATCGGCGGTCACGCTCAGGATATGATGCATCAGATCCGGACGGCTGTAGGCCAGGCTCTTGACCTTGCGGTAGTCGGACGAGGAGCCACCCTCGACCATGTAGCAGGCCAGCGTCCATGGGCTGCCGGAAAAGCCGATCAAGGGCACACTGCCGTCCAGCGCCTTGCGGATCTCCGACACCGCATCCATCACGTACTGCAACTCGGCATGCGGATCCGGCGCGGTCAGGTTTCGGATCTCCCACTCGTCCTTGAGCGGCCGCTCGAAGCGCGGCCCTTCGCCCTCGGCGAAATACAGCCCCAGGCCCATCGCGTCCGGTACGGTCAGGATGTCCGAGAACAAGATGGCCGCGTCCAGATCGTAACGGGCGAGCGGCTGCAGCGTGACCTCGCAGGCCAGGTCCTTGTTCTTGCACAGATCGAGGAAGCTCCCGGCGCGGCGCCGGGTTTCGCAGTACTCGGGCAGATAGCGGCCCGCCTGGCGCATCAGCCAGATCGGTGTGTATTCGGTCGGCTCACGCATCAGCGCGCGCAGGAAGGTGTCGTTGACGAGACGGCTCACGATGGGATCCTTTGATTTGGCTTTTCGGTTCAACCCGTGATTATCCCGGTTTTCCGTCGCCCTGCCGACCCCGAACCGACTGCAACGGTCGGCACCCACCTTGGTCCGACCCCCGGACCAGGCCAGAACGCCCCTGTGCAGCACCCGACCCGCGACCCGCTCCGACACTCCCTCTGCAGGCCACTGGCGCTGCTGGTGCAGCCGGGTTCAGCGGCGCCAGAACACCGGCGTCAGCACCACCAGCAAGGTGAAGATCTCCAGGCGCCCCAGAATCATCGTGAAGGACAGCACCGACACCTGGAAAACGTTCAGGCCGGCGTAGTTCTCGGCCGGTCCCACCGCACCCAGGCCCGGACCGGTGTTGTTGATGCAGGCGACCACCGCCGAGAACGCGGTCACTATATCCAGACCCGACGCGGCCAGCACCAGCGTCAGCGTCACGATGGACACCATGTACATGAAGCTGAAGCCGAGTACCGCATGCAGAATGGTGTCCGACACCGGCTGACCGCCCATGCGCACCGGCCTGACCGCGTTCGGATGCAGGGAACGGACGATCTCCCGATAGACCTGCTTGTACAGGATCATCGCACGCATCATCTTGATCCCGCCCCCGGTCGAGCCCGAGCAGGCGATGAAGCTGCCCAGGAACAGTATCCAGAGCTGCGCGAACATCGGCCACAAGGTGTAGTCGTAAGTCGCCAACCCCAGCGAGGTCGATATCGAGACCACATGGAAAGCAACGTAACGCACCGTCGCGGCGAGGTCGGTATGTGCGTTGAACTGCATCAGGTAGACGGTCAGCATCGCCACGCTGAGAATCAGCACTCCAAAGAAGAACGGGATTTCCGGGTCGCGAAGATAGGGCCTGGGGCTGCGCCGGACCAGGGCGAGATAGTGGGTGGCGTAGTTCAGGCCGGCGAGCAGCGCGAACACGATCACGACCATTTCGACCGGAACGCTGTTGAAATGGCCGAGCGAGGCGTCCTTGCTCGAGAACCCGCCCAGCCCGGTGACGGTGAAGGCGTGGATCAGCGCGTCCCACCCCTCGAGGCCGGCCAACCACAGGCTGATGCCGCAGGCGACGGTGAGCAGGATGTAGGTGATCCACAGCCCCTTCGCGGTCTCGGTGATGCGCGGAGTCAGGCTGGACTCCTTCATCGGCGTCGGCACCTCGGCCTTGAACAGCTGGCGGCCACCGATTCCGAGCAGCGGCAGGATCGCGACCACAAGCACGATCACGCCCATGCCCCCGATCCAGTGCATGAAGGTGCGCCAGACATTGATCGACACCGGCATGTCATCCAGGCCGGTCATCACGGTCGCACCGGTCGCGGTCAGCCCCGACACCGCTTCGAAGTAGGCATAGATGAAGCTCAGCTCGCCGATGTAACTCGTCAGCGGAATCGCGCCGAACAAGGGCAGAACCGCCCAGGTCGCCGCCACCAGCAGAAAGCCGTCGGGCACGCGCAGGTCGCGGCGCTTGCCGCGGGTCAGCAGCCACAGTACCAGGCCGGCGGTGAAGGTGATCAGCACCGCAGTATCGAAGGCGATGTGGGCACCGTCTTCGAGGTAGTAGGAGATCGCGATCGGAAAACCCATCAACAGGCCGAAGATCATGATGATCAGGCCCATCGCATTCAGAACCGGAAAGTAACTGCGCATGCTCAGAGAAAGGTGAAGCCGACCTGAAACAGCTTCTCGACCTGTCGAACGAGACGCTTGTGAGTACAGAACACGATCACATGGTCCTCGCTCTGGATCACGATATCGTGGTGCGGCATGATGACCTCGTGCCTGACCACCTTGCCGTCAGCCCGCTTCTTGTCACGCACGATCCCGCCAATGGTCGCCCCTTTGGGCAGCTGGATCTGGTCTATCGTCTTGCCGACCACCTTGGATTCCTTCTCCGTGCCGTGCGCGACGATCTCCAGCGCCTCGGCCGCGCCGCGACGCAGGCTATGCACCGCCACCACATCGCCGCGACGCACATGCGCGAGCAGCGTACCGATCGAGATTTGGGCCGGTGAGATCGCGATGTCGATGGGTCCGCCCTGCACCAGATCGACATAGGACTTGCGGTTGATCAGCGCCAGCGTGCGGCGCGCGCCCATCCGCTTGGCCAGCGAGGCCGACATGATGTTGTCTTCCTCGTTGTTGGTCAGCGCGACGAAGAGATCGGTCTCGTCTATTCCTTCGTTCTCGAGCAGTTTCTCGTCGGTGGAGTCGCCCTTCAGCACCAGCGTGTTGTTCAAATGGGTGGCGAGCATGTCGGTGCGCCGTCCGCTCAGCTCGATCAGCTTGACGTTGTAGTCTTCCTCGATGGAACGCGCGAGGCGGAAACCAATGTTGCCCCCGCCTGCGATCATGATTCTTCGCATCGGATGGTCGGAGCGGCGCAACTCGCGCATCACCTGACGGATATGGACCGAAGCGGCCAGGCAGAACACCTCGTCACCGGGCACGATGACGGTGTCGCCCTCGGGGATGATCGCCTCGCCATTGCGGTAGATCGCCGCGATGCGCACTTCGACATTGGGCATGTGGTAACGCAGCGCCTTGAGCGGATGACCGATCAGCGGTCCACCTTCGAAGGCCCTCACGCCGATCAGGCTGACCACGCCATCGGCGAACTCCAGTACTTGCAAGGCCTCGGGAAACGAGATCAGGCGCTTGATGTGGTCGGTCACGATCTGCTCGGGACAGATCGAGAACCCGACCGCGAAGTTGTCGTCGTTCAGCAGCTCCGGATAATCGACGAAATCACCGGAACGCAGGCGTGCAATCCGGGTAGGCAGATTGAACAAGGTTTTTGCGACCTTGCACGCACACAGATTGGTCTGGTCGGACTGGGTCACCGCGATCAGCAGATCGGCGTCGTCGGCCCCGGCCTCCTGCAGCACGTACGGCGACGCGCCGTTGCCGCAGACGGTACGCACCTCCAGGCGGTCGCGCAGCAGCTCGAGGTATTCCGCACTGGTATCGACCAGCGTGATGTCGTTCGCCTCGGAGACCAGATTCTCCGCGACCGAAGCGCCGACCTGGCCCGCGCCGAGAATGATTATCTTCACGTATCGTAGGGAGCTGATCCAGAAGCGAGCATTGTACTGGTTGAAGGCACAACTGAAACCGGATGTTTCAAAGCGCTGTCAGCCCGACGCGACGATCCCGCCGGCGAGAAACGCGTCCATAGTGAAGCGCGCGTGCTCCGCGTCATAGCTCAGCGCCACGCCAACCGGGCAGGCGCGGCGGGAACGACACCCACTCTTGCGGCACTCGTCATCTGCAGAAGCGACGCGCAGATACGCGATACAGGCCGACCAGTCGTACAAGGGTTCTCGGACCGCGTCGGCCGGACAGGCGGCAAGACAGGGACGCTCGACGCAACGCGCACACACGTCCGCACTATCGACCGGATCGCGTGAGGCCGCTTGCGCGCGCGAGGCATACCGGTCAGTCCGCGCCGCCGGCAGTGCCAGGGCGAAACGGTAAGCCTGCCACAAACCCTTGCGGGGGTGGATCAGCAGGCCGAGTGGCGACGCCGACAGGGCCGGGTCGGCGCGCATGGCCCAGCGCTGGAAAGGAAGAAAGGGGGGCCCCTCGAATGGGTAAAGCGCACAGCCGCCGGTTCGGGTCGCGATCAGGGTACCGACACGCCGACTCCAGCGATCCAGCGGATCCGGCAGACCCTCCCGGTACTCGGCCGAGCTCACGAAGTGGCGCCAATGCGACGAGCCGACATGGCCGACCAGGACCAGCTCGGTCGCAGCGTGACCAACGTCGACCGCAGGCACGCCATCGGCTGCGCCGACCGTGAAACGACCCAGTTCATGCAGACCGAACTGGCCCAGCATTGCCTCCAAGCCTGACCTCCCTCCACCTGATGAGCTTGTCGTGGGATGCCCGGACGCCGCTGAAGGCCCCAGATCATCGCCTGCGGTTCCCACGGTGCGGGGAACAGGGGGCGGATCAGGCGTCGTCGTTCTTGCGGCCAACCTGCAGTCCCAGCTGCTTCAACTTTCGATAAAGGTGGGTCCGTTCCAGACCACACTTCTCGGCGATGCGGGTCATGTTGTTACCTTCTAGCCTCAGGTAATGCTCGAAATAAAGCCGCTCGAAGGCCTCCCTGGCCTCGCGCAGGGGCTGGTCGAAGGACACCGAGTGCACGCTTTCGACCGGCGGCGGCAGCACCCGGCGTACATCGGCCGCGCTGATCTCCTCTTCCAGCGTACCCATCGCAAGCGACTTCACCGCCGCGCGCAGTTCCGCGAAGCCCCCTGGCCAGCTCTGGGTGCGGAGCTGGTTGAGCGCCGCGGTGGACAGGCGTCGGCGCGGGACCTCGTTGGCCTCGACCAGATGCAACAGAAGTTGCGCCGCGATCTCGGGCACATCGTCCTGGACGTCGGCAAGCCCCGGCGGAGCCAGGCTGACCTCGAACAGACGCTGGACCAGGCTCTCATCCCAGCCGTCGGCGAGCAGCGCGTCGGCACCGAATTCCGATGCGACAACCAGATGGAGGTTGAAGCGCTCCAGGCGTTCGACCGTGAAGGCAAGGTTCTTCTGCTGTGTCCGTCCCAGTCGAGCCAGTTCGGAAACGAATATCGTCCCACCCTGCGTCGCCTGCAGTTGCTTGACATCGAGCGCGGTCGTGATCACCGACAAATCCAGCCACTCGGCCGAATCCGGCTTGACACTGCGCGCGGCGAGATCGATCAGGTTGCCCGGACCGGCCCTGAGCAACAGGATGCGCGACTTCGCGCCGATCTGCTGGAGGCGACGCTTCAGGTCGCTGAGCGGCGCGGACCGGGGAAATGCCGCCAAGGTGAGCGCAGACGGGGCACCCGCGGTAACCGGTCGCTGCAAACCACGCTTGACCGCGGACAACAGCTTCTGCAACGCAATCGGCTTCTCGAGATAATCGATCGCGCCGATACGGGTCGCCTCGACGGCCGTATCTATCGTGCCGTGACCGGACATCATCACCACCGGCATGGTCAGCTGGCCGCTGGCCGACCACTCCTTCAGCAAGGTGATGCCGTCGGTATCCGGCATCCAGATATCGAGCAAGACCAGATCGGGCCGCTTCGCGTTGCGATGCGCCCGTGCCGCGGCCGCATTCTCGGCCAGTACGACATCGTGCCCCTCGTCACCGAGGATTTCGGACAACAGTTCGCGGATACCCGCCTCGTCGTCAACGATAAGAATATTTGCCATCTTGATAACCTGCGTACTTCATTCGCGTGTGATTGCGCCTTGATCGACGGCGTTGGCCACACGAAGGCGGATCTGGATTTCGGCGCCACCGACATCGCGGTTCTGCAACCTGACGTCGCCGCCATGCTCATCGACGATCTTCTTCACGATCGCCAGACCGAGCCCGGTACCCCGGGTCTTGGTCGTGAAATAGGGTTCGAATGCCCTGGCCAGCACTTCAGCGGGAAATCCCGGCCCACCATCGTGTGCGATCATCACGACCCGGTCTCCCTCGCGCCGGGTCGTCACCTGGAAGACGGGTTCGGACTCGCTAGCCTGAGCGTCCTCGGCATTCTGCAGCAGATTATGAATGATCTGGCGAATCTGTGCCGCATCCCCTCTGACTTGAGGCAGCATGGGATCGAGTCGGGTAACGATTCTCATCGGCGAACTCTCATACAAGCCGAGCACCTCGATGATCAGGTCATTGAGATCGATCTCGCCCAGCGACGGGGAAGGCATTCGGGCATAGTCGCGGAAGGCATTGACCAGATTCTTCATCGCCTCGACCTGATTGACGATGGTCCGGGTCGCACGCTCCAGCACTTGCTGACCTTCAACATCGAGCTTGTCGGCCAGCTTGTAGGCCAAGCGCTCGGCCGACAACTGTATCGGCGTCAGCGGATTCTTGATCTCGTGGGCCAGGCGGCGGGCCACCTCGGCCCAGGCAGCGTTACGCTGTGCCATGACAAGGCTGGAGATATCGTCGAACACCACCACCGTGCCACCTCCGGACGGCTCCGGCAGACGCGCACCGTGGATCAGCAGGGTCTGGGGGGCGCTGTCGGGGCGGGAGTTTTCAAACTGGTCGTGCCAATCACCCTGGTTCTCGGCAAAACCTTTGAGCAGGAAATCCCGAAACGCTTCATGTCGCGGCCAGTCGTCCAGCGAAAAATCCTCGAAACCGACCAATTCGTCGCGCAGGATGTCCATCGCCCCCCGATTGGCCGCACGCAGGCAACCGTCGGCGCCGAACGCGAGCACGCCGGTCGACAAGTTGGCCAGCACGCTCTCCAGATAGGCCCGGGCCGCTTCCACCGCGGCCCGGTTGCGGTCGGCCTGCGCCCGCGCCTCCTGCAGCTGACGGGTCATCTGGTTGAAGGATTGGGTCAGAACGCCAAGCTCGTCCCGGGCCGGCAAGGCCTGGCGCGGGCTGAAATCACCTTGCGCAACGGCCTGCGTGCCTTCGGCCAGGATCAGCAACGGTGCCGCCAGCCGCCGGCTCAGGACGAAGGCCACCGCCACCGCTGCGAGCAGGGCCAGCAGCAGCGCCAGGGTCAGCGTCAGCGAGTAGATCCGGCTCAAGCCGGTACGCCCCAGCACCAACTGCTGGTAGTCCCGGTGCGCCTCCTGCACCGCGTCGACATGTCGGGTGAAGGTCGCCGGCACCGGCTGCAACAGTTGCAGGTAGGACGGCTCTGCCAGCAACGAGCGCGACGCGATCGGCACCACTACCTTGATCACCAACCCCTCCCCACCCCGGGTCTCGACCAGGTGGTAATGCTGGGTTTGCCTCGCCTGTCGCATCTGGACTGCGGTCGGCAGGTCCGGCAGGAAGCTACCGACCCCATCGGCTGCGGTCGCAACGAGTTGGCCAGTCGCACCGACGACGGTCACACTCGACACGCCCGACTGCTCGCGCAGGCGATTGAGCAGGGAAGGGCTGATGGTGTGAACGGTATCGAGCTCGAGGGCCATCTCGCGCGCCTTGTCACTGACCTGCGAGACCAGATAGTCCAGCGCATTCTGGCCGAGCGCGATCCCGCCATCGAGCGCACGATCCACCCGGACGTCGAACCAGGAGTCGATGCTGCGTACGACGAACTGAAGTGATACCGCGTAAAGCAGCACGCCCGGCACCACCGCCATCAACGCGAACATCAGCAGCAGTCTATACTTCAGCCGGGAGCCGAATTGGCGCGTCTTGTACTCCCGCCACAAGGTCCGCAGTTGCACGCCGACCAGGGCAGCGAGGGCTACCGCGACCGCGCCGTTGAGCGCCAGCAAAAACGGGTAGGCCCCGCTGAAAAGGTCGGTATTGGCACTCGCCGAAGCGAGCAGGAACAAGGAGATGCTGGCCAGTGCCGCGATGACGACGATCGCAACCCGCTTCATCTCGTGGTGCCCGCGAGGAAGGTCCAGCGCAGCCAGTCGGTCGCAACATTCCACTCCCGGCTTCCGATCGCGGTGACCTGGAAGGGCCGGGGGAGCATGCTGGTATCATGACGCATTCTCACTGCGGCATGGTATGACACGCCGGACTCCAGCGTGTCGAGCCCGACCACATGCCAGTTCCGTATCCGCAGCATGGTCTGCAAGGCAGCATCCAGCGTATCGAAACTCTGGTGCAGGTTTCCGACCGACAGGCGGTAGCTCCGGGTGATGGTGTGATAAGAGAGCCGATAGTCCAGGCTTCGCTCGACGATGGTGTCGTTGAACCAGTACCAGCGCGGTCGCTCGACCTGAAACTCGGCGGTGAAATGCAGCGAGACGCCGCGATTGATCGCATCGATCAGGCGTGGATTCAGGTCCAGTTCGAAGTCGGCATTGACCACGTAGCCGTCGTCGCGCGCGACGATGTCGGCATAGCGGACACGACTCTCCGAAGCGAACACGAACATGGGTAGCAGCAGAAGAAATGCCAGCAAGGACCCGCTGCGGAGTCGCTCAAGCACGCTTTTGCAGGAGCGCGTAATAGAAGCCGTCATGTTCCGCATTGGGCAGCAGTTGAAAATCGGACCGACCCGCCACCGGAAGGCGTACCGCATCGTCATGACCGGCGCAGAACGACGCCACCTGATTATGGTTCTCCTCGCGGAAAATCGAGCAGGTGACATAGAGCATTTTGCCACCGGGTGCCAGCGTTTGCCAAAGGGCCTTCAGAATGTCACGTTGCTGGCGCGCGAATTGCCGGATGTCCTCGGACCGACGCAACCACTTGATATCGGGATGTCGCCTTGCCACCCCGGATGCGCTACACGGCACGTCGGCCAGGATACGATCGAAGTGCCGCCCGTCCCACCAGCTTTCCAGCTGACATGCATCGCCGACACGAATCTCGGCACTCAGGCCCAGTCGCTTCAGATTCTCGTCTATGCGCGCCGCCCTGCGTTCATCCAGTTCGAGCGCGAGCAGGCTGACCGCCTCGCTTTCAAGTATATGGGCAGCCTTGCCGCCCGGGGCCGAGCAGGCATCCAGCACCCGCTGGCCAGAGGCAAGATCGAGTAGTCGGGCTGCCCACTGCGCCCCGGCATCCTGCACCGACAGCCGACCTTCGGCGAATCCCGGCAGGCGCGACACCGGCACCGGACGTGCGAGCAACAAGGCCTCGTTGTCGAGCTGGCGCACCGCGACACCAGCCCCGTCCAGTTTGGCAATCTGATCTTCAACCGAGGCACGACGACGGTTCACCCTCAGCGACATCGGCGGCTTCTGGTTTGCCGCCGCCAGGATCGCCTCCCAATCCTCCGGCCAGTCCTTGCGGCAACGCTGAATCCACCAGGGAGGGTGGCAGTAACGGGCTGCCGGCGTCTGGTCGGTCACGGCTGTCAGCTCCTCGGCGCGACGGAGACTGTTACGCAATACGCCGTTGGTCACTGCCTTCAGTCCCGGCGCAAAGCTACCGACCGCCTCGACCGCCTGATCGACAATCAGGTACGACTGATCCGGTCGCGTGGCCAAGCGATGTAGCGCGACCAGCAAGACCGCATGCACTTCGGTAGGCAAGGGCTTGGTCAGCAAGCGGCCAAGGACCGCATCGCCCCGACCGAAATCACGCAGACAACCCCATGCAAGATCGCGCACCGCACCGCGGGTCGCATCCGGCCAAGCCGGATTCTCGCGCAACTGAGCTTCGAAGGCGTCGGTCAGATTCTGGCCTGCGAGAACGCTTCGAACCAGACGCGCGGCCTCTCGCAGCGAGTAGGCAAGACTGTCACTGACTACGGTTGCGGTGGGACGGTGGTGCTTTTGTCGAGTCAAGGAGTCACCCCGAGGCGGGGCACGAACCGAAAGGTAGTCTCAGCCCAACAGCTCGCGCAGATAATTCGGCAACGCGAATTGCGCTACATGCATGTCGCCATTGTAATACTGGCGATCACCGATTCCACGCTCGACCAGACGACGGTTCACTTCATCGGCGGCGAGTCGCTTGGGATCGAGTTTGTCCGACGCGACCGCCATCCCCCACTGACTCCCATACAAGGGGATATACATGAAGTACGGCAAGACCTTCTCGAACACCGCCTTGAGATTGGTCATCAACCTGAGCAAACGCACGGGCTGGAAAATGGGTGCACCGATATGCAACGTGATCGCGCCCTGCTCGGACAGCAAGCGCTTGCAGTCGCGGAAAAACGCTTCGGTATAAAGCGCCTCGGCTGGGCCGATCGGATCGGTCAGGTCAAGTACGATCAAATCGAAGGTTTCGCCGCTCGCAGGCGCGCCCTCACCCACATACTTCAGACCGTCCTCTATTCTCAGCTCCAGGCGGGGATCGTCCAGCGCGCCACGATGAACAGCCTGCAGATGCGCACGCGCGATCTCCACGACCTTCTGGTCGAGTTCGACGAGTACGACACGCGACATGCTCGGATACTTGAACAACTCTTCCGCCGAACCGCCGTCACCGCCGCCGATGATCAAGGCGCTTTTCGGTCCGGGATGGGTGATCGCCGGAACGTGGATCAGGTTCTCGTGATAGAAGAATTCATCCCGCTCCGAGGTCATGAAGTAACCGTCCAGCCTGAACAACCGACCGAATTGCGGGGTATCCCAGACCTCGTACTGCTGGTAGGCCGAATGGCCGGACTCGATCAAATGGCCAGGGCGGATGAAAAATCCCGCGTTGTCATTGAGCTCCTCCTGCAGGACGGCGGGCTGAGCAACGGAAGAGGCGTTCATCCTTCAGGCCTCGGCTGGCACACGCCCACGCACCACGTCGTGGCAGACTGAGTCATCGGGATTCAGCAGATCGACGATCCGCTTGAAAATGCTGCGGGCCCGATCGCTGTTGTCACGCGAGAAATTGCACACGTAGACATCCAGCGTCACGTCGCCGGTTTCGGGCCAGGTGTGGATCGCAAGATGGGATTCCGCGAGTACGACGGTCCCGGTTACACCGGCCTGCTGGCCGTCGTCATGGGTGAACTGGTAGAAATAGGCACCCAGCGGAGTCAGCCCGCCGTCGCGACATTCGCTCACACAAATCTCTTCGAGCACTGCACGATCGAGCATGATCTCGGGCGAACACTTGCAGCGGTAGAGATCCGCAATCAGATGAAGTCCATTCATTTCTTCTTCGATCCAACCACAGGTAAAGCGCATAAGTTTAACATGCCAGAACGCTTATCCTGTTGCTCGCAATATTCTCGCAAAGCAATTTCCATGAAATCCTGTCGCGAGCAAGGTTCGCTGTTCCACGTGAAACAGAGTCGATTTCGAGCTGACATACCTCAGCCCTGGGTCAGCAGATCATAGGCGAGTTTTGCGATCAGAACGACGACGACACCGAGAAACATTTTTCGGACGAATGCGGCGCCATGACGGATAGCGAGACGCGACCCCACAATCGCTCCGCTCAGATTGCACAAGGCCATCAAGGCTCCCAGCTTCCACAAAACCTCTACGTTGAGCGCGAAGTAGCTCAAAGCGGCGAAGTTGGTCGCAACATTGACGATCTTGGCCGTGACCGACGCCCGCAGGAAATCCATCCCTATCGTACGCACGAACAGAAAGATCAGGAAACTGCCAGTGCCCGGTCCAAAGAAGCCGTCATAGAAACCCAGCCCTGCCCCAATCACCACCGCGAGTCCAATCTCCTGAGCTGCCGTCAATCGCTGATCATGAACTGTACCCAGGTCCTTTTTGACGAAGGTGTAGATCGCCACGACGACAAGCAACACCAGCACGACCGGCCGGATGATCTCGGAAGGAAGATAGGCAACCGCACGCGCGCCATACCAGGAACCCACGAGCGCGGCGAGCGCGCCTGGAAGCGCAACCCGCCACGGAATCGTCACTCGACGCGCATACTGGATTGCAGCGCTGGTGGTCCCTACGATGCTCGCGAACTTGTTGGTTCCGAACAGGGTTGCAGGCTGCCCGCCGGGAAAGGCGGCGAAAAGCGCTGGGATCTGGATCAGGCCTCCCCCGCCAACAACGGCATCGACAAGGCCTGCGAAGAACGCAGCCAGACCCAATAAAAGAAACACGGTCTCGAAATCGGACATAATTGGAGAAACTCAACAAGTGGCGAGGTCAGGTTGCGCCTCTACGGGTGTGCTGTTAACGGCCCAAAGAGGCGAGACCGGCGCTGTGTCAAAGTGGACGGATGAATGTGATCGAACAAGCAATCTCCGAAGGGGTATCAGCCAGTTCAGCTGAACATCTTGGATGGCGCTCGTTATCGGCAACCTCGGTAAAAAAACCCGCCACAACTTCATTGATCGACCGCCTGATGGATCATGTTTCGTCCCGAGCAAGCAGCACTTCAAGGGATAGGCAATGCTTTCTCGCGAAGACTACGGGCATGTGATGGGTAATGGCCGGAGCTAGACATGGATCCACCAGCGTAAGACTGTTTCACGTGAAACCGAAAACGGCAGCGAACGAACCAAGCGTTACTTGCCGATGCAAAATCGGGAAAAAATCACCCCCAACAAATCATCCGACGTGAACTCGCCTGTGATCTCGGCCAAGGCATCCTGTGCTAGACGCAACTCCTCAGCAAACAATTCGAGAGATCCGACCTGTCCGACTGCGTCCGAAAGATGGGACTGAGCGCGCCGCAACGCAAGCAAATGCCGGTCCCGCGCGAGCAGCACGTTCTCCGAATCCGAATGCCAGCCAACCGCATCCGCGAGTTCATCCCGGAGAAGATCGACCCCCGCGCCCGTCTTCGCAGAAAGGTGAAGCGTGACCCGGCCGTTCGCATCGACCGTCTTAAGCGGCTTGCCACCGGACAGGTCAATCTTGTTGATGACATCGATTCGACGCAACTCGGCGGGAAGACGCACATCGATACCCCCGTCGAGTTCCGGATCCGACTCCCCCACCGAACACAACCGCAAAATCACATCCGCCCGGGAAATCTCAGCCCAGGTCCGTTCGATCCCTATCCGCTCAACCGGATCGTCGGAATCGCGCAGACCCGCCGTGTCGATCACATGAAGAGGTATGCCCCTGACCTGGATGGTCTCACGCACCGCGTCGCGGGTGGTCCCTGCTATGTCGGTCACGATCGCGAGTTCATTACCTGCGAGCGCATTCAACAAGCTCGACTTCCCGACATTCGGGCGACCGACCAGCACCACCCGCATCCCGTCCCTCAGGATCGCGCCCTGTGCCGCTCGATCGAGCACCTCGGCGAGTCGTTTGCGCACAGCCTCGAGCCGTTCGAACGCCTTGGCCTTCTCCAGAAAATCGAGCTCCTCCTCGGGAAAGTCCAGGGTCGCCTCGACCAACATCCGCAAATCGATCAACTCGTCACGCAACCGGTTGATCAACTCGGAAAACACGCCGGACAAGGATCGCAACGCCGAGCGCGCAGCCGAAACAGTCGACGCATCGATCAGGTCGCACACCGCCTCGGCCTGCGCCAGATCCATTCGACCATTAAGGAATGCCCGCTGTGAGAACTCGCCCGGTTCGGCCAGGCGCGCGCCGATCTCGACACAGCGCTTGAGCAGCATCTGCATCACCACCGGACCACCATGACCTTGCAGCTCGAGAACGTCCTCGCCCGTAAACGATGTCGGTCCCGGAAAGTACAACAGCAAACCTTCGTCGATCGGAGCGCCATCACCATCCCGAAAACGAACAAACCCCGCATGGCGGGGTTTGAGTTCTCGAACACCGAGCGCGAGCGCGAAGTCCTTGAGCGAGGCGCCCGACACCCTGACGACGCCGATACCGCCGCGTCCGGGTGCCGTAGCGATCGCGGCTATCGTGTCACGCTGTCTTTGCGCCAGACTTCTTCGCACCTTCTATCATCCGAGTGATCTGCCATTGCTGCGCAATCGACAGAATGTTGTTCACCACCCAGTACAGCACCAGGCCGGACGGGAACCACATGAACATGATGGTGAACACCACCGGCAAGGCCATCATGATCTTGGCCTGCAGCGGATCGGGCGGCGCCGGGTTGAGCTTCATCTGGATCAGCATCGAGGCGCCCATCAGGATAGGCAGGATGAAGTACGGATCCTTGGCAGACAAATCCTGAATCCAGCCCAGCCACGGCGCATGCCGCATCTCGACGCTACCAAGCAGCACCCAGTAAAGCGCGATGAAGACCGGAATCTGCACCAGGATAGGCAGGCAGCCCCCCAGCGGATTGATCTTCTCCTTGCGGTACATCTCCATGACTTCCTGCTGCATCTTCTGCTTGTCATGGCCGTAGAGTTCCTTGAGTCGCTGCATGCGCGGGCCCAGCACCCGCATCTTGGCCATCGACTTGTAGCTGGCCGCAGACAGCGGGAAGAACACCAGCTTGATCAGCACGGTCACCAGGATGATCGCCCAACCCCAGTTGCCGGTCAGGCTGTGCAGCCACGACAGCACCCAGAACAACGGAGCCGCGATCACGGTGAGCCAGCCATAGTCGACCACCAGATCGAGGCCCGGTGCGATTCCGGCCAGATGATCCTGCTCCTGCGGACCGGCGTAGAGCCGACTGCCAACCCGTCCGGTCTGCTCCGGCGCGATCGCGCTGACCGGCAGGATCAGGCCTGCGGTATACATGTCGGCCGAGATCTTGCGCGCGAAGAACTCGCGCTGCACATCGCCCTGCGGCAACCAGGCGCCGACGAAGTAATGCTGCACCATCGCCGCCCAACCGTTGTTGGCGCTGCTCGCGAACTTGGCCCGACCGCGTTCGATGTCCTCGAAGTCGACCTTCTGGAACTTCTCGGCATCAGTGAAGAACGCCGGCCCGGTAAAGGTACGGACCCCGAACACTTCCACCGCCTCGGCTGGCCTCCCGTCACGTGCGAACTGGAAGTAGGCATGCGCCGAAACCGTGTTCGCGCTGTTGTTCACGATCTCGTAATCGACATCGATCACATAGCTGCCGCGGTGAAAGGTCAGCAGTTTGGTCACCCGCACGCCATCCTGCTCGGGAGCCTCGAGACGCAAGGTCAGGCTGTTCTGGCCATCCGCCAGCACATGCTCGCCCGCCGGCAGGGAATACATCGTGCGGTGATTCGGCAAACCCTCCCCGATCAAGCCGGCCTGGGCGGAATAGACATGACGCATGCCATCGTCGAACAGCACGAAACTGGCGCTGCGATCCTCGCTCGCCGCATGCTGGGTCAGTTCCATCCTGACGATCTCGCCGCCCTGCGACGAAATCTCGGCAACCACCATGTCGGTACGGACGATCGCCCGTTCGACCGCGACCTGTCGCGATTCGGACATGCCCGGCACACCACTCGCATCGGCACTCAGCCCGGTGGTCGGCGTAGGCAGACTGATGTCACCCGGCGTAACGCCATCTACGGCGGCCACCGGTGCGGTCTGGGGAGGAGGGCGTTGATCCCTGAGCCAGGCGTCCCACAACATCACCAGGGCAAAGGAAAAGACAAGAAAAAGAATTATTCGGCGCTGATCCATCGGGCTATTTTTCGATCTGGGAGTGTTCGGGGACGGGATCATACCCGCCAGGATGGAAGGGGTGGCACTTGCCCACCCGCTTCAATGCAAGCCAGCTTCCGCGGAGCGAACCATGGCTTTTGATCGCCTCCATGGCGTACTCGGAGCAGGTAGGATGGAATCGGCAATTTCGCCCCAGCATCGGACTGATGCCGTAGCGGTACGCACCGATCACACCCAGCAGCAACTTCTTCAGCACGGCTTCTTCAACTCGGTATCTTCAACATTTCGCAGGCGCTCGAGCAACCGAACCATATCATCGTTGATCATCGCCCGTGTCGCGTTCGCCACCGGAGCATGGAGACGTACGATCAGATCCAGCATCGGCAGCGAAGCCCGATGCCTGCGAAACTGCTCTCGTACGATGCGTTTCACCAGGTTTCGCAGCGTGGCCCGCTTGGCGAGCCGTTTTGCCACCACGACACCCAGTCGAGCGGTGGTCAGACCATTCGGGCGATAATGCACCATCAGGTAGCGCCCTTTGAAGGCCCGCCGAAAAGCAAAAACGGATGAATACTCATCCGTTTTTCGTAATCTGTAGGCGCCGGGAAAACTCT
Organism: Azoarcus sp.; assembly: GCA_030604735.1. Taxonomy (GTDB): domain Bacteria; phylum Pseudomonadota; class Gammaproteobacteria; order Burkholderiales; family Rhodocyclaceae; genus Azoarcus_F. The sequence continues at coordinate 104,140 of JAUVVG010000005.1, forward strand.
GGTCAGCGCCGGACGGGCTGATCACTTCAGACGGCGAGACGGTGACGACCCTTGGCACGACGAGCACGGATGACAGCGCGACCACCACGGGTCTTCATCCGGACCAGGAAACCATGGGTGCGCTTGCGACGAACGACGGAGGGTTGGTAAGTGCGTTTCATGTTAGTTGGCCAGTATTTGAGTCAAACGCGGCATTTGAATACATAATCCCCTGTTTGTCAAGCATATTTTTTGCCTCCAGCTGTGGATAAGTGCTGCCCGGACAGGTAGAATCCATGCTTCGGGTCGCGGCGTTTGGCCAAGGAGACCAAGACCTCCGGCACGCGGCGAATCATCCCGTACCTTCCATTTCAATGACTCTGGCCCTTGATCCATCGGCAAGTTCCGATGGTTTCGGCATCGAGATACTTTGCACCAAGCACATATCGACCCATCCGTGACTCAAGATTTCTGGTCTTTCTGCCTGTCGCGCCTCGAGAGCGAACTGCCCCCGCAGCAGTTCAGTACCTGGATAAAGGCGCTCCAGGCGGACGGTGCCGCATCAGCCGAACAACCGTTCTTGCGTCTCCTCGCCCCCAATCGCTTCGTACTGCAGTGGGTGCGGGAACGTTATCTGCAGCGCATCGGCGAGCTTGGCGCCGAGTATCACGGCAGCCCGATAGAACTCGAGATCACTCTCCCGACCGCGCCGGCCAAACCGGCCACGGTGGTGCCACTGCGTGCGGGCAAGCCGTTGGCCGACGCCGAGACTGTTGTCGTGCCGACCGCGGTCGCGGCCAGGCCGGCCACCGCACGAATGGATCAGCCAGTGTCAGGCGCCGAGCATACGACCGTCGCCACCGACGCAGGCTACGAGAAGACCCGTCTCAATCCGGACTTCACCTTCGACACCCTGGTCACCGGCCGGGCCAACGACCTTGCCCGCGCCGCCGCGATGCAGGTCTCCCAAAACCCGGGCACCTCGTACAACCCGCTGTTCATCTACGGTGGCGTAGGCCTGGGCAAGACCCACCTGGTGCATGCGATCGGTAACGCGGTTTACCGCCACAATCCACGCGCGATCATCCGCTATGTCCACGTCGAGGACTATTACGCCGACGTCGTGCGCGCCTACCAGCAAAAGAGCTTCGACGCGTTCAAGCGCTACTACCGCTCGCTCGATCTGCTGATCATCGACGACATCCAGTTCTTCAACAACAAGAACCGGACCCAGGAAGAATTCTTCCACGCCTTCAACGCCCTCACCGAGGCCAAGAAGCAGATCATCATCACCTGCGACACCTATCCCAAGGACATCCAGGGCCTGGAAGACCGCCTGATCTCGCGCTTCGACTGGGGCCTGACCGTGCAAATCGAACCGCCCGAGCTCGAGATGCGGGTCGCGATCCTGAAGAAGAAGGCCGAGGCACTGCGGGTCGAGCTGGACGACGACGTCGCCTTCCTGATCGCCAAGAACCTGCGCTCCAACGTGCGCGAACTCGAAGGCGCGCTGAACAAGGTGGTCGCCTTCGCCCGCTTCCACGGCAAGTCGATCTCGCTGGAAGTCGCCAAGGAAGCGCTCAAGGATCTGCTCAACGCCCATAACCGGCAGCTGACCATCGAGCACATCCAGAAGACCGTGGCCGACTACTACAAGATCAAGATCGCCGACATGCACTCGAAAAAGCGCACCCGGGTCATCGCCCGGCCGCGCCAGGTCGCCATGTGGCTGACCAAGGAGCTCACCCCGATGTCGCTGCCGGCCATCGGCGACGCATTCGGCGGACGCGATCACACCACCGTGCTGCATGCCTGCCGCACCATTACCGAACTCAGGCTGGGCGACCCACAGCTCAACCACGACGTCCATGTCCTGACCCAGGTGTTGCGCGGATGATGCCCGCGCCCACCTTGGCCGGCACCCCCGTGCCGACTCCGCGAAGCAGCTGTTCAACCCACCACAGAAGAACATACTGACGCCATGCACTTGCTCACCACGACCCGCGATGCGCTCCTCGCCCCACTGCAATCGGTTGCCGGCATTGTCGAGAAGCGCCATACCCTGCCCATCCTGTCCAACGTGCTGATCGAAAAGCATGGCGATCAGCTCACCCTGCTCGCGACCGACATCGAGATCCAGATCCGGACCACGACCGCGGGCGACCTCGGTGGCGACGACGCCAGCCTGACCGTCGGCGCCCGCAAGCTGCAGGACATTCTGCGCGCCCTGCCCGAGGCCGCGCCGATCAATCTGACGCTGGACGACAAGCGACTCACGGTCAAGGCCGGCAAGAGCCGCTTCTCGCTGCAGACCCTGCCCGCCGCCGACTACCCGCGGATGAACCTGCCCGACGGCGACAACGCCCGATTCAGTGTCAGCCAGAAGGTATTCAAGCGCCAGCTCGCCCAGGTCTCCTATGCGATGGCGCAGCAGGACATCCGCTACTACCTCAACGGTCTGTTGCTGATCGCCGGCGGCAACGAGCTGCGCATGGTCGCCACCGACGGTCACCGGCTGGCCTATGCCGCGAGCACCATCGAATCCGGCCTGAGCCGCACCGAGGTCATCCTGCCGCGCAAGACCGTGCTCGAGCTCTCGCGCCAGCTCGCCGACACCGACGAGATGCTGGAAGTCGTGCTGGCCGGCAACCAGGCGGTGTTCCGCTTCGGTCCGATCGAACTGGTCACCAAGCTCATCGACGGCAAGTTTCCCGACTACGAGCGCGTGATCCCGCAGAACCACCCGCGCATGATCACCTTCGACCGCGCTCCGCTGCTGGCCTCGCTGTCGCGGGTCGCCATCCTGACCAGCGACAAGTTCCGCGGCGTGCGCCTGGTGCTGCAGGACGGCGTGCTGCGCATCGTCAGTTCGAACAATGAACAGGAAGAAGCGCAGGAAGAGATCGAGGTCGATTACCACGACCAGGCGCTGGACATCGGCTTCAACGTCACCTACCTGCTCGACGTGCTCAACAACGTCGGCACCGACCAGATCGAATGGCGCTTCAACGACGGCAACTCCAGCGCGCTGCTGACCGTACCGGGCAACGAGCACTTCAAGTATGTCGTGATGCCCATGCGTATTTGACCCTCCCCCGGACTGCCGGCGGTCGCCGGTTCTCACCCCAGGGACGTCGGCCCGACCCGGGCCTGACCCGCCGCTGCGCTTCGTCCCCGGCAAGAACCGCTACCGTCCGCACCCGGAACCGTCATACCGACCTGACTGACCGCAACACCCGCACGGCCGCCCGCCGGCCGTCGCCCATCACCCGAGATCGATCATGTCCGAATTCCAGAATCGCCCGATCAACGAAGACTACGACGAGTCCAGCATCCAGCAACTCGAAGGCCTGGAGGCGGTGCGCAAACGCCCCGGCATGTACATCGGCGACACCTCGGACGGCACCGGTCTGCACCACATGGTGTTCGAGGTGGTCGATAACGCCATCGACGAAGCGCTCGCCGGTCACTGCGACGACATCGTCGTCACCATCCACCCGGACAACTCCATTTCCGTATCGGACAACGGCCGCGGCATCCCGGTCGGGGTCAAGATGGACGACAAGCACGAGCCCAAGCGCTCGGCGGCCGAGATCGTGATGTGTGTGCTGCACGCGGGTGGCAAGTTCAACCAGAACAGCTACAAGGTCTCGGGCGGTCTGCATGGCGTCGGCGTGTCCTGCGTCAACGCGCTGTCCAAGTGGCTGCGCCTCACCATCAAACGCGACGGCAAGAAACACTTCATCGAGTTCAATCGGGGCATCCCGGTCGACCGCGTCCTCGAAATGGTCGACGGCGTCGAGGTCAGCCCGCTGCGCATCCTCGGTGAAACCAGCAAGCGGGGTACGGAACTTCATTTTCTGGCGGACGAGGAGATCTTCGGCGACATCGAGTTCCACTACGAGATCCTCGCCAAGCGACTCCGCGAGCTCTCCTTCCTCAACAACGGCGTCAAGATCCGCCTGGTGGACCAGCGCACCGCCAAGGAAGACAACTTCGCCTTCGCAGGCGGCGTGAAAGGCTTCGTCGAATACGTCAACCGCAGCAAGAACGTCCTCCACCCGACCATCTTCCACGCCGAGGGAACCACCCGCATTCCCACCGGCGGCGGGCTCGATGCCGAGCTCTCGGTCGAGGTCGCGATGCAGTGGAACGACTCCTACGCCGAGCAGGTGTTGTGCTTCACCAACAACATCCCGCAGGCCGACGGCGGCACCCACCTCACCGGTCTGCGCGCAGCGATGACCCGGGTCATCAACAAGTACATCGAAGTCAACGAGATCGCCAAGAAGGCCAAGGTCGACATCAGCGGTGACGACATGCGCGAGGGCCTGGCCTGCGTGCTGTCGGTCAAGATGCCCGACCCCAAGTTCGCGTCCCAGACCAAGATGAAGCTGGTGTCGTCCGAGGCCCGTCCTGCGGTCGAAGAAGTCGTCGCCAACAAGCTCAACGACTACCTGCTCGAGAACCCGCTCGACGCCAAGACCATTTGCGGCAAGATCGTCGAGGCCGCCCGCGCCCGCGACGCCGCGCGCAAGGCGCGCGAGATGACCCGTCGCAAGGGCCTGCTCGACGGCGTCGGCCTGCCTGGCAAGCTCGCCGACTGCCAGGAGAAGGATCCGGCGCTGTGCGAAATCTACCTGGTCGAGGGCGACTCCGCCGGCGGCTCGGCCAAGCAGGGCCGTGACCGCAAGTTCCAGGCCATCCTGCCGCTCAAGGGCAAGATCCTCAACGTCGAGAAGGCCCGCTTCGACAAGCTGCTGCAAAGCCAGGAGATCGCCACCATGATCACCGCGCTCGGTACCGGCATCGGCAAGGACGACTACAAGCCCGAGAAGCTGCGCTACCACCGCATCATCATCATGACCGACGCCGACGTCGATGGCGCCCACATCCGAACCCTGCTGCTGACCTTCTTCTATCGCCAGATGCCGGAGCTGGTCGAACGCGGCCACATCTACATCGCCCAGCCGCCGCTGTACAAGATCAAGCACGGCAAGAGCGAGATGTACATCAAGGACGACAACGAGCTCAACCAGCACCTGCTCAAGCTCGCGCTGGACGGCGCCGCGCTGCTGCCGCGCGAGGGCGCCGACCCGATCGCCGAAGAAGCCCTGGCCGGCCTCGCCCGCAGCTACCTGCTCGCCGAAGCGGTCATCAACCGCCTGGCCGGCTACATCGACCCGGCGGTGCTGCATGCGATGCTGGCGCAGGACCTCGTCGTCAGCCTGGACGACGAGCCCGCCGCCCGCGCCTCGGCCGAGCGCATCCAGCCGCACCTACCGCCGGAAGTGCAGATCTACCCCGAGTACCATGACGAATCCGAAGCCTGGCGCCTCACCATCGAACGCATGCACCACGGCAACCGCCGCTTCGCGTGGATCGAGGAGGAGTTCCTGGTCTCGGGCGACTACCGCAGCATCCGTACCGCGGCCGAATCCATTTCCGGCCTGATCGGCACCGGCGCCGAGATCCGGCGCAACGACAAGAGCCAGCCGGTCACCCGTTTCGCCGACGCGATCAGCTGGCTGCTGAAGGAAGTCGAACGCAACCTCAACAAGCAGCGCTACAAGGGCTTGGGCGAGATGAACCCGGACCAGCTCTGGGAAACCACCATGGACCCGGCAGTCCGCCGCCTGCTGCGCGTCCAGATCGAAGACGCGATCTCCGCCGACGAAATCTTCACCACGCTGATGGGCGACAACGTCGAACCGCGGCGTGCCTTCATAGAAGGAAATGCACTATACGCACGGAATATCGATGTGTGACTGTTTGTAGCGGCGACCATAAACTGTCGCAGGCCTACTTCCCCTAAGCGGATTTCCGAGCGTTTGCTGAGCAATTAATGGCGCGGTTGTAGGCATAAACTGGCGCAAGAGGCCAGACGGTGAAAAACCACGCTGCGCACGATGTCTTGTCCAAGTCACGCGCTAACTGAGTTTGAACCAAAAGTGGAGCGCAATCAACCATTGCGGTTGACGGCGCTCGGGTTTGACCACCTTGGCGTGAGACAGGAAGTTTATGCTTCGGTCGGCTCATCTTGCTTTAGGCCCGAACGCGCAAGCATATCCGTGAAGCATTCGACCTACGGCGCGGAAAGCGCGTGTTCCGAAATGGCTTGCTACACTGTTCTCATGCGAGGAGGCTGCCATGAGAGACGCTGAAGACGTTGTGCTTGAGGACTTGAAACGGGTACTGGCGGCACAGGCCGCGGCACGAGACGATGAGCGGGAGATTCTCTCTAGGCTCGCTCGCATCAATCGCTGCCTTGATCGAGTCAGCCGGGACAGGTCTTCGAATTACCCGGAACTGGTGAAATCTCGCCGTGCTTTGGAGAGGCTTCGGCAGCGTGTCACCCGTATCGAACACCGACTGGAAGAGACCCAACGGTAGGGTCTGGCATGGTGACCCGCCAAGAGCCGACTGGTGTCGTGGCTTTGGTGCGTTAGTCTGAGGAGGCCTCTCCTTCTTTGGTGACTGAGATGAAAACCTTCGATGTAGTGGCGACCCTTTGCGAGCATCCCGAAGGCTGTGTTGGGCGGGGCCAGGTCGGGACAGTTATCGAGCGACTCGACAACGAGCATGTACTGGTCGAGTTCGCTAAACTTGATGGGGTTCCTTACGCGATTGTGCCAATACCAGCGGAGCAGCTGCTCAAGCTGAAATACACCCCGAATCTTCCGCCTAATGCTGGAAACGCCGATGGAGCAACGGCTTAGGGCGCATTGCACCTGAGCTACAAAAATGATTCTTATCGGAGAAGCCGGCAGCGAGGGCTTGAGGGTGATGACGGGAGTCGGTTTGTGGGGTAGCTGCTGCGGATCGACGCACTCGGGCGCGCTATGCTGACGAAGGATGGAGGGTGTCGTGATGGCTAGGCTCAAGCGCTACAAACTCAAGAATCTCATCGACGAGTGTGACCTGAGGTCGCCGCGCAGTGCAGACGAGGAAGCGTGGCTTGATATGGCCTCAGTTGGGCAGGAGTTTGCGGGTCCCGATTCGACGGAGCCTGATACCGGCCTGTCTGAAGCTGGTATGAGCGATAAGCCGGTGGACGACTACGTGACTCGGGCGGGAAATCGCTAGTCCCGTGGGAACACCACTTGAGGAGCAGGGAGCTCGAGTAACGGCTTACGTAGCAATAGGCTAGCGGCGATTACTCGCAGCGTTCATCCTCGGTCTGCAAGAACTGTCGCGATATCTCTTGTGCGGACAAGGCCGCCCTGCTTCACGCCGTCCGGTAGAGACTCACACGAATCTCCCATCCTTGCATAGATCGAAGAGAGACGAGCGCCGTTCCCTCGCGAGTCCGACGCGACTTCTGCTTGAGCTGAAAGGTCGAATGAATCCAGCGTTGCGACAGGACTGACGGGGCTATTTCTTGCCAGCGTCGACGTCAGCGCTTGGTTTGGTCAGCTCCGTGATACTACGGAAAGTTGTATTTGGCGGCCCGAGAGGCTTGGGACTCGTGGTGGCTGGCGGTGGCGCTTGATCAGGGCTCGTTGCAGGCGCTGTCGAGGGCGCAGACGGACTAGATGCTGGAGTCTTCGACATTGCGGCTTCTCCCCCTACTTCGTCTAAGTTTACGATGCGAACGTGATGAACTGGTCCGGTCTCAATTGCCTTCGTGTATGCGTAGAGTAATGCACCGGGGATGAGACATGCAACGGCCACTGCGATGGCTGCCGTAGCTCTGTGAAGATAGTTTCCGCGTACCAGATTGTTCTGACCGTTCCACTCCACTGCTTCTGCCAAACGCTGGTTCAGATACTCGTCGAAGTCAGCTTCTGCATCCGTATGTGCATCAGCGTCGGTTTTTCCTTGTTCTGCGTGCCACGCAGTCAGCTGCTGCATGAAATCGCTGAGAGCAAAGGGTCCCGGCAGCTTCTTGTACTCGTAGTTCCAGAATGACCTGAATACGCTGTAGATCGAGTGCGAGACAGCAAGGAGGACGATAGCCAAGAAGCCTAAGAAAAGGTAGGTCTTCACCTGCTTTGAGTAACCAAAATCGAGCAGAACAGCAGAGGCTGCGGCCGTAACAACAGTAATGGCCACGATAGGGATGTTGACGGCAGAGGCAAGACTGTTGCGTTGCTCGAGCTCGAAATCGTATTGCTTTCGGATGAGTTCGGTGTCCATCGTCTGTTCAGGAAAAATTGTTCGGGGGTGGCACCCTGTTGGACAACAACACTCGTATTCCGCAACAAACCACTGCAAACCCCTTCGAAGATCAACTTGAACGGGTGAGTATGGGTGCGCTGGGCTTCTTCGGACGCAACCATCGTAATGACAAATATAGTGACGATCAAGGCGTTTTGAGTATCGCGTGCATAGATGTCGATTGCGTTCTCACGACACTGAGTACTCACTGTCCATTGTTAGCCGACAAGGGCCGAGGAACGGCTGTCTGTCCGGAGCCTTGGTCAATGGCAACCGGACGTTAGAGTCAGCGCCTGCGACGAGCTGACTACTTGTAGGGGGTTTCACACGAAGCTGAACATGTCGGATCCGACTGAGGTGCAGTAAGGCGGCGAAGCAAGTCAGGATGTGCCGGTTGCCTCAAGGACACCCTCGCGCTCTAAGACCTGTCGAATCTCCTCGAACTTCGCAGAGATATTTCCCGTTGGGAAGCGGATTTGACCGAGCCCCTGGATGTTGCTGAATTCCGCGCACCCTTCTTCCAGCAGGACAATAGCCTTCGTGAATCCAAGCCGGCCCTGAAACAGCCCTACTTCATGAATCACGTTCATTCGAGCTTGTGTTTTCCCATCGGCGAGCTCATCTTCGGCGGTCATTATGACAAATGCGCATGCCGCGGTGTCAAGCATCTCGGAAAGGCGCGCGATGTTAGTGATGCCGGCAACTGGGACTCGATTGAATTCGTCCCAAGGCAGGCGCAGACGATCATGTATGAAGTCTTTCAAGTCTCGCCAGACCATTGAGCGCCCATGACCAATGAACACGCTCGTACCAATGCGAGACGCGCGTGTGTCGGCCTTTGCCACACGAGAGAAGTGGGCAGCCAGCTTGTCGAGGAGTCGAGCTAGTTCGCGACAGTGCGCCGCGGGTTGATGTGCCGCGGCGATGCGTGCCTGTACCTTGATGTGAGGAGGAGCCCACGAACCCTGCTGGACTGCACGCAAATCGCGAGTTATCAGCTGCCGCTTTGGCAGCATCTCCTCGGCAATCTCCGCGGCAGTCAATACCCTTTTACCTTCTATCTCGTCGGCCATTCTTTGGACGAACTTGTCGTCACGGCCGTCTAGGTGGACTGACAATAAAGATGACACATCTGCTTTGACACTGTTCAGGACAGACAGACCCTTCTCAGCTCTCGTTTCCGCAGAGGCCAATGAATCCTTGTCCGCGTCGTTCAATATTAGATCAAGGACTTCTTGAGCCGTATGCTCTACCCAGTTTGGGTCCGCACCCCCAAAATACGTCCCACCAGTACCGTTATCGATATCGAAATGAACACCGGCGGGTGGCGGTTTGAAGTCTCGGTAGTACACGTTGGCGTGATATCCGACCCAAGATCCACTGGCCGATTTTCCGATGTCCTGCGCCCGCGTAGAGATAGCACTCAAGGTAGCCGTCTCTGGCGCGGTGTCATAGGAATCGGCAAATGCGAGCAGACGCTTTTGGGCGTCAAGCAACTCGGTGTCCGGACTGTTGCGCATAGTCGATCAAGTAGTGCCGTGGGGTGACGCGTCTGAGCAGGCTCAATTAGCCCTCATTATACGATTGCTGAGAGGCCGGCCAGGGTGTCTGCTTCTTGGTGGAATACTAATGCACAGATTCTGTCTGATTCCGAGGCTCCTCGCATAGGGCCAGACCACGAAGGTGATATTAGCTGGGAAGTATGTGCCCAGTCCTTCCACATTTGCTCTCGGTTTCAAGCTCTAAAGCGCGGAATGTACCGCCATTCAGAATCGCCGCGAGGTCCTTGAGTGCCACGAGGCCACCTCGTTTAGCGCCGTCGCTCAGCGTCTTCTGGCCGTGAAGTTGGATGCCTTGGGCTGTGAGCTTCTTGCTCAGTGCTGACGACCTGGTACCAATTGATTGCGCCAGGTCCGAGACGGGTATCCAGCTCTTACGAAAGGACATCAGTGCGGCGAGACTGACAATGCGCGCTGGACGGCCGTGCAGTTTCACTGTCTCTGTCGCGAGCAGCTCCTCGTCTATCCAGTGCATCAGCGATTCATACTTCCATCCGGTGGCTTTTTCGACCTGTGTCACCGTCAGACCATCGTTGAGTGCAGCAGAGCCAAGGTACCTTGTTACTTCGTCGGTCGCGAAGAGGAACCCACCCAGCCCATGTTCTGCGTCATGCCCGACCGCTCGGAGGTCGCCAGAGAAGATGGCTTGGTATAGCCGGGTGACGGCTAGCCCGTCTGTGGTGCGGCGCCCCGTGAGTTTGCTGAACGGGATGGTTTCTGGCACTTGTCGTTCAACCATGTGCTCCCGCACCTGATCGATAAGTTCGAAGATTCTGTTGACGTTGATCGGCCCACCTTTGAGGAAATCCGCTTTCCAGTTTGTGTCGTGCTGCAAGATGCCCGCCCGTTTCAACCCATTCACGATCGAGGCGGGGACGCCCAGCATTTCTCCCGCGTCGGATTCCATGATCCACTTGCTCCGGGCCGAGACCACGCGTGCCACTTCATCGCGCTCAATCATGATAAGTGAATAGGCGACGCCACGCTTGGTAATGTGCGCCTTCACGACCCCGTGCTTCGCTGCTGCAGTGAGGGTTGAATGAGCAGTACCAATGGATGCCGCCGCTTCGGCGACTGAAATATAGTTTCGCTGCTTACCGGGCGATGGATCGAGAGACGCATCACCCCGGAGGTTTCCATCGAAATGATCAATCAGGGCGTCGGAGAACGCCCGCCACACGGGTCGGAAAGCCCGAGATTTGTTGCAGAGGCTGTTCAGCGACACATACCAATGCCCGAGACGGCCTGATAGGCTGAATTGGCGTTGGTTGCCGAGCGACAGACGCTCAGCAACGTGTGCCTGAAAACTCCTCGGCCAATCGCCGAGGATGGTTACGACAGGCTGCAGGAATTTCAAGGCTTCACTGATCGTGCGAGGCAACACCACGTCTTTCATCCGGATGTTGCGAGTTGGATCGGCTCGAACCGCAAGCAGGAAAAGCAGTTTTGCTAGGTTGGCATAGTCGGACGCTTCGCCAAGTTCCGCTACATCCTTGATCGGTTCCTGATTACCGGCAATACGGGCGCTGATCCAGCGGTGCACCTGAGTGGAAGGAGTGGTGGGAGCGAGCCGTAGGTCGTAGCCGCAGTCACAGAATGCAATGTTGTGGCGATGGTTTTCGAGCGGTTCCCCGCACGATGGACATTGATCGAGCAGTTCTATGCCGTGCGTGGGGCAGGCGGTGACGAAGGAATGCGACCACGCTTTGCGCACGTAGGGCGCCTCGCGCAGGCACGCCGGGCAGATCGGGTCGGCATTGATGCGCTGAAAACGCCGATCATGGAGACCTGCCCCATGCTCTAGCGGTGCATTTACGAAGTCGAACGACGATGGCTCGAGACTGAGCGCTTCAGCGATGCGTTCATAGTCGCGCCCGATTGCCCCCTGTGATGGGCTGACGTTGATTGCGCGCAGCAGGCTCTTCCAGCCGGTGTATCCGTTTTCGACAGCAAGGCGGCGTAGATACCCAGACCCGGACTCATCACTTTTTGGCGGAAAGGTTACGACAAGCCCACTCATGCCAGCTCCCGGTGCATTCGAGTCATTGCGTTGCCGAGTTCAGCTGCGGCGGTGGTGGGCGGAAGCACGACACCGTACTTGTCGAGCTCAGCGCTCAAGATGTGCATCAAGTGCTCATCCTCCGGTTTTACGTTTGTGAAGGGCCGGATGAGACCGCTACCGGGCAGATGAAGCTTGTCCACGGCTGCTCGGAATTGGATTTCTGTCAATGGAGTAGGCTGGGTCAGATTGCGCGCCAGTTCTCGGAAAACATTCGCGAGCAGTCCGACATGACCCGCACTGGCGGCGTAGAGGTGGCGGATCAGCGCATCGGTCGACATGTCGAGCGCGAGCGGGCAGCCATGCTTCTCGAAGACAGAGAGAAACGTGAGCGCACAGCCGCCAAAACCCTTCCGATCAGCTGCGTCGTCCCATCTGTACGGCAGGAAATTGATCGGCTGGCGGCATCGATTTCTCAGTTGCTCGTTTGAGTCGAGGAGCTTCTGAAGGCGATATACGCCAGACAAAATGATCGACACCTCCGCGCGCTGGTGAAGGTCCTTGAACCAATCGCTGGCGAGCCTGGACGGCGTTCGGCTACCCACGTCGACGAGGTGTGAAGCTTCGTCGAAGAGGATGAGCTGCACCTGAGCGAGTTTGAGCATCGAGACCATGAAGTTGAAAAGCTCTGCGGCGCGCATCCGCTCTCTTGGCAAGGGAAGTCCCAGTGCTTGTATGACGCTGATCGGCAGGTCCTTCGGTGCGGTACCCGCTGCGACGGGGACGAAAAGGATGCGAGCGACCAGTTTGCCGTTGTCCCGTTGAGGCGGCATTTTTCGTGCAAGCGCTTTGAGCAGTTCGGTTTTTCCTGATCGAGAGGGTCCGATAAGTACCTCGATACCGGGTTCGAACCCAGCTTGATGGTCTTCTAGCAAGGCTTCAAGGCGTGCTCTTGCGGCAGCGAACGCGGGATGCTGAATCACCAAGGTCTCGAGTTCACTACGGATGTTCGCCTTTTGGCTCATGGTGTGGATTCCGGTTTCTGCTGACTTTTATACTCGACATCGAAAGTCGGTAGCCCGTCTGTAGTGAGGTAGGTCTCGTCCACTTCAAGGTGATGAATCGCGTCATCAGGGAGCGGATTTTCGCGGGCGCGCTCGACCGCTTCCTTGGTTTTCATCGTCTGCGTCATTTCCCGATTTGCTGCATAGTGGGACTGTTTCGGGGCCTTCATACTCGCGTCCGAGATGTCCTTGGCAAACTTGGTTGCTGTCGGGTGTTCGGCGTGGGTGTCAGCCACGGCTTTGCGACGCTTCCTGGCTTCGTCAAAGCTGTATGCGGGCGAGGAGGCAGAGACTTCGCTGTTGATCAAGACGACCGGTCTCCCGTCATGCTTGTCGACCGCATATATGCACCGATAATCGGCCGGGTTGTACCGCACCGTGATTCGCGCATCGGGGCCGTATTGATCGATGAGTTTCTTGAGGTTCGGACCGCGGAAACGGAAGCCCGCAAACGGCACGCCCGTCTTCGGGCTGAGCGAGCGAGTCAGTTCCACGTAGTGTCGCTCGAGCCATTTGCGTCTGTCCGGAGGCAACGGCAGCGCAAAGTGCTTCTCGGCATTTTTCCAGCGTTCATAAGGCGTGATGCCCATGCCCGAGTCGAGCTGATAGTCGGCAGTGATGAATCTGTCAATCGGCTGGTGAATCCATTTTTCAAAAAGCCAGCGTACGATCCAACGCTCAAGCTCTTCGAAGGTCATAAGGTCGGTGTCTTTCTCGGCTGCGTCCGAGCGCTGACCGTCTTTGCCATCGAAACGGGTGCAACCCGGGAGCGTTTCGAGCGCTTCTTTCAAACTGCGATTCAGCCGCTCGATAAACGGTTTGAAATGGGGCGAATCTTTCGCTGTGCGAGAGACATCTATGCCGACAGCCGCGATGCTGTCGATGCGCTCACCGATGTTTTCCGGCCCATTGTCGATGTGGAGTTGGAGAAAAGCGCCGTACGGATCGATATCGCAATCGATAGCGAGACGCTCGAAGTGGGGCCGCTTGGAGTACATGCCAACTTCGAGACATGTGAGGGTGTCATCTCCAGTGACAGCGCGCGGCACAAGACGCCACCCTAGAGGCATGCTGGTAGCGCAGTCGATAGAGAGCATCAGACTCAAGGTCTTGAGCAGACCGAAGTTGGTCCTGACAACGAACGGCAAGTTAACGGTGTCTTGCTCCACACGATGGAGGGGACCTTCCGGTTGAATGCGGTTCTTTGCGACTGCTTTTGCGGATCGTGCGACTCTGGAATCCAAACGGCGGTAGTCAAGGTCAGGATGCCAAAAATCGGTGACAATCCGCTTCACGTAGTGACGGCTGACGCTCGTCTTGTCCTTCGCTCCCTCTAGTTTGAGCAGGCCGGCCTCCCGCGCTTTTTGGTTCACTATGTCGGTGAGACTTCTGATGCCGATTCGTGACTTTCGTGTTGCGTATTCAGTCTCTGTCAGCGACAGAATCAAGTCGCGAATGGCGTTTGGATGCCTCTCTCGGTAATTTCCGCGGTTCATGTAGAGCGGCGTGAGTCCGACCCCGCCTTGAGCGTCGAGCGCGACGAGTCTTTGCGCTTGTCGCAGCGAACACATCTTCTTTGGCGTGTCGGTACCGTCCTCAATCAGGGCATCCGCATTCAAACGGTGTGCTTCAGCGATGCTCGCGCCCGCTTTCATCTCTTTCTTGATGATTTCCACGACCGAGCGGTTGTAGCGCTCCTTTGCGATGGTTCGAGTAGTTGATGAAGCGGCAACGATTTTTCCGGTGATGCGATGCTCCGTTGCGCGGCACCAGGTCCCGCTCGCGAGCATGTTTCTGACGTGGGCGAAGGGTTCGGTCGTACTTTTTCCGTTGAGCTGATCGAGCAGTTCGACATGACTGCCGTTGGCGCCAGCGGACATCACAAGTCGCGTACCTTCCGGGGTTATCAAGTACTCGTATGGGCGTAGGAAAAGGGTCATTGGCGTCTCTCCTTACACCGGAAGCAGCTCGAACGGGCTCATGTCGCCGTATGCGAGAGAGACCTCGGATTGGGCGCATATGCGGTTCGCACGCAAGTCGGTCTTGAGCGTCGAACTGAGGATCAACATCGGCGCTTCGCGAAGCGTCAGACCAACGGCGTCGAGCGCCTCTCCAAGGGGCGCTGAACCCGACCCTACTGTGCTCTCAAGGGCTTTGTTGACCGCCGAAAGGTCGAGGTCTTCGTGAAACGAATGTCTAGCCGTAGTCAGTAGGTTCGCATTGAAGACGATCGGGAGGTCCGGGTCGTACGTGAGCATCAAGACGATCAGTTCGAGCCCTTTGGCATTGAGAAGCGCTTGCGCATCCTGGAGTTTTGCACGGTAGGTTTCATCTCCGGGGTAGCGCGTGTCTTTCACTTCGACTACCACACGGCGACCGCAAGTGAGGGTGAGCGCAAGATCCGGGGTGTAATCGCGCCGCTTGGCGTCGACGATCGTGCGCTCGCGTCGGGCTTCGAAAAGCTCGTCGCGTGTGTCGTACATTTGTCCTGTTATGACGTCCAGGCAAAACGGCTGCTGTTTGATGGTGCTGACGCGCGGATCAAGATCGGCGAGCTGTGCCACCGTACGCTCCCCCGGCGATTCGACCGCAATGATTCCGCCCGCCTTCGCACAGTGATAAAGCGCAGCCGGTCGTCCACTTATGCGTCCGAGTACACGCGCACCTTGGTCGACAATGTGTGACAGTCCGCGGGGTTTTCGTTTAGTGACCATTTAGCAGAACATTAATGAGTGTATGTCATCAATGATATATTGTCTGAGAAGAGAAGCAAGTCTTGGCGGCTGTTTCGTGGGTTTTATTGGTGAAATCCCAGGCGTGACGCGGCTTCTTTACAAAATCATCGGGTAAGATGGGCGCACATTGCTCGAGTGGCCTTACACAAATTTGGTCACTAATGAATGCATCTGCTGCATGCAGATGTACCCCTCTGTGCGCCCATGCCTAGACGAATTGAACCTGATCCGCTTCGACCTACCCATCCGAAATGGCTTTCGCAGGCAGAGTCGGTGGCGCAGATCGTTGATGAGCTGGAAGGGCGAGGTGCACTAAAGTTCGAGCTTGTTCATCGCATAAAAAGGGATACTGGGATTGAGTTTCCGCTTGCCCGACGCCTTGAGCGCGCCTTCAGGTTTCTCAAGAGTGACTATCCTTCGATGTTTGAAGCGGCGCAGTTTCTCGCGAGTTGGGCGAGTGTCCTTGAGCTGAGCAAGCTCAAGGCGATGAACGCACCGCTTGCGAATGAAATTGCGGAGAACGTCTTTGCTGGTCGGATGACCGCTCCGCAGATTGCGGCTCTGGCCAAGAAGGAAGCGAAAACGCCATCAAGGGTGGGCGTGTTCGCGGAAGCACGGGCACTTGAGCGGGTGGGGCCGTTATTTCAGCAGCAGATCGTTGCACTCGTGCGTGATGATCCAGACGTGCTCAAGCTTGGCCACATCGACGAAGTCATCGTGCCACCACGCGGTGAGACATTGATGCCCGATGTAATTGTTACCCAAGGGGGCAAGACGATTGCCATCGAGGTGAAAACCGTCACTCCGGCGACCTCCGCTCACACGATTGGCGCGTACCTTGCGCGGATAGCTCAACTCGAGCAACGTTATACCTATGCTGTGCTCGTTTTTCCTGCGGGTTCAGAGAATGTTGCACAGATGGCGATAGAGCTGCAGGAGGCATGGAACTGTCGGGCTCCACGAATCCTGTTGCTGTAGGACGTCCGCTTGGAACGCTATCCCGTAGAGGAGCGATAGTAGAAACGATTCAGCTCGCTGGATTCAACAGCCTTTTCTCGTCGAAGTTCGAAAAGTCGAGACTCATGCAGTACCTGCCTCCAGCTCGTGCAACCGTATCTTTTCGGCGTGTGCTCAGGCTCGCGTAGGCGGATAAGCGCGATTGCATCATTCAGGGGTGTCCAACCGTTTCGGCGAAGCTCCGTCTCGGCACTCTTGAGCAATTTGACGATCGTCGAAACGGGCCAGTCAACGCCCGAACCGTCTGGGTGGATACCATGTAAAAGGTAGTCGAGAAATTCGCGGCTCTTGATGAACTGCCCGAGATGCACTTGCGCCTCAGCGAAGGTTTTCGCCCAGCCGCGCATTTCAACGAAAGCCCCGTCAATGGTTTCATAGCGAGAATCGAGATACGTACTCGCTTCACGGCATCCGGCTTCGGTAGAGATGTCAAACCTCTCGATGAAGTGGTGTACCAATTCGTTACGCAGTGCGACCAACTCTGCAAGCGCACTGATGAGCCGAAGGTACTCATCGTCGCTCGTTTCGTGACGGATGTTGAGGCTGAAGTGGATTGATTGACCGTCCCCTTCAAATTCGCAGGCGTCCTCGTCCTCCATCGTGCTCGCCGGGCGGATGAAACCGTTCTCGGTAAGCTCACCTATAACTTGCCCAAGCGTTTTCTTCCGGACGGCATCGATGCGACGCTGCCTGATCATAGCGAGCTCGTGTGCCGGTCCTTCGATCTGATGCTGGACATGCAACGTCTTCATCATGCTCTCGATTTGTTGAAGCCTGATGAGGCAGCGACCGAGCTTGCGCTGGACTTCGTGCCGGATTGAGATTACATCCTCGGATGGGGAGTTAGGGGTACTCATGGTTGGTAGGAGCCCTTTCGGGACCGCAAGGTCGTAATGCTCTCAGAGTTGATTCTTGCCTTGATTTTAGAAGTCTGGGCTGCTGGGAGAACGATGAGCCAATAAGCATAACTCGCGAGAAGGTGTGTCATGGCATAACTTGCGGTACCCTCCGGTTGAGCGTGTCAGTGCTGAAGAAGAATCCGTGTCCCGAACTCGCCGATTACAAACGAACTTCGCCCATCTTGAACAGCACGATACCCAACTCGTGCGATTGGGCATGTTGGCGGAGCGGTACTTCAGTGATGATCCAAACACCACACTGTTGAAGCTGCGTCAGCTCGCAGAGTTACTCGCCCAGTTGGTGGCTTCCCGTACCGGACTGGCCGGCCCCGTGGAGGAGAACCAGTACGAGTTGTTGCGGCGCCTCCAAGGTGAAGGGGTACTTCCCCGAGAGGTTGCTCAGCTCTTTGGCGAGATACGCCGAACGGGCAATGCAGCCAATCATGCATTGTCAGGTGACCATGGAACAGCACTCAACGCGCTGAAGATTTGTTGGCAGCTTGGGCTATGGTTCCATCGGACATTTCGAGACCCCGCGTATAGGTCCGGTCCTTTCGTTCCTCCGGTCGCTTCGGAGCTTGAGAATTCTGCTCTGCGGGACGAACTGAGCGAACTGACTCGGCAGCTTGACGAATACCGCCTAACGCACAGCGAAACCGAAGAACGTTTGCAGTCACTGGAAGCAGAACTTGCTGCAGCCCGGGATGAACAGTCGTTCTGGTCCCAGATGGCCAGTGAGGTCGAGCAAGAGAAGGTCGCGTTGGCAGAGCGCCTTGCATCGTTGCAGCTCGAGGCAGAATCTCAACCGAAGGGCTATCGAATTCAGTTTGCACAAGCGGCGGATGTCGCGGCCGAGTCGCTCGTGCTCGACGAACCGGGGACGCGAAAGCTCATCGACGCGCAGCTTCGCGAGGCCGGGTGGGAGGCGGATAGTGCGTGCCTCAGATATGGCAAGGGTGTGCGGCCTGAGAAAGGCCGAAATCTCGCCATTGCCGAGTGGCCCACGGAAACAGGCCCTGCAGACTATGTGCTTTTCGTGGGGTTGATGCCGGTCGCAACGGTGGAGGCCAAGCGCAGGAACAAGAACGTATCGGGTGCGCTGCAGCAGGCCAAGCGCTACAGCCGCGGTTTCACCCCAAGTCCTGAGACCGTGCTGCCGGGCGAGAACTGGGGCCACCTGGGTGAGTATCGAATTCCGTTTGCGTTCTCCGCCAACGGCAGACCCTATCTTCGGCAGCTCGCCACACACTCGGGTATCTGGTTCTGCGACCTGCGCCGGCCTGATAATCTGGGCCACGCGCTCGATGGCTGGCGAACCCCGCCCGGGCTCATGGCACTGCTGAGGCTCGATGAAGAGTCTGCACACGCGAAACTCGCCGCCGCTCCATTCAACTTCGGATTTCCGCTGCGTCCGTATCAGCAGAATGCTATCCGGGCTGTGGAGGAAGGCGTTGCCGCCGGCAAGCGAGAGTTGCTGCTAGCTATGGCCACCGGCACGGGCAAGACCAAAACCTGTATCGCGCTGATATACCGTCTGCTCAAGGCACAGCGCTTTCATCGGGTTCTTTTTCTGGTTGACCGCTCGGCTCTAGGTGAGCAGGCGGCCAATGCCTTCAAAGATACGCGGATGGAGAACCTCACCACATTCGCGGACATCTTCGGCATCAAGGAACTCGATGTGCAATCGCCTGACACCGACACGAAAGTCCATATCGCGACCGTGCAGGGGATGGTCAAACGCATCCTGTTCCCTGCTGAGGATTCCACACCACCAGCTGTAGACCAATACGACTGTATCGTCGTTGACGAATGCCACCGAGGTTACCTGCTCGACCGCGAGCTGTCCGACACTGAGCTGGGTTTCCGAGGATTCGAGGATTACGTCTCCAAGTATCGCCGGGTTCTCGACTGGTTTGACGCGGTTAAGGTTGGCCTCACGGCTACGCCGGCACTGCATACTTCACAGATCTTCGGACCGCCAATCTTCAACTACAGCTATCGTGAGGCGGTCATCGATGGCTATTTGGTCGATTACGAACCTCCGATTCAAATCCGCACCCGCCTGTCGGACGAGGGTATCAAGTGGCGTGCTGGCGAGGAGCTCAAGGTCTACGATGTTCGTACGAGTCAGGTTGACCTTTTTCGTGCACCCGATGAAATCAAGCTCGAAGTTGAGGACTTCAATCGTAAAGTCATTACTCGGGATTTCAATCGAACCGTATGTGAGTACCTCGCGACGGAACTCGATCCGGAAGGCAAGCGCAAGACGTTGATTTTTTGCGCTACCGACGAACATGCTGACATGGTGGTGGATCTGCTCAAACAGGCTTTTGCCGGTCAGTACGGCAGCGTCGATGACGATGCGGTCATCAAGATTACCGGTGCTGCTGACAAACCCCTCGAGTTGATTCGACGGTTCAAGAACGAGCTTCTTCCGAATGTGGCTGTGACGGTCGATTTGCTCACGACAGGTATCGATGTACCCGCAATCTGTAACTTGGTCTTCTTGCGGCGTATCGCTAGCCGCATACTCTTCGATCAGATGCTCGGGCGTGCCACGAGGTTATGTGAAGAGCTGGAGAAGGAGACGTTCCGGGTATTCGATGCGGTGAGAATATTTGAGGCGCTCGAGGGCATGACCGCAATGCGGCCGGTCGTAGTTGATCCGAACGTCACCTTCACTCGACTGGCCAATGAGTTGGCCACGCTCTCGGATGAGGAGGCTCAGACGCTCGCGCGCGAGCAGTTTCTGGCGAAGCTCCAGCGCAAGAAGCGCCACCTGAGCGAGAAAGCGGAGCGCGAGTTTGAGACCAAGGCGGGCATGAGCCCGGATGCGTTCGTCAGCCGCTTGCGTGAGATGAATCTGACGGAGGTTGCTGCCTGGTTCGCAGCCAACCCCGATCTTGGCGAGATTCTAGACAGAAAGGGGGATGGTCCTCGACAACCAGTGTTTATTTCCGAACATGATGACGAGTTCGTTAGCGCCGAACCGGGTTTTGGTAAGGCGACGAAGCCTGCGGACTACCTCGAGGACTTCGCAAGTTTCGTTCGCAGTCACTCCAACGATATTCCCGCACTCACGGTTGTCCTGACTCGGCCGCGGGAGCTCACCCGAAAACAACTGAAAGAGCTGATGCTGGAGCTCGACAAAGCTGGCTTCACTGAGGCTAACCTGGATACTGCATGGCGTCAGATGACCAACCAGGATATTGCTGCCCGCATCGTCGGCTACATCCGCAAGGCTGCGATGGGTGACGCGCTGATACCCTGGTCGGAACGCGTCGATCGGGCTTTGCACGGTATCCTTGCGTCCCGATCGTGGACGGGGCCGCAGCGCGAGTGGCTCAAACGTATTGCAGCGCAGACCAGAGCCAACTTGCTTGTGGATCGGGAGGCGCTGGATGATCCTGACCTTGTGTTCAAGCGTGAGGGTGGCGGATTCAACAGGCTTGATCGGATTTTCGAGGGACATTTGACGGATGTCCTCTACACCTTCAACGAATCGCTTTGGCGGAAGACCGAAGCGCCAGCCGCATGACTTTCTCGAGAGCTGAATGACCACCCACGACATTGTCGGAAAACTCTGGAACCTGTGTAACGTCCTCAAAGACGACGGCGTCACTTTTCACCAGTATGTGACCGAGCTGACCTACCTGCTCTTTCTGAAGATGGCGCAGGAAACTGGAACCGAGGACCAACTACCTGAAGGCTACCGTTGGGCCGACCTCGAAGCGCGGGCAGCGCCCGACCGTCTCGAGTTCTACAAGATTCTGCTCATTCATCTCGGTACGCACGGCTCGATGCTGGTGAAGGAGATATTCGCCAACGCCAGTAGCTTCATCCGCAAACCGGCGACTCTTTCAACCTTGGTCGCTGAAATCGACAAGCTAGACTGGTACAGCGCGCGGCAGGAAGGCTTGGGTGACCTGTATGAAGGCTTGCTCGAGAAGAACGCGAGCGAGAAGAAATCCGGTGCGGGGCAGTATTTCACCCCACGCGCACTTATTGACAGCATGGTCTCCGTCATGAAACCCACTCTGGATGATGTCATCCAGGACCCGGCAGCAGGTACGGGTGGGTTTCTGATTGCGGCCAATCACTGGCTTCGTGCGCATACAGACCCCGATAGCTGGACCGAGGCACAACAGCGCAAGTACCGGCGCAATACCTTCTTCGGTATGGAGCATGTTCAGGACACGCATCGCCTGGCGCTGATGAACCTGATGCTTCATGGGATAGACAGCGACCCGGAGGCCGGCGGAATTCACTACGGAGATACGCTGAGTCCCGAGGGTCAGGCGCTGCCCAAGGCTACGCTGATTCTCACGAATCCGCCCTTCGGCACTAAGAAGGGCGGTGGTCTTCCGAGCCGCGATGACTTCACCTACCCGACTAGCAACAAGCAGTTCGCGTTCCTGCAGCACATCTACCGTGGGCTGCGACCGGGTGGCCGGGCTGCAGTGGTGTTGCCCGACAACGTTCTCTTCGAAGCAAACGTCGGTGCGGACATCCGACGCGACCTGATGGATAAGTGCAACCTTCATACCATCCTGCGCTTGCCTACAGGCATCTTCTACGCGCAGGGCATCAAAACCAACGTGCTGTTCTTCACGCGAGGGGCAACGGACAAGGGCAACACGAAGGAAACCTGGGTGTACGACCTGCGCACGAACATGCCGCAGTTCGGTAAGCGGACTCAGCTTACCCGCGCCCATTTCGCCGAGTTTGAGGCTGCCTATGGTGATGACCCCCGCGCTGAACCGAGGGCACTTGCGATGCGTCATGAGACCGGCGAATCGGGACGCTTCCGGCGTTTTGCGCGTGAGGAAGTGGCTGTACGGGGTGATAGTCTCGATATTGCGTGGCTCAAGGACGAAAGCCAAGGCTCCGCTGATAAGCTGCCCGAACCGGAGGTGCTGGTACGAGAGGCGATTGAGGAGCTCGAAGGGGCTTTGTTAGAGCTTCGTGAAGTTCTAGCGGAGCTTGACGAGGAGATGGAGGAGTGAGGTGTTTACCGTCCGGATGGATCGAGGTGCCACTTGGTGCGTTCACTGAGGATTGCAAGCAGTGCGTGCCATCCGCAGGTAGAGACTTTACCTATATTGATATCGGGTCGATTGATCGGTACTCGAAACAGATCGTGGATGCGCAGGTGCTATCTGGTGAGAATGCGCCGACCCGTGCAAGAAAGGTGGTGCGCACTGGTGATGTTCTTGTATCTATGACAAGGCCAAATCTCAATGGCGTTGCTTTAGTGCCCCCACATCTTAATGGTCAGATTGCCTCGACAGGGTTCGATGTTCTCCGTTGCTCGCAGGTTGATCCACGCTGGGTCTTCTATATCGTGCGGACCGCGAAATTTGTCGATTCAATGAGTGCACTTGTTCAGGGGGCGCTGTATCCGGCAGTTCGATCAAAAGAGGTAAGAGCATATTTGTCTCCACTTGCACCTCTGAACGAACAGAAACGCATCGCCGACAAGCTTGACACCATACTCGCCCGGGCGGATGCGTGTCGAAGCCGTCTTGCCAATGTGCGCTCGATTCTCGATCGGTTTCGGCAGGCTGTCCTCAAGGCCGCACTTTCTGGAGATTTGACCGCCGAGTGGCGCACAGCGAGAGGTAGGACGGAAGCATGGGGTTCACTGTTTTTGAGACAGCTTGGTGAGCTTGGGCGAGGAAAGTCGAGGCACCGTCCTCGCAATGATCCTAGTCTCTTCGGCGGACCCTATCCTTTCGTCCAAACTGGGGATGTGGCGAACTCTGGCGGGAGAATCGTTCAACACAGGCAAACCTATTCAGAGCTTGGTTTGAGGCAAAGCAAACTCTGGCCGACAGGCACTCTTTGTATCACCATTGCGGCGAACATCGCAGATACCGCGATTTTAGATTATCCAGCTTGTTTTCCGGACAGTGTCGTGGGTTTCGTGGCTGATCCACAGAGGTGTTTGCCTACATTTATCAAGTGGGCGATTGATGTCATCAAGCGCGACCTTGAGACTTTTGCTCCAGCTACTGCGCAGAAGAACATCAATCTTTCGATTCTGGATCAGGTTAAGGTGCAGTGCCCTCCGCTTGATGAACAAACGGAGATTGTGCGGCGCGTGGACTCCCTCTTCGCGTTGGCAGATAGTCTCGAAAGGCGCTTGGATTGTGCCCGCGAACAACTCGAGCGGCATACACCCGCTTTGCTTGCGAAGGCGTTCCGTGGCGAACTCGTAGGGCAAGATCTGGATGATGAGCCGGCTTCCGCGTTGCTGGCTAGCGTTCGCGCAAATGGCACTCAACCCGTTCGTCGCGCACGTAGGCGTGCTGTCCATGCTTGAAATTGCTCTCGCATGTATGAGCTTCCATTCTTTGCATTCTCTGGATGTACGGCAGTCGTGGTTCTGTGAGCTTGCTAAGGTCTCGTGGGGGTCTTTTCGGTGAGTGACATTAAACTCTTTCGTCTCGTAAACCGCCGTGCGCAGGAGCTTCAGGGCGATGCGTCAGGGCTGGAGAAACCCCTGCAATCCCTGATCGAGGCGAATCTTGAGCCGTTGCTCGGAATTCGTTTCCTAGCTACTGAGCACTCGACCGGCAAGACCCACGCTGGGCGCATTGATTCGCTCGGCCTGGATGAAAACAACTGTCCGGTCATTCTCGAGTACAAGCGCTCAGTTGGTGAAAACGTCATCAACCAGGGTCTCTTCTATCTTGACTGGCTGATGGACCACCAGGCCGAGTTCAAGCTTCTGGTTATGGATGTGCTCGGTGCTGAGGCATCGACACGGATCGACTGGAGCTCTCCCCGACTGATCTGTATCGCGGCTGACTTCACCAAGTACGACGCTCACGCGGTTCAACAGATCAACCGTAACATCGAGCTGATTCGGT
This sequence comes from Azoarcus sp., assembly GCA_030604735.1. Taxonomy (GTDB): domain Bacteria; phylum Pseudomonadota; class Gammaproteobacteria; order Burkholderiales; family Rhodocyclaceae; genus Azoarcus_F. The sequence continues at coordinate 128,427 of JAUVVG010000005.1, forward strand.
ACCGACTGTTCGGAGATGAGCTCCTGCTCCTTGAGCAGGCGGGCGTTGCAGGCCAGCAGTCGGGTGGGTTTGTCGAGCGAAAGTCAGAAATTTCCACGCGGAAGGGGCCGAAGAACGCATCGGGTGACAAGACCTTTGCAGAGTGGCTGGGCGTGATTTCCGATCCGCTGCGTGAAGTACTGGCGTCCACTGAGGACTACATTCTTTCTCTCGGTGATGATGTGCTGCGAAAGGAACTCAAGCTCTACGTTGCTTTCAAGCGCCTCAAGAATTTCGCGACTGTCGTGCTACAGAAGAACAAGATGCTGTTGTATCTGCACTTGAATCCGGACCATCTGCAGTTGCTCCCGCCAAACGGAAGGGATGTTCGTAGTTGCGGGCACTGGGGCACCGGTGACCTGGAGCTTTCGCTTTCCTCAATGGAGGATCTGGAGCGGGTTAAGGACCTTGTTCGCCAAGCCTATGAAGGACGAGGTCAGGCGGCGGGTAGCTCGGAGCCGGCTCGTGAGCGATGAGATTTTGCAGCTCAAGCCCGGAATCTACGGAGTCAGTCTTGACCTTAAGGCCTTGATTAAGAGGCTGCGGTCTGGGGGAGAAGCTCCGGATCCTGTAGCAGCTCTCGCGGAGCGATTCCTAAGGGTCTTTCTGGAGCATGGTGTCGCCGTACCGCAGATTCCGCGGCTGGTGGCAGACCTACCATTGTCAGCACTGCGTAACGTTGATACGCTCATTGCGGCTCTAAACCCTTCGGTCCTTGAAACGGTGGCTGCGATGTTTGGCATCCGCCGTGAATGGCTGGACGGTGTAACTGAGACGATTTACCCCGACCGGTTCGTCTACAAGGATCTACCCGCTTTTCTGGAACTTCTGCCCGGTGAGGATTTGGATCCAGGAGTAATTGAGGCCATGGCCCTCGCCTCGGTTGAGCTCGATTACCGGAAAAACCAAGAGCAGCCTGTCGCTCTTGTCTTGCGAGAGCGTGTGGCAGTGCTCGGTGAGCAGATCGTCCCTCGGTTCATCGTGTTGAATGACGCATGGGACTGGTCGTATGCGCCGACACGGTTTCAACTGAAAGCGATGGCGCGAATCTGCTACGAGCGCTTCGGACCCATCCCTATTCACCGGGTGCCTAAATCAAGACTCGATGCAATACGCTCCGGGAAGGCGGTTCCGAGCGAGTTGGTTTCCACTAAACGGATTACCAACCCATCAATGGAAGACTATGTCATGACAGCGGACGAGAGTAGGGTTGCTCGGGAAACTGGAGAGGTGGCGGATGTGCTTCTCTATGAAGTGACGATTCTCCAAGACCGGTGAGTACGGTGCTCAATGTTCAACTGCCCTTGAAGAGATGAAACAGAGAGTCACTCGCCTGGAACGCACATGAAAAGCTCCTAAACCGCGAGAGTCAACTGCACCTGACTTGACAAGGCGGCTCGTCGCCAAAGCCAGGCGTCAAACTCCCGACGTGGGAGTGAGAGAAGGTCCGCAGCGCAACAAAACGACTGCCGGAGAAAGTGGTAATCGCCGTTCTCGACTCCAACAGATTTCGCGAAGGAGCGCACATGCCTGTCGACGGCGATGGAATCGATGCCAACAAGGCATGCCATGTAATCGACAGTCTTTGGACCGATACCGTTAACCGTTTGGATAGCGTCACAGAACTCGTCGGAGGTCAGCTTCGACCGGAGGTCTTGGGCGTCCTCGACTCCCCTACGCTGAAGAAAAAACACGAGTGTCTCGAAGCGCTTCACTTTCTCGTGATGACGCCAGTTCAAGAAGGCTTCGGTGTGTCCTGTGTCAATGAGCGAGACCAATGAGGATACTGTGTCATGACTCGGAAACGCCCGAAGGATGGTTGCCACTCGCGGACGTACAACAGTTGTGTAATTGAGCCCGGCTTGGAGAACTGAGTCAGCAAGGACGGCGCCCAAATGCTCACATGTAGCACGCGGGTGTTTCTTGGCGAAAAGCGCCCCTTCCTGCTTCGCTTGATCGGCGATGCGACGGGCTACGAGCAATACTTCGATGGCGGGATTGTTCATACCAGCTCCGCCTCTCTCAAGGCTGCCAGGCGCTCTACACAGTTCGGGCAGGCGCCACACGGAAACTGGGCGGACGCTTGACATGAATAGGTTCTGCCAATCGGTACACCAAGGTGAACCGCTGTTCGGGCTACGTCCGCCTTGGACGAGTAACGGAACGGAGAATGAAAGCGAACGGAACCAATAGTCGACGTAAGTCCGTCGAGAGCGTTCATGAACGTTGCGGTACAGTCTATCTCTTTAGCATGGTTGCTGTTGATGAAGCCCGTATAGACGTCTAGGATGCCGAGGGTTTGTGCGCGAGCTGCAGCAGCAGCGAAGAAGAGCATTGTTCGGTACGGGATGTACAGGTCTTCGTCACTGACTTCCTCAGTCCAGAGGTCGGCTTCGCGGATCAGGCGCGATTGCGAGCCGCGGAAGATGTCTGTTATGTTGCAGCGTTGTGGTGGTTGAATGCTGGAAGGGAGGACTTCGTTTACTCTACTCCACTCGACCTCAGCGCAGTGTTGGCCGTAATCGAAAAAGAGCGGTACGAGCTCGACTCCTGCGGCCACAAGTTGGTATCCAACAGTCGTTGAGTCCAGGCCTCCAGAGGCCAGAAGAAGCGCTCTCGTCACTGCGAATTGGCCCTCAGTTCTGAAATCGCATTGAAGGTGCCGTTGAGGCACGCATCAAGGTCAGCGGAGTATACCGAACTCCCGGCTATAACCATCGTGTTTGCGTTCTCATTCCGCGGATCAAACGTGATGACGGGCTTTCCCATCTGAATGGCCATACCGATTTCGACGAGCGTACCGGGGTCACGATCGATAGGAACTGCGAAAACCACATCGCACTCGCTCAACAGCCGGCAGTCGAGGTGGTACGTGTGCCGAAGCTCGAAAATGCCCGCAGGGCGTGCGAGCTCACCGTTCTCCTGGATCGGGCGTCTTACTCGGAAATTGTGGTAGGCGAGGCTGTCCGTAGCACGGTCAAGCTCAGGTGTTTGAAGGTCCGAGAAGTCTGGAGCAGCTAGGTAAATGGGGTAGCTTGGCCGGTCGTGCCATGGGAGCATAACCCCCCCAAGCGCGCGCAAGGTGTGAAAGGGGAGCTTAAGACTGCGTTGAACGTTGCGCTTGATGTCATCGGGAAAGGTGGACTGCGAATACTCAGTGGCGACTTGGCACGCGCGCCATGCCGGCTCGGCCCATTCGTGCCGATGAAGTCCAACTAGGACGGAAGAATATACATCGCCGACGCCGACGGAGTTGACCGTGTGCCCCAATGTGGCAGGTATCTCCTCGACGCTGTCATCGAGAAAATTGAAGAGCCTGCTTCCGCCACGATTCTCCTTCAATAGCAACACTTTCGGCGCAAGCGTTCTTGCGGCATCCAGTAATCCTGTGATGTCGTCCTGCCCTAGTTTCCTGAACAGCGTTGATGAGGTCGAGATAATGAGGGCCTGAATGCGACCTCGAAACGTGCTTAGAGACGAGAGGTCTTCCACATCGTAGGCGATGTCGAACGAGAGCTTGGCATCTGCAGAGAATGCGCTGGCGAGGGGGGCTAAATCGAACGTTCCGGGAAAGACGACAACTCGTTTGTACCGATCAATTTCTGGGAGCGGATCATGGAGGTGGATGGCCTTCATATCACGCATCAAATCGTCGTAGCCTTGGTCGGCGACCTCGGTCACGTCGCCAATCAGCGTAACGTTTGGTGCGCCGACAACTGTGCCTAGCCAGATGAACTCCCTACATCCATGGGCGTAAAGAAAGCGCCTTGCTTCGTCGACGAGGTATTGCGGGCAGAAAGCCGCCACAGAGTAGGTGACCTCAGCGGCCCACAGCCCTCTCGCCGCATGTGCGACACCACCCAGACGAAGCTTGCATATGGCTCCCTTGTGAGCCGGTGTGTAATCGACAACAAGCTCTCCAACGATCAGGACGACGTCGGTGTAGGTCATGGTCATTGTGGTGCGAAGTCGGCCTCTACGGTGGGGACGGGTGAAGTGGCGGATGACTTTACGACTCCGACGTAGGCGATGCCACTATCCAGGCAAGCTACGAGATAGTTGAAGGATGTGGGAAGAGCTCCAACCTTCACGCCGTGTTTATCCACTGCGAAGATACGTTTCGTGTCGAAGACGATGCCTAGCTGTTCTCCCGGAGTGGGAACAGTCTTGAATTGAGCGTAAAAGTCGCTGTTGCCAACGTCATCAAGGAGCACGTGAAACGCCTGCTTGCACTTGTCGACCCCGCTCGTGCCGCCTGCCATGCCGTTCCCGTCTCCGGCAGGTTGTTTGGGCTGCGAACCTGGATAGTCCGAAAAATGGCCTGAGCCTGTGCTTCCCATAGCGCTCCCCTAGTGAGTTGTCGGATATTTGAGATGCCGCGAATGTAGTGGGATATGTTGGCACAAGGGTACATCAAAGGGGGCGTATGCTGTTGTGCTTAGGTCGACCGAACGTGAAGTGCTACCGAAGCGACCGACCCTTGGATTTTGCTGGTGAGGCCGCTGTTTGTGTCGGACCGCGAGTGCTCTGTTTGTGTCTTTGGTCCCATCGGTCGACGCTTCCGGTCGACTTCAGCTCTCAAGGGCGCTTTTTCGCCAATAGCGAAGATCAAGGTGTACACGGGCAATACCAAGGGATTTGGCAACGATTGTTGCGGTACTCTGAAGTTCGTTGCTGACGGAGGGAGTAAGTGCCCTAATGCCAGGCCAAGGCGGAAGCGCGTTGGTGGTGTCCTGCTTTATGCCCTTGTAAACGTTGCTGTCGAGTGGCACTTCGAGCCATGGTTCAAGGACATCGAGTTTATAGTGATGGCAGAGATGATGGCAGTACAAAGTATCGCGCAAGAAAATATTCAGAGACTTGCGTGCAGCCCCCCAGTTACCCTGTCCTCCATCGGGAAACTGGCTAGAAAGTGAATCGGTCTGAGAATTCAATACGTCCAGAAAGTGCTCGCTTGTGCCCACAGCGAACGTACGCAAGTCAACTCTGCGAAGAAAACTTCGAGCGGTTGCAACCATACCTGAGGCGCCCTGCCGTCGCAGCGTAGACCTCCCAATTGAAAGCATTGCCGTGCGAACTTGCAGTCGGTCGATTAGATCGAACGGCCCTTGGGAACTAGCAGTTTTTTGCGAGATTGTCATTGCAAAGCTGCGATGCGATGGTGATGTACGTCTTGGTGTGCTGCTAAGGGCTCGTGCTTAGGGCTTCCAGCTTACAACCTTACCTCGAAGTGGGACTACACAAAGATATGGAAAGTTGGGCGGTTCCCGTTGAGTGCCAGAGTTGGTGGCCTAGTAAACGTGTCAGGCGTCGTTGTGGGTGAGCGCACTCGTGAATTTCGCTAGTGCCGGATCAGTCCCACACGCGGTTGAAGACTGGGTGAAGTAGGACCTAGATAGGCGAGCGGGACCGAATCGACGGCCCCGCGTCAGTAATTGGTCCGCAAAACGACAGTTTATGGTCGCCGCTACACTGTTGTTTGTAGATGACCGCATAAGCTGAGAAAACGAGACCCATAAATCGAGAAATTTATGGGTCTTTTTCCTTCGATAGCGCTGATTTACCGAGTCCCGGTCACGAGTGGTCTCTCAAGCGGGACCAATAAACTGGGCTACTCTTCGTCGCTCACCGCAGGTTTGTCGACGTCTGCCTGGTAATGATTGGTGCGGTGCTAGGCATGATGTGTCGCGAGAGGTCAGGCCGTGAAGACCGTACGCCACGCGCGATTCTCGTCCTGAAGACACGGTGCTGTAAGTTGCCATCACCGCGTCAGGCGACGAGTGACCGGGCAAAGCGGACGTTCAAGCGTCTTTTCGTTTCACCGTGTTTCCTGGTACCGGGCGAAACTCAAAAGGTGGGCGCAGTCGCGGGGGCGTGCCCAATTCCTTAATCAGGGGATAACAACCGACAAGGCCAGCACCGCCCTGAAAATCATGAGATGCTCGTCGCGCGCCATGTCAAAAACCGCTCGGTCGGGGGCTACGCCCCTGAACCCCAAAAAGGGTCGAAGCGGCCCAAGCGCCCAAGCCTCAACGTGCCCGCCGCCGGCGCACCACCGCCCCCACACCCAAGGCCGCCAGCAGCAACCCCAGCGTACCCGGCTCCGGCACCGCTTGGGCGGCGAGCACATCGCCGGGGCGCACAGCCACCGCATACAACGAAAGGTTCTTAAAGGCGAGGTTGCCCTGGAGGCCATAACCGGTATTGAAGAACCACGCGTAAGACGGATCAAGCGCGTCCTCCGTACCGGACCAGTAGTCGAAGGACTGCATGTTGGTGAAGTATGCAGTGTTGGTCAGTCCCCAACCGGACTGTGCTTCATTCCCGATCGAATCATAAAACGCCAGATTGCCCAGGGTAACGTAGAACATGTGCGCCAACTCGCTGTTGGTAATGTTCACGTTGTAGCCTCTGTCAGTCCCTGTGTAGGCAGGCGTGATATTCAGCGACTCCCCCTCCGGCGCTGAAACCTCGGGAAGCCGCCAACCGGTGAAGCCGCCGATGTTGAGCGAGGCAGCCCAGGCTTTCGCGCTTGCCCAGTTCATCTGCCCGTCCGCATTCCAGTCACGCAACCAAGTGATGTTCAGCTTCGTGTCGTAGAAAAACACCGCGTCCGCGCTGTTCAGTGCCACCGCGTTGCCGTTGATGTCCCGCCCTTTCAACGTGCCATCGGTGCCATCGGTACCCCACCACGTGCCTTGAGTCGTCACCGGCTCCGCCTGCGCAGCCACCGCCGTCGCACCCAACACGAGCGCCACCGCAAAACGCGATACACCCTTACCCAGACCGGGCACCAAGCTCTTTACCATCGCTTGCCCCTTTGACCGCTGCCAGACGCTTAGGTTAATAATGATCATGTAGCAACCCATTCCTCGCTCGCGTCAAGCATCTTTCGTACCAGTAGCTCGGAAGTCGCACAAACACTGCGATTTGAGGCGGAAATAGGTATGTCATGTGTGGGGAATGTAAAAGATTTCGACACTTTGGCGTGGATCCGAATCGGATGAGCGGCTGCCTTGTAATGGAGAGCTGACCGCGCTACTCACACTGCGCACATGCCGCAGGTCATTGCCACGACCGTGCGGATAACAGAGGGGCGTCGAGTCGGGGCAACCCCTACGCCAGGACGCACAAAACCGCGATTTCGCATCGAATGCACAGGATGACTTGGACCACGGAGAGGGCATGCATGTCGCAGCAAAGAACGCCCCATCGAGACTGTCCGGGTCATCGAAGAAATCACAGACGTCAGCGGGATATTCCACATGGCGGCAAACCACGGCTAGGACAACGTCGAGGCATGGGCGCAAGTGCTGGAAATCAGGACCGGGAGAACCTCGCCTGCCTGGGATTGCTTCATTTCGTCGAGGGATGAACTAAGCTTTATGCCAGCTACTTTAGTAGCACCGTCTTTTAGACGCCCTTGCTGACGGTCGAACCTGTTTGTTATCTACCCCTACAGATAACAAACCCAATTATTCATCTTTTTATCAACAAAACAGTTACTTGCTGAACTGCTTGTTATCCCGCATCACCACATTGAAGCCAGTTACATGAACACCGCCTCCCTCATCCAGAAAGTCTGGAACTTCTGCCACACCCTCAAGGACGACGGGGTGGGTTACGGCGACTATCTGGAGCAGCTCACGTACTTGCTGTTCCTGAAGATGGCGCACGAGTACGCGCAGGAGCCCTATCTGCGCGAGAGCCGCATCCCCAGGGGCTATGACTGGGCCGCGCTGCGCGCCAGGACCGGCGAGCCGCTGGAGGCGCATTACCTCGCCACGCTGCACAAGCTGGGCAACCAGGGCGGGATGCTGGGGGCGATCTTCTTCAAGGCGCAGAACAAGATCCAGGACCCGGCCAAGCTCGCGCGGCTGGTGCAGATGATCGACGCCGAGAACTGGGTCGGCATGGATACCGACGCCAAGGGCGACCTGTACGAAGGCCTGTTGCAGAAGAACGCCGAGGACAGCAAGAGCGGCGCGGGGCAGTACTTCACCCCGCGCGCGCTGATCCAGGCCATGGTGGCCTGCATGCGTCCGCAACCGATGAAGTCCATCGCCGACCCGGCTTGCGGCACCGGTGGCTTCTTTCTCGCCGCCAACGAATGGCTGGCCGGCACCGGCGAGTGGATCCGCAAACACGGCGACTGGCTGGGCCACGAGCCGCCACGCCTCACCCGCCCGCAAAAGGCCTTTCTGCGCGACGAGACCTTTCACGGCAACGAGATCGTGCCGGGCACCCGCCGCCTGTGCCTGATGA
>JAUVVG010000009.1 GCA_030604735.1 Azoarcus sp.
ATCCCCTCGGGCCCGTGCATGTGGTGATCGCCGAACAGCGAGTTCTTCCACCCGCCGAAGCTGTGGAAAGCCATCGGCACCGGAATCGGGACGTTGATGCCGACCATGCCGACCTGGATCTCGTGCGCAAACATTCGCGCCGAATCGCCGTCACGCGTGAAGATCGCCGTGCCGTTGCCGTACTCGTGGGCATTGATCAGCGCGACTGCTTCCTGATAGGTCTTCACGCGCACCACCCCGAGCACCGGCCCGAAGATTTCCTCCTTGTAGATCCGCATCTCCTGCGTGACGTGGTCGAACAGGCTGCCGCCGAGGAAGTAGCCGTCCGCGAACTTCGCATCGGAGACGCGCACGTCGCGACCGTCGACGACGAGTCGTGCCCCTTCGGCAACGCCGATGTCGACATACTCCCTGACCTTGTCGCGATGGGCCTTCGTGATCAGCGGCCCCATCTCGGAGGCTGGGTCCGTTCCGGGGCCGATCTTCAGCGCGCGAACCCGCGGCGCCAACCGCTCGACAAGCGCGTCGGCGACAGCATCACCAACCGTGACTGCAATCGAGATCGCCATGCACCGCTCGCCCGCCGCCCCGTAGGCCGCACCCATCAACGCATCGGCAGCCTTGTCGATATCCGCATCGGGCATCACGACCATGTGGTTCTTGGCACCGCCGAGCGCCTGCACGCGCTTGCCGTTGGCCGATCCCGTCGAGTAGATGTAACGCGCGATCGGCGTCGAGCCGACGAAGCTCACGGCCTGAACGTCGGAGTGATGCAGGATCGCATCGACCGCCTCCTTGTCACCGTGGACCAGATTGAACACGCCGTCGGGCAATCCGGCCTGCTTCAGCAATGCAGCGAGGAAAAGCGGTGCGGAAGGATCGCGCTCCGAAGGCTTGAGCACGAAGGTATTTCCGCAGACCAGCGCCACCGGGAACATCCATAGCGGCACCATGGCGGGGAAATTAAACGGCGTGATGCCCGCGACGACGCCGAGCGGTTGCCGCAGGGAATGCGAATCGATGTTGCTGCCGATGTTCTCGGTCACTTCACCCTTGAGCAGGTGCGGTGCACCGCAGGCGAACTCGACCACCTCGATTCCGCGCGTCACCTCGCCCAGCGCATCGGAGTGGACCTTGCCGTGCTCGGCGGAAATCAGCGCCGCCAGACGGTCGGCATTGGCTTCAAGCAAGCCCTTGAACTTGCTCAGGATACGGGCGCGTCGCAATGGGGTGGTGGCGGCCCAGGCAGGAAACGCTGCGCGCGCCGCCGCGACGGCATCATCGACTTCGGCCTTGCTCGCAAGCGGCACGCGCGCAGCGAGTTCGCCCGTCGCCGGATTGTGTACGTCGCCGAAGCGTCCGCTGACGCCTTCGCGTGCGCTGCCATTGATGAAGTGGTTCAGTAGTGCGGTCATGATCGTGTTCTCCTGTTGGTTTGCTGCATGTTTCGGGGCGAGACAAGCCCCGAGTGCTCGTTGAAGGCGCTCGTGTTCGAGGTTCGGTTCCTTCTTGTCGACGCTGCTGATGGCGCGTCGGGACATCGGTGCCGGCATCCGGGATCGCCGGATGCCGGCACCAATTCATGACGGAGGTATTCGCGTGGCGTGCCACGCGATCATTCGCCAGTTTTCGTGACGGTGAACCCACGCGGCGAGATAGCGACAGTTCAGCATCGTCGCAGCGCCATCGATCACGACATCGATGCGGATGTTGCCGTCAACGAATGCGGTGTCGTTGTAAAGGCGCAGGCGCCGGCCACTGGTGGCAAGGCCCCGATACCGCCATTTGCCGCGGGCCACGCCTTCGAGATAGGACTGCTTGTCGTCGAAGCTCCCGTCCGAGTGCGTGTAGACGAGCTGATCGTCCAGAATGCTCGAAAGCGACGCGACGTCTGCGCGAATCATTGCGTCATATCGCACGAGGTCGAGCGCCTCGATCGCGCACTTTGCAAGTTCCGTATTCATCGTAAACTCCGTTGATTGACTTCATTCGCTGCGTGTGCCGTTGATGTCGCACCACGGAACCGGCACACGCGGAATCGGTTCGTGCGCATTAGTCGATCTCGCGCCGGCCATCCGAGAAGCTCAAACGAATGGTCAGTGCCCCCTCGTTGAGCAGCCACGGCTGAACCGTGAACTTGCGGGCACCGCTGCTGTGCATAGGGTCCCGCGCGGCAATCCCCGCGGCCTCGTCAAGCGAGGCCGCGCGCAGGATCACGAGCCCTTCGCCGGTCCACGCCGTACCGTCCTCAGAGAACAGCGGCCCAGCGGCGAACAGGATGCCCTGGCGTTCGAGCTCGACTTGGTAGTCCAGATGCTCCTCGACATGGTGCAAAATCTCATCGAGCGGTGCCGCCGGTCGTGTCGTGACGACGAACAACGGTTTGGCTAGAAATCCCTTGTTGCGGCATAGATCTGCGATCTCGCCCGCCTTCACGCTTTCCATAGCCATGATGCGTTTCCCCTTTTCGTATGTGATGTCGGTATCTGCCGGAATGAATGCGTTTCAGCCGCGTATCAAACCAGCGCGGTACTGAGGACCGGGAACGCAACCAGAATCGCGAGCGCGACCAGCATGCAAAGCACGAACGGCAGAACGCCGACGAAGATGTCGCGGATGCCGATTGACCGGTCGTCCAGCGAGGCCTTCACGGTATAGACGGAGATGCCGAAGGGTGGCGTGATCAGACCAATCTCGACCGCGACGATGGTGACGATGCCGAACCAGATCAGGTCCATGCCGAACGCCTGGGCGATCGGCACCACGATGGGCACGACGATCAGCAGGATCGACACCGAGTCGAGAATGCAACCGAGCACCAGCACCACCAGGATATAGATGAGCAGGAAGGCATAAGCCCCGAGCCCCAGACCGGTGATGAAGTCGCCGATTGCACCCGGCAGGCCGGTCAGCGAGAGCATGCGGCTGTACAGGCTCGCCGCCATGATCAGGAACAGCACCGCGACCGAGACATGGCCGGTCTCGACCAGTACGCGCCATAGCTTCGCGGGGGTCAGACGCCGCCGGCATAACGCGAGCACGAACGCGCCGAACGCGCCGACGGCACCCGCTTCGATGGGCGTGAAGAACCCGCCGTACAGCCCACCGAGCACCAGCAGAATCAATGACACGATCGGGGCGCCCTTCTTCATCGCCGAACCGAAGGTCTCGCTTGGGACGGAAGCCGGATTCGCCGAGGTCTTGCCGACGAAGATCGGCCAAGAACCCGCCATCCAGAAGATCAGCCCGCAATACATCAGCGCGAGCAACAGGCCGGGGATGATTCCGGCAATGAAGAGACTGCCGATCGACGCCTCGGCCAGAATCCCGTAAATGATCATCAGCAGGCTTGGCGGAATCAGCATGCCCAGCACTGAGCTTGCGGCCACGACACCGACCGAGAAGCGGGCGGTGTGGCCATGACGCACCATCTCGGGCACAGCGATTTTAGTGAACACCGCGGCGGACGCGATGCTGACGCCGGTGATTGCTGCGAAGGCCGCGTTCGAGGCAACGGTGGCCATGCCCAGACCGCCGCGCAGCTTTCGCAACAGCCAACCGGCAACGTCGAAGGTGTCGCGCCCGACCCCGCACACCGACACCAGCATCCCCATCAGCACGAACAGCGGAACGACTCCGTAGAGATAGTCGCTGATCGAGTCGTTGACCGCCGCGGCAACCATGCGGCTCGCGAGATCCGCGTCACGCAGCAAGTACAGGCTCGCGAACGAGATCACGATCAGCGCAATGCCTACATGCATTCCAAGGTAGATCAGCAACAGCATCAGGCCGACCGCCAGCATTGAGATTTCGATACCAGACATGACCATTTACTCCTCTGTTGCCGTGTTTCGGATCGCCGCACGGACGTCCTCGACGACGTGAATCGTGTACTGAATCGCCGTAATCGAGGCACCGACCACGACGATGAGCCGAACCGGCCATGTCGGCGCCGTGAACAGCCCCTCGACGCCGATGTATAACCCCTGACTCCAGGCACGCTCCAGCAGCGGTGTCGTGGCGATGACCATTACCAGACAGGCGAACAGGCCGGCTACGCTGAAGAGCGCCCTCAAAAGGTGGCCTGCGCGCGGGCGCCGCTGCAGCAGACCGTCTATGAACAGGTCGGCGCGTGTCATGCGCTGGTGACGCAGCGTGCTCGCCAGCTGCAGGAACACGATCGCGATGATCGACAAGGCAACCAGCTCGGCCACGCCATAGATCGGCTGATTGAAGAACGAGCGTCCGACGACGTCGCTGCACACAAGTACCATCATCGCGAAGATCAGCAATGAACCGATCCCGTTGAGTCCGTCGACGAGTCGTCCGAATGGGGAGTCGGGCCTCGGCTCCGTCGTCGCGCCTGCCTGTGGCGCAACACCGGTGTGCGGCATGGGGTTTCGAATGGATTCCATGTTGATGTCCTCCTTACGGCCACCGGGGCTCACAGTTCCTTGTCCCAGTCGCGCAGCGGATCGGCCCCGCGGGCGCGCATCGCCGCCATGTACGCAGTCAGCACCTCGCGCGCCGGCAACCCGCGCGCCTCGTTCGTCGCGACCCATTCGGCGGCGATGTTGGGCATCGCATTGACCCATTCCAGGCGCTGCTCTCGCGTCCACTCGATCGCATGTACTTGCGGCCGCTGCTGGTGCCCATCACGTACAACCCACTCCATGGCGTTGTGATACGTCGCCATGACCTCCTCGCCCATCTTCCGCGAGTACTCGTGACCGACCTCCTTCATGATCGTGCGGATCTCGACGGGCAGCTTGTCCCACGTGTTCTTGTTGATCGCGAGCGCGCCGAAGTAGGTCGAGCCGAGATTGACTTTCGCGACGTAGGGTGCGACCTCCAGCAGCTTGATGCCCATCACGCCCGAGGTCAGCGACAGCGCCCCTTCGGACAGGCCCGTCTGCATATCCGTGTAATAGGTGGTCAGGGCGCCACCGACCGCCACCGCGCCGGTCCCGCGCATCCACGATGCGAGCACGCCCGGAGTCGAGATCTTGCGTCCAACCAGGTCCGCGACCGAGTTCAGCGGAAACGTCGTGAACATGTGATATGGATCGCCGCTATTGGCGCCCAGAAACACCAGGTTGTTGCGCTCCCATTCGTCGCGTAGCGCTGGCAGCGTTTCGTTGAGCTCGTTGAAGACCTCCATCATCAGCAACGGATCATCGGTGACGGCCGGCGTATAAATCGTGACCTGGCTCAGCGGCTGCTTCGCGCCTTCGAGATTGCTGAACACCCAGCCGACATCGACGATGCCGTCAGCCACCGAACTCAGCGTCGCGTTGGCCTTGTACAGCTGTCCGCCGTACGCCTCCTGCCACTCGATCGTGTAGCCCTTGCCGAGCGCCTCGACGCGTCGATTGACCTCCGGACTGAAGTGGGTCGAAATGACCCCGACCCACGGCAGGCTAGTCGGGTGACTGGCACCCGCGGTCAGGCGAAAGGTCTGGCCTTGCCCGGCCGGCTTGGATCCCGGCTGGCCTTCCGCGGCCTGCTCGGTTGCCGGCTGGCATGCCGAAAGAAGGGCTGCCACGCAGGCCGTCACGGTGTATTTGTTCAACATTGTCGTCTCCTAAGGATTGGTTGGGCGCGTGCGTTTCCCCGTCGCGGCACCGCCGCAACGTCGAGCACGTCTTGTTTTTGTCGTTCCGCCGGATTCGATTCGGAGCGGCGGCCTCCGCAGACATCAAACCATCTCGCATGCCTCGGCGAAGCTCAGGCGCGGGCTGCGCGGGAACAGCTTGCCGAAATCGCCGTAGCCGAGGTTGCACAGGAAGTTCGACTTCACATGGCTGACCGGACCGGCCTCCTGCTGGATGTCGTCCCCGTCTTCCCCCGCCGAAAAGAACTCGCGGTCCAAGATGGCGTGGTCGAATCCAGACATAGGGCCACAGTCGAGCCCCAAAGCGCGCGCGGCAAAGATGAAGTAAGCCCCTTGCAGCGAGCTGTTGCGCAACGCAGTCGCTTCGACGAGCTCCGGATTACCTGCGAACCAGTCGCGCACCGCCGGATTGTGCGGAAAGAGCTGCGGCAGCTTGTCGTAGAAGCGGGTGTCGTAACCGATGATCGCTGTGACCGGCGCACTCATCGTCTTGTCCACATTGCCAGGTTTGAGGGCAGGTAGCAGGCGCTGTTTGCCCTCAAGCGTGCGGACGAAGACGATGCGTGCAGGCGAGCCATTCGCGCTAGTCGGTCCCCACTTCATCAGTTCGTAGAGCTCGTGCAGAATCGCGTCATCGACCGGCTTGTCAAGCCAGCCATTGTGACTGCGCGCCTTCCGGAACAGCTGGTCTAGGCTGATATCGTTCAATCGGGTGTTCATGTCACTCCTCCTGCTGCATGGTGTCCCCGCCTTGTCCCGCTCACGCGAGGGCGGATGTTGTCTCGGTCAGAGCTGGATCGCGCCACCCAAGAAGCGCTCGACCGTCATTGGCGGCCCCCATTGATAGAGGCTGTCGTCGCTCGCCGGCGTAACACCCAGCGGTGAATCGTGCTTGTACAAGTCCCCATCAGTGAAGTGCTCAATGATGTTTCCGGACGGGTCGCGCCAGTAGTCAAAGATCTGACTGCCCAGAATGTGTCGCCCGACTCCCCACACCGGCGTCCACCCTTGCGACACCATCCACGCGTTCCCGTGGAACTGTGCGTCTAGGTCCTGAACCTCGAACGAGGCATGATGTACGTGGTCCTCGGGCGCATGAAACAATGCGACGGTGTGGTGGTCGGTCCAGGCGTCACCGCGGTTGAGCCGCAGAAAGGCAGCGACCGGTGGTTCGTTCTGCGTTTCCACGATGAAATCAGAAGGTAGCAAGCCAAGCACTTCTGTATACCAACGCAGATTTCGTGCAACGTCGGTCACGCCCAGGGCGATGTGGCCCAGCCGCAGCACCTGGGCCGGGGCCCTCGGAGCACGCTGCACGTCGCCGAAGCGGCGCTTCTCTTCGGCGTTATTCAGCGTCAGCGCGGGCCGCATCGGGATTGGTTCGACTGCTTCGATACCGTGAACCAACTGGACACTCCTCCCAGCCGGGTCGGTCAGCGTGACGCACTGACCACCACCCGGTGCACCGATCGGAGCGACCTTCGATGCACCGGGCAGCAATTGCGCAGCCACCAGATCCGTCGCACTTTCTAGCGCGAACGCGACGGCCGCAAACGATGGCATATGAGAGCGTTCGGCAACATACACATACGGAATCGTCCCCGCGCCACGCATGTACAGACGCTCGTCGGTACGGTGTGCGACAACCAGTCCGAAGTCGGTCAGAAAGCGCTCGACCGCATCCAGATCAGGATGTCGATACACGACGTGATTGATGTCCTTTATTCTCAGCACGACACTGTCTCCTCTAAGTCTTTTCGCGTCTCCCCGCTTTGCCGCATCAACTGCAGCGGCGTGCGGAGCGAAAGGTTGAAAGATCCGCGACACTCACGCCGCGCCGTGATTCACATGGGCGAGCCAGGTGATCGCCTCGTCCGACGCGGCGTGCTGGATCGCGATATGGCACATGAAGCTGCCCTCGGTCGCGCCGTGCCAATGCTCCTCACCCGGGGCGATCGTGACGACGTCACCGGCGCGTATTTCCCTGACCGGGCCACCGCGTTCCTGCACGTAGCCGATGCCCGCCACGACGAGCAGCAACTGGCCGCCGGCATGGGCATGCCACGCCGTCCGCCCGCCAGGTGCAAAATTGACCCGGTAAGCGTGCAGGTCCACGTTCGGCTGGGTTGCAAGCTCGTCGAGCCACACCTCCCCGGAAAAACGTTCTGCCGGCCCCCGAAAGGTGCTCAGCGTCTCAACTCGACTGATTTCCATGATCGTTCCTTAGGACTGTTGTCAAATACATATCACTGCGACGGTTCAAGCACCGGCACCAGCAGATTCATCGGCGACCGTGTTGACGAGCGTTCCGATTCCTTCGATCTCGACACTGCAGACATCACCGGGTCGCATGAAGAGAGGCGGCTTGCGGGCCCAGCCAATACCGGCCGGCGTGCCCGTGACAATGACGTCCCCGGCTTCGAGGGTCACGGCAACGCTCAGCGTCGCGATCAACTCGGCGACGTCGAAGATCATGTCCTCGGTATTGCCGTCCTGCACGACCTCGCCGTTCAACCGTGTCACCAGGCGCAAACCTCTGGCGCCCGCAGGCAGTTCGTCAGCGGTCACGAACACTGGCCCGAAGGCTCCGGTCCCGTCGAAGTTCTTCCCGACCGTCCATTGCGGAGACAGGAACTGGAAGTCACGTACCGACCCTTCGTTGAAGATCGAATAGCCGGCGACATGCTCGAGCGCCTGCTCGCGCGCGATGTGGCGACCGCCGGTACCGATGATCACGACGAGTTCGCCCTCATAGTCGAGCTGCTCGGAAACCCGCGGGCGCACGATGGCATCGCCGTGACCGACCAGACTCGATGAAAACCGCGGGAAGAAGGTCGGATACTTCGGCTGCTCGTATGGACTCTCGCGGGTGTGATCGGCGTAGTTCAGGCCGACACAGACGATCTTGCCGGGTCGAGCGATCGGTGGCAGGTAGCGTATCGATGCCGAATCGATCGGCGCCCCATCGATCAGCTTTTGGTGCGCAGCCCGCAACGCGGCACTACCGGCGGCGATCAAGCCATGAAGGCTGCCGGGGTAGTCGGGGTCGTTGGCCATGATCCCCCGCAGCTCGCCAGCACTTTCTGCTGCCAGTCCGGCAACTCCGTTTTTCTCGAATACGACAAACCGCATCATTCTCTCCTGCTGTGGTGGTAGTTTTGTTTAATTCTGTACGGTACTGTACCGTACCGTTTTGCGAAAATTACTCTCGCAGAACTATCCTGTCAACACTTTTTTGATCTACCTCAAAAATCCATTTGCAAAGAGAGGTTCCATCGGAAGTTCATCCATCTCCAGCATCTTCGGCAATTCATCACCGAGCCTGTTTGGATCCGCGGCAAGTCCCTTGGGCTTGCTTCGTCCCCCACCATGACTTGGCTCGAATAACCGAATCGGGTCGACATGCCCGACTCATAACGACCGGAACGACACCGTCGGGCTCGCCGAGATGGATCGTTGAACGCTCGCTACATGGTCACGAAGGAGGTTCTTCCGAGAGAAACAACATAGAATCCGGGGCTGGCGCATTCGGGCCATGCCGCATACGATTCCCCGCTGCGAATCGATCGTCCCATCTCACTATGGTCAAAAGAGGTTCGAAACTTGAGGTCTCATGAATCAAATGAAGCAAAGCGAACGTAAAAGACAGGCGATTCTCGCCGCTGCTGCCGAGCTGTTTCTGGAGAGCGGCTACAACGGCGTTACCCTCGACGCACTCATCGGCCAGGTCGGCGGATCCAAGCGTACGATCTATGCGTATTTCGGCGACAAGGATCGCCTGTTCTCCGAAATCGTGCTGAAGCTGTGCGCCGAGATCGTGACCCCCCTGACCGAGTTGAACCTGAAGGGGATGTCGCTGCGCGACGCGCTCGAGTTGATCGCACGTACCTTCTTCGATGTGGTGCTTTCCCCGCGGACGCTGGCGCTACACCGTTTGGTCGTTGCCGAGGCACCCCGGGCGCCCGAAGCGGCACGCACCTTTTTTGCCTCCGCACCGGCCACTTCATACCGTTGTCTGGAGGAATATTTCCGCTGGGCCGAAGGCGCAGGCATGGTCACGCCGGGCAACCCGTATCGACGGTCCGCGATCTTTCTCGATGCCCTGACGGCAGATTTTCAGCTACGCTGCCTTCTGGGTCTGATGGAGGCCCCTACACGGGAGGAGCGGGAGAGCCTCATGAACGAGGCGATCACGATATTCATTCAGGGTATCGCGACTGACATTAACCAAGCCAGCAAGACCGCTTGCACGAGCTGACTACTCGATGCGAAAGTAAGGCCCGCTGCACGAGTCCTGCATTCTGACTTCGGCAAGACCGAATCAAGCGGGAAGACAACCTGCCCACCCGAGTCAGCTCTGGCATGCTCTCGTGGACGCATTAATCGACCACTCAAAGCAGTCGATCGCCGAGAATCCTACCGGTCGTAGAGCGAAGCTTAGGGCGGGCATCCAGCGCAAATCGAGAACCGCGTTAGTGTGCACTTGCACAAATCCATTTTCTGCCACCCGCTATATGATCCCTCCAAGCCTTTAGCAGAAAGCGCGCGAGAAGCGCGTAGCCAGCGCGGTGGCAGACATACGGATGGACGACGCTTTAAACACGACAGATCCGACCATACGCAGAACCGGACCAAGCTCAAGCCTCACCGAACTTCGAAGTCGCCGAACCTCCTCGAGGAAACCCACCATGAAGATAGTGATCGCCCCTGACTCCTACAAGGAAAGCCTGTCGGCGCCGGATGTAGCCCGCGCCGTCGAAGCCGGCTTCAGGGAGATCTTTCCGGAGGCGACGTATTGCTGTCTGCCGGTGGCTGACGGTGGCGAAGGCACGGTCGAAGCGATGGTCGCCGCCACTGGCGGGCGTCTTGTCGAAGCCATCGTGACCGGACCACTGGGCAAACCGGTCGCCGCCTTCTACGGACTGACCGGCGACGGTGCGACCGCCGTGATCGAGATGGCTGCTGCCAGCGGGCTGGCGCTCGTGCCGCCGACCGAACGCGACCCGCTGCAGACGACCTCGCGCGGCACCGGCGAACTGATTCTTGCCGCCCTCGATGCTGGCGCGCGCCGCTTCATCCTCGGCATAGGCGGAAGCGCCACCAATGACGCGGGCGCGGGCATGTCCCAGGCACTGGGGGCCCGCCTGCTGGATGCAAACGGCGTGGAAATCGGCGATGGCGGCGGCAGCCTGGACAGGCTCGCCCGCATCGACCTCGACACACTCGACCCGCGCCTTGCCGAATGCACGATCGACGTCGCCTGCGATGTCGATAATCCACTGATCGGCCCGCATGGCGCATCGGCAGTATTCGGCCCACAAAAGGGCGCCAGCCCCGGCATGGTCCAGCGGCTGGACGCCGCATTGACGCATTTCGCCCACATCGTCGAGCGTGATATCGGCGTCGCGGTCGCCGATGTACCGGGCGCCGGAGCGGCTGGCGGCATGGGGGCGGCGATGCTGGCCTTTCTCGGCGCCCGCCTGCGCCCCGGCATCGAGATCGTGACCGAGGCGGTCGGGCTGGACCAGGCGGTCCGCGATGCCGATCTGGTCATCACCGGTGAAGGGCGCATCGACAGCCAGTCCATCCACGGCAAGACCCCGATCGGGGTCGCACGAGTTGCCCGGCGTCACGGTGTGCCAGTGATCGGCATTGCAGGCTGCCTCAGCGCCGATGCAGCGGTCGTCCATGCGCACGGCATCGATGCGGTGTTCAGCGTGCTGTACCGGCCATGCACGGTGGAAGAGGCCCTGCGCGACGCAGCCGCCAACGTAGAGATGGCCGCGCGCAACATCGCCGCCACGCTGAAGCTGGGGCGCAATCTGCCCGGGAGCCTCCGCGTCGCTTCGCTAACCGGCGCGGTATAGCGCGCAAAGCTTGTTGCCGTCCGGATCGCGCACATAGGCAAGGTACATCGCACCACCCGGTTTGCCCTCACGGAGTCCCGGCGGATCTTCGATGGAAGTGCCGCCGTGCGCCACCGCGACGTCATGGAAGTGCTGAACCTGCTCGGCCGAACTGCACTTGAACCCGATTGTGCCACCGTTCGCAGCGGTGGCAGGATCGCCATCGATGGGCTCGCTGACACCAAACGTACCGCCATCATGCCTGTAGAACACGCGCGAATGCCCTGAACCCGAGACACTGGCTGCCCCTTCGCCTGCCCCAAGCACCGCGAGTACAGCATCATAAAAGCGCTTGGCGCGCTCCAGATTGTTCGTACCGACCATTACGTGACTGAACATACTTTGTCTCCTGGGATAACGCCGATAATCGGCAAGGCGGACCAACGATCAAACCTGATTCCCTGTCCAAACAATCAGGGCCCCTCTCAAAAGCTCTGTACGGTTTTAGCTTTCTGCGTGTGCAGCAATCACCGGGTACTGGGCTTGGATAAAGAGGTGAGACACCATACACTGATCGGGCGGTGCGATCATTGAATGATAAACGAACTACGACCACCCGCCATGAGCCCTACCTCTCGAACAGTCCCGAGCGACTGATGAGGGTCCGCGAGGATGCCGAGCGCAGCCTGGAATGACCCACAACGAAGGTATCGAATTCGCTGAGACATAGCGCGCACGGCATACTCTCTTGGACATCATCCTTACCATCATCCTGCCGGTTTTCGGCACCTTGGGACTCGGCTTTGTCGCCGCCCGCATGGGCGTTTTCGACGAGGCCGCCAACCGGGGTCTGTCGGTCTTCGTCTTCAACTTTGCCTTGCCGCTGATGCTGTTTCGCGCGATCGCGCAGTCGGAGCTGCCGGACACCCTGCCCTGGGGCTTTCTGCTGTCGTACTACCTGGGCGCCTTCGCGGTGTTCGCCCTGGCAATGCTCGCGGGGCGTGTGCTGTTCTCGCGCAATCTGGCCGAACAGGGCGTGCTCGGACTGGGGGTCAGTTATTCCAATACCGGCATGCTGGGCATACCGCTGGTCATCACCGCTTTCGGACCTTCGGCCGCCCTGCCCTTGTTCGTGATGATCTCCTGTCACAGCCTGTTGATGCTCCCACCCACGACGGCCCTGATCGAGGCCGCGGTCGGCAGCAGGAAATCCACTTGGGCATTGTTGCTCGACCTGACCATGAGCATTGCCGCCACACCTATCATCTGGGGCTTGTCGGCCGGGCTGGTCGTGGCACTCACCGGGCTGAGCATCCCGGGCCCGGTGGACGCGGTGGCGATGAGTCTGGGCGCAGCGGCAACGCCTTGCGCGCTGTTCGCACTGGGCGCTTCGCTTACTCGTTACCGTCTGGGCGACAACCTGAGGGAACCGGCCCTGCTGGTGGCCTTGAAGACGGTCGTCCATCCCTTGCTGGTATGGCTGCTCGCCGACCATGTCTTCAACCTGCCGCCACTATGGACCGCGACCGCCGTCACACTCGCGGCACTGCCGGCCGGGATCACACCCTATCTGTTCGCACAGCGCTACAACGTCTGCCAGCCGACCATCGCCTCGACCGTCTTCCTGTCCACCGCGCTGTCGGTGCTGACCTTGTCGATCCTGCTTTTCATGCTGCGATGATGTCGACCTTGCGCGAGTGCGCTGCCTAAAGGATCGCAGCCGCCAAACACGAGACGAACATGCATGACGAAGTCCTGCTTTTCTGGTTCGAAACCGCCCAACCCGCACAGTGGTGGAAGGCCGATCCCGATTTCGACGCCCGGGTTCGAGAACGCTACGAAGGCCTGCTGGCCCTAGCCGCGCAGGGCGAATGTTTCGCCTGGCGAGCCAGCGCCCCCGGACGCTTGGCCGAAATCATCGTGCTCGACCAGTTCTCCCGCAACATCCACCGCGACACCCCGCGCGCATTCACGCAGGATGGCATCGCCCTCGTTCTTGCGCAGGAGGCCGTGGCCGCCGGCGCCCTGGAACGGCTCGAAGCAATGCAGCGCGCTTTCTTGCTGATGCCCTACATGCACAGTGAATCCCGTTCCATCCACATCGAGGCCGAGCGCCTGTTCAAGATCTGGACGCCCGAGGACAGCTACCGCGTCGAGTTGCGCCACAAGGCCATCATCGACCGCTTCGGGCGCTACCCCCACCGCAACGCCATCATCGGGCGAGAATCCAGCCCGGAAGAAGTCGAGTTTCTGAAGCAACCGGGCTCGCGTTTCTAGAACCGGGACACGATTCTACGGATCACGGATTGGTCGCTGAGTGACTGAGTGATCGAAAACCCAGCGTATGTCGCGCTGAAGCAAGGCCAGCATCGATCCATTCCCCGCTCCGCGTCAGTTTCGGATCTCAGGGTGTGGCCGAGTGCAGCTCGCTATAGCGCCTCTCCAGCTCCTGCCTGAGTTGCTTGCGCACTTTGGCGGCCTCGAACCGGCGCCGTTCATCCGGTGAAAACGGCCGCAAAGGCGGCACGGCTACCGGTTTGTGGTTATCGTCTACGGCGACCATCGTGAAGAAGCAACTGTTCGCGTGGCGCACTTCCTGTGTCCGGATGTTCTCTGCCAGCACCTTGACGCCGACCTCCATCGACGACGTACCGGTGTGATTGATCGAAGCCAGAAAAGTGACGAGCTCGCCGACATGGATGGGTTGGCGAAACATGACCTGATCGACCGACAGCGTCACGACGTAGCGCCCAGCATAGCGGCTCGCGCAGGCGTAGGCGACCTGGTCGAGAAACTTCAGCACGGTGCCCCCGTGCACATTGCCGGAAAAATTGGCCATGTCGGGCGTCATCAACACAGTCATGGTCAACTGATGAGCGGGTAAATCCATAACAACTCCTTGAATACAGGCAGCACCCTGATCTGTCCGTGAATATCCACGTGTTGCGGGCCCGAGTCAAACCGGCAAGCGCAAGTTTGCCCAACACCATCAGGCCAGCGATCGCGAAGGCGCCATTCGTGGCCAGGAAGAACAAGGCAATCACGGCTTCGCCCTCGCGATGAAGCAAGGCCATCCCCTCACTCCTACTGCCGCGATCACGAAATGCAGGATGTTCTCGACCAGAAGCAAGATGACCGCAGCCGGCAGCACCTGCTCGCCGAAGGCGAACAACAGCAAGGGCAGGCCCATTTTGCCGGCATTCTTGGTAACAGCGTCTCCGGCGCATAACCCAACCCGCGCGCGATCGGCCAGCCCAAAAAGCCGGACCCGAGCACGATGACCAGGCCACCCAACGCGATCATCTGCAGTTCGGCGAAGTCGATTGCTCGTTCATGGCGATCAGCGCCGCGGTCGATGGCCTGGGCATCTGTCTGGGAAGTCTGCTTCTGGTCCAGCGCGAGCTCGAGACCGGTCGCCTGATCGCGCCGCTCGGACTGGAGGGTCTCAAGGCGCAGGGCTACACTGTTAAGCTGCTGAAATCCCTCGCAGACCTGCCAAAGGCCCGCAGCTTCCAAGACTGGTTCAGCCAGCTGGAGGATAATCCCGCTCGGTGAGGCGCCGATCTCAGGCTTTGCGGATGGCGTTTCCGGTCAATCCGTGGCGGGTGCGCAGCGCAATGAACGCTCGCCGGAAGGTGACCGAATGCCGCAAATAATGAAAAAGGCCTTGTATTACAAGGCCTTTTTCATTGATTCTGGCGGAGACGAAGGGATTCGAACCCTTGAGACAGGTTTTGCCCGTCTGCTCCCTTAGCAGGGGAGTGCCTTCGACCTCTCGGCCACGTCTCCAGTTACAAGAGGCGCGATCATAGCGATTCTGCGCCGCCCGGTCAAACCCAATCGATCAAGCGCCAGATTGCTGTTCGAGGCCGAAGGTCTTGTGCAACACACGCACGGCGAGTTCGAGATACTTCTCTTCGATCGCGACCGAAATACGGATCTCGGAGGTGGCGATCATCTGGATGTTGATCCCCTCTTCGCCCAGCGTGCGGAACATTCTGGCGGCCACGCCCGGGTGCGAGCGCATGCCGACGCCGACGACCGAAACCTTCGCCATCGAGCTGTCGGTTTCGATGACATGCTCACCGATCTGGGCCTTGGCGGCGTCGAGTGCCTTGAGCGCCTTGTCCACATCGCCGCGGGCCACGGTGAACGAGAAGTCGGCCGCGCCGTCGTGGCCGACGCTCTGCACGCTCCTGTCGACGTCTATATTGGCCTCGGCGACCGGACCGAGAATGCTATAGGCGATGCCAGGCTTGTCGGGCGCACCGAGCACGGTGATCTTGGCTTCGTCACGGTTAAAGGCGATGCCGGAGATGACGGGTTGTTCCATGTTCTGATCTTCCTCGAGTGTAATCAGCGTGCCCTCTCCCTCATCCTGGAAACTGGACAGCACGCGCAACTTGACCTTGTACTTGCCGGCGAACTCCACCGAGCGAATCTGCAGCACCTTGGAACCCAGACTGGCCAGCTCGAGCATCTCCTCGAAGGTGATGCGATCGAGCTTGCGCGCTTCGGGCACGATGCGGGGATCGGTGGTGTAGACGCCATCGACGTCGGTATAGATCTGGCACTCGTCCGCCTTCAAGGCGGCGGCGATCGCGACCGCCGTGGTATCCGAGCCACCGCGACCCAGGGTGGTGATGTTGCCCTGCTCGTCCACACCCTGGAAACCAGCCACGACAATGACGTTACCCTGCTCGAGATCCTTGCGGATCGGTGCCTCGTCGATGCTGAGGATGCGCGCCTTGGTATGCGAGGAATCGGTGAGAATCCTGACCTGACCGCCCGTGTAGCTCTTGGCCTTGAGCCCGATATCCTTGAGCGCCATGCATAACAAGCCAATCGTGACCTGCTCGCCGGTCGAGACCACGACGTCCAGTTCACGCGGGTCGGGATGCTTCGCGACTTCCTTGGTGAGCGCGATGAGGCGATTGGTTTCCCCGCTCATCGCCGACACGACGACGATGACCTGATCGCCCCGCGCCTGAAACTCGGCGACCCGTCTGGCAACGTTGCGAATGCGCTCCGGATTGCCTACCGAGGTCCCGCCGTACTTCTGAACTATCAGTGCCATGTTACATCCAAGTAGCGGTGTCAATAAAGCCGCACATGTTAGCAATTACTGGGGAAAAATGCAGGTTTTGCGATCTCGATCAGACACCTCGGCAAGTCGATGCGCCGACGCCTGGATACCTCGCATCGTCGCCCTGCCCATTCACGGATAAGGTCGAAAGAGCTTTTTTTCACAGTTGTAGGACAAATCGCCCAAATAAGGACATGTAACTATTGTATGAGGACGAGATACTCATCTATACTCACTGCATCCTACAACTTAGGTTGTAGGCCCCCTCAACGGAATGTGTCGCATTGCATAGTACGCATGGATAAGGCACTCAGGAGTAATCGATGAAAGCAAACGAAAAGATGGACGTGCGGGAGATCCGGCGAAAGCTGGGCCTGAATCAGTCCCAGTTCTGGTCGAAAATCGGCGTGACCCAGAGTGGCGGCTCCCGCTACGAGAGCGGCCGCAACATTCCCCGTCCGGTTCAGGCCCTGTTGCGCCTGGTCCATGTCGAACAAATCGACATCAACAAGGTCAAGCGCGAAGACGTCGAGGTTGCCGAATACCTGAAGGCATCCAACCCGGAGCTGTTCAAGACGCTCAAGAAAGAAGCGAAAACCAAGCGCAAATAAGCATTTTCGGCAGCGTATCAACACGCTGCATAATTTGTAGGAAGGGCAGCCACGCAGGCTGCCCTTTTGCTTTGACCTGCAAGGCCGGTGAAGTCTGCCCCGGAGATCCAGCCAGCGACGAGCGACGACAGGCAGAACCGTCCGGGGCCACGCCCCACATCGAGCCTGCGCTATACTTTCTTGCCACGAATCAGGACACCGCCCGCACCATGCGCATCACCCGAAAACTCGAATTCGACGCCGGTCACCGGATCCCGGATCATGCCAGTCAGTGCAGGCATCTGCACGGTCATCGGTACACGCTTGAGGTCACGCTGGCGGGTGGCATCATCGAGGCTGCCGGCAAGCCGGTGAACGGCATGGTGATGGATTTCGCCGATGTCAAACAGATCGCCAAGACCCATCTTGTCGATCACTGGGATCACGCCTTCCTCGTCTACAAGGGCGACAAATCGGTCGTCGACTTCCTGGCCAGCCTGCCGGACCACAAGACAGCCGTCCTCGACGTCATACCCACCGCGGAGAATCTTGCGGAGCTCGCCTTTCGCACGCTGGATCCGCTGTACCGGGATGTCTACGGCAATCAGCTCAGACTGGAACGCGTCAGACTCTTTGAAACCCCTAATTGCTGGGCAGACGCACTTCGGACAGAGCTCGTCCCGGGGCAAGTCCGCCCCTAACGCATCAGAAACCTCTACCACACTCGAACGAAAGCCCGGCAAGCAAATGCCGGGCTTGAATCGATGAACCGTCTATCCGAGCACTTCGAGCGCCCCTGTTCAGACACCCCCGGCCTGGTTTCGCTGTTCACATCGCGTAGCGTCTGAGCCGCAAAGAGAACTCTCGCAATTGCTCGATGCCGCTCTGTTCGGCACGCGCCACCCAGTCCTGCAATTGTTGCAGCAATTGTTCGCTACTCGCATTCGACCTTGCCCACAGCGCAGCCAATTCTTCACGCATCGCGACATAGGTACTCAAGGCCTGGCTCTCCTGGATCACCGACTGCATGCGTCCCTTGTCGTCTGCCGACAGGTTGCGCGCTTCGCCTGACAGCACCCAGCGCCGCAACAACTTCGGGTCGAACTTGCCAGCGTGCTCTGCCGCGAGCCGATCGATCTCCTTGGAACACGCCTGCTTCAGCGACGCGACATAGCGGGTCATCACATCGTAGCGATGAGTGATGACTGCCTGAAGTGTATCGAAGTCCGGTACCGCCTTGGCGTCTCCGAACTTCGGGGTCGGGATGACCTTGCGCGCCTTGGCCAGCCCCAACGTTTCGAGGATACGGATGTACATCCAGCCGATGTCGAACTCGTACCACTTGGCCGAGAGCTTGGCCGAAGTGGCGAAACTGTGATGATTGTTGTGCAACTCCTCGCCACCGACCAGAATGCCCCAGGGCACGAGATTGGTCGAAGCATCGGCGCAATCGAAATTGCGATAACCCCAGAAGTGACCGAGGCCGTTGATCACACCTGCCGCCCAGACCGGAATCCACAACATCTGAACCGCCCAGATCGTCAGCCCGATGGGACCGAACAGCACGACGTCGATAATCAGCATCAGGCTCACACCCACGACGCTGTGCTTGTAGACATTGCGCTCCAGCCAGTCGTCCGGCGTACCGTGCCCGTAGCGCTTCAGCGTTTCTTCGTTGCGCGACTCGGCCCGGTAAAGCTCGGCACCCTCCAGCAACACCTTGCGGATACCCTTGACCTGCGGGCTGTGCGGATCCTCTTCGGTTTCGCATTTCGCATGGTGCTTGCGGTGGATCGCCGCCCATTCCTTGGTGACCATGCCGGTAGTGAGCCACAACCAGAAGCGGAAGAAGTGGCTGGGAATCGCGTGCAGCTCCAGCGCCCGGTGGGCCTGGTGGCGGTGGAGGAAGATCGTGACTGACGCGATCGTGACGTGGGTCAGCGAGAGGGCAACTACGATATAGCCCCACCAAGGTAGATCAATCAAGCCTGAGAACATGCGGAGGTTTATCCATAAAGTACTAACTACCTGATTCTACGTGATGCAAGAACAGCTAACAAACATGTTGGCGTCAGGGAGATGGGCCCGGAGACCCTGCTGTGCCAGTACCCGCGGGAGCGGGTCCGATGAACACACTCGGAGCAACCGACTCTGTTTCCGTATCCGCACCGGCGCCGAGCCATGCCCCATGGCTGCCTTCGCATTTCACGGCACCACACCGAGGGCTGTCAGGGTTTCCAGGGTAACGCGGTGATCGAAACCGCATCGGTGCGATGGCGCAACCAGTTTTCGAGGTAGGCCTGCACCAGCGCACAATTTTCGCGCAAAACCAGCACATTTTCGGCATTGCGGTTGCGCGCCGACCAGGTGAAATTGTAAGAGCCGGTCACCACGGTACATTGCGGCGACGCCGGATCGACGATCAAGACCTTGTTGTGCGCGGCGGCATAGCGGGTCTCGAACGCGACCGGGATCTTGGCTTCGAGTAGCGCCGGAATCGCGGCGTTGCGTCCGCCTCGACGATTCATCTCGGCGTCGGCCAGCACCTCGACCTTGACCCCCCGTCCATGGGCGGCGATCAGGCCACCGGCAATGGCGCGACTGGTGAAGACATAGGCCTGAACCCGAATCGATTCACGCGCTTCGCCGATGACGCGTAGCAGCAGGGCTTCTGGGTCGTCGGCCGGCGAGAAGGCGATCTCGACCGTGCCGGTGGCCGGCAGGATCTGGCTTGCCATCGTCACCGATGGACAGGCGGCGGTAATCATGAGGACCGCCAGGCTCAGCCGCCAGCGTCGCAGGGCGCCCGAGCGGGACGAATCGACCTCTGTCGACTCGTCCGGCGACAAGCCCGCATTGCCGGGATGTTTCGCCCAAGAATCAGACCTCACCGAGTTACTTCCGCCGCAGCGACCTCTTCCGCCGCGATGGTCTCGTCCGCTGCACCGACCTCCTCCAGCGCCTGAGCCCCATCCTGCGCCTTGGCCTCGTCGGTCCTGCGCGCCAGAACCGCAGCGAAAAATCCGTCGGTTTCGTGTTGTTGCGGCATCAGCTCGAGCCGCTCGCCACACGCCAACGCGATGCCTTGTTTGGCCAGAATGGCCGAGGCATCCAGTTGCTCGAACTCGGGGTGTGTGGCAAGGAAGGCATCGACGACGAAATCGTTTTCCTCCGGCAACAGACTGCAGGTCGCATACACCAGGCGCCCCCCCGGCTTCACCAACCGGGCGGCCGACTCGAGAATCGCCGCCTGCTTGAGCTGCATCTCGGCTACGGCTTCCGGCGACTGTCGCCACTTAAGATCCGGATTGCGGCGCAAGGTCCCGAGACCGCTGCAAGGCGCATCGACCAGCACCCGATCCGCCTTGCCCGAGAGCTTCTTCACCTTGGCATCACGCTCGTGCGCGATCAGCACCGGATGCACATTCGACAGACCCGAGCGCGCCAGGCGCGGCTTGAGCTTGGCCAGGCGCCGCTCCGACACATCGAAGGCATAAAGTCGGCCGGTCGAGCGCATCATCGCACCCAGCTGCAGGGTCTTGCCCCCTGCCCCGGCACAAAAATCGACGACGAGTTCTCCCCGTCGCGGCTGCAGCAACAAGGCCAGCAGCTGACTGCCCTCGTCCTGGACCTCGAAACTGCCATCGAGAAACAGCGGATGCTTCTGCAGCGCCGGTTTGCCGGCAAGCCTCACCCCCTGCGTCGAAGAGCGGCATGCCTCGGCAGGATGGCCGGATGCGATCAACGCAGCCAGCAAGGCATCGCGATCGGTCTTGAGCAGATTGGCGCGCAAGTCCAGCGGCGCTGGCCGGTTAAGACTGTGGGCGAGCGCGACCAGGCCCTCCTCGCCGAATCGCGCGGCCAGGCGCTCGGCCAGCCAGTCCGGCAGGTCGGCACGCTCGGCCAGGCTGGCTTCATCCAGGGTCTGGGCCTTGAGCGACGACAGCCACTCGCGCTCGGTCGCCGAGGCGATCGATTCGAACTGGCGCATCGGCCAGCCCTCGCCGCGCGCCAGCCAGGCGAGCAAAAGCGCACGCGGCGTCGCCGCTTCGCCAGCAAGCCGGCGCAACCAGCGCAGGCGCCGCACCACGCCATACACCGACTCGGCGATGAAGGCGCGATCCCGGTGGCCGATCTCGCGGTTTTCCCGGAAATAGCGGGACAGCACCGCATCGGCAGGATGCTCGAAGCTCAGCACCGCACCCAGCACCTGAACCGCATGAGCCATCAGCGGCCGCGATACGCCGGCTTCGTTGGTTTCGACCGAGGTGGCCTGGCGGGTCCTGTCCTGTCCCTTGCGAGCCTTCCCGCCCGGACTCCGTCTGTGATTC
This sequence comes from Azoarcus sp., assembly GCA_030604735.1. Taxonomy (GTDB): domain Bacteria; phylum Pseudomonadota; class Gammaproteobacteria; order Burkholderiales; family Rhodocyclaceae; genus Azoarcus_F. The sequence continues at coordinate 21,468 of JAUVVG010000009.1, forward strand.
TTCATGTCATTCCTTTGGCGTCCGATCGCCACCGGGGGCGATCGCGATTTCGACCGCGCGCAGGTCGAGGACTTCGCCCTTGTCGTCGGTCATCAAAATTCTTACCGGCGCATGCCGATGGCCGTCCGCCAGCCATACTTCGATCGTGAGGCGGCCTGACCGCGCCCGCAGCGTCACTTTCCGGGCATCGAACGTTCCGGCAGGCAGCCTGATCGATGCCTTGCCATCGACGCTCAGCGTCGCTTCGGATACACGCCGATTGCTGACCAGCGACAGCGACTCCGGAAGCGCCCGCCCCGCCATCACACCCGGTAAATGCCAGACGCTGAGCACATCCTGATCGCCGGCCGCGATCACCTCTTCGCGCACTCGCCCCCGCCGTTCGATCACGACCTTGCCGGCATCCCAATCGAATCGGGCGATTTCCGGCTCACGCCCCCTTTGCTCGACCCGGAACGAATTCGGCTGAAGTCCGCCGGCCACGACCCGACCTTCGCTGTGCTGCACATAGCTGAAGTCGTAGAGCATGGCCGTCAACCCGGTGGTTTCCAGCCGGGTCTGCATCTGGTAACGACCTGCCTCATGCTGCCAGCGGTGCTCGGCCTCACCCAATTTGAGTCCTCCGTCGCCGCGGAGCACGTCGTAGCGGATTTCTCCCGATGCAGCCCACTCCTCTGCCTCGCCCTGGTTGTTCTGTGCCTGCGCCCCCCCGAAGGCAAGCAAGAGGGCGATGACAAGCATGAACCCGACCGGCATCCGTCCGGTATTCAATCGCATCGCTTCCATCAGCTTATCTCCTGGTCGTCATCGAGTGCGGGCACGATCATCCCGCCCGGGGCCGCCCCCTCGTGACCAAGCAGAACCCGTCCGACTGGGTCGATGGACAAGCGCCCGGAAACGAACCACGCCACCGCTTGCGGATAAATCCGGTGCTCCTGTGCCAGCACACGCGCCGCCAGGCGGTCTGCATCGTCATCCGGCAGGACCGGCACCACCGCCTGCACCACGATAGGGCCACAGTCGAGCGAGGGTGTGACGAAATGGACCGTCGCACCATGCACCCGCACCCCCGCCTCCAGCGCCCGTTCGTGGGTATGCAACCCGGGAAACGAGGGCAGCAGCGACGGGTGGATGTTCAGCAGGCGTCCGTCATAGCGCCGCACTAAACCTTCGGTCAGCACCCGCATGAAGCCGGCCAGCACCACCAGATCCGGTGCGTAACGATCGATGACCTCGGCCAAAGCCGCATCGAAGGCCTCTCTGGACGGGTAAGCCCGGTGATCGACCACGTCGGTCGCGATCCCGTGCGAGGTGGCGAATGCCAGACCGGCCGCCTCCGGCCGGTTGCTGATCACCGCAGCCACCCTGCCCCCGGGAATGCCGGCACGCACGATCGCCTCCATGTTGGAGCCACGACCGGATATCAGAATGACGATTGACTTCATCTAGACCTTGAAAGGATTCATGGGAGTGGCAGAAAGACTGCGGTCGCCATGTTCTGGACGACGCGAACGACGGTTCGTTCGGTCTTGACCTCGATTACATCGGTCAGCACCTCGAGCACGCCGATGATGCGGCCGAACTCCCTTTCGAAACTGAGATTGTTGACCGGACCCATCTCGTTCGACAGCAACAAGAGGTTTCCGGATTCGTCAAGGGTCGTCGCAAGCTTCCACGCGGCGATTTCGACGTTGCGGGCCGCATTGTAGAACCGTTGCGCGTTCAGGTCATTGACGATGTAAAAATCGACCTTGTCGCCGAAGGCAGTCTGCACCATGCTCGCCAGACCAACGATGAAGGCGAGCACCCGGTCACCCCCATAAGCAGGGTGCAGCGCGATCTGCAGGGCGTCGACGTCACGGCGATGCGCGAGCGCCGAAAACCGCCAGCCATGCTCGACATCGAAGATCGCCGAGACCGCCGCCTCCACCCCGGAGGCCCCGCTTTTTCGCCACTCCCTGGGGTTGCGCCGGTAAAGCTTTTCTGCCAGTTGCCGCAGGCTCGCAAAGAGACGGCGCTGGCTGGTTTCGACGAAGTGGTCGACGTCCGACTTGAAGAACTGCCGCGGCGAGTAACGCGTCAGACTGCGCGGCAGTGGCGCCGTGCCAGGCGTCGAACAGCCCGACATGGCCGCAACACCGATTATGCCAAGCGCGAGCAGAAACTGGCGACGCGATCCGTGCGCGCACTTGGTTTTGCCACCCTGGGGCGACGCCGTCGTAGTCGGATCGAAAGTCATTCCCACAATCTTCAAGCATTTCAATCAGCGTCCGATGATAGCGCACGGAGCCAAGCGCCCCCGATACAGAAGCCACAGCCCCGTATAATTGCCGGCGAGCGACCCATATCACCCTCCCCGAAGCGCCCCCTCATGCCCGAAATACGCGTCCTTTCCGACCTCCTGATCAACCAGATCGCCGCTGGCGAGGTGGTCGAACGCCCGGCATCGGTATTGAAGGAGCTGCTCGAAAACGCGCTCGATGCCGGTTCGCGTGCGATCGAAGTCCAGCTCGAACAGGGCGGGGTGCGTCGTATCCGGGTCGCCGACGACGGTTGTGGCATCGTCAGGGAACAGCTGGCACTCGCGCTGGAACGTCATGCCACCAGCAAGATTGTCGATCTGGACGACCTCGAACGGGTCGGCACGATGGGGTTCCGCGGCGAAGCCCTGGCGGCGATCTCGGCCGTGGCGCGCACCTCGATCATCAGTCTGGCCGACGGTGCGCAACACGCCTGGAGGATCGAGGGCACCAGCGGCGAGCTCATTCCGGCCGCCCTGAACCGCGGCACTGTGGTGGATGTCGCCGACCTCTACTACAACACCCCGGCACGACGGAAATTCCTCAAGACCGAGGCCACCGAATTCGGCCATTGCGACGAGATGTTCCGCCGGGTCGCGCTGTCCCGACCCGACATCGGGATGCAACTCACTCATAACGGCCGGGTCGTCCATCGCCTGCCCCCGACCGATCCGTTGCGCCGCGTCGGCAGCCTGATGGGCGACGACTTCATCCAGCATGGGCGCGCCATCGACGCCGATGCCGGCGCCTTGCGCTTGAGCGGGTTGGCCTCACTCCCCGCGTACTCGCGGGCCAACCGCGATGCGCAATACTTTTTCGTCAACGGCCGCTTCGTCCGCGACAAGCTGCTGACCCACGCGGTCCGCCAGGCCTATGCCGACATCCTGCATGGTGCACGCCACCCGGCCTATGTGCTGTTTCTCGAGCTCGACCCGGCCGGGGTGGATGTCAACGTTCACCCGGCCAAGATCGAGGTCCGTTTTCGGGACGCCCGCGCGATCCACCAGTTCGTTTTCCATGCCTTGTCGCGCGCGCTGGCCGATTCGATCGTCGACACCGGACCGGAAGCCGGCCGCAATGAAACCGCGACTGACCCGCTCGCCCTTCCCTCCGGCGACAGCGCCGCCGGCCCGGCCCGTCCGTCGGCCCGAGCCGGATTCGGCGCCTGGCCCGACGCCCAACCGCGTCAGGCCTCGCTCGCGATGGAGTCGGCGACCCGCGCCTACTATGATTTCGCCGCGGGCGCACGGCCGGCCAACACAGCCAACTCACCCGCCACCTTGGCGATCGCACCATCGGCGGGCCATCCCTTGGTCGATTCGCCCGCCCACGCTTCTTCAAGGCCGCCCGCCGGCTCCCCCGGCAATCCGCCCCTACACGCAGGCAGCGTCCAGGCCGCAAGCCCCTCCCCCGGCCCGATGGCGCAGGCTGGGTCGGCATCCGACGGCCCGCCGCTGGGCTACGCCCTCGGACAACTCCATGGCGTCTACATCCTGGCCCAGAACGCACGCGGACTGGTCGTCGTGGACATGCACGCAGCCCATGAGCGGATTCTTTACGAGCAATTGAAGACCGTGCTCGACGGACGCCCGGCGACCCAACGTCTGCTGATCCCTTCGGTTTTCACGGTCGGACAGCGCGAGATGGCGGTCGCCGAGGAATGCGCCGACATCCTGCTGAACATGGGATTCGAGATCTCGCCCGCCGGCCCGCAGGAGCTTGCAGTACGCAGTGTGCCAGCCCTGCTCGCAAACGCCCCGATCTCGGAGCTGGTGCGCGAACTGCTGACCGAGTTGCGTGAGTTTCCGGCGTCGGAAATCATCACCGCGAGACGCAACGAATTGCTGGCGACCATGGCCTGCCATGCCGCGGTGCGGGCCAATCGTCAGCTCACGCTCACCGAGATGAACGCCTTGCTGCGCGACATGGAGGCCACCGAACGCGCCGACCAGTGCAACCACGGACGCCCGACCTGGACCCAGCTCGGCATGGCCGATCTGGACCGCTTCTTCATGCGGGGACAGTAGGCGATCCTTTTCCGCCAGCCCTTACCGGCCGTTGATAACCACCACCGCGATCACCACCAGCACCACGGTCGCCCAACCCAGGCGATCTACATAACGGTGCAGCATCGCCTCCATGCGCGGCCCACCGAGCGCCATCAGGCCGGCGACCAGAAAGAAGCGTGCCCCGCGTCCGATCAACGATGCGATCACGAAAGGCAGCAACACCATCGACGCCGCACCGGCCGCGATCGTGAACACCTTGTAGGGAATCGGCGAAAAGCCGGCGATCAGGATGGCCCAGAAGCCCCACTTGTCGAACCATTCGGTGGCCTTGAGGTAAGCCTCCCAGTAACGTCCGTCCCGAATGAGGGGTTCGACCAGGTCGAAGGCAAACGCCCCGATCAGATACCCGAGCACACCGCCAGCCACCGACGCGACTGTCGTGATCAGTGCAAACAGCCAGGCGCGCGAAGGGTTCGCGAGACTCATCGGGGCCAGCATCACGTCCGGCGGAATCGGAAAAAAGGAAGACTCGGCGAAACTGAGCCCCCCCAGATACCACGGGGCATGACGGTGCCTGGCCCAGACCATCGCGCGCTGATACAGCGGGGAAAAAATCTTCACTGAAACTCCATCTGAATCGGCCGGCGAGAGCACCCCTGCCGGAACGGTCGCCATGATACCGCCAATCTGAAGGCACGGATGACGCGACGCTAGCGTCAGGGCTTACCAAGGCGGTCGATTCTTGGTTAAATAGCCATCCTTAGATGGACGCGCGATAAAAATCAAGCTGATACCGACCATGACGATGCCGTCGGAATGGCGAGAGAAGGGGGCAGACCCGGTCACGCCATGAGATTTGCGTGTGCCAGGTCGGCTTCCTGAGCCGTCCCGTTCTCACGTGGTCCCGCTGGATGTCGCCTTCAACCCAGAATGACGCCATGACCTCTGCTCGCAAACATCATCCGGTCTCGCTCCGGTTGGTCCTCACCGTGCCCTATGTGGTGCTGGTGATCGGGCTGGCGGTCGCCATCGGCGTACTTTCCTACAAGGCGGGCAGCCAGGTCATCGCCACCTTGACCGGACAGCTACTGCTCGAAACCGTCGGCCGGATCACCCAGGCGGTCGACCGGCACATCATCGGGTCCGGCGCAGTGCTCGAATCCGCATTCCCCGAAGGCATGCCGGCCCCGGCGACGATAGAGTCCGATCTCGAAAACATCCGGACCCGGTTCTGGATCGCGACCTCGCTCCACATGGACCCGAACAACTACGTCTATTACGGCAACGAAGCTGGACAGGGCCTGGGCTTGTATCGCCACTCGCTGGAGCACGCCGAGCTTCGCATGAAGCTCCAGGCAAGCGAGCGCCGAGCCATTTTCACTTACGAAGGCATAGATGGCTCGCTCGACTTCGTCCGCCGCGAAGAGCGGGTCTTCGACCCGCGGGTACGCCCCTGGTACACCGACGGCAAGAACCAGACCGGCCACACCTGGACTTCCGTGTACATCGACTTCGGCACCCGCGAACTGGTCGCTACCCGGGCCAGAAAAGTGCTGTCGCTCGAAGGCGAGTTCGAAGGCGTGGTGGCAACCGATGTCTCACTGAAGGCACTCAACGATTTCGTCGGCCAGCTCAGCGTGTCGCCGAACGGAATCGCCTTCATCATCGAGCCGGACGGCAGCCTGATCGCATCGTCCGCAACACCTAACGTGATCCCGCTCGCCAACGGCGACTATGCCAGGGTGTCCGGCCTAGAGAGCGAGCACCCGGTCCTGAGTGCGACGGTGAGAGCGATCATCGACCGGATCGACGAAGTCGGCGGCGTACTGCCCGACACCACCCAGACCCTGGCCATCCAGGCCGGACGGGAGCTCATCCATGCGGCCTTCGACCGGGTCCAGGACGATGCCGGCCTGGAATGGCTGACCGTGGTGGCATTGCCCAACAGCGACTATATGTCCGGCATCACCGGCAACGTGATCCGCACGACGATTCTCGCGGTGTTCGCCGTGCTGATCACGATCGCCATCGGCCTCGGCATCCTCGGCTGGGTCGCCGGCGACCTGCGACGTATCAAGGAGGCCGCACGCAAGGTCGGTGACGGCGAACTCGACGCGCCGGTGGGCGTGCACCGGCGGGATGAGATCGGCGAACTGGCGCGCAGCTTCGAAACCATGCAGCAACGCCTGCAAACCGACGAGCTGACCGGGCTGATGACTCGCGAGGCCTTCGTGCACCGCATCCGGAACCGGATTCGGGCCTATGAGCACGACCGCCGCAAGGGCCGGTTCGCAGTCCTGTTCATCGATCTCATCCGCTTCAAGGAGGTCAATGACCGACTCGGCCACGAGGCCGGCGACCGCGCCTTGCAGGAAGTCGCGCAGCGCTTGCGGGCCGGAGTCCGTGCCGAGGATCCGGTGGCACGCTATGCAGGCGACGAGTTCGTGATCCTGCTCGAAAACGTCGATGGCTCCGATCACCTGAACCAAGTACAAAGCACCCTCGACCGTATCTTCTCGCAACCCCTCGAATCGCTAGGACAGGACAACCCGGTGGAAATCGGTGCGTCGGTCGGAGTCGCGCTCTACCCGGATGACGGTAGCAGTGCCGAATCCCTGCTGAAACATGCCGACCACAGCATGTACGACCACAAATTCAGTGAACGGCGTGCCCGCGAAACGCCGCCAGCCGACTCTGGACCACGCTGACACGATGCCTGAACCCGCCCTGCTCCTGCTGGGCCCGACCGCGAGCGGCAAGACCGCCTGTGCGCTGGGCCTGGCGCAAACATTGCCGATCGAGATCATCAGCGTGGACTCGGCGCTGGTCTATCGCGACATGGACATCGGAACCGCCAAGCCGAGTGCCGACGAACAGGCGGCCTGCCCGCATCATCTGATCGACATCATCGATCCGGAACAAGCCTACTCGGCGGCCCGATTCTGCGACGACGCCTTGCGCCTGATGAACGAGATCAGCGCGCGCGGTCGCATTCCGCTGTTGGTCGGCGGCACCATGCTTTACTTCAAGGCCTTGCGCGACGGCCTCTCCGATCTGCCCCGCGCCGATGCGGCACTGCGCGACGAGATCGACCAGCAAGCCGCGGCGGAAGGCTGGCCCGCGGTGCACGCCGAACTGGCCCGACTCGACCCGGCGGCCGCAGCCCGACTCGACCCAAGCGATGCACAGCGAATCCAGCGCGCACTGGAGATCGTGCGCCTGACCGGGCATCCCTTGGCCGAGAGCTATGCACGCCGCGAACCCTGCCTGCTGACACATCGGCTCATCCCGTTCGCGCTGACCCCGACCGACCGCAGTGTATTGCACCACCGGATCGAACAACGCTTCGACGCGATGCTCGCGAGCGGCCTGATCGACGAACTCCAGATGTTGCAGTCCCGGTACCATCTGGAGGAAACCCTGCCGTCGATGCGCTGCGTCGGCTACCGCCAGGCCTGGGACTACCTCGCCGGCAGAATCGATCACGCGCAGATGCGGTTCAACGGCATCGCCGCGACCCGGCAACTCGCCAAGCGGCAGCTCACCTGGCAGCGCCAGTTCCGCGACACCTGGTCCGAATTGCGCGAACTCGACTGCCTGTCCGCTACGCTGCTCGAGACGCTCCAGAACGAGGTCGAGGCCGCACTCGCAAACAGCTGACGCTCACGCTACGCGGTCGACTTGCACCAGAAATCAGGCAATCCCGCGCAGATAGGAAACCAGATAGAGCCAGCCGACGCAGATCACGAAACCGCCCAGGCAGTAGCGATAGTTCGACCGGGTCTGCACCACCGCCGACAAGCCAAAGCGACCTTGCAACGAGAGGTGAACGCCGGCCATCGGGTTGATCGACAAACCGACGCCCCAGGCCATCAGGAAGACCATCGCGAGCAGTTGTGGGTCCGGATTCAACGGCAGCAACCAGGCCGATGCGATGACGATGCTCACCACCGCATGAATGCCGAGGCCGGCCAATATCATCATGCAGGCCAAGGTCACCGCGGCTTCGAAGGGTCCGAAGGCGTCGAACGGCGTCCAGCCCGGAATCGTGTTCATCAGCGCCTGCAATCCGGTCGCGAACACCCCGGCCGCCAGAAAGAGCAGCATTTCGCCAGACATCGCCGGCAGGCGCCGCCCGGCATGACCGACAATCCGCTCGGCCGCCTCCGCTCGGCCCACCGTCACCTCCACCGACACCAGACTGACCGCCAGCGCGGCTGCCGAGATGATGGATAACGGCGACCAACTCGGCAAAAAGAAGTAACCGGCCGCCACGACCAGCGACAAGACCAGCGGCAACCACAGCGAATACAGCCGCATCGGATAACCGACGAAACCCGCGAGACCCACTGTCGGATCGCGAGGAAGGTCCCAGGCAGACCACACCAGCACGATCAGCGCCAGCGGAAGGCCTGCCATCGCGACCTGAATCAGGCTGGCGCCAGGCGAATAGGTCAGCACTACCGCCATCGCGGCGAAGAACGGCGACCACATGGCCCCAAGCAGAAAGCCGCGGGTCAGCACCGAGGCCTGGGTGCGACTCAGGCCGGCCTTGCCCGCCATGCGTTCGGCCATGATGAACACCACCGACATGTTGATGACCGCCCCGAGCACATGGACACCGGCCAGGGTCTGCAACTGCGCGCTACGGCCGGTCGGCAGCGTCCCGCGCCCCCCACCGTCGATGCTGATCAGTTGCAGAAAACCCACGGAGGCCAGCATCGCCAGCAGTGCGGTGTTCTGAGTCAACAATCCGGACCAGGCCGGCGCCCCACCCCGTACCAATGCGGCGATCAGGGTCGCCACACCGAAGCCGGCGAGGATCAGGCAGAACCGTCTTTGCTTGCTGTCCAGACGCGGCCAAAGGGCGGCACCGGCCAGCCAGGCCGCGACACCAGCCGGCCAGGCCGGCAAACCGGTGCCCGTTCCATGCAGTAGCGCGAAAAGAATCATCAGCACCATCATCCAGGCGGCAAGGCTTGAACGGGTACGGGAAAGGTTCTGCGGAAACGCTTCGGACAAGAGGTGCTCGCAACGATTCAGGCCGGATCGGCCACACCATCGGCCGCCTCGACCACCTTGGCGCGTTCGCGTCGGGCAAGAAGGGTATAGACCGTCGGAACGACGAAGAGGGTGAAGAAGGTCCCCAACAGCAGGCCACCCACGATGACCCAACCAATCTGCTGACGACTCTCGGCCCCCGCCCCGGTAGCCAACGCCAGCGGAATCGCGCCGAGCACCATCGCACCGGTGGTCATCAGGATGGGCCGCAGGCGCAGCGTGGAGGCTTCGATCACCGCTTCACGCAAGGCCATGCCCTTGTCCCTGAGCTGGTTGGCGAACTCGACGATCAGGATGCCGTGCTTGGTGATCAAGCCGACCAGCGTCACCAGGCCGATCTGGCTATAGACGTTGAGGGTGCCGCCGGTCAGGTATAGCGCGGCCAGCGCGCCGGTCATCGACAACGGCACGGTCAGCATGATGATCAGCGGATCGCGGAAGCTCTCGAACTGCGCCGCGAGCACCAGGTAGATGAAGGCCAGCGCGAGCACGAAGGTCAGCGCGAGGCTCGCCGAACTGGTCTTGAACTCGCGCGACTGGCCATCGTAATCGACCGCATAGCCGGCCGGCAGGATGCGGTTGGCGGTGTCCTCGAGGAAGGCCAGCGCCTCGCCGAGCGAATACTCCGGGGCGAGGTTGGCGGTGATCCGCACCGAACGACGCTGGGCGAAGTGATTCAGCTCGCGCGGAGCGACCGTCTCGTCCACGCTCAGCAGATTGCTCAGCGGAATCATCTCCCCGCCGCGGCCGCGCACGAAGATGTCACGGATGTCGTGCGGTACGGCGCGCTCGCCGGCCTCGACCTGCACGATCACGTCGTACTGCTCGGCGTCCTGCTTGAAGCGGGTCACCTGGCGACCGCCCAGCATGGTCTCCAGGGTACGCCCGACCACATCCACCGACACACCCAGGTCGGCCGCGCGGTCGCGATCGACCCGCACCGCCAGTTCGGGGCGAGTCAGCTTGAGATCGGTGTCGGGTGCGACGAAGCCGGGATTACGGCGCACCTCGTCCATGATCAGCCCGGCGTATCGGTCGAGTTCAAGGTAGGAGTCCGACGTGATGATCACGAAATTCACCGGTCGCTCGCGCACGTTCTGACCCAGCGAAGGCGGCGTCACCGGAAAGGCCTGGACCCCGGGGATACCCGCAAAACGTGGGAAAAGGCTGCGTGCGATCTCGCTCGAGTGGCGCTCGCGATCATCCCAGTCGCTCAAACCCACGAAGGAAATGCCCTGCGACACGGTCGGATTGCCCGACACCACGAAGTAGCGCTCGACCTCGTCGGTGCTCGCGTAGATCTGCTCGAGCTGCCGCGCGTAGCGCTCCATGTACTCGATGGTCGCCCCTTCCGGGCCGGTGAAGACACCCAGGATCACCCCTCTGTCCTCGACCGGCGCGAGCTCCGACTGGAGGTTGTTCAACAACACCACCGACGCACCGGAAACGACCATAAAACCGAGCATCACCAACCAGCGCAGGCGCAACATCCGGGTCAGTACCCGCCGATAGCCGTCGTTTAGCCAGACCAGAAAGACCTCGATCGCGTTATACACCGGACCGTGCTTCTTCTCGTGCCGGAGCAGCTTGGAGCACATCATCGGCGACAGGGTCAGCGCCACGAAACCAGACACCATCACCGCGCCGGCCAAGGTCAGCGCGAACTCGGTGAACAGCTTGCCGACCCGACCGGTCATGAACGCGACCGGGGTATAGACCGCAGCCAGCGTCAGCGTCATCGCGATCACCGCGAAGGCGATCTCGCGCGCACCCTTGAAGGCCGCCTGCACCGGCTCCATGCCTTCCTCGACATGGCGGTAGATGTTCTCGAGCATCACGATCGCGTCGTCCACCACCAGCCCGATCGCAAGCACCAGCGCGAGCAGGGTCAGGGTGTTGATCGAGAAGCCGAACGCGAGCATCAGTGCGAACGCACCGACCAGTGAGACCGGAATCGTCACCAGTGGAACCAGCACCGAGCGCCAGCTGCGCAGGAAGAAGAAACACACGGCGGCGACCAGGAACACCGCCTCGGCGATGGTCATGAACACCGCCTGGATCGAGCGCTCGATGAACACGGTCGAGTCATACGAGATGTTCATGCTCATGCCGTCGGGCAACTGCTCGACGATGGTATCCAGTTCGACCCTGAGCGCCTTGGACAAATCCAGCGGATTGGCGGTCGCCTGCTTGACCAGGCCTATCGACACCGCCGAGCGCCCCCCGAAACGCACCGAGGTCCGCTCGGATGCGGCACCGATCTCGACCCGACCGATGTCACGGATACGCACCGGGATGCCATCGGCCGTGGTGGGCTCGCGCACGACCACCGCCTCGAACTCGGCCGGCTCGGACAAGTTGGTCTGTGCGACCACCGAAAATTCGCGGGTCTGGCTCTCGATACGGCCGGCCGGCAGTTCCACGTTCTGGCGGCGCAGTGCGTCTTCGACATCCTGCGCGGTCAGGCGGAATGCGGCGAGTCGGTCGCGATCGAGCCAGATCCGCATCGAATACTTGCGCTCGCCGAACACCCGCGCATCGGCCGCACCCGGCAGGGTCTGCAGCCGCGGCTTGACGATGCGGTTGGCGATGTCGGTGACTTCCAGCGGCGAATGCCGGTCCGACGAGAAGGCGATCCAGATGATTGGATTGGCGTCGGCCTCGACCTTGGCGATCACCGGCTCGTCGATGTCGTCGGGCAAGGCCCGCCGCACCCGCGCGACCCGGTCGCGCACATCGGAGGCAGCGCTGTCGGCATCGCGCTCGAGCCGGAAACGTACCGAAATCTGGCTTCGCTCGGCACGGCTGATCGACGAAATCACATCGACGCCCTCGATGCCGGCAAGCGAATCCTCCAGCGGCTTGGTCACTCGAGACTCGACGATGTCGGCACTCGCCCCGCGATACGAGGTATCGACCGTCACCACCGGTTCGTCGATATTCGGATACTCCCTCACGCTCAGTTTGGTGTAGGACACCAGGCCGACCAGGACCACCAGCAGCGACAACACCGTCGCGAAGACCGGGCGCTTGATGCAGATATCGGAGATCACCATGGGCGACGCCCTCCTCAGCCGCCGCCGGCGACGCCGGCCAGACCGGACCCGATGCCCTGGGCTGGCGACACGACCTGCACCGCGACCCCGTCGCGCAATTTCAACTGTCCGGCCGTCACGATCTCTTCACCTGGCGACAAGCCTTCGACGATCTCGACCATGGTGCCGCGCCGCACCCCGGTGCGCACCGGAACCCGCTCGACCTTGCCGTCGACCACACGATAAACATGATTGCCCTCGCCTGCCGAGGGCACGATCGCCTCCTCCGGCACTGACGTGACCGACGGGCGCTCGGCGAGCAGTACCCTTACCCGCGCAAACATGCCCGGGCGAAGCCGACCTTCGGGGTTGGCCATCTCGGCCCTCACCACCGCCGCCCGACCCTGCGCATCCAGTTGCGGATTGATCGCGGTCAACGTGGCGGAAAAGCGTTCGCCGGGCAAGGTATCGCTGACGACATCGATCGCCTGCCCCGGCCGGATTCGCTGCAGGTAAGCCTCGGGCAGACGAAAATCGAGCTTCAGCGTCGCGATATCCTCTAGATTGACCAGCGGATCGCCATCCTTGACGTAATCGCCGACGCTCACGTCGCGAATCCCGACCGTGCCGGAAAACGGCGCGACGATTCTCATCCGCTCCAGCCGCGCACCGGCGAGCTCGGCGGTCGCGCGCGCCACCGCCAGTCGGCTGGCGGCTTCCTCGCGGGCACTCAGGCTGACGAAGTTGCGCTCGAACAGATCGGCCGTGCGCCTGAAGTTGGATTCGGCCAGTTCCAGGTTCGCCCTGGCCTGCTGGAGTTCGGCGCGTTGCACCGCCGCGTCCAGTTCGACCAGCAATTGACCGCGCGTGACCGACTGCCCGTCCTGAAAGTGGATGGCGCTGATTCTTCCCGACACTTCCGGGCGCAACATCACAGACTCGTTAGAGCGCAGGTTGCCCACCGCCGCCGCTTCGTCCGGCATCGATACCGTCACCACCGACGCGACCTCGACCGCAATCGGCATCGCCCCGCCTGGTGCGCTTGCCCCTCCCGACTGAGCCGGAGCGACCGGCGACGATTGACTCGACGGCGAAGCAGTCTGCCATGGCAGCGGGAGCCCGCGTTGGGCATGCCACGCATAGGCCGCCAGCGCGATGATCCCGACCGTACTCAAGGACAGCACGAGAGCCTTGCTGGAAGCCATGCGCGCGAAACCTCTTCAGTGATCAAAAAAATGAGTACCGGGGCGAGACCTTCTCCACGCGGCTGCGTCCCGGAGTGGTGGGATGACCGTTAAAACTTAAACGAGTTTCATCAGGCGACGAGGGTTTGTGCCTCGCCGTCGGCCCGCTGGTCGATCCGGCCGATTCGGAAGACCTGCTCGCCGGCCGCGCAGAGCTGAGCCACCGCCGTGTCGGCATCCGCTTCGGCGACCACGACGACCATGCCGATGCCGCAGTTGAAGACACGGTGCATCTCGGCATCGGCGACGTTGCCCGCCTGCTGCAACCACTGAAACAGGCGAGGCATCTGCCAGCTGTCGGCCGCAATGCGGGCGGTCAGGTGGTCAGCGAGGATGCGCGGGACGTTCTCGGTCAGGCCACCGCCGGTGATGTGGGCCATGCCCTTGACGATGCCCGGTGTGGACGCCATCAGCGCGAGCAGCGGCTTGACATAGATGCGGGTCGGCTCGAGCACGACCTCGCGCAGCGGACGCCCGTCGAAATCGGCATCGAGGTCGGGCTGGGCGAGTTCGATGATCTTGCGAATCAGTGAATAACCGTTGGAATGTGCTCCACTCGAGGCCAACCCGAGCACGACGTCGCCCGGCATGATCCGGCTGCCGTCGATCAGGTCGGCCTTCTCGACCGCGCCGACCGCAAAACCGGCCAGATCGTACTCGCCTTCCGGATACATGCCCGGCATCTCGGCGGTCTCGCCGCCGATCAGCGCGCAGCCGGCGAGTTCGCAACCCCGGGCGATGCCCTTGACCACATCGGCGGCGGTCTCAACATCGAGCTTGCCGCAGGCGAAGTAATCGAGAAAAAACAGGGGCTCGGCACCCTGGACCAGGATGTCGTTCACGCTCATCGCGACCAGATCCTGCCCGACCGTATCGTGCCGATTCCACTGGAAGGCCAACTTCAGCTTGGTGCCGACCCCGTCGGTGCCCGACACCAGCACCGGTTCACGGTACTTTTGCGACAGCGCGAACAAGGCACCGAAACCGCCGATACCCCCCATCACCTCGGGTCGCATGGTCCGTTTGGCCAGCGGTTTGATCCGTTCAACCAGGTCGTCGCCAGCGACGATATCCACGCCGGCATCTCGATAAGTCAGGGAGCTCAAAGTCATTCCTTGCAGGACTCGACCCCGGTCATCGTGCTTGAGACGACAACATCAAGGGGCTACATTAACGGGTTTGGCGAACCAGACCGGCGCGCCAGTCAGGAAGATTTTACTTGAAATGACCACCGATCGCGCCGACCGACTGCAAACAGCCCTCTGGGCAGGCGTGGGCATCGCGTTTCTCGCGCTGTTTTACGCACTGTCGCCAATCCTGACCCCGTTCGTGGTTGCAGCGGTGTTCGCCTACATCTGCGATCCGGCGGTGAACTGGATGGTCGAGCGTCGTATTCCGCGCCCACTCGCGGTGCTGGTCGTCATCCTCGGCATGGGGGCTTTCCTGACCCTGCTGATCCTGATGTTCGTGCCACTGATTTATCGCGAGGCGGTAGCCCTGATCGCGCGTCTGCCGGAACTGGTCGAACTCCTGGATGCGCGGATCGCGCCGCTGCTGACGGAACGCTTCGACATCGTGCTGCCGCTGGATGCGGCCTCGCTCAAGCAATGGGCCTCGGAGTACCGCGATACCGCGCAGGATCTTCTGCCGTCCCTGCTCAGCCATGCCCGCGAGGGCGGCATGGCGTTGATCGCGGTGGTCGCCAACATCGTGCTGATCCCGATCGTGATGTTCTATCTGCTGCAGGAATGGCCACGGCTGCTGAGCGCCTTGCAGTCCGTGATCCCACGGCCGATGCTACCGCGCACAATGCGCATCCTGGGCGACATCGATTCGGTCCTATCGGAGTTTCTACGGGGGCAGTTGTCGGTGATGCTGTTGCTCGCCACCTTCTACAGCGTCGGATTGTGGCTCGCCGGGCTGAAGTTTGCACTCCCGGTCGGGGTCATCACCGGTCTGCTCGCCTTCATCCCCTTCGTCGGATTCGGCGGAGGCCTGTTGCTGGCGATTCTCGCCGCGCTCCTGCAAGCCGAAGGCTGGACACCGTTGATCGGCGTGGCGGTCGTGTTCGGCATTGGTCAGTTGCTCGAAAGCTACATCCTGACCCCCTATCTGGTCGGCGAACGGATCGGTCTGCACCCGCTGGCGGTGATCTTCGCGCTGATGGCTTTCGGCCAGCTGTTCGGCTTCGTCGGCATGCTGATCGCGTTGCCAGCAAGCGCCGCCGTCCTGGTCGGTCTGCGAGAAGTGCGCGAAGCCTGGCTCACCAGTCCGGTCTATCTGGGACGGCAGGACGGCCACAGCGGGACGCGGGAGCCACGCGACTGATGCGCCAGCTGGTCCTCGACATCCGCCCGGACGCACCGCCCAGCTTCGACAATTTCGTCGCGGGCGACAACCTGGCCTTGCTTGCCGCCCTGGCTCAAACCGTCATCGGCGCCGGACACCTGTATCTTTGGGGGCCACCCAGCAGCGGTCGCAGCCATCTACTCCGTGCCGCAGTATCGTCCGCCGAGGCCGCGGGACGGCCTGCCTTCCATGTGGAGGCGGAAGGGCTGGCCGGCCCGCTCCCGGACGAAGACGGCGCACTGATAGCGGTCGACGATGTCGAGCGACTGTCGCCGGACGCGCAAATCGCTTTGTTCAACACCTTCAACCGGGCGCCCATGCTGCGACAAACGCTGGTGCTGGGCGGTCCGGCCCCACCACGTCTGCTCGACCGGCGAGAGGATTTACGGACACGGATCGGGCAGTGCCTCGTGTTCGAGCTGAAACCGCTAGACGACGACACCCGCAGGGCGATCCTGGCGACGCTGGCCGAGCGGCGCGGGCTGGCGCTCGGTGACGACGTGGTCGACTTCCTGCTGCGCCATGGGCGGCGCGACATTACCTCGCTGGCCCGGATTGTGGACGCGCTGGACCACGCTTCGCTGGAACAGAAACGCCCGGTCACCCTGCCACTGCTGCGCAAGCTGATGCAGGCCGGGCTGGACATCTGAGCCGGACATCGGGGGCCGACGCCGAGCTCATGCCCTGGGCCGGTTCAGACCTGACCGACTCGCGAACCAACTCTTTCTGGAAAAAACATGGATCTCGTACTTTTCGACCTAGATAACACCCTGCTCGCAGGCGACTCCGACTTCGAGTGGGCCCAGTATCTGATTTCGCTCGGCGTGCTCGACCGGGAAGTCCAGGAAGCCCGTAACCAGGTTTTCTACGATCAGTACAAGGCCGGCACGCTGGATATCTTCGAGTTTCTGGACTTCCAGCTCGCACCGCTGTCCCGCCATTCGCGCGCCCAACTCGACGAATGGCACAAGGCCTTCATGGACGGCATCGTCCGACCAATGATCAGCGAAAACGCCCGGGCGCTGGTCCAGCAACACCTGGACCGCGAAGCCCTGGTTGCGGTCGTCACCGCGACCAACAGCTTCGTGACCGGACCGATCGTCCGCGAGTTCGGCATTCCCCATGTGATCGCGACCATCCCGGCCCAGGAGAACGGCCACTTCACCGGCAAACCACGCGGTATGCCCGCGTTCAAGGCCGGCAAGATCGAGCGGGTAGACGCCTGGCTGGAGTCCATGGGGCTTTACATGGGTAGTTTCGAGCGCACCTGGTTCTACAGCGACTCCCACAATGATCTGCCCTTGCTGAAACGGGTCAGCGATCCGGTCGCGGTGGATCCGGACGACACGCTCAAGGCCCATGCCGAGGCCCAAGGCTGGCTGATCCTGTCGCTGCGATGAAGCCTGGACCAGTGTGTCGCTCCACCGACCGGCGACGACGCCGTCCGATCGCTTACCTCGTCCTGCATCGGGATCAGTTATGATTGGCGGCTAGCGGTCATGGTCATTTCCCGGCAGGGGCAGCAAAGCCGTCATGGTCATCACCGGCGCCCCGCCTCCACCAGCCCGAGTCGGGTGTGCAGCGAGCCGCCAGTCGGCTTCCACTTCAATCACATTGCCACACAAGAACAACCCAATGATTCGAAAACTGCTGCGCAAGGTTTTTCGTCGCACAGAGTCCGCTGTTCCCAGCGAGCCGGCGCTGATTTCGGTTGACCGTCACGGCATCCGGCGCGAACAACTCTCTCCGGTTGCCTGCAAGGTCTGCTCGGTACTGCAGGAAAACGGTCATGCCGCATACATCGTCGGCGGCGCGGTCCGCGACCTGCTGATCGGTCATCCGCCCAAGGACTACGATGTCGCGACCAGCGCGACGCCGGAGCAGGTGCGCGCCTTGTTCCGGCGATCACGCATCATCGGCCGCCGCTTCAAGATCGTGCATGTGATGAGCGGTCGGGAAACGATCGAGGTCTCGACCTTCCGCGCCAGCCACGATACCGAGGCGTCCCAGACCGACGAACACGGGCGGGTCCTGCGCGACAATGTCTACGGCAACCAGGCCGAGGATGCGACCCGACGCGACTTCACCGCCAACGCGTTGTACTACGACCCCAGCAACGAAACCATCGTCGACTACCATCACGGCGTCGCCGACATCCGGCAGAAGACGCTGCGCATGATCGGTGACCCCCGCGCGCGTTATCGCGAGGATCCGGTGCGCATGCTGCGCGCGGTGCGCCTCGGCGCGAAGCTCGGGCTGGTCATCGCGCCCGATGCACGCACGCCAATTCGCGAGATGGCGGTGCTGCTCGAGAACGTGCCTGCCGCGCGGCTGTTCGACGAGATGCTAAAGCTGCTGTTTTCGGGCTATGCGGTGAAGTGTCTGCAACAACTGCGCGCGGAAGGCCTGCACCACGGCCTGCTGCCCCTGCTCGACGTGATCCTCGAGCAACCGCTCGGCGAACGTTTCGTCTGGCTGTCGCTAGAGAACACCGACGACCGGGTCCGTGCCGACAAGTCGGTGTCACCCGGTTTTCTGTTCGCGACCCTGCTCTGGCATGAAGTGCTGGCGAGCTGGGTGCAGCGCAAGAAAGATGGAGAGCAGGCCCAGCCAGCGCTGTTTTCTGCGATGGACGACGTCCTCGACTCGCAGGCACGCAAGCTCGCGATCACCCGTCGGATCGCCGCCGACATCAAGGAAATCTGGGCGCTGCAACCGCGCTTCGAGAAGCGCACCGGGCGCAGTCCGTATCGTCTGATCGAACAGCCACGCTACCGGGCCGGCTGGGATTTTCTAAAGCTCCGGGCGGAGTCCGGCGAGATCGACATGGAAGTCGTCACCTGGTGGGACGACTTCGCCCATGCCGGGCACGATCAGCGCGAGGCCCTGATCAATCGGGCACCGTCCGGGGAAGCCGCGCCGGCCAAGAAGCGCAGACGCCGCAGAAAACCGGCTTCACGCAACCAGGACACGGCCGACACGACCCGTTCGACCGACGCGCCGGTCGAAGCGACAGGCGACTGACCCGTTCCATGGCATCAGCCTGCACCGCTGCTGCGCGCTCAGGCGCAGATTCCGCCCCGGTGCGCGGTGCGGTCGGTGTCGGCCTGGTGGTACGCTGCGCGTGACCTGACTCCGCGCGAGATCCCGACTGAATACGATGCCGCGCTCCATGAGTTCCTCGCCTTCACCATCGCAACCGGTGCTCGCCTACATTGCCTTCGGGGCCAACCTGGGCAATCCGCTCGACGCCTACGCCGGTGCGCTCGAAGCGATCGCTGCGCTCGCGACCACCCGGATCGTGTCCTGCTCGTCGCTTTATCGCAGCGAGCCGGTCGGCGTGAGCGGTCATCCCGACTATACCAATGCGGTGATCGCGGTCGAAACCGCCCTGTCCCCGCTTGTCCTGCTCCAGTCCCTGCTCGAGATCGAGCGCATCGGCGGGCGCACCCGCGACACCGTGCTGGCGCCGCGTACCCTGGATCTGGATCTGCTCCTCCATGGCGAAACCGTCGCGACCGACCCTGACTTGCAGCTGCCGCATCCTCGCATGCACCTTCGCGCCTTCGTCCTGCTGCCACTGGCCGAGATCGCGCCCGGCATCGTCATTCCCGGCCAGGGTCAGGTCGAAGCCCTGCTGGCCAGGGTCGATGACCAGCGGATAGCGCGCATCCAGACACATCTGCCAAGCCCGACGACTTGACCGCGCCCGGGTTCAGCCTCTATAACACTCCATCATCGAGAACCAGCGGAATCCCATGCTCGACAAGGCGCAGTACATCGTTGTGGAAGGTCCAATCGGTGCCGGCAAGACCTCGCTCGCAAGACGTCTCGCCCAGCGTCTGGAATCGGACACGATCTTCGAGCAACCCGAGCGAAATCCGTTTCTGGAACGCTTCTACGGCAACCTGGACCGTTGGGCGCTGGCGACCCAGATTTCGTTTTTGTACCAGCGTATCGATCAGCTTGCAGTGCTCGACGAAATCACCGACCGCAGAATCGTGTCGGACTTCCTGCTCGAAAAGGATCCGCTGTTCGCCTCGCTTAATCTTCCGCAGGACGAACATCAGTTGTACCAGCGGCTGTTCGATGCGATCCGGCCAAAACAGATTCGCAAACCCGATCTGGTCATCTACCTGCAGGCCAAGCCGGAAACCCTGATCGGACGAGTCCATCAGCGTGGCGTCAATGCCGAGCGCCGTATCACCGAGCGCTATCTGGAACGGGTCGCGGACAGTTACTCGCGCTACTTCTACGACTACGATGCCGCGCCTCTCTTCATCGTGGACGCCGAGATATTGAACCCGATCGAAGAAGACGACGACTTCGAGCTCCTGATCGATCGCCTTCGCAATATGAGAAGCTACCGCGAATTCTTCGGCTACGCCGGCTGAGCCCAAGTCCATCGACCCCACCCCACTGGCAGGAATTCCCTCGAGACTCTTGTACGGAGCCGAGTTTTGCGGAACACTGCCGCCCTTACCCTTCCGGACACGCCCAAAACCAGGACAGGACGACCCGCCGCCCATATGAACAACACCCCGCGGCCCCCTTTCCGGAACAGGAGCATGCAATGAGCTACCTTCAGGACGACAAGCCCATCACGCTGTTTCAACTCGGCAAGATGCGCGCAGAAAAGCACAAGATCACGATGCTGACATGCTATGACGCGAGTTTCGCCTCGCTGCTCGAGCGCAACGGCGTGGACGTCTTGCTGGTCGGCGACTCGCTCGGCAATGTGTTGCAGGGGCAGAAATCGACGCTACCGGTCACGATGGAGCAAATGGTCTATCACACCGAGTGTGTCGCACGCGGTGCCCAGCGCGCCTTCGTCGTGTCCGACATGCCTTTCGGCAGCTACCAGGAAAGCCCGCAACAGGCCATGCGCAACGCTGCCCGGCTGATGGCAGCCGGCGCGCAAATGGTCAAGCTCGAAGGCGGCGCGCATGTCGTCGAGACGGTGCGCTTCCTGGTCGAACGTGGCGTACCGGTGTGCGCCCACATCGGCTTGACGCCCCAATCGGTGCATCAGCTCGGTGGCTACCGTGTCCAGGGTCGCAACGAGGGTGGGGCCGCACAGCTGCGCCAGGATGCCCTCGCGCTGGAAGCTGCAGGCGCGGCCATGATGGTGATGGAAATGGTCCCTGCCGCGCTGGCCGCGGAGATCACAGCGAGCCTGAAATCGATGGCGACCATCGGCATCGGCGCCGGCGCAGACTGCGACGGGCAGGTCCTGGTGCTGCACGACATGATCGGCGTGTTCCCCGGACGCAAGGCACGCTTCGTGCGCAATTTCATGGAAGGGGCGAGCAGCATCGATGAAGCGGTCTCGCGCTATGTCCAGGCAGTGCGAGACGGCAGCTTCCCGTCCGCCGAAAACAATTACTGATCAGCCCCGACACTGGAACAGATACGCATGCAGATCCACACCAGCATCGAAAGCATTCGCAAAGCGCGCAGACAGGCCGGCAAGGTCGCCTTCGTGCCGACCATGGGCAACCTGCACGAAGGTCACATCACCCTGATGCGGCAGGCCGGCGAAAATGCGGACGCGGTGATCGCGAGCATTTTCGTCAACCGGCTTCAATTCGGTCCGAGCGAGGATTTCAACAAGTATCCGCGGACCCTGGCCGCCGACTGCGAAAAGCTGGAAGCCGCCGGCGTGGCCCATCTGTTCGCACCGGACGAGTCGCTGATGTATCCTGAGCCGCAGACCTATCATGTGGAACCGGCGCCGGCCCAGATTTCGATCCTCGAGGGCGAATTCCGACCCGGACATTTCCGGGGCGTGGCCACCGTGGTGCTCAAGTTGCTGAACATCGTTCAACCGGACACGGCGCTGCTGGGGAAAAAGGACTACCAGCAGCTGATGGTGCTGACCAACATGGTGCGCCAGCTCGCCTTGCCGGTCGAGGTCCTGCCGGGCGAAACCGTGCGCGCACCCGATGGTCTGGCCCTGTCCTCGCGTAACGGCTACCTGTCCGAGGCCGAGCGGGCCGAAGCACCGCGACTGTATCGACAGCTCACCCATATCCGCGATGCGGTGAGGACCGGTGACCACGATTTCCTGAAACTCGAGACCGAGGCGATGACGGCCCTGACCGAGGAGGGCTGGATGCCGGACTACATCGCGGTACGTCGCCGTGCCGACCTGCAACCGCCGGTCCATGAAGACGACCCGCTGGTCGTACTGGCAGCAGCGAAGCTGGGGCGGACGCGGCTCATCGACAACCTCGAGATCTGATCCGGCCGGCAAGAACCTGTGAGAGAATAATTCGACACCAATCGCGACAACGAGGGGACAACAGGCATGACCGCAATCACCGCCACCGTAAAGCAGGTTCTGGAACAGAAAGGCAACGTGACCTACTCGGTCACCCCCGACACCAGTGTCTTCGACGCACTGGCGATGATGGCCTTGCACGACATCGGCGCCGTGCTGGTAATGGATACCGGGCGGCTGGTGGGCATCTTCACCGAGCGGGACTATGCCCGCAAGATCGTGCTCAAGGGATTGAGTTCGCGCAACGTCAAGGTTGGCGAGATGATGACAACCAACGTCCAGACCATAACGGTTTCCGATCAGATTGCCGAGGTCATGGGCACGATGACGAACAAGCGCTTCCGCCACCTGCCGGTGCTGGACGACGGCAAAGTCGTCGGCATCATCACGATCGGTGACGTGGTGAAGGCGGTGATCCAGGAACAGGAAACCACCATCCAGCACTTGGCCAACTACATCGCGGGCGATATCGCGACCTGATCTCGATCGATTACCCCGGAGCCGCAGGCGTTTCCGGGTGCTTGAAAGGACAAAAGCCCTGCGCGATACAGCGCAGGGCTTTTTCTTGATGCAACATAGACGGACCGGCGCGACCGGCAATCAAGAACAACAGGCCTTGCCGACACGTTTCCGGATCAGATCCGACTCAAGATCCGAATGGCAGGCGGCATAGGTTTCGAGGCGCCATACGCTCACGTATCAAAGCCGGGTTCAATCGGCCAGCGCCTTGGCGATGATTTCGGAGACATCGGACGAAAGACCGGCGTGCTCCGCCACCCGTTCGAGTTGCGTTCGGATGCGTTCCTGAATCGCCGGCGTGAAATGGCGCCAGTTTTCCAGCGTCCGCGCCATGCGCGAGGCGACTTGCGGATTGGCGGCATCGAGTTCGATGACCCGCTCCGCCCAGAACACGTAGCCGCGGCCGTCAGGCGAATGGAACTCGGCCGGGTTGTTACGGAAGAAGCTGCCGAGCAATGCGTAGATCTTGTTCGGATTGGTGCGCGAGAATGACTCGTGCGCGAAGAGCGCCGCCACGTTTTCGAGCACCGGGCCGAGTGCTGCACCGGCTGTCGCCTTGTCGTCCCAGCGCCATGCCATGGCTTGGAGCGCGAACCACTTGTCCAGCACCAGCGCGTCATCCCGGTAACGGGCATGGAAAACCGCCAGCGCATCATCGGCACCCTTGGCGCCGCCCATCACCAGCGCCGACAGCGCACCGAAACACTCGGTCATGTTCGATGCGTACTCGAATTGCGTCTCGGCCCGAGCGATGCCCTCGTCCACATCGGCGGCGACGAGATACTTCAGCGCCAGGTTGCGCAAGGCCCGGTTCCCGGCATCGGCCGGATGATAACGATAGGCGCCTTGTACCTCCAGCTTGCGGTACCAGGCCAGCCAGTCGGCCGACAGGCGGCCGCCCAGCGTGCGCAACAAAGCCTTGAGCGTGGAACGCAGCGCGGCCGGATCGGCCGGCCTCATGCGCTCGAGCAGATAGGCTTCGCTGGGCAAGGAAAGCGCCTGGGCGCGAAACGCGGGGTCCAACGACGCATCGTTCAGCAAGACGCCGAAGGCCTCGACGAACGCCTCTGGCACAGCCAGCGGCTTGCCCTCGATCCGGTCCGATGCCAAGGCCATGATCACCCGTTCGGCGTAACGCTGGGTCGCATCCCAGCGATTGAATGCGTCCGAATCGTGCGCCATCCTGAAGGCCAGCCGGGCATCGCTTTCCTCGAGCTCGAGAATCACCGGTGCGGAGAAACCGCGCAGCAAGGACGGAACCGGCTCGGCCGGCAGACCGACAAAATGATAGGTGTGCTCGAACTCGGTCAGGGTCAGCAGGCGGGTGGTCGCGCCGGGATGGCTCTCCCCCTCCAGTCGCAGTGGCAAGTCCTCGCCATCCGGCCCGATCAGGCCGACCGAAACCGGGATCACCAGCGGCAACCTCTCGGCCTTCTCGCCGACCGGTGGCAACACCTGTGACAGGGTCAGCACGTACATGCCCGCCCCGCCCAACCACTTGCCGGCCGCCCGCACCACCGGGGTGCCGGCCTGGCTGTACCAGCGCATGAACTGGTCGAGATCATGACCGTTGGCCTCGGCCATGCACTCCACGAAATCGTCGCAGGTCACCGCCTGCCCGTCGTGGTAGCTGAAGTACAAGTCCATCCCGTTCCGGAATCCCTCCGGCCCGAGCAGGGTGTGCAGCATCCGGATCACCTCGGCCCCCTTCTCGTAGACGGTCGCGGTGTAGAAGTTGTTGATCTCCTGATAACTGTCCGGCCGGATCGGGTGTGCCATCGGCCCCGCATCCTCGGCAAACTGGGCGGAACGCAATACCCGCACGTCGTCGATGCGTTTGACCGCCCTCGCCGAGTCGGCGCCGAGTTCGCCCGCCGCCGCGGCCAGCATGTCGGCTGAAAACTGCTGATCGCGGAAAACGGTGAGGCCTTCCTTGAGCGTGAGTTGAAACCAGTCCCGGCAGGTCACCCGGTTGCCGGTCCAGTTGTGAAAGTACTCATGCGCCACGACACTCTCGATATGCTCGAAATCGACATCGGTGGCGGTGTCCGGGCGGGCCAGCACATACTTCGAGTTGAAGATGTTCAAGCCCTTGTTTTCCATCGCGCCCATGTTGAAATCGCTGACCGCGACGATCATGAAGCGGTCGAGATCGAGTTCCAGGCCAAAGCGTTCCTCGTCCCAACGCATCGAGTGGACCAGCGAATCCATCGCATGCTGGGTGCGATCGAGATTGCCTTCCTCGACCCAGACCTGAAGCAAGACCTCGCGCCCGGAGGCGGTATCGACCTTGCGTTCGAGCGCGACCAGATCGGCCGCGACCAGCGCGAAAAGGTAGGACGGCTTCGGAAACGGGTCATCCCAGCGCGCGAAATGACGTCCATTGTCCAGTTCGCCCTGCTCGACCAGATTGCCGTTGGACAGCAGCACCGGACAACTCGCCCGGTCGGCCTCGACCGTCACGGTGTAGCGGGCCATCACATCGGGGCGGTCGGTAAACCAGGTGATGCGCCGAAAGCCCTCGGCCTCGCACTGGGTGAAGTAGCCGCCCTTGGAGCGGTAAAGGCCGGAGAGCGTGGTATTGGCGCTGGGATCGATCCGCGTGACGATCTCGAGCGTCGCGCGGTCGCCGGTCAGCGCGATGCTCATCTCGTCGCCATCGACCACCACCCGCCCGTCGTCCGGCACCTGGTCGTCGATACGAATGCTGACCAGTTCCATCGCCTCGCCATTGAGGCGCAGCGGCCCCTCCTCGACCGCAGGATTGCGCACGCACTGCAGCCTGCTGGTCACGAGTGTCGCATGTGGATCGAGGCTGACATGCAGATCGACCTTGTCCACCCCCCAGGCGAGAGGGGCATAGTCGGCGCGGTGAATAGTCGCTGCGGTTTCTGTTTTCATCTTCAGGCGATTGAGAGTCTAGCGATTCGGCCCTTGACCATGTCTGCGGCATTCGCCCTTCAATTGTCGAAGGGTGGTAAGAAAACCGGGCTTCAGTGAGCCCGGTTCGCATGTCGACTGACAGATCAAAAAACCTGGGTAAGGGTTCAATGTTTGCTGCGATCGGAGACCAGCACATCGCACGGCGCCTGTTCCAGCACCTGACGGGTGACGCTACCGAGCACCAGCTCCTCGATCATGCGCAGCCCCTGCTTGCCCATCGCGATCAGGTCACAGTCATGCGAGGCGGCCTGCTCGACGATGGCGCTGGCCGGCTGACCGTGGACCAGCAGCTTGTGCACCGACGACGACGGCAGATCGACCTGAGCCACGAGCGCGTCGAGCTGCTTCAGCGACTCCTGCTTGGCCGAACGGCGCAACTCTTCGACCTTGCCCTCTTCGACTCCGGCCATCCTCAGCTGGCCCTCATAGGGGACTTCGTAGGAATGCAGCAAGAAGAACTCCGCGCTCGGCGCGACCGCCTTCGCCAGTTTGATCGCAGCAATGGAGCGCTCGGAGAAATCCACCGGCAGCAACACCCTGCGGTAAGCCTCTACCGGCTGTTTTCTGACCACCAGCATGGGTCGGCCGGTCTTGCGCAGCACCCGGTCGGTGGTCGAGCCGAGGATCAGGTCGCGGACAAAACCCCCGCCATGGGCGCCCATCACCAACAGGCTGGCATCGATTGAGGAAGCGTAGCGGTCGATCTGACGCAGCACCGAACCGGCCGAAACGCTGACATCGGCGGTGACCGCATGACGCTCCTTGATGCCCTCGGCCATCTTCTGCATCTGGCTGATGGCTTCGGTCAGCAAGGTACTCTCGAGTTCGTCACTGCTGTCGGGCGCCATCAGGTCGTGCAGCGCATTGAGCGTGCCGCGACTGATGATGTTGGTCACCGCCAGCCTGGCGCCGGTCTCGGCCGCGAGCAGTGCTGCCCGCTCGACCGCCTTGCCCGCATTGTCAGACAAATCCGTTGCCGCAAGAATGCTTTGAATACGGTTCATGCCTCCTCCTAGACGCCCTCAGCGGGCCGATTGTATGGTTGTGCCGGCGAGACTCGGGGCACCCTCGCCCGTGCCGACAGGGTTTTCCGGTTGGGCGACTCCTTGGTTCTCATGCCACCCCTGACGGGAACTCGCCAATAGCAGGATGATGATACCGAAGCAGAAGAGGCTCAGCCAGGCTAAGAGCGCCCGAGCCGCGCGACCGGATCGGCATCACGTCATCGCTGTGGCGGGCAACACGACGGTAGCAATGCCTAGCGCGAACGATAGCAGTGCGACCGCGCCGCGCACATAGGGGTTTCCGGTCACGCCTTGGGCTTGGGCGGCATGACCACGATGCGGGAGCCGGCGAGTCGATCATGCAAGAACTGGCGATCACGATCGATCAGCGCCCACACGATACCGACTCCGAACAGTAGCAACGACGGCCAGGCGAGGACGAACCGCAACAGCGCCGTGGTCGAATCGAGCGGCTTGCCGGTCTCGACGCTCACCAGTTCCAGGCGCCAGGTCTGCATCGCGAGCGTGTGACCATGGCGGGTCCAGTACCACACGAAATAAGCCCCCAGCACCGCGAACACATGCAGCCAAAGCGCCCAGCCCGGTGGCGTGACGCTACCGTACAGCCCGAGCAGCACATGTGGCAGCATGAAGGTCGGCGCGAGTATCCCCAGGCCCAGCAGCGACTCATACAACAGACTGGCTAGCCTGCGGCGAAAACCGGCCAGCTCTACCACGGGACGCGGCGCCTCGGCCGTCTTGGGCTTTTTCATTGGACTCTGCATGGAAACCAAGCGAAGCGCGCAAGGATAGGGGTTGCGTTGGCCGGGGTGCAAGCCCGATCGTCGTTCAAGCCGACGCGGTCAGCGCACGCCTCGACGCTGCTCCGGCGGCAAGGCCTGATAGGTCTGCCACTGTTCGTGCAGTCGCTCGCGCTGGTCCGGCGGCATGCTGCGCAGCGCCCGGTACTGATCCCGCGCACGTTCGCGCGCCTCCGGACTCAGTGCGGCCCAGTCCCGCATGCGGGTCGCCAGCCTGGCCTGCTCCTCCGGGGTCAAGCGATCGGCACCGTCGACGATGCCCAGCCAGTGTTGCCGCTGAACCTCGCTCATGCCGGCCCAGTCGTCGCGCAAGGGTGCGAGCATGTTGCGCTGCGCATTGTCCAGCGCTGCCCATTCGGCCGCACTCGCCCCCCCGCCGAATGCGATGCCTGCCACGCACAGCGCGGCGATCAGGAGCGGCTGGTAGCGGCGAGCCACGCACGGAACTCCGGATCCAGATAGGCCTCGATGGGCAAGTCGTCGGTGAGCAGCGCGGCATCGACTGCCCGCGTCGCCTCCACCCTGGCTGTGTCCGACCAGTGCGTACCGGCAACGAAGATCGCCAGCAACAGCATCACGGTGATCAGGGAACGCAGTTGCGCGCCCCCCAGCAGCCGGCCGGACCACACCAGTCGCTGACCCAGCGATGCGATCGACCCGCGCGCCTTGGGCTGCAATGACAGTGCCTGGACACGAGCGGCACGCAAGCGTGCAGCCACCCCGGGGTCCAACTGCCGGCTCTTCGCGGTCAGATGCTCGGCGACCTTCAACCCGAACGCCATCTCGTTCATAAAGTAATCCCCTTGGCCTTGAGCGCCTCGGCCAGCGTATGGGTCGCACGCGAACAATGCGTCTTGACGCTCCCTTCCGAGCACCCCATCGCCGCAGCGGTTTCGGCGATGTCCATTTCCTCCCAGTAACGCATCAGGAAGGCTTCGCGTTGACGGCGTGGCAGGCGTTCGATCTCGCTTTCAATGATCTCGATCAATTTCACCTGTTCGTAGCGACCATGGGGCGTGCTGGGCCGGGCGCCGGTGTCGTCCGACAGCACCGCTTCGAGCGGATCGTCGTCATCGTCGCCAACCTTGAAGAGGCTGGAGAACAGGCTGACCCAGGTGTTGCGCACCTTTTGCCGGCGCAAGGCATCGGTCACCACGTTGCTCAGAATGCGCTGAAACAGTCTCGGATACTCGTCTGCGGGGCGATCGCCGTAACTGACCGACAGCTTGATCATCGCGTCCTGAACGGCATCGAGTGCGGCTTCGTCGTTTCGCAGGGTATAGACCGCCTGACGGAATGCGCGCTTTTCCACACCTTCCAGGAAGGCCGAGAGTTCTTGTCTGGAAGCCAGCTGAAAATCCTTGACAGGACGCGTTCAAAGGCGCTTCACGCCCACCGACAACCTTGACCAAAAGGCGTGCGGGCGGTAACGTTCGTCGTTTGCAATCTGTGTGAAGCGAGTACGCGATGGTGCTGAGTGGTGCGGAAATTGTAATCAGGTGCCTGCAGGAAGAAAAGGTCGAGTATGTGTTCGGCTATCCGGGTGGCGCGGTCCTATTCATCTACGACGCACTCTTCAACCAGGAGCAGGTACGCCACGTACTCGTACGGCATGAGCAGGCTGCGGTGCACGCAGCCGACGGCTATGCCCGGTCCACCGAAACCGTCGGTGTCGCGCTGGTCACTTCCGGTCCGGGCGCGACCAATGCCGTCACCGGTATCGCGACCGCCTATTGCGACTCCATTCCGATGGTGATCATCTCCGGCCAGGTCCCTACCGCAGCGATCGGCCAGGATGCTTTCCAGGAAGTCGACACGGTCGGCATCACCCGCCCCTGCGTCAAGCACAACTTCCTGGTGCGTGATGTCAAGGACATCGCACCGACGATCAAGAAGGCCTTTCATCTCGCCAAGACCGGTCGCCCCGGTCCGGTGCTGGTGGACATCCCCAAGGATGTCTCCATGCACAAGTGCGAGTTCGAGTACCCGAAATCGGTCGAGATGCGCTCGTACAACCCGGTGGTCAAGGGGCATCAGGGGCAGATCCGCAAGGCGGTGCAGTTGTTGTTGGAAGCCCGTCGCCCGATGATATACACCGGTGGCGGCGTGATCCTGTCGGACGCGGCCGAGCAGCTCACCAAACTGACCCGGCTGCTCGGTTTCCCGATCACCAACACCTTGATGGGACTGGGCGCCTATCCGGCCAGCGACCGTCAGTATCTGGGCATGCCCGGCATGCACGGCACCTACGAAGCCAACATGTCGATGCACTTTTGCGACGTGCTGCTTGCGGTTGGTGCGCGTTTCGACGACCGCGTGATCGGCAACCCGGCGCACTTCGCCGAAGAACCGCGCAAGATCATCCACATCGATATCGATCCGTCCTCGATCTCCAAGCGGGTCAAGGTCGATGTCCCCATCGTCGGCAACGTCCGCGACGTACTTGACGAGATGATCCAGCAGATCGAAGCCGCCGCCACCCGTCCGGACCCGGATTCGCTCGGTACCTGGTGGAAGCAGGTCGAGGAGTGGCGCCGCCGCGACTGCATGAAGTACAAGAACTCGGACGAGATCATCAAGCCGCAGTATGTCGTCCAGAAACTGTGGGAAGTCACCAACGGCGACGCCTTCGTGACCTCGGACGTCGGCCAGCACCAGATGTGGGCCGCACAGTACTATCGTTTCGACAAGCCGCGCCGCTGGCTCAACTCGGGCGGCCTCGGCACCATGGGTGTCGGCCTGCCCTACGCGATGGGCGCGCAGCTCGCCCATCCCGGCTCGCAGGTCGCCTGTGTGACTGGCGAAGCCTCTATCCAGATGAACATCCAGGAACTGTCCACCTGCAAGCAATTCAGGCTGCCGATCAAGATCTGCAATCTGAACAATCGCTATCTCGGCATGGTGCGTCAGTGGCAGGAATTGTTCCACGGCGGACGCTATGCCGAGTCCTACATGGACTCCCTGCCCGACTTCGCCAAGCTGGCCGAATCCTACGGCCATGTCGGCCTGAAGGTCGAGAAGCCGGGTGACGTCGAGGGGGCTTTGCGTGAAGCCTTCGCCCGCAAGAACGATCTGGTCTTCCTCGACTTCCAGGTGGACCAGACCGAGAACGTTTACCCGATGGTCCAGGGTGGCAAGGGTCTGACAGAGATGATCCTGTCGGCCGAGGACCTCTAACTCCGCTTTATCCCGCAGGGCGCTGCATCACCGCTGCAACGTCCTGCGACGGATGCTTACCGGCATCCGTCGCGGCGGACGCCGGCCTCCGGCGAACCGTTTCTGCAGGATCGGCGGCCCGCAACGACCCCTGAACGAGTACTCCATGAGACACGTCATATCTTTGCTGATCGAGAACGAGTCAGGTGCGCTGTCACGCGTGTCCGGCCTGTTTTCCGCTCGCGGCTACAACATCGAATCGCTGACCGTGGCACCGACCGAGGATGCCTCGATGTCGCGCATGACCATCGTCAGTATCGGCTCCGACGAGATCATCGAGCAGATCACCAAGCAGCTGAACAAGCTGGTCGAAGTGATCAAGGTCGTCGACATTTCCGAATCCGCTCACATCGAGCGCGAACTGATGCTGGTCAAGGTCAGGGCGACCGGCAAGGAGCGCGAGGAAATGAAGCGCATGTCGGAGATCTTCCGTGCCCGCATCATCGACGTCACCGAAGCCTCCTACGTCATCGAACTCACCGGCAACCAGAGCAAGCTCGATGCCTTCATCGGCGCGATCGGACCGGAACTGATTCTTGAAACCGTTCGCTCCGGTGTCTGTGGCATCGGCCGTGGCGACCGGGTTCTGAAAATCTGACGACGAGCCCGCCAGCGACGTCGTCAGGCAACACACCACCCCATCCAAACGAGGAAACAGATGAAAGTTTATTACGACAAGGACGCCGACCTGTCCCTGATCAAGGGCAAGAAAGTCACCATCGTCGGCTACGGCTCCCAGGGCCACGCCCATGCCCAGAACCTGAACGAATCCGGCGTCAAGGTCACCGTCGGCCTGCGCAAGGACGGCGCCTCCTGGAACAAGGCCAAGAACGCCGGCCTCAAGGTCGAGGAAGTCGGCAAGGCGGTCAAGGGCGCCGATGTCGTGATGATTCTCCTGCCGGACGAGAACATCCCGCAGGTCTACAAGGAAGAGGTCGAGCCGAACATCAAGAAAGGCGGTGTCCTGGCCTTCGCGCACGGCTTCAACGTGCATTACAACCAGGTCGTGCCGCGTGACGACCTCGACGTGATCATGGTCGCCCCCAAGGGCCCGGGCCACACCGTCCGTTCCGAGTACCTCAAAGGTGGCGGCGTGCCGACCCTGATCGCGGTTCATCAGGACAAGTCCGGCAAGGCACGTGACATCGCCCTGTCCTACGCGGCGGCCAACGGCGGCACCAAGGGTGGCGTGATCGAGACCAACTTCCGCGAAGAGACTGAAACCGACCTGTTCGGCGAGCAGGCCGTGCTGTGCGGCGGCGCGGTCGAGCTGGTGAAGATGGGCTTCGAAACCCTGACCGAAGCGGGCTATGCCCCGGAAATGGCCTACTTCGAGTGCCTGCACGAGCTCAAGCTGATCGTCGACCTGATGTACGAAGGCGGCATCGCCAACATGAACTACTCGATCTCGAACAACGCCGAATACGGCGAGTACGTGACCGGCCCGGAAGTCATCAACGAGAGTTGCCGCGAAGCGATGCGGGTCGCCCTGAAGCGCATCCAGACCGGCGAGTATGCCAAGCAGTTCATCCAGGAAGGCAAGACCAACTACCCGTCGATGACCGCGCGCCGCCGTCTGAACGCTGCACACGACATCGAGGTGGTCGGCGCCAAGCTGCGTGACATGATGCCCTGGATCAGCAAGAACAAGCTGGTCGATCAGTCCAAGAACTGATTCGTTCCACTTTGATCCCTGAAACCGGATTTCGGCTCATGCCGGGTCCGGTTTTTTTGTGTCTCTGAAAATACAGGAAAATCACGTGTCGTGTCGTGGCGGCTTCAGTGCCTGTCACCACGCTGATTCGCGCCTCGCGGCGCTCCTACAAACCTTTTAAGCGCCCGGGTTGCTGCGGTGCGAGCGGCATGGGGACGTCAGGAAGTCGTCATCAAGTCAGGTGATTCCGCTATGCAAACCAATGTGGAACAAGCGCTTGCGGTAGAATCCGGGATATGAAACTCGAGCATCAGGAATCCCCCCTCGATCGGCAATCTGCCTCGGAGCAGACGCCGCCGCCCGGCAAGCGCCATCGCGGCATCTACATCCTGCCCAATCTGTTCACCACCGCGGCCCTGTTCGCAGGTTTCTACGCGATCGTGCAGGCGATGAACGGCCGCTTCGAATACGCGGCGGTCGCCATCTTCGTCGCGATGGTACTGGATGGCCTGGACGGTCGGGTCGCGCGTCTGACCAACACCCAGAGCGAGTTCGGCGCGGAGTACGATTCGCTGTCGGACATGGTCTCATTCGGCGCCGCCCCCGCACTGGTCATGTACGAATGGGCACTGAAGGATCTGGGCAAGCTCGGCTGGATCGCCGCCTTCATCTACTGCGCCGGAGCCGCCTTGCGTCTTGCCCGCTTCAACACCACGATCGCGTCGGTGGACAAGCGCTTCTTCCAGGGTCTTCCCAGCCCAGCCGCAGCGGCGTTGGTAGCCGGCATGGTGTGGGTCGTGCTCGATAACGGCATCAGCGGTGAAGAGGTCAGCTGGCTTGCCTGCTTGCTGACCCTGTTCGCCGGGCTGTCGATGGTCACCAACGTTCTGTACTGGAGCGGCAAGGACATCAACCTGCGCAAGAGCGTGCCGTTCATCGTCGTGATCGCGGTGGTGCTGGTGTTCGCGCTGGTATCGAGCTACCCGCCCGGCGTGCTGTTCACGCTCTTCCTGGCTTACGCGCTGTCGGGCTATCTGGTGCTGGCATGGCGATGGCTGCGGCGTCGCAAGCATGCGCCCGTCGCCGCATCGGAACACGAGGAACAGGACCAGCGGCCCGAATACCGAACCGCGGACGAGTCGGAGGATATCCCTGCTTCGCAGGAAGTCCCCCCAGCGCAGGAAGCCACACCATCGCAGGAAGTCACACCAGCGCGGGGCAACACCCTGCCGCAGGATCGCTGACCCCGGCACTCGCGCCCCCTTCGCCCCACCGCTCACACCATGCGCCTGCTCGTCATCGAGGACAACCCGGACATCCTGGTCAATCTTGTCGACTACCTCGGACTGAAGGGCTATACGGTCGACTGCGCGCGCGACGGCCTGACCGGGCTTCATCTGGCGGCCACCCAGCACTACGACCTGATCGTGCTCGACGTGATGCTGCCGGGCATGGATGGCTTCACCCTTTGCCAGCGCTTGCGCCAGGGCGAGCGCAGTACCGTACCGATCATCATGCTGACAGCGCGCGATGCCCTCGACGACCGTCTGCGCGGATTCGGCGCGGGTGCCGACGACTATCTGACCAAGCCCTTCGCAATGTCGGAACTGGTCGCCCGCATAGAGGCGGTGCTCAAACGCAGCCGAGGCGGCGGCGCCCGAAACCTCATTGTCGGCGACCTGAATTACGACCTCGACACCCTGGAAGTCAGGCGAGCGGGTCAATCGATTTCGTTGAGCCCGATCGCGCTCAAACTGCTTGCGATCCTGATGCAGAACAGCCCGGCCATCGTCCGCCGCGAGGTGCTGGAGGAAAGCCTGTGGGGCGATGCGCCGCCCGATAGCGACAGTCTGCGCAGCCACGTCCACCTGTTGCGACAACAGATCGACAAGGGCTTTGAGCGGCCGTTGGTGCATACGGTGCGCGGCATAGGCTACCGGGTCGCGGCTCATTAGAGCGCCATGAGCGTCCGCTTCGGGCTGACCCGACGTATCGTTACAGCTTTCGTGCTGATGAGTGTCGCGGTGGCCGGGCTCTTCTCGATCTCGGTCAAGCTGGCGGTCGACTATGTCGAGATCAGGCTGATGTCGGAGTCGATGAACCGACACCTGGACTTCATACTCGGCGAGACCGATCAAAACACGCTGTCGTCGCTGAACCTCGGCCCCGACATGAAGCTTTTCCGGACCCGCCACGGCGACGACACGGATTTGCCGATCTTTCTGCACGGGCTGGAACCCGGATTTCATGAGTACGAGCAGCGTCCCGACGCGTATCACATCCTGGTCCGCGAGGATGAGCATGGCGAGCGTTACCTGCTGGTCCTGGACCAACGCGATTTCGAACAACGCGAGAACCAACTGCAGGCCATCGTCGCAGGCGGCTTCTTGCTGTGTCTGATCGCCGCCTGGGTGCTGGGGCGACTTCTGGCACGGCGGGTCATCGCCCCGGTGGTGCGGCTATCCGGCCAGGTCCAGCACCGCGATCAACTGCTTGCGCTCGCTCCGCCGCTCGCTCCGGATTATGCCGACGACGAGGTGGGCAAGCTCGCCATGGCCTTCGACACGACGCTCGGTCGCCTCCGTGAAACCCTTGCACGCGAAAAGCTATTCACCAGCGACGTCAGTCACGAACTGCGTACCCCGCTGATGGTGATCGCCAGTTCCTGCGAATTGCTGCTGGAGCAATCCGATCCGGGTGACCCGCGTACCCGCACGATCGAACGCATCGCTCGCGCCAGCCGCGAGATGCAGGAACTGGTCGAGACCTTTCTTCAACTCGCACGCGGAGGCGAGCGATCCAGCGGCCAGGCCAATCGAACGGCGGCGCTAGTGGAGATTGCCGAAGCCCAGATGCGACGCTGGCAAGCCGACGCGAAGACGCGCGGGCTAACGCTCGAACTGGTGATCGAAGGCGAGGTCCAGGACGAATTGACTGGTCGCAGTACTGCCATCGGACCCATCGAACCGACCGAGCCCCGACACCATGCAGCCCATGGCAACCACGTTGGCCTGAGTGAGCACTACCCGGTCGCCCCGCTCTCGACCATTCTCTCGAATCTGTTGCGCAATGCGATCCATTACACCGACCGAGGTTTCGTCCGGCTCGTACTGCGACCGGGCGGCATCAGCGTCATCGACTCCGGCGTGGGTATTCCGGCCGAGATCCAGGCGCGCGTCTTCGAAGCCTTCGTCCGCGGCAGTGAAAGCCGGGGCGACGGCGTCGGCATCGGTCTGTCCCTGGTGAGGCGCATCTGCGACAGCCAGGGGTGGACGGTCAACCTGAATACGCCGGCCGAAGGCGGATGCGAGTTCAGAGTCGAATTGATGAAGCAGCGGTCGGAGTGATCTTCACACCACTTTGACGTTGACGCGACAAGGGCATCACGGAGGGTTTCTTATCGTGACCGGGTGATCCACTCATGGAATGCCCGATGTCGTCCAAACCCAACGCACCGATCCAACTGCCGTTCTCGGACAAGTACAGCCAGCCTCACGCCCTCGCCTACTTTCGCAAACACCAGGACGGATTGGCCCGACGCCTGTCCCACTGGCGCGACCTGCAGATCGCACGCAAGGCCCTGCGCATGGCTGGCGACCCGACCCTGGTCCTGGACCTGCCCTGTGGGGCCGGCCGCTTCTGGCCCATGCTCGCCGAACAACCGAACCGGGTGATCATCGCCGCAGACAACTCGGCAGCGATGCTGGACGTCGCACGCAACGCGCACTCCGTCACCATCCTGCAACGTGTTCGCACCCTCCAGACCTCGGCATTCGACATCGATCTGCCGGATCAGTCGGTCGACTCGATCTTCTGCATGCGTCTGCTCCACCACATCGGGGAATCCGGACATCGACTGTCGATGCTGCGCGAATTCCATCGGGTCACGCGCGACACGGTCATCGTTTCACTGTGGGTAGACGGCAACTACAAGGCCTGGAAGCGCAAACGACTCGAGGCAGAGCGCAACCGACGCGAACAGCGCGGCTACCAGAACCGCTTCGTCATCGCGCAAGCCGTGGTCGAACAGGAGTTCCGCGACGCCGGCTTCGACATAGTGGGTCATCTCGACTTCATTCCGTATTACGCGATGTGGCGGACCTACGTCCTCAAGCGCGCGGAGCAATAGAACAACGCCTTGCATTTTTCGGAATCACGGGTTTATAGTCCCCCTATGAACCCTGAACGCGACTACCTCTTCGTTACGTTCCTGTTGGCAGCCGGCCTCCTACTGCTTGGTCCGCTGCTGCGCCCCGCGCGCTAAACATTCACACTCCCCTTCGTCCATTCCTCCCACCTGCGTATCGCGCAGGTGGTCTTCGCGTATCCACGTTCCCCGACCCTATCGCTGGAGAGACACGATGAACGACCATCTGATCATTTTCGACACTACCCTGCGCGACGGCGAGCAAAGCCCCGGCGCCTCGATGACCCGTGACGAGAAGCTGCGCATCGCACGCCAGCTCGAACGCATGCGGGTGGACGTGATCGAGGCCGGTTTCCCGGCCGCCTCCAACGGCGACTTCGAATCGGTCCACGCGATCGCCGAGGCGATCAAGGAGTCGACCGTCTGCGGTCTTGCCCGCGCCAACGAGAACGACATCCGTCGTGCCGGCGAAGCGATCAAGCCCGCCCCGCTCGGCCGCGTCCACACCTTCATCGCGACCAGCCCGATCCACATGGAGAAGAAGCTGCGGATGAGCCCGGACCAAGTGGTCGAACAGGCGATCAAGGCGATCGGCTGGGCCCGCGAGTACACCGATGATGTCGAGTTTTCCGCCGAAGATGCCGGCCGTTCCGAACTGGACTTTCTGTGTCGCATCTTCGAGGAAGTCATCAAGGCCGGCGCGACCACGATCAATGTGCCCGACACGGTTGGCTACAACGTGCCCGAACAGTTTTCCCACACCATCCGCCAGCTGATGGAGCGGGTGCCGAACTCGGACAAGGTGATCTGGTCGGTGCATTGCCATAACGACCTCGGCCTGGCGGTGGCGAACTCGCTCGCGGCGGTGATGAGCGGTGCCCGCCAGGTCGAATGCACGATCAACGGACTCGGCGAGCGCGCCGGCAATGCTGCGCTCGAGGAGATCGTGATGGCGGTCCGAACCCGTCGCGACGTGTTCCAGTGCGATACCCGGATCGACACCACCCAGATCGTGCCAGCGTCCAAGCTGGTTTCCGGGGTCACCGGCTTCCCGGTCCAGCCCAACAAGGCGATCGTCGGCGCGAACGCGTTCTCGCATGAATCAGGCATCCATCAGGACGGCGTCCTCAAGCATCGCGAGACCTACGAGATCATGCGTGCCGAAGACGTGGGCTGGGGCGCGAACAAACTCGTGCTGGGCAAGCACTCGGGCCGCAACGCCTTCAGGACCCGCCTGCAGGAGATCGGCATCATGGTCGAGTCGGAAGACCACCTCAACCATGCCTTCGCCCGCTTCAAGGAGCTTGCCGACAAGAAGCACGAGATCTTCGACGAAGACCTTCACGCGATGATGAGCGACGAGATCGTCACCCCGGAACAGGAACACTTCCGGCTGGTGTCGTCGCGTTTCCATTCAGAGACCGGCGAAACCCCTGAAGCCGAGATCACGCTGGTCGCAGGCGGACGCGAAACCCGGGTCAGTGCCGAGGGGTCCGGCCCGGTGGACGCAGCCTTCAAGGCGATCGAGTCGGTTGCCGCCAGCGGCACCGAGCTGCTGCTCTACTCGGTCAACGCGATCACGACCGGCACCGATGCCCAGGGCGAGGTCACCGTGCGCCTCGCCAAGGACGGCAAGGTCGTCAACGGTCAGGGCGCAGACACCGACATCATCGTCGCCTCGGCCAAGGCCTACATCAATGCGCTGAACAAGCTGCACGCCAATACCGTACGACTCAATCCGCAGGTCTGAGCGGCGCATCGCGACCCACTCCATCCGAGTCTGCACAGGGCTTGCTCCTGTGCAGACTCGCAACACCCATAGCACCGAAAGCGCCCGCTCATGACCGGGCGCTTGAGTTCAGGCCCCTGCTGCCGTCGAACCCGTCCATCCGCCTATTTGCATCGGCTGACTTAGGTTCATCCTGCGCAGTCAAGGTCTGGTCCCTCACCAAACAGCATGACGAACTCGCGATAGGTCAATCTGCCGCGCTCTTCCGTCGCGAGGGCGCGGTATATCTTGAAAACAGCAGGCAGCACACGAACAGGGCGCTGGCCAACACGGCTTCGAGCATCGCCAGCCAGGCGGTCAGGCCCGGATCGAAGGCCCTGACGATGCCTTCAGTGAAGTACAGCAAAATCAGCATCGACAACCACTGGTAGGTATAGCGGCGCCCTCTCAGCACGCCGAACACCGCCGCCATCAGCGGCAGCGCTTTCAGCGTCATCCAGGACCCTTCGGGACGCAAGGGCGCGAGCCAGCCTTCCCACAGCACGCACAACACGATCAAGGCTATCAGCAGCACGCTGGAGACATTGGCCAACATCCGAATGTTCATTTCACCCCCGCCAGGCGGACTGCAGTTTCGGCCACCCGGCGGCCCAACGCGGCAGCAAGACGCGCTTCCTCTTCACTCAGGCGAGGGTTGCCATCCACGCCGGCGACATGACTCGCACCATAGGGCGTGCCGCCGCTAAGGGTCGTGTTCAGGTCGGGCTCGCTGTAGGGCAGACCTACGATCAGCGCGCCATGGTGGAGCAAGGGAAGCATCATTGACAGCAGGGTGGCCTCCTGCCCGCCATGAAGGCTGGAAGTCGAGGTGAACACCCCGGCCGGCTTGCCGGCCAGCGTACCATTGACCCAGGCACCGGCCAGCCCATCGAGAAAGTACTTCATCGGTGCCGCCATATTGCCGAATCGGGTCGGACTACCGATCACAAGTCCGTCGCACTCCTCCAGATCACTCACTTCGGCATAGGGTGGCCCCGACCCTGGAATCTCGTCCTCGACCGCCTCGCAAACGGTCGACACCCGCGGTACTGTGCGCACCCGTGCCACTGCGCCGGGTACCCGATGCACGCCGCGCGCGACCTCTTCGGCCAGCGCGCGAACCGAGCCGCGATGGCTGTAGTACAGAACCAGTATTTCCTTCATTCACAATCCATGGCGTTTGCGGGCCCGACATTATAAACACGCCCCTGTCGGCATTGCGCCCGACCGTCTCAGGTCGCAGAATCCGGGCATGACACCCCGTCCCGAAAGTCGTCGAAAGCGCATCGCGGCCTACATGGCCAGGCCGGACAACCGCATCCTCGCGCTGCGAGATTTCGCCTTGCTGCTGGTCGAGCGCTTCATCCACACCCGCTGCCCCCAGGTCGCCGGCAGCCTGACCTTCACCACCTTGCTAGCGATCGTGCCGCTGCTGACGGTCTCGATCGTGCTGTTCTCGAACTTTTCGGCCTTCTCGGAACTCGGGCTGGCGTTGAGCACGTTTCTGCAGAACAACGTGCTTCCCGAAGCAGCCAGTCAGATCGCGACCTACGCCTTCGAGTTCTCGGAAAAGGCAACCAATCTCACCCTGATCGGCACCTTCATGCTGATCGTGACCGTGCTGCTCCTCCTTCACACCATAGACGATGTCTTCAACGACATCTGGGGCGTACGCCATGCGCGCCCCCTGCTGACCCGGATCACGGTCTATTGGGTGGCGCTGACCCTCGGCCCGATTGCGTTCGCAGGCAGTATTTTCGCGACCGGCCAGTTGGTCGCCACCTCGATCGAGTTCATGGGCGAGTCGATTCCGACCCGTACCCTCACCAGTACCATTGTCCCGCTCGGCCTGCTCGGCACGATACTGAGTTTTCTCTATTTCGCCGTCCCCAATCACCCGGTCAAAGCCTGGCATGCGCTGATCGGAGGTTTCAGCGCGGCGGTCGCATTTCTTTCGATGCAGAAGCTGTTCGGGCTGTTCATTGCAATGGCGCCGACCTATACCCTGGTCTATGGCGCTTTTGCCGCGCTGCCGATCTTTCTGGTGTGGTTATACGCCTCATGGGTGGTGGTTTTGCTGGGCGCGATCCTGGCCGCCACCTTCCCCGAATATTTCGAGCGCAAGCGCACGGTGCGTGCCTTCCCGGGCGATCGGGCGTGGGCGACACTGAACATGCTCCTGCTCCTGGCCGACAAGCTGGACCATGGCGAAACGACACCGTTCGATGCACTGCGGGACCGCGCCAGCACCAGTAGCGATCAGACCGAAGTCCTGCTGGGCGAAATGCGCGAGGCCGGCTGGGTGACCCGCTGCGAGGATGAGACATGGGTGCTGACCCGCCACCCATCCCAAATCAAGCTGACCGACATTCTCCAGCGCTTCGCGCTTTCGCCGCGGCAGTGGCTGGCCGCGGCCGACAGTGACCCGGCGTCAGCCCGGGCCGCGGGGTGCATCCTGTCCGGATTCGATCTGTCCGACATGAGTCTCGCCGAACTTCATGCGACCCGGCGCGAGGAACCGCCACCGCCGCAGCAACACCCCTACAACAAGGCCGCATCCGGACAGGGTCAGATCGGATAGGGGTCGATCTCGAACTGGAACAACTCGATATTGGCGGTCTGCATGTCCAGGCTGAGCACCCGGCCCTGCGCGACATACAAATGTTCACCCTCGCGAAGCAGCACGAAGCGACGCGAGCCGCAGCTGCCTGCCGGGACGATGATCGCCTGGCTGCGACGCTCGCCGTGGGGCGGCAGCAACAGAGCCGGCACCGGGGCCGCCGGCATGCCACCCCGAAAGCCCACCGAGACGGCGATGCAACCTTCGGCCACCACCTGCAGGCCGAGTTCGACTTCGTCCGCCTTGTCATTGCGCAACCATCGGACGATGCAGATCGTCCAGGGTTCTCCCAACCCCCGGCGCAGCGCGAGTGCCATCCCCGCGCTCAACACACCCTCCACACCCCCGACACTGATGATCGCGTAACCGCCCGGGCTCTCATTATGTACCCGCCACTCGGTAATCGGCTTGGCGGCGACACCACTGCGATGCATGCGCCAGATCTCACGCAAGCCCTGGCAGACCTGCACGGTATAACCCTTGGGTCGACGCGGAAGACTGCGCGAGGCGGGCATGGTCCAGCCATCGCGCATGCGCCGCAACATCGACAAGACCTCGACCGGGGTCAGGCCCAGCGGCAAACCGGATGTTTCCGGCTCGAGCAAATCGTCATCACGTTCGAGCCCGACCACTTCGGCCTCACCGATACGGGTCTCGAGCCAGTCGATCTGCTCACCCGCCCGCCTGGCCAGACCCAGCGCCCTGAAGTAGATGAGCTCGTCGCCCAGGCGGGGCGCCTTGCGAATCTGCGCAACGGGTGGACCTGCGCTGGTCAAATCGATCCAGAACACCGCACTGACCGGCTGGATCGGGCGGGACGACAACTCGGCCGCACCGGCGACCACGTCGAGATAATCGAACAGCCAACTGAGCTCCCTCGCAGTCATGCTTTCGGGTTGAAGCACCGAGATCGCGATCAGCCGCTTGTAGTGCGCCAGCGCGGAGGCGAGCCGCCCGGCTTCACCTGCCGGGTCGTTCGGCAGCGCAATCCCCTCGCCCGACTGTCCCAGGTCGCGGAAAAGGTGATTCGCGAGACGCCATAGCGCCGCAGGAGGCTCGATGCCGCCCATCGCGGAAACCAGCGCGGTTTCAGCAAGCAGACGCATCGCCTGATCAAGCGTTTCAGCCCTGGCCTCGGGCGCTGCTGACACATCCCGCTCCAACAAGGCGGCCTGGAACGAGACGACTCCCAACAGCGCCTCGACCAAGGTCATTACGCCCTCGTGCAAGCTGTGCGGCAGCGGCAGCGAATACGCCAGCAGACGTGGGCGGAACCGATCCGAGACATCGCGCGCCCGGGCGTAGAACAAGCCGGACAGCTCGCTCGGCACCTTGCCCCCCCCGGACAACAGCGCGCCCGCTGCACCGGCGTGGGCATGCAGCGTGCTCAGGTCCGTGTCGCAATCGTCGGCGGGCTCGGCGACCAGCCAGGCGAGCAGCTGCGGCAATTGCCTGTCGGGCGGCGGTAGATCAGGCAT
This sequence comes from Azoarcus sp., assembly GCA_030604735.1. GTDB lineage: Bacteria > Pseudomonadota > Gammaproteobacteria > Burkholderiales > Rhodocyclaceae > Azoarcus_F. Next base: position 63,919 of record JAUVVG010000009.1, read on the forward strand.
CGATGGCATCTTTTCCGGGTTATCCTCGCATTCTATTCAGTTGTACCGGTCAGCGGTACTCGCTCAGGATAGGATGGAAGCGAACCTGAACGCGTCGCCCCGCAGAGCCGTCCCCACATCAGCGAGTCCCGCTTGCATCTGGACCGGCGTCAGATGGAGCCAGCAGCAGTCCGCAGGGATGCGCCCGGACCTGCGGAGCGCCTCAACGCCGCAGCGCTCAGCTTGGATCATTTGTTGCTGTAAATCGATAGGCAGCATATAATCGTCCGCTTTCCGTATTCTTAATCCAGGACACCCACATGGTCGTCATTCGCCTTGCCCGTGGTGGCGCCAAGAAGCGCCCCTTTTTCAACATCGTCGCAGCCGACAAGCGTAACCGTCGTGATGGTCGTTTCATCGAGCGCGTTGGTTACTTCAACCCGGTCGCCTCCGGCGCCGAGAAGTCGCTCGTGATCAACAACGAGCGCCTCGCCTACTGGACGCAGCACGGCGCTCAGATGTCGCCGACGGTCGCGCGTCTGGTCAAGCAGGCTGCCGCAACCGCTGCCTGAGTGGCAGTCGGTCACGGCACCGGTTGCTGAGTCAGCACATGGTCGTACTGGGGCGCATTGTCGCCCCTTTTGGCATCAAGGGCTGGCTGAAAATCCAGCCCTTCGGAGACGATCCGCTCGACTGGGCGGAGATGCCGGAATGGTGGATCGCATCGGATTCGGAAGCGCCTGACGACGCCTGGAAACCGAGCAAGCTGCTGGCATGCCAGGAACACGGCCAGGGGCTGATCGCGCAACTCGATGCATCGCCTGACCGGAATGCAGCCGAGTCGCTCAAGGGCTGGTTCGTCGCTGCGCCGAGAGAGGCTTTGCCGGAGCCCGGTCAGGACGAGTACTACTGGGCCGACCTGATCGGACTCCGGGTCGAGAACCAGGCCGGCGAATCCATGGGAACGGTCGAGGGCTTGCTCTCCACCGGTGCGCACGATGTGTTGCGGGTCGTCGATGGCGACACGGAAAGACTGATTCCTTTCGTCGAAGCCTATGCACTCGAGGTTGACCGGTCGGCCGGACTGATCCGGGTCGATTGGCAAAAGGACTGGTGAACGCGGAAGACACGGGTGCCAAGCGTTTCGACATCGTGACGCTGTTCCCGGAAATGTTCTCTGCGCTGACCGCCAGTGGCATCACGCGCAGGGCCCTGGAACGCCAGCTGTATTCCCTGGCCTTCCACAGCCCGCGGGATTTTGCCGAAGATGTACACCGTACGGTGGACGATCGCCCCTACGGCGGTGGCCCCGGCATGGTGATGATGGCCGAACCGCTGGAGCAGGCCATCGAAGAAGCAAGATCGGCCCAGATGCGACAACTGGGTCGTGCCGGAAAGGTGATCTATCTGTCGCCGCAAGGTCGGCCGATGGATCACGGCAAAGTGATGGAATTGTGTGCACAGTCGGCGTTCACGCTGGTGTGCGGAAGATATGAAGGAATCGATCAGCGTGTGATCGAGCGCTGCGTAGACGAAGAAATCTCGCTCGGAGACTTCGTGTTGTCGGGTGGCGAGTTACCGGCGATGGTGCTGCTGGATGCGGTGATCCGGCAGTTGCCCGGTGCGCTGAACGACGCGGACTCGGCTATCGAGGACTCGTTCGTCGAAGGTTTGCTCGATTGCCCGCATTACACACGACCGGAAATCTATCGCGACATGCGGGTCCCGGCCGTGTTGTTGTCAGGGAATCACGCCTTGATACGGCGCTGGCGGCTGAAGCAGGCACTCGGGACGACATGGTTGCGTCGACCGGAGTTGCTCGAGGCGCGCACGCTGAGCAAGGAAGAACGAAAACTGCTTGATGAATTCAGGCAGGAACAGGAGAACACCTGACCCGACTGCCCCGGCAGCTGGATCAGGAACACAAGGAGCCCCGGGGCAGCAGGCCGGGAAGCTCGATATAAACCGCATGCATCAGATCCGTCTGCTCTGCATGCAAGGCCAAGTGCCACTGAAACTGGAGTTAGTCGAAATGAACCTGATTCAGCAACTCGAACAGGAAGAAATCGCCCGCCTGACCGAAGGCAAGTCCATTCCCGCATTCGCCCCGGGCGACACCGTGGTGGTGCAAGTGAAGGTCAAGGAAGGCAACCGCGAGCGTCTGCAGGCCTATGAAGGTGTCGTGATCGCCAAGCGCAATCGTGGCCTGAATTCGTCCTTCATCGTACGCAAGATCTCGTCGGGTGAAGGCGTGGAGCGTACTTTCCAGACCTATTCGCCGTTGATCGGCGGGATCGAGGTCAAGCGTCGCGGCGATGTCCGTCGTGCCAAGCTCTACTACCTCCGCGACCGCTCCGGCAAATCGGCCCGTATCAAGGAAAAGCTCAACTACAAGAAGTAAGCCGGCGGAGTCGTTCCGAGATCAGCTTGAAACGGGTCCTAGCGGCCCGTTTTTCATTTCATGTCGCACGAAAGCTGAACCCGAGGTCGCAACCGCTTGCAACCGCTGCCCTTTATCTGCGTTCTACCATGAACAGCATCACCGCAGCAGCGACGAGAAACAACACGCTCGGGGTCAGCGCCGCCAGCGCCGGTGTCCAGGCATGGATCACGCCGAGGTTCGAGAACAAGCCGTTGAGCAGGTGGAAGCCCACCCCCAGCATGACTCCGAGAAAGACCTTGACGCTCGCCGTGTTGGCCCGGTCGTGCGCCAGCGCGAAAGGTACCGCGAGCGCGATCATCACCAGCACCGCGAACGGATAGACGACCTTCTTCCACAACGCGATCTCGAAACGGTCCGCATTCTGACGGTTTTCACGCAAATGGGAGATGTAGGCATACAAGGTCGCGAGCGACATCCGCTCGGGTGACACGATCAGCACGCTCAGGATCTCCGGCGACAGATCCGAACGCCAACTGATTTCGGGCAGGTTCACCACCTCGGTCGCATCGTCCAGGAATCGGGTTTGAACCACCCCGGTAAGCCGCCAGATTTTTTCGGCTTCATCGTAGGCCCCGCTTCTGGCTTCGCTGATCGAAGCAAGCGTGTGTTCGCGATCGAACTCGAAGATGCGCACCGCCTCCATGCTGCGATCCGGTCGCACCACGCGGACGTTGATGAAGTTGCCGCCGTCCTTGACCCAGAGCCCGGAGCGTAGCTGTTGCGACACCGCCGAGCCGGTCGCGGTGAGCCGCCATTGCTGGGCGGCACGCTCCGCAGGCGGCGCCAGGTATTCACCAAACACGAAAGTCAGGACGACGAAGAACGAACCGATGGCCCCGAGCGTCGTCAGCAGGTCCAGTGTGGACATCCCGGACGCCCGCATCACGGTGATCTCGGAGTGCCGGGCCAGCGAGGTCAGCGCATACAGGGTGCCGATCAACACGACAATAGGCATCAACTCATAGACCCGGCCGGGCAGGATCATCGCGACGTAGATCAGCGCATGATGAACTTCATAACCGTCACGCCCGATCGAGTCCATCTCGTTGATGAAATCGAAGAACGCGAACAGACCAAGAAATGCGACCAGCACCAGCGCGGTCGCCGACATGATCTCCCGCGCAAGGTAGAAGGCAAGCACCCGAGTCATCCGCGTGCCCTCCAGAACGGCGACAGGACCAGACGCCGGTAGAACATCACCGCAAGCACGCCCAGCACAAGCAGGTGCGGCAGCAGCACCGCCAACTCGAAACGCAATCGCCCTTGCGAAACCCAGGCCTCCGAGATACCTATCACGTTGCTATAGACAAGATACGCCAGCACCGCGAACACCAGGTTGCCGCTGCGTCCGGCCCGTGGATTCACGAACGAAAGTGGAATCGCAAGCAGGGCGAGGAGCAACGCCGCCACCGGTAGGCCGATTCGCCCTGCCAGCTCACCCATGTGGCGGTTGCTGCGGTCGGCCAGCAACTCCAACGTCGGCGTGGCTTTGGCACGGACCGTGAGCGAGGCCGCGCGGCGCTCCTCGATCAGGATCGAATAACGTTCGAACTCGAGCACACGATACTCGGCCGTACCCGGCACGCCGTCATAGCGACGACCATCCTCTAGCACGACGAAACGGTCGCCCCGCTCATCGACGAGGATGGAACCCTGGGCCGACGAGATCACCCCGAGCTGCCCGCCCTCCTCCGAACTGATGAACACATTGCGCAGCTTGCCTTCCTCGTCGGCGCCGGTCTCGACGAAAAACACCCGCTGCTGCCCCGCCGACTCGCGAAACACGCCGGGGGCGACCCGCGTCGTGTCGTCACGGGTATCGAGTTCGGCACGGAAGGCCTCGCTCTTCATGTTCGCCCAGGGGGTCACCACCAGCGTCATCGCACCGATCACGAACACCAGCGGCAGCGCGAACTGCAGCACTGGGCGTATGAACGCGGTCAAAGGCAGGCCAGACGCGAACCAGACCACCATTTCGGAATCCCGATAACAGCGCGACAGCGACAGCAGGACCGCAACGAACAAGGTCAGCGAGAGCACGACCGGTAATTGCGACAGCGCCCCGAAACCGATCAGGGCCAGCACGGCGTCGGCCGGAACGCGCCCACCCGCAGCCTGTCCGAGCAAGCGGATCAACACCATCGTGATCAGGATCGCGAACAGCGCGACGAATACGCCGGCAGCGGTATGGCGGAACTCGCGCCTGATGGCGCGGCGGAAAATCATCGCGCAGGAAACATCCAGAGAAAGGGGTCAAAAAGCGGGCTAGAAGGGTAGAGGATTTTGACGGGCCGCGCTCGAACGGGCCATAATCGTCGGCATCCGCAGCGCAGCAAACAGTCAAGGAGTAGCGAGTGGAATTTACCATAAAGCACGGTAGCCCGGAGAAGCTGAAGACCGGGACGCTGGTCGTGTCGGCCTTTGCCGACGGCCAACTGGACAAGGCCGGCAAGGCGCTCGACAAAGCCTCGGAAGGCAAGCTGAGCGCGCTGCTGGGGCGCGGAGAGCTGGATGAGAAAGCCGGTTCGCTGGTCACCGTGCCGGACCTCGCCGGCAGCGCCTGCGACCGGGTCATGGTGGTCAGCCTGGGCAAGCAGGACGAATTCGGCGAGAAGGCCTGGCGCGACGCCCATGCCGCGGTCGCCAAGGCCCTGCTCGCCGGGCCATCGGCCGAGGCCGCGGTCTGCCTGGCCGACATCGAACTCCCCGGCCGGTCGGTCGAATGGGCGCTGTCGCAACTGGCGCGTACGATCGCCGATGCCGCCTACCGTTTCGACACCACCAAGAACGTCAGCCGCAGCAAACGCACCCGCGGGGTGAGCAAGGTGACCTTGGTCACGCGCAACAGACCGACCGACGCGATGAAGGCCGCGGTCGAACAAGGCCGTGCAATCGCCGAAGGCATGGCACTTGCCCGCGAACTGGGCAATCTGCCCGGAAACGTGTGTACGCCGACCCATCTCGCGGAGACCGCAGTCGAACTCGGCAAGGCCTACAAATTCAAGGTCGAGGTCCTAGAGCGCAAGGACATGGAGAAGCTCGGCATGGGTTCGCTGCTGTCGGTGGCACGCGGCTCCCACCAGCCGCCCAAGTTCATCGTGATGCATTACAAGGGCGGCAAGAGCAGCGAGCAACCGATCGTGCTGGTCGGCAAGGGCATCACTTTCGATACCGGCGGCATTTCGTTGAAGCCGGCAGCCGAAATGGACGAGATGAAGTTCGACATGTGCGGCGCGGCGAGCGTGCTGGGCACCTTCAAGGCATTGGCCGAGATGAAACTCCCGCTCAACGTCGTCGGCCTGGTCCCGACCACCGAGAACATGCCGGGCGGCAGCGCCACCAAGCCGGGCGACGTGGTCACCTCGATGAGCGGTCAGACCATCGAAGTCCTCAACACCGATGCCGAAGGCCGCCTGATCCTGTGCGACGCACTGACCTATGCCGAGCGTTTCAAGCCGGCCTGCGTGATCGATGTCGCGACCCTGACCGGCGCCTGCGTGATCGCGCTGGGCAAGATCCCGAGTGGCTTGCTGGCCAATGACGACGAACTCGCACGCGAACTGGTGGATTGCGGCAACAGCGCCCACGATCGGGTCTGGCAACTGCCGATGTGGGACGACTACCAGGAGTTGCTGAAGAGCAACTTTGCCGACATCGCCAACATCGGCGGGCGCTATGCCGGCACGATCACCGCGGCCTGCTTCTTGTCGCGCTTTGCCAAGGCCTACAAGTGGGCCCACCTCGACATCGCCGGCACGGCCTGGCTATCCGGCGACGCGAAGGGCGCCACGGGAAGACCGGTACCCCTGCTCAGCACCTTCCTGCTCGGTCGCTGCCAGTCGCGGGGAGACTGAGGGGCGTGCCCCGGGTCCAGTTCTATCACAACGCCGAGCAGCCGCTGGTGCTGGCCTGCGAGTTGACCGCGCGGGCCTACGCCGGCGGCCGGCGCGTCGCCTTGAGAGTCGCGGACGAGGCGACCGCGGGGAGACTGGACCAGTTGCTGTGGACCTTCGAGCAACTCGCCTTTGTTCCACATGTCTCCAGTCGTTCTCCGCTGGCGTCCGAGACACCGGTATTGATCGACTCGGCGGCGCAAGCGTCCACCTGGGCGCATCACGACCTGCTCTTCAACCTCGCGCCGGACCTCCCGCCCGATTTCCAGGGATTTCGCGGCGTGGTCGAGATCATCGGCCAGGCCGAAGCGGAGAAGGCGCCGGCCCGGTCGCGCTGGATGCACTACAAGCAGCTGGGGTTCGAGATGCAGGCCTACGACGCGGTGCGCAGGGAGCGGCTATGAGCGAATGGCGTCTCGACAGACCCGAAACCGACCTCGATCCGGATGCCGACCTGCGCGAAGCGGACGAACTGCTGCTGAAGGCAGACGCCTTGCTTCGCAAGCACACCCGGGCCCAATCCCTCGACGACTCGCCTGAAGACTCGCCAGATCAGCCGGTGCCCACGCTCGCGCTGGAAGACGACGATGACCTGCCCATCCTGACCGAGATCGTCAAGGATTACGCCGGCCCAGCCGCCGAGTCTTCCCCACTCGCCGATACCGAACGCGCGCCGGTGGAACTGGCCGAGTATCTGGTCGGCCTCGATACCGAGCTTGCCCGGGAAATCGAGTCCTGGTTCGCAACCGAGTTGCCACAACTGGTCGCGCGCGAATTCGATTTGCTGAACGAGAGGCTTCGTACCGAAGCGCTTGCCCATATGCGCGCGACACTGGTGCCGGCCCTGTCGGAACTCATCGCAGCTCGACTGGACGGTCTGGACCGAAAACCGCCAAAGAGTCGCTGAGAAAAGGGGCGCTTCAGCGCGCGCCGAAAGTGCGCTGGTATGAAGCCAGTAAAACCTGCCAGTCGGCCTCGTCGAACACTTTCTGACGCCGTTCGAGCTGTTCCAGATCGTGCCTGCTAGCCGCTGCACGGGTCAGTCTGGAACGCATCTTCTCCAGGTCGATCAATGCGACCACGGGACCCTCGTCCCGCCACTTGACCATGATGTGCTTGTCGTAAAGGCTGCTGTGCTGCAGCTTCGCCCTGTGCAGGATGGCCAGCTGCGCGCCGATCACCTCGGCCAGGCGCTGGCGCTGTCCGGCGTCCAGGTCGGTCTGTGACGCCAGGTCGCGATAGCCCTTCAGTTCTTCGGTGACCAACACTGCCTCGGTGCCGGCAGCACTCTTGCGCACCCCATGAAACACCGGCGTTGGCCGGCCCAGACCGAGTTCGCCGAGCCGGTTCAGATACTGCCACTCCCGACTCGCGGTAGGCCAGCCGAAAGGATGGGCCAGGGTCCGGCACAGGTGGTTGCGCTGGCGCTTGACGTAATAGGTGTCGCCGGCCACGACCACACGCATCATCCCACTCCAGCCATCGCGTCGCTCGTTGGGCGGTTCGACCCATTCGCCCGGAATCTCCCACCAGTAAGTGAAGTCGCCCTCGACCATATGAACAGATTGCAGAATTGTGACGCGCTATCCTAACCCGAAAGCCGGCAGCGGCAACGGGGCATGCACCGGCATCCGCTATAATCGTCGTCTTTGCTCCGACCAAGCCTGAACACACCATGGAACTTGCCAAAAGCTTCGAACCAGCCGAGATCGAGTCCCGCTGGTATCCCGAATGGGAATCCCGCGGTTATTTCGACGCCGGGCTGGACAAGTCCAAACCCAAGGACGACGCATTCTGCATTCTGCTGCCACCACCCAACGTAACCGGGACGCTGCACATGGGGCATGGCTTCAACCAGACCATCATGGATGCGCTCACCCGCTACCACCGCATGCGCGGCTTCAATACGCTGTGGCAGCCGGGCACCGACCACGCCGGGATCGCAACCCAGATCGTGGTCGAGCGCCAGCTGGACGCCAAAGGTATTTCGCGCCATCAGCTCGGCCGGGAGAAATTCCTGGAGAAGGTGTGGGACTGGAAAGCCTTCTCGGGCGGCACCATCACCGGCCAGATGCGCCGGATGGGCACCTCGCCCGACTGGAAGCGCGAGCGATTCACCATGGACGAGGGTTTGTCGAAGATCGTCACCGAAACCTTCGTGCGCCTCTACAACGAAGGTCTGATCTACCGCGGCAAGAGGTTGGTCAACTGGGACCCCAAGCTCGGCACCGCGGTCTCCGATCTTGAAGTCGTCTCCGAGGAAGAAGACGGCTTTCTGTGGCACATCACCTACCCCTTCACCGAAGGGCCGATCGGTGAACTCACCGGCCTGACCGTCGCCACCACCCGTCCCGAGACCATGCTGGGCGACGTCGCGGTGATGGTGCACCCCGAAGACGAGCGTTACGCCCACCTGATCGGCAAGACCGTGCGCCTGCCGCTGTGCGACCGCAACATTCCGATCATCGCCGACGAATACGTCGATCGTGAGTTCGGCACTGGTTGCGTCAAGGTCACCCCGGCCCACGACTTCAACGACTATGCTGTCGGCCTACGCCACAATCTGCCGATGATCAGCATGTTGCGGCTGGACGCGCATATCGCCGAGGACATGCCCGAGAAGTACCGCGGCCTGGACCGTTTCGAGGCGCGAGAGATCATTGTTCAGGACCTGGAAGCGCTGGGCCTGCTCGCCAGCATCAAGCCGCACAAGTTGATGGTGCCGCGAGGAGACCGCACCGGCACCGTGATCGAGCCGATGCTGACCGACCAGTGGTTCGTCGCGATGACGAAACCCAGTGCGGATGGCAAGAGCATCACCGACAAGGCGCTGGAATGCGTGGCCTCGGGCGAGATCAAGTTTTACCCCGAAAACTGGGTCAACACCTACAACCAGTGGCTGAACAACATCCAGGACTGGTGCATCTCGCGCCAGTTGTGGTGGGGTCACCAGATCCCGGCCTGGTATGCCGAGGACGAGGGCGACGGCCGGGTCTGGGTCGCCCATGACGAAGCCGAGGCGATCGCCCTCGCCGCCCGGGACGGCTACACCGGCCGCCTGCGCCGTGACGACGACGTCCTCGACACCTGGTACTCGTCGGCGCTGTGGCCGTTCTCGACCCTGGACTGGACCCCGGAATGGCCGGCGAAGTCCAACGACGCGCTGGACCTCTATCTACCGTCGTCGGTGCTGGTCACCGGCTTCGACATCATCTTCTTCTGGGTCGCCCGGATGGTGATGATGACCAAGCACATCACCGGCAAGATTCCGTTCAAGCATGTCTATGTGCACGGCCTGATCCGCGATGCCGAGGGCCAGAAGATGTCCAAGTCCAAGGGCAACGTGCTCGACCCGATCGACCTGATCGACGGCATCGCGCTGGACGAACTGGTCAAGAAACGCACCTTCGGCCTGATGAATCCCAAGGACGCGCAGAAAATCGAGAAAAAGACCCGCAAGGAATTCCCGGAGGGCATTCCGGCCTTCGGCACCGACGCGCTGCGCTTCACCTTCTCGTCGCTCGCCACACCCGGTCGGGACATCAAGTTCGACTTGTCACGCTGCGAAGGTTACCGCAATTTCTGCAACAAGCTGTGGAACGCCACCCGCTTCGTGTTGATGAACACCGAAGGGCAGGACTGCGGCCTCGGCGAACACGGCGCGGACCAGTGCGTGCCGGGCGGCTATCTCGACTTCTCGTTCGCCGACCGCTGGATCGTGTCCAGGCTGCAGCGCACCGAAGCCGAGGTCGCGAAACATTTCGACGACTACCGCTTCGACCTGGTCTCCAAGGCGATCTACGAATTCGTCTGGGACGAATACTGCGACTGGTACCTGGAGCTGGCCAAGACCCAGATCCAGAACGGCGACGAGGCGCAGCAGCGCGCAACCCGCCGCACCCTGCTGAGGGTGCTGGAGGCGGTGCTGCGTCTGGCCCATCCGCTGATACCGTTCATCACCGAAGAGTTGTGGCAGACGGTCGCCCCGCTCGCCGGCCTCCGTGGCGTGGATAGCATCATGCTCGCGCCCTACCCGGTCGCCGAGCCTTCGCGCATCGACGAAGCCAGCGAAGCGCGCATGACCGAGCTCAAGGCGATGATCCATACCTGCCGCAACCTGCGCAGCGAGATGAACATCTCGCCGGCACAGCGCATGCCGCTGGTGATCGCGGGCGATGCCCAGACCCTGACGCCCTTCGTGCCCTACCTGTGCGGCCTGGCCCGGCTATCGGAAGTGGAGATCGTCGACGCGATCGGCGAGGATGAGTTGGCTCCGGTCGCCGTGGCAGGCGACACCAAGCTGATGCTGCGGGTCGAAATCGACATCGAAGCCGAAATGGAGCGTCTGGCCAAGGAGATCGCCCGTCTCGAAGGCGAGATCGTCAAGGCCAATGGCAAGCTCGGCAATGCCAGCTTCGTCGAGCGCGCGCCGGCTGTGGTCGTGCAGCAGGAGCGCGACCGTCTCGCCGGCTTCTCGGCGACGCTGGAACAACTACGGCCGCAGCTGGCGCGCTTGAAAGCACGCTGAGCACGATCGGCCCGGACTGGGCCGGGGTGATCCCACACACCGAAAACGAAACAGGCCACCCAAGGTGGCCTGTTTCGTTGTGGCGCGGGTTCCGCTTACTTGCGCTTGAGAAAGAACTCGAACGCCTTGTCGGCGGTCTCGCCATGCGACAGCAACTCGTTGCCGGTCTGCTTGGCAAAAGCCTGGAAATCCTTGACCGAACCCGGATCGGTGGCCAGAACACGCACGGTTTGTCCCGACTGCATCTCGGCCAAGGCCTTCTTGGCACGCAGAATGGGGAGGGGGCAATTCAGGCCCCGTGCATCGACTTCTTTCTCAAAGTTCATATAGTTTTGTCCAAGGGTCGGAAAACATTCGTATTTTAACGTGAAAGTCGCCGCGCGAGTTCAGCGTGACTCCCTGCGGCGCTCGGCCTCTTCTATCTTCAGCATCCGCATGCGGGCGTCGATCGCAGACATTTCGAAGAAGTCACCATCGCCGGCGCGTCGGGCGAGCTCGAGTTGTTCGATTGCTGCCGGAAGGCTACCGCGCAACACATAGACCTCGGCCTGGGCTCGGTGATAGGCGGAAACCCGCCCCAAGGCCTGCTCGGAACGGGACGACAAGGACCAGTAGTGCGGATCGTTACCCTCGCGCACCGCATACTCCCTGGCCATCTCGGCCGCCTGCTGGGCACGCCCGCTTTGCAGCAGTGACTCGATATACAGGTAGCGCAGCGATGAATGCTCGGGGTGTCGCGTGACCGACTGCGAGAGCAGATTCGCCGCCGCCGATGGATCGCGGGCAGCCAGAAGCGCTTCGGCTGCGAGCCCGTCTATGAACGGGGACGACGCGACCTGACGCAAGGCCTCGATTTCGGCCAGCGACTCCGGCACACGACCGGCCCGCAGCAGTGCCCGCGCATGGCCATAGTGAACGAACGGATCCGCGTTCCCGGCGGCGATCCGGGACGAGAAGTCGCGCACCACATCGGCGGCAGAGCCGCTATTGACCCTCAGCTTGGTCCGGACGAAATGGAAATCGTCCGAATCCGGCACCTGCCGATAACGCATCTGCGCCACCCGGTTACCCATGTCCGATATCCGCTCCTCGGTCAGCGGGTGGGTGCGCAGATAGCCGGGCGCATTGTTCTCGTAGACCCGGGTCGCGCGCTGCAGCCGCTCGAAAAAGCTGGGCATGCCACGCACGTCCATGCCGGCACGCTCCAGGATCTGCAGTCCGATCCGATCCGCCTCACGCTCGAGGGTTCGGGTGTAGCCGATCTGCGACTGGATCGCGCCGGCCTGACCGGCCGCCAGCGCCGCCTCGCTGACCTGCGAATCGCTGCGTGCGGCCAGGATTGCGACCAGCAGCGAAGCCAGCATGATCATGCTGGCCTGCCCCTGTCGCCCGAAGAGCTGAGCGATATGGCGTTGAGTCACGTGTGCGATCTCATGCCCGAGCACCGAGGCCAGTTCGGACTCGGTCTCGGCCGCAAGAATGAGTCCGGAGTGAAGACCAATATAGCCGCCCGGCAAGGCGAACGCGTTCAGGCTCGAGTCGTTGATCACGAAGAACTCGAACCGGCGGTCCGACTGGTCACTGGCCGCGACCAGGCGCCGACCGAGACGGTTGACGTAGCCCTCGATCTCGGGATCGTCCAGATAGGAGGCATCGCGCCACCGGATCTCCTGCATGATCGACTCGCCGATCCGGCGCTCCATCAGCGGCGAGAGATCGGACGAGGCCACGTCGCCCAGATCCGGGAGGTCGAAGGCGGCGCTCGGAAAAGCCAGTGTCGCCGACAGCAGGAGCATGAAAAGTCGCTTGATCATGGAGTGCTATGATAGCGCTTCGACAATTCCGTTCCGCGCAGTTTGTTTCGGCCTGCGTCGGACCTCCTGCCCCTATTCAAGATGACAAAGACACTGACCCACTTCGACGCCCAAGGCCAGGCCCACATGGTGGATGTGGGCGCCAAGGACGAAACCCGCCGCGTCGCCGTGACCGAAGGCAGCATCTCCATGCTCCCGGCCACTTTCGAGATGGTCAAGGCCGGCAATGCCAAGAAGGGCGACGTGCTCGGCATCGCCCGCATCGCCGGCATCCAGGCCGCCAAGCGGACCAGCGAGCTGATCCCGCTCTGCCACCCCATCCCACTGACCCGGGTCGCGGTGGATTTCGAGCTGGACGAAGCGAATGGCACGGTCCATTGCACCGTCACCGCCGAGACCGTCGGGCGCACCGGCGTCGAGATGGAGGCCCTGACCGCGATCAGCGTCGCGCTGCTGACCATCTATGACATGTGCAAGGCGGTCGATCGCGGCATGACGCTCAACGGCATCCGTCTGACCGAAAAGCTGGGCGGTAAATCCGGGCACTGGAAGCTAGGCGTCTGATTTAGAGTGCTTTTCGTTATCGGCACTCTTTGCCGACTCCTTCGGTCTCGGCAGCGTTGGTCACATGGTAACCCGGTCGAAAAAGCGCTCTGACCATTGGTTTGTCCATGTGGGGCTACGATGGCTTCGACAACGCAACGTGTGCGACTCGACAAGTCACAGTTCGCAGGAACAGGGAGTCAGTTTCTCGCAATGAACACGATGGTCATGGCCGACTACCAGATCCGACGAACGTCATAGGCATCGAAGGTCCGATCGGCACTGATCAGAGGCCCCCTCTTCGATTGCTTGCACGATGATCAGGCGATCGAAGGGATCGCGGTAGTGAAAAGGTAACCGAGCGACCCGACCTGCATGGTTAAGGGTAATTGGAATAATGTCGAAATGATTACTGCGTTGCAGAATCTCATTGGCATGCAATATTCGGCAATACTGAGCGCCTGCAACCAGCCGGAGCAGCCGTTCGAGCTTTTTCCACAGTAGAGAGCGCAAACGGCGTCTAGTCATCGCCGTCCGACACCGAAACTATAATGAATCCTGCAACTGCGCTCCCGCGCTTGCCACGGCATGCTCTTATCTGGTGTCAAGCTGAGGTGCGCGTTGTGTTTGGTAGCGCCTTTGCACAACGCCCCTGGCGAGTTCGGAGCTTTGTGACCGTCATTGCACCATCCTCCGAGGGAGACTTCAATGAGTAATGAGTCACCGTCGTCCCGCGATAAACCGCCCACGCCATTCACGATTAGGACTGATCTGCGTCCGGGTGACATCGGAACCATCGTCCTTCAGCACGGGCTCATCTATGCACGAGAGCGTGGATTCGATATAACTTTCGAAGCCTATGTAGCAGGCCCGTTGTCACAGTTCGTCTTGTCGAGAACCCCTCGTGACTGCCTATGGATTGCTGAGCAAGGCGGGGAGTTCACAGGATGCATTGCGATTGTCGGGGTCAATCAAGAACAGGCCCAATTGCGCTGGTTCTTGGTGGACCCATCGACTCGTGGCTCCGGCCTGGGAAAATGGCTCCTCAATGAGGCGGTGGCGTTTGCAGAGAAGTCAGGCTATAAATCGGTGATTCTTTGGACTGAAAGTAGCCTTGCACCTGCAGCTCATCTGTATCGAATGGCTGGATTCCAAAAAGTTGAAAGCAAACCGGGTCAATGGGGCGTAACGGTCGTTGAGGAGAAGTATGTGCTCCAGCTTCAGCCATACGACAGACGTGGAGAGTCAAGCGCGCATTCATTCAAATGACTAGCGCCTGCCAACGGCTTCACCATTTCTCCGGTCGTCGTTATAACCTTTCGCTCGGATAAATGAGTGTATGCCCTGAACGGCTGGGATAGGTCTTCAACGGCCGCTTCGTAACGACACGGAATGCAAAACGGGGCCTGGCGAACAACCCCATCGTAGAAAGCTGGGGAACAGCATCGGGTCGAACCCAGCCTTTCGACCCGGCGAAGGCCGCTAGGCGGAGTTGGTAAATTGCTGTGCAACGCAGCAGCATCAAACACATAGGACGCTTGCCCTATATCCCAATTCGGGACTAAACCTCCGCACGCGAATCACTGCCGTCAGCTACCTACGACCTTTCTGGGAATCAAATCCGGACGCCGAGCAGCCCTTGAAGTCATGGGTGGATGAAGTGAAGAAGGCGGCCTGGAGTCAACCGGCGGATATCAAGGCGCAGTACCGTTGTGCCAGCATCCTGAAGAATCGCCGGGTCGTATTCAACATCAAGGGCAATGATTATCGCCTGGTGGTCTCGGTGGCATATCGCTTCCAAGCCATCTACGTGGAATTCATTGGCACGCACGCGGAGTACGATCTGATTGACGCCGAAACCGTCGAAATGGAGCCCTGACATGGAAATCCGCCCAATTCATACCGACGCCGACTATCGAGCTGTTCTGCGCGAGGTATCAGCGTACTTCGAAAACGAGCCAGAACCTGGCACGCCGGAAGGAGACCGGTTCGAGGTGCTGGTAACGCTGCTCGAAGCCTATGAAGCCAAGCACTTCCCCATCGACCTTCCCGATCCGGTGGAAGCCATCAAGTTCCGCATGGTGCAAGCGGGGCTGGCGCCGAAGGATTTGGTGCCAGCCATCGGCCGCCTGAACCGCGTCTATGAAATCCTGAACCACAAGCGTCCGCTGACGCTCAACATGATCTGGCGACTGCACGAGAGGTTTGGAATCCCTGCCGAGAGCCTGATCCGCCCATACAAGCTATCGGCTACTTGATCCCGCGGACAGCGCTGTGCCCGTCGAGAGGCTAAAGCAGGGCTTGTGCACCAGAAAATCCGAAGCGCCCATAAACTCGGCAACCCAATGCAAACTTCGTGTGTTCAGCAACGAAGGCGTCAGAAATTGAGCCGCCAGGGCAACTCGCCCTGAATGAACAGACGCGCCTCCTCGGACGAGGGGCGGGCGAAGAATCGCTGCAAGGGTGAATGCTCCCTGACCTTGCCGGCGCTCATGAAGATCACGTCATCACCGAGACGGGTCGCCTGCCCGAGGTTATGGGTGGTCATCAGGATGCGGGTGCCGTCGGTACGGATCTCACGCACGATGCGCTCCACCTCGGCGGTGGCCGACGGGTCCAGGCTGGCGGTCGGCTCGTCCAGCAGTAACAGCTTGGGGCGGGTCAGCCAGGCCCGGGCCAGCGCCAGGCGCTGTTGCTCGCCGCCCGACAACTGCCGGGCGCTATCCGTGCTGCGATGCGCAAGCCCTACCCGCTCCAGTATCGTCATTGCCCGCAGATGCCTTTGCTGGCGTGCGACACCCTGCGGCTTCAAGGCCAACGCGACATTGTCCAGCACCGAACTGCGCAGCATCATGGGGTGTTGGAATACCATCATCACGCCGCGCTCGGGCCGGGCGCCGCCGCCCCAATCCATCGTTCCGCCCGTCGGCGCGATCAGCCCGCACAGGGTGCGCAGCAGCACGCTCTTGCCGGCCCCATTCGGACCGAGAACCAGCGTAATGCCTTCGTCGGCGATGTCGAGATCGATCCCGTCCAGTACCGGACGGCCGTTCGGCTGAAAGCGCAGATCACGGACACGTATCGGGAACATGATCCGCACCTCAACCGTAACGGCGCATGGCCCAGCCACGCATCGCGAACGCGACCGCGTTGAGAACAAGGATGACCAGGATCAGCACCAGACCAAGCGCGATCGCCAGCGGCAGGTCGCCCTTGCTGGTCTCCAACGCGATCGCCGTCGTCATCACCCGGGTGGCACGATCGATATTGCCGCCGACGATCATCACCGCACCAACCTCGCTCATCGCCCGCCCCAGCCCGGCCAGCACCGCCACCATCAGTGAATGACGGCAATCGTGCAACAGCGTCGTCACGCTCTGCCACCACGAGAAGCGCATCACCTGCAACTCCTCGGCGTAACGCTGCCAGGCATCATCGACGACCTGCCGTGCGATCGCAGCCATCAGCGGAATGACGAGCAGCGTCTGCGCGATGATCATCGCGGTCGGAGTGTAGAGCAAACCGAAGCCGCCGAAGGGGCCCGAGCGTGACAGCATCAAGTAGACGACCACCCCGACCACGACCGACGGCAGTCCCATCAAGCCGTTCATCACCACGGTCAAGGTCGTCTTGCCGGGAAAGCGCCCGATCGCCAGGCAGGCACCGATCGGCAAACCGATCAGGGTGCCCAGCACGACCGCACCGCCACTGACTTTGAGCGACAGCCAGACGATCTCAGCCACCCGTTCATCGAACGCGAGCAGCAGAACGAAGGCTTCGGCAAAGGTCGAAGAGAGTGTCGGCATCGGCGGCAGAATAGCCGAATCGGATTCGGCCGGACAAATGAAGAGGCGCGCTAACCCCCGCCACGCTGCATCGCACGGTCGAGCCGGGTCAGCAGCTGCCTGCGTGCCGCCTCGTCACCGCCACTGAACACATAGTGGGCCGCGAGCCGCGGCAGCTCGAGCAGGCCGATCTTGCGCACCCCGATCACTTCGACCTGGATCACCAGTCGGATCGGCCCGTCCTCCACGCAAAAGCGGTGATCGGATTCACGCACCACACCGGCTGGCCAGGCCTTGCGTAGATCCCGCTCGAATTCGGCCGGCGTGGCCGAAAGCTCACGCGAAAACCCCTCGGCCAGCGCTCCCGGATTGAAAATCAAGCTCAACCGCCCGCGATCGGCGGCCAGATCGCCAGCTCGTCACCGTCGGCCAGTTGGGTCTGCGCGCGTTTGGCAGGCGGCACATAGACGCCATTGACCAGCACCAGATGGGCGCTCATCTCCGGAATCCGGAATGTGCGGATCAGCTCGGCCACCGTCGTGGCGGGATCGATATCCAGCGAGACGACGTTACCCTTGCGATCGGGCGGCAGGTAGTCGGTCAGCGACGCGAAGAGTTTGAAGGCGATCTTGATGGACACGATTCTCTTGTCTGTCGAGTTGAACAATATCGATGCTTCCGAAATGATGTCTCTCCCGCCTGCAAGCCGAAGCATGGCAACGGATTGGACATATTACCGACAGGACCGGGACGACCTGCCTGCCCCGCACACAAGCCAGACCGGAACCGCTCACCGCAGTTCCGGCCGGAAGCTACTTTCATCGCGCCAGCGCCATCGGCTGCTGGCTCCGCGCGACATAGGCGTCGACGAACTGCAACGGGTTGCTCAACAACCGATCCCGCCACGGGCCCAGCTTGACCCGTCCCTGGATGAGACCGCGCAAGGCCCCGACATGGTTGGTCAGGCCTATCGAAGTCGCCCCGATCAGCACATCGTCCTTGAACTGCAGGCTGAGGTAGCGATAGCCGCCGTCGTCCACATGCTCGACCCCGGCACCGCCGTTTTCCGCCTTTTCGCCCCACCACTGACCGAACGAAGATGAAATCAGCCCCAGGGTGTCGAGCACGTTGATCGCCAGCACCCCGTTCAAGCGGGCACCCTGACCCGCCATGTTGAGTGCGGCCACCCGCGCCTGATCAGCCGCGTTCGGCTGGATCGCGGCGACCAGGTGTGCTCCGGTGAATAAGTCCGGGGCTTCGGCCACATCACCCGCGGCATAGATGCCGGGCACGCTCGACTGCATGTGATCATCCACCAGCACGCCCTTGGCCACATGCACGTCGGTCGCTTCCAGAAAACCGACGTTGGGCGCGACACCCGCGGCGACGATGACCAGGTCGCAGTCGAGTACCTCGCCATTGGACAACTTGACGCGCAAAGGTCTCCCGTCGCCTTCTTTCGCATTATTCTGACCACCCCCGGACACCCAGCTGCCAAGCTTGGCCATCAAGCCCGGCGCTTCGGCGACCACCGGGTCGATCCGCTCGACACCGGCCGAGGTCACGACCCGGATGCCCTTGTGCTCGACCCACTGCTTGATCATGCCGCCGGCCTTGGGCGTCATCATTCGGGGCACCATCCGGTCGCCCATCTCGACCACGGTCAGTTCGACCCCACGTGCCGCGAGCGACTCCATGATGATGCAGCCAATGAAGCCAGCGCCGAGCTGCAACACCCTGGAGCCCGGCTGGGCGAGCTTCGCGATCGCACGCGCATCCTCCAGCGTCCAGCAGGTCTGCACCTGCGGCAGATCGACACCGGGGATCGGGGGGCGGACCGGGTGTGATCCGGTCGCGATCAGCATCCGGTCGTAGTGCTCGAAATGCCCGTCGGCGAACAGGATCTTGTGCGTGGCGGTATCCAGCGCGACCGCACGTCCGCGCAACTCGCGGATGTTCAGCTTCTCGAAGTATCCCGGCGTCTTGCGCAGGTAGGTGCCGGATTCATCGATGTCTTCTTCGAGCAGATAGGGAATGGCCATGCGCGAATACGGCGGCGCATCCTCGGAGCCGACCATCACGATCTCGTCCTGCGGCGCGGCCTTGCGCAAGGTCTCGGCGGCGACGACCCCGGCCGGGCCATTGCCAAGAATCACGTGTTTCATGGAAATGTCCTCAAATGGGCAAACAAACCCCGGTCGCGCCGGTGGCAACGACCGGGGCTTGCTGCTTCAGGTGGTCACAGACCGAGACGCGACACGGTTTCCGGCGTCGGCTGACCTTCCGGCGTCCAGCCGCGGACCTTGTAATACTCGGGCAACATCTTGTCGAGTCCATTCACCAAGCCCTTGGCCGGACCGGTCTTGGCCGGCTCGGTGGTCAGACGCGGCGGCAGGTTGTCATCCTTGTGGGTGAAACCGGCCGCGTTGTTGAACTGGCGCTCCATGTTCCAGATCCGCTCGCCGACCTCGTTGAGCTTGTCCATGCTCCAGTCGCCTTCGCAGGCGGCCTCGATCTGCGGCTGCACGTCAGCCAAGGTCCAGGCAAAGGAGGTGAACACGCAAATACCGGCCGAATCGAACACCGCGGTGGCGTCCTGGAAGGCCTTGACCAGTTCCGGCTTGCCATCGGTGGTGAGCGGATCGGTCTTGACCGGTATCCCCAGCACTTCGGAGGCGACGGTGTAGCCGCGCAGGTGGCAGGCGCCCCGGTTGGACGTGGCATACGCCAGGCCCATGCCCTGGATGCCGCGCGAATCGTAGGCCGGGAATTCCTGACCCTTCACGCTCATGGACAGCTCAGGGTGACCATACTTGGTGCACAGCCGCTTCGAGCCCATGCCGAGTTCCTTGCCGAAGCCCTCGCCCACTGCGGTCATCTCGACCATCTTGGCCAGTGCCTCGGCCGAACCGAACGGCGACTCGATGCCGATCATCTCCGAAGTCAGGATGCCCATCTCGTAGAGTTCCATCGCCGCACCGACCGTGGCGCCGAAGGAGATCGGATCCATGCCCTGCTCGTTGCAGATCAGGTTGGCGTACTGCAGCGCCTCGAGATCGCCGACACCATTGGCCGCGCCGAGCGCCCAGGCGGCTTCGTACTCGAGACCACCGGAGGCGCCCCAGTATTTCGGGCTGTTCTTGACCGTGAAGTGGCCCTTGTCGATTTCGGAGATCCGGCCACAGGCGATGGTGCAACCGAAACAGGCCGCATTGGTCACCAGATGCGGCTTGCCGTCGGATTCGCGTTTCTCGTGCATCGCCTCGGCCGAGATCTTGGACGCATCCTCGAACTGCACGTCGCGGTGGTTGCGGGTCGGCAGCGCGCCGATCTCGTTGATCACGTTCATCAACACTTGGGTGCCATACTTGGGCAGGCCCTGGCCGGTCACCGCATTGTCGTGAAGCACCTTCTTGGCGTCGCTGGTCGCCTTCATGAAGGCCGGGAAGTCCTTGACGTTGCCGACACCCCGCGTACCACGGATCGCGACCGCCTTGAGGTTCTTCGAGCCCATCACCGCACCCACGCCGGAACGACCGGCCGCGCGGTGCAGATCATTCACCACACAGGCGTAGAGCACCTGGTTTTCGCCGGCGAGGCCGATCGACGAAATCCGGATCTGCGGATCCTGGTGCTGGCTCTTGATCGTCTCCTCGGTTTCCCAGCAACTCTTGCCCCACAGATGGGACGCGTCGCGCAACTCGGCTTTTTCGTTTTCGATGAACAGATACACCGGCTTAGGCGACTTACCCTCGAAGATGATCATGTCCCAGCCGGCGAACTTCATCTCGGCGCCGAAAAAGCCCCCCGAGTTGGAACAGGCGATTGCGCCGGTCAGCGGCCCTTTGGTGACCACGGTGTAACGGCCGCCGGTGGAGGCCATGGTTCCGGTCAGCGGACCGGTCGCCATGATCATCTTGTTCTCCGGCGACAGCGGATCGACCTTGGGATCGATCTCGGAGATCAGATACTTGCTGGCCAGGCCGCGCGAACCAAGATACTCGTTGGCCCACTGCATGTTGAGCGCTTCTTCCTTGCAGCTCCCTTCGGTGAGGTTCACCCGAAGAATCTTTCTAGTCCATGCCATGTTCGATTCTCCTCAAGCTGCCGCGGCAGGCGTGTTGGCCTTGGCGGCCCAGGCCTGCATGCGGTCGTAACCGGTCCAGTTCGCGTCGATGTAGGTGATCGCGCCGGTCGGGCAGGCCTTGGCACAAGCCGGATCTCCGCCGCACAGGTCGCACTTCTGGACCTTGCCGGACTCCTGGTTGTAATTGACCGTACCGAACGGGCACGCGATCGTACAGACCTTGCAGCCGACACAGGTGTCGGCATACACCAGCTTGGCGCCGGTGTTGCGGTCGATGCGGATCGCATCGACCGGACAGGCGTTGAGACACCACGCCTCGCTGCACTGGGTACAGGTGTAGGGCACCTTGCGACCCTCGTGCTCGAAATTGAACACCTTGATCAGGGAATTGGCTGGGTTCATGACGCCCGTGTGCTCGTATGAACAGGCCATCTCGCATTGCAGACAGCCGGTGCACTTGGCGGGGTCAATGTGAAGGGATTTCCACATCGAGTTGCTCCTCCGTTTGTTGTTCAATTCAAAATGCGACGCAGTGAAGGCAGTGCAAATACCATGCCCGATTCAACGACGGGCCTGGACGTGAATCGGTCACTGAATCCGACCCAGCTTTCGGTAAAGCGTGTTGCGACTGACACCGAGACGCCTTGCGGCGGCCGAGACATTGCCACCGACCTCCCGCATGACCGTCGCGATCGCCTCGAGTTCGATCTCGTCCAGACTGCGCGGGCCACCCTGCCCCTGACCAACCTGTCCCGCAGACCCGGATATATGCGAAACGGCAGACGCCGACAGGTCAGACATCACGGCATGCCCGGTGCGTGCGCCGGCGGCGTGATCCTTGGTCGAATCCATCGGGTCGAGACCGAACAGTTCCTCGGGCAGATGCACCGGCTGGATCTCACACTCGTCGTCATCGAGCAAGGCCACCGAAACCCGGATGACGTTCTGCAACTGCCTGATGTTGCCCGGCCAGGCATACTGCTCGAAGAAACGCATCACTTCCTCGCCTATGACCACCTCGCTCGAGCGCGAGCCGGCTACTTCCGCCCCGAGAATGTTCTCGACCAGGCAACGAATGTCCTTGCGATCCCGTAGCGGCGGCAATGTCACGGTGAGTCCGTTGACCCGGTAGTACAAATCCTCGCGAAACAGACCATGCGCCACCGCATCGCGCAGCATCCGGTGAGTCGCGCAGACCAGCGAGATATCCACCGGTATCGACCTCAGCGAACCGACCGGGGTGACGCTGCGTTCCTGCAACACGCGCAACAATCTCGCCTGCATGCTGAGCGGCATGTCGCCGATTTCATCCAGGAACAAGGTCCCGCCGGAAGCCTGCTGAATCTTGCCCTGCGCCCCTTCCTTGCGTGCGCCGGTAAAGGCACCGCCGCAATAGCCGAACAGTTCCGACTCGATCAGGGTCTCGGGAATCGCGGCACAGTTGAGCGCGACGAAAGGCCCGTCGGCACGTGGCCCACTGTTGTGGAAGGCCCGTGCGAACAACTCCTTGCCGACGCCGGATTCACCCTGGATCAGCAACGGAATGTCCTTGCCCTGTATGCGCCTGGCCCGCTCCAGGGCCATGTGTTGACGCGGGTCACCGGTATCCATGCACTCCAGCGTGATCCTGCCTTCCGATCGATCACAGGGCCGGGCCTGGCGACGACCGCTTGTCACTCCATCCTTGTCCGACCCGATCGCGGACACACCAGCATTGACCAGCAATTTGCCTCCTCCCCTGACCTGAACATAAATCTCGCCACCGTTGCGCAGGTCGAGCTTGAGAAGATGGTTGGCATCTCTTGCGGAGTGAGCGGCCGCGCGGTCGAGCATCGCCCCGAAGCGCGTCCTGAACAGACTGCCGAAACTGGCCGGCGCACCACCGCCCACAGACGCAAACCAGTCACGCGCGGCTTGATTGGTGCCGAGAATACAGCCTTCGGGACTGACGGCGACAAGCGCCTCCTGCAAGCTGCCGAGGTACTCCGGCCGGGAGTGGAAGGCGATGATCAATTCGTTCGCGAACTCGGCCTCGAACAGGCGTTTTTCCAGCAACTGCACCGACAGCCGAACCAGGCCGAGGGTGTGGCGTTGATGGCTACGGTAATCGCCGGAGATATCGAAAATGCCGACCAGGTCGCCACGTCCGTTGAACACCGGCGACGCGGTGCAGGTCAGGAAGCTGTTCCGATCGAGATAGTGTTCGGCCCCCAGTACCTCGACATTGGTTCGCTCCGCGATCGCGGTCCCGATCGCGTTCGTCCCCCGCGAGTCCTCATTCCAGCAGGCACCGGGCTGAAGCGCGATGCGGCCGGCCCGATCGACGAAATCAGGATCACCGAGGCTGTGGATGATCATCCCGTCAATATCGGCGAGGATCACCATGCTGCCGGAACTGCGGATCTGAGCAAAAAGGTGCTCCATGATTCCGCCCGCTTGTTCGAGCAGACCGGCACTGCGCTCTCTAGACTCGGACAGTTTCGCCCGGCTCGCCGGGTCTAGACTTTCGTTGGCGGCATGCACCAGCCCTTTGCGGCGACACCGCTCCCAAGATCTCAGGATGACCGGCACGACACCCTCTTCCGGCGCAACACCGGCTTCGAAGAACTGCCTGCGCGCGAGCACAAGCTTGTCATCGCGACTGTGCAACGCCTCTCCAGACCCCGCCATCATCTCCTCCTCCGTCCCGACCTGATGCCCGGACCACCGGATTTCTTGTTGTTCCGGCTGTGTTCCAAAAAGTAGCACCTGCACCGCATTGAAGCAAATTGTTCCATGACGGCAGCTGCCTATGAGCAATTTCCCTGCCAGCTTCATGGTCGTCCGGTCTCTAGCCTCATCACGGAAATTCCAGCTCACCCTGCCTACTGGCACAGGGCTTGCAGTAGTCGCTTACCTGTCCGATGGAATGGACATCCGGTCGTCGCATCAACCAACCAAGAGGTATCGAAGTGAAAACAAGAGGCATGAAGGAGACCATCGTCCACAAGCTGCAAGGCGCAGCGCTGATTGCATTGCTCGCCGGAGCAGGGCTGGTCGCGGCGCACGGGGACGTGACGCCGCAAGCGGTCGACACCGCTTCCCTGCCGCAACTCGGCGATGATTGGCTGGAGGCCAATCCGTTCCGGGACAACCCGGAAGCGATCCGGATCGGCGACTCCGCCTACAACCAGAACTGTGCGCGCTGCCACGGTCTGGGTGGCGTATCGGGTGGCATCGCGCCTGACCTGCGGAAACTGACTCCCGGGGACGACTTCGAGGACGAGTTCTACATCCAGAAGGTGCGCAACGGCGTGACCCGCAACAACGCCGTGTACATGCCGCCGTTCGAGGGCATCCTGACCCAGGAGGCGATGTGGTCGATCCGCGCCTGGCTGGAGACCGTCCATGTGGAGTGAACGCCGACACTTCCTGCTCGGGGCCGGCGCCCTGCTCGCATCGGGCCTTTTGCCGGGCGTCGCCGCGGCTCAAATGGAGTTGCAGCGGCCCGGGATGCTCCGCATCGCGGTCTACGCCAACTACCCGCCGTACTCGATGGAGGGCAAGGGGGTCGAGATCTCGCTCGGACAGGCGCTCGCGCACAAGCTCGGGCTGAACGCGGACATCGTCGAGTTCGTCGCCGACGAAAACATGGGCGACGATTTGCGCAACATGGTGTGGCGTGGCCACTGGCGGGGCACCAACAACATGGGGCACGCGCCGGCCGACGTGATGTTGCATGTGCCGGTCGATAACCATTTCCAGTCGCGCAACTCCAGGGTCAAGATCTTCGGTCCCTACCACCTGGAACGCATGGCGATCGCGCGCAATCCGGACCGGATCCCGGCGCCGGGCAACAGCGTCATCGAGACTTTCGACCCATTCAGATCGGAAAAAATCGGTGCCGAGGTGGATACTCATGGCAGCGACTTCCTGTTGCACGTGCTCAACGGCGGGATCAAGGACAACGTGGTCCATTTCAGCACCATTCCGGCCGCGGTCGAGGCCATGCAGAAGGGAGAAATCGCGGCCGTGCTGAGCACCCAGACCCAACTCGAAGGCGCGTTGAATGGCGTGACCGGCTACCGGATCGACGCCATCGAGCTCCCCGAGATGCGTATCACCGGTTGGCCACTGGGCATGGCAGTGAAAGCGGAACATACCGGACTCGTAGCCGCCCTGACCGAGGCCCTCGAGGATTTGCAGCGATCCGGCGAAGTCGGCCGGATTTTCGCCGCCCACGGTCTGACCAATCGGGTGCCGTGAATCGGACAACGGAACAGGTTTGCAACGAATCGGCGCAAACCTGTTCCGTTATGGAACACCTGTATAAGACAGCATATCCTGCGGTAAGGCGTGAATCAGCTGACTTGCGTGTTTGATCGATACGATTCACTCCCGACCGGCGGATCATCTCAACCCGGGCCGCCGCTTCGCTTGATCATCCCGCGCTGCGGATCATAACCCCAGCTCGCCAGCCAGAAGAACACAAGCAGGCAGCCGATCACGATCGCGAGCGACAACGGGGCGACCTGGCCGTAAAGGGCGAAACGGGTCGCCTCGACCGCATGTGTGAACGGGTTCCACTGGGCGATGAAATGAATCACCCGCGCACCCGATTCCTCGAGCTTCCACAGTGGATAGAGCGCCGGGGAGAGAAAGAACATCGGAAAGATCACGAAGTTCATCGTGCCGGCGAAATTCTCCAACTGTTTGACCCGGACCGACAACAGCAGGCCGAGCGCGCCGAGCATCATCCCGGACAGCACCAGCACCGGAAACGCCTGCAGCCAGCCGGCCAGCGGCACTCCGACACCGAACACCGCTGCGATCGCGAGAAACACATAGGCCTGGATCACCGACAGCAGCGTGCCAGCCAGCAGCTTGGCGAACAGCAGGTAGGCCCGCGGCAAGGGCGCGGTCAGCAGCAGGCGCATTACCCCCATCTCGCGGTCGTACACCATCGCCAGCGACGACTGCATGCCGTTGAACAGCAACACCATGCCAAGCAAGCCGGGCACGATATACACCTGATACGGGATGTAGGTGTCGTAGGGCGGGATGATCGACACCCCGAACACATTTTGAAAGCCAGCCGCGAACACCACCAGCCATAGCAGTGGTCGCACCAGCGCCGATGCCAGCCGCCCGCCCTGGCGAACGAACTTGGAGACCTCGCGACTGGCGACCGCCTGCAGGGCCAGAAGCGCGTGTTTCATCGGTATCGCCATTCACTTTCTCCAGCCACGGCCCGTCTCCGGACTCGTCCCCCATACTCGTCCGAAACCGGTTTCGCAGGTCCGAACGGACAGGGCATCTTCAGTCCCGATGTCCTGCAATGAATCACTCGGCGCGGTCGCGGGTAACGGGTGCGACCGATCACATCTCACAACGACTGTCGCGCTGGTCGAAGCCCAGCGTGTCCATGTTGTTGGTCTGGTGCAGAAAACCCTGGATGGGCGCTCGCTCGATCACCGCGTTGTGGGTCGCGATCAACAACGGCTGCCGCAACTGCCGGTCCCAGGCACGGAATGACAACCGGTTGCCCTTGAACCCGTCGAGGATGATGTCTTCGCCGGCGAGATAATCGACGAGCTGGTCGAAAGACGCATTCTCGGTTCGCACCACCGCCTCGACCACCGCCTTGACCGCGATCCAGGCAGCCCAGTCCACGCTGGCCATGCGCCGCTCGGCATGCTTCTCGAAGCGGCCCGACAATTGCGGCGCCCCGTGGCGCTCCCAGGCCCAATGCCAGGCCAGCGCACTCAAGCCTTCGCTACCGACCACCGGGCGCGGCCGGACCGTCGCATAGGGAACGCTGCGGGCAAACTCGCCATCGCCATCGGCGACGAAGACCACGTCGTAGTCACCACCGGTGGTCAACAACGCAATGTTGCCCTGGTCGCGCTGACGCGGATCGTTGCTCAACACGAACGGCCGGGTATTGACGATTTTGAGGCCGAAACGCCTTGCCGATGCTTCGAAGGCGGCGCCGATCAGCTTGTCCTCGTCACTCGGTCCCTGCAGTACCAACACATTGCGCCACTTCCTCGATACCAGGTACTGGGCCAGTGCATCGGCCTGCATCGCATGATTGGGCACGGTGTGGAACAGGTGCGGCTGGCATTGTTCCTGACGCAACGCGTCGTCCCCGGCTGACACATTGAACATCACCAGATCGCGGCCCCGGGTGGCCGCTGCAACCTCGGCGACTTGCGCCGCGGGCGCGTCGATCAGGAAGAAGCGCACGCCCTCGGCATACAGCTTTTCCACTTGAGCCGGCAAGGCCTGCGGGTCGCGGGTCATGGCCCGCATGAGTTCGAAGCTCACCCCAAGCGCCTGCCCGACGAAGCGCGATTCGCGCATCGCCACCTCGGCACCGGCTATCGGCTGGCCCAGAGGACGGGACAAAGTGCGAAAGAACAGCTTCTTGTCATCATAGCGGGCATCCCGGTCCAGCCCGATATAACCGAAGCGGATGGTCGTCTCGGCCCCGGCGGACTGGACAGCGGACAACGCGAACAGGACGATTGCAATGCCCAGCAGGGTCTTCAACTGCATCGGTCAAGCCTCCTTGAACAGATTGCGCTCCCGAAAATCAACCAGGCATCCGCCGGCGAGTGCGCCAGTACGGCAAGCACCGCGCGGCGGGTATGAACCGCTCGGGTGTCCTGGTCCGGGCTCGTTCGAGAAACGTCATGCAACTTCGAGAACGCTATCCAGCGCGTTCTGCGGTAACGATGTTCAATCGTCTATTACGGCGGTATGCGGCACCCGCCCGACCGGCACCGAACGCAGCACCCGATTGTTGCTGGTATCGACGATGGAGATGTCGTCCGACAGCCCGTTGACCACGATCAGCCGGCTCTCGTCGCGACTGAGGGTCACCCCCCAGGCGCGACTGCCCACCAGCACGTAGTCGCGGACCGCGCGGCTGGCCACGTCTACGACCGCGAAGTGGTTGGCACGGCCCAGCGTCACATAAGCGGTCTTGCCGTCGCCTGTCATCGTGATGCCGACCGGGGTGACCTCTTCGCTGCGGAAACCCTGCGGGGCGAAAGCGATCGTATCCTTGATCTGGTAGCTATTGCCATCGATGATGGTCACCGATGCGCCCAATTCGTTGGTAACCCAGACCTCGCTACCGTCCGGCGTATCGGCGAATCGACGCGGCCGGTTGCCGACCACGACATTGGCCAGGATCTCGTTTGTGGCGGTGTCGATCACGTGCACCATGTTCGCAACTTCCGAGGTGACGTAGAGGCGGCTGCCGTCGCGGCTGACCAGAATCCCCTCGGGCTCCTCGCCGACCTCGATGGTCGCGACAATCTCGTTGTTCTCGATATCGACCACCGACACCTCGGCGTCGTCCTCGTTGGACACATAGATCAGCTTGCCGTCGCGACTGAAGTCGAACATCTCCGGGTCGTCGCCGACATCGATGCTGCGCACCACCTCCAGGGTGGCGATGTCGATGACATCCACCCGCTCGTCATTGCTGGCGATGACCAGGATCTGCTCGCGATCGGCGGTCAGCTTCATGTCGCGCGGGCGCTGACCGGTCGGGATCACCTTGACCACCGCCAATGTGTTCCCGTCGAGCACGGTGACCGCGTTGTCGTTCTCACTGCTGACGAAGAGGTAGCCGGTGTCCTTGGCCTGTGAAGCCAATGGCAAGGCCAGCGCGACCGTCGTTGCCAAAGCCAGGGTCAGGTTACGAAGTTTCATTGTGCATATCTCCTTGGTGGTTGGATGATCCGTCGTTTATCGGTGCCAGTACGGTGGAATCAGGCCGGCGTCCGCTCGGGCGGTCCGGTGAGCTTCAAAAAGGCTTCTGCCAGCGAGTCGGTGCCCATGTCGGCGATCAGGCTGGAAGGCGTCCCTTCGGCAACGACTTTGCCGGCATGTAGTACGACCACCCGGTCGGCCGCTTCGGCCTCGTCAACCAGATGCGAGGCCCACAACACACCGACTCCACCCGAGCGCAAGCCGAGCACTTCGTCCAGCAGTTGACGCCGCGAGGCCGGATCGAGTCCGACCGTGGCCTCGTCCATCAACAGCACCCGCGGCCTATGGATCAGCGCCCTGGCGAGTTCGACCTTGCGCCGATTGCCGCCGGAGAGTTCGCGTACCCTGTCCTTGGCCCGATCGGCAATCGACAGCCGCTCCAGCGCATCGGCGATGCGTTCGGCAGCCTCGGCACCGCCCAGCCCGTGCAAACGGGCGTGAAACTTCAGATTGGCCACTACGCTGAGGTCGAGGTCCAGCGTCATCTGCTGGAACACCACGCCGATCCGGCCCAACGCCTTGACCGGAACCTCTCGCATGTCGCAACCGCACACCCTCACTGTCCCGGCATCGGCGTTGAACAAGCCGGTCAGCAGTTGAAACAGCGTGCTCTTGCCGGCCCCGTTCGGGCCGAGCAAGGCGACGAACTCACCCGGAGCGACCTGCAGACTGACCCCCTTGAGCGCCTCGCGCGAACCATAGGCCTTGCGCACCTGTTCGACCTCGAGAAGATTGCCGCCATACGGATCCCACTCAGCCATCACCGCCCTCCTCGCGACCATCGACGATGCCATTGGCGAGTCCTGCCAACAGGTCCGGGTGTCGGATCATCAGATCGGCCTGAAGCGTGGCGAGCCCTGGATCGAGCGGATCGCGCGGCCGGGGCAGGATGACCGGCAAATCCAGGACGACCCGACCCGGTGCCGGCGACAGAAAGCACACCCGGTCAGCCAGGAACAGCGCTTCACGCAGGTCGTGGGTGACGAACAGCACGGTGCTGCGGCAGCGCTGCCACAATGCCACCAGCCTCTCCCTCAGCCGAGTGGCGGTCGGTGCATCGAGGGAGACGAAGGGCTCATCCATCAACAACAGTGCCGGTTCGTTGACGAAGGCCCGCGCCAGCGCCACCCGGCGTTGCATGCCACCGGACAGCCTGCCGGGGTGCGCGTTCAGCACCTCACCGAGGTCCATTGCCCGCAACAACTCGATCGCGCGCGGACGCGCCGCGGCACCATCCGGTGCGACCAGCAAGACGTTATCCAGCACCGACAGCCACGGCATCAGACGCGGCTCCTGGAACATGAAACCGATGTCGTCGGCCCGCGCACCTGCAAAAGAAACCGCACCTTCGACCTCGTGATCGAGCCCACCGACCAGATTCAGCAGCGTGCTCTTGCCGCAACCGGACGGGCCCACCACACAGACGAACTCTCCCTTCTGCGCACCGAGTCGCAGGCCGGACAGCGCCAGATGGGCACGCCCCCCGCGATCGGGAAACAGCTTGCGCCGGATATCGATGCTCAGCATCAGACCTGCCTCCAGCCGGACAAGCGACGCTCGAGCGGGCGCATCAGCAGGGCTTCGATCAGCAGCACGATGGTCGCGAAGACAAGGGTGTAAGCCAGAATTCCGGCGATGTCGAAGAACTGGAAAAAGACATTGAGCTGGAAACCGATGCCGTTGCTGCGCCCAAGCAGTTCGACCACCAGCACGATCTTCCAGATCAGCGACAGCCCGGAGCGTGCCGCAGCCATCAGATAGGGCACCAGCTGCGGCAGGTAGACCCGGGTGAAGGTCCGCCAGCGCCCGAGCCGGTAAGCCTGCGCCACCTGCATCAGCCGCCGATCGATGGCCCGCGCCCCTTCGCGCACGGTCACGACCACGGTCGGGATCTTGTTGATGGCGACCGCGACCACCGCCGCGACATCGGTCAGGCCGAACCAGACGTAGCACAGGATGATGGTCACCAGCGCCGGGATGTTCAGCCCCAGGACCAACCAACCATCCAGGAACAGGTCGACCCGTCGCCAGCGCCCCATCGCGATCCCGATCGCCACCCCGATCGCCATCGCGAGCAGGAAGCTCACCGCGACCCGGCTCAGGGTAATGCCGAGATGATAGGGCAAGACCAGGTCCGACATCTCGATCGCGATGCGCGCCAACACCGTGGCCGGCGATGGCAGCACTGCGCTCTGCAGCCACCACGAGAGCCCTTGCCACAACGCGACGAAAGCCAGCAACGAGGTCAGACGCAGCCACGCTTCCTCGCTGACGATCCGGTCGCGCTTCACTTTTGCGCCCCCGCGACCGACCAGGCCAAGGTCAAGCGCCTCGCCGGAACCGCATGCCGCACGCTTCACCGGCCCTCGGCCCCACGCCAGAACGTGCCCGGAGCCAGCGTGGTCGCATTGCCTACCAGCGTGCGCCCGCCCTCCCTGGCGAGAATCTCGAAGACCCGCTCGGCAGACCGCTCGGCGGCTTCGACGTCAAGCGCCGACGGAATACCGGCACGGAAACCATCACGCAACGCACCCCAGGTGGCATCGTCACCCACCCGCATCATCGGCCGCAGATCGGCCCATACTGCATCGGAAGTCTTCATCAAGGCCTTGGCCCCGGTCGATGCGCGCAGGAAACCGTCGAGTGCGTCACGGTTGGCTGCGGCGAAGCTTTCGCGGAAGACCCAGCCTATCATCGGCAGGGGATCGGTCACGCCCAGTGCCTGCAGGATCTCATCGAGGCTGAGCAGGGGCTTCATGCCGGCACCGAGCAGGCGCGCGTTGAAATGCCAGAAGTTGAGCACGGCCGGCAGCTCACCGCGCAACATCAGCTCGTTGAGCAGTGGCGGGGCGGCGAACTCGGTCCGTACCAGCCGCGCGGCATCCTCGCCTTCGGTGATCCGGGCATAGGCCCGCAACAACAACCAGCTCTTGTCCACCGGCCCGCCGGCAATGCCGAGCCGCTTGCCGCGCAGCTGGGCCAGACTGTCGATGCCGGCGTCCGGCCTCACGATGACACCGCCGACCGCGAGCGAATAGGGCGAAAAGACGTAGTCCCTCCCCTCGTGACGCTGTCGTGACACCCAGATCCAGTCATTGACGATCACATCGACCGCCCCGCCCTGCAAGGCCACATTGGTCGCGTCGTTCAGCGCGAGCGGCACCACCTCCAGCACGAAGCCCTCGCGGGCCGGCAGGCCGGCCCGCTGCATGACTTCGAGCTCCCAGCTCACCGTGCCATACTGCAGCACGCCGACACGAACCACGGGGAGTGGTCCACCCTGAGCCTGCACGCCCGCCGCGGAGAACAACACCATCCAGGCAAGCATCAACAAGCGGGCCAGACTGGGCACCATCGCCAACTCTCCTCCGGTCTAATATCGTTGTGGATCCGGTGTCGGACCCTTTGTTTTCGACCGAAGATAAGCAGTGATCATGCCAGGTTCGATTCGCACCGCCTTCAGCAAGGAAACCCGGCGCAATCCCAGACCCAACGCGCCCCGTCAGAACTGGACCCGGGCAATCAGGGAGCATGCTGAAAATCGCAACACCTGTTCCACAACGGCACAACGGGCAACGCTGGCTACTGGCCACGCAGGCCTATTGCACGCCTTCGCGCAATCCATGCTGACGTTGACGCCCGGCCAAACCGATCGGCTCACCCACGCGTGCCGACTGATCAGCCAACACCGGGCTGCGGCATCGCTCATTGCCACGCGCGCGGCACGCATCGACGCCATCAGCGATCAAGTTGCTTGTCCGCCCTTGCCCCCTGTTCAAGGCATGAATCCTGCATCCGGGATTGGCGAACGCCCTTGAACGACCTTTCGATGGCTGAACAACACGATCTCGACGCGGACTCCCTTGCTCATTCTCGCTTGCCACAGTCGGCAATCGAGGCGCCCGGTCGCGCCTGCGCACGAACCGTGTTCAGGACACAACTCGATGGCGAGGACAACGAGCGCCTGATGACTTTCTCGCGACCGGCGATGGAGTCGCTTCATCAGCAGTTGAACAGCCCCTACCTGACCGTGCTGCTGGCGAACCAGCGCGGTGCGATTCTCGGCATGGTCGGCAACGAGGTGGCCATCACCGCATCGCTCTCACCCGAAGAGCCTCCCCGCCCCGCCTCCGGTACCGCTGCACCGGTTCGGCCGACTTCAAGTGCGGCTGCCGGCGGCGCGGTCACGCTGCCGCCACAACTGCCTGCGTTTCCGGTATCGGACCGGCTTGTCATCGGTATCGCGACGCCCATAGATGCGGTGTGTGGCGGGGTGCTCGGAATCATCGACAGCGCGCCCGCGACTGGACAGGGTCTGGGTCTGGGCGTGAGCCATACCCAGGCCTTGTTGCAGATGACCGCCGAGATGATAGAGCGCCGGCTGATCGAGCATGACGAGCGCGGCTTTCTGCTACTGCGGTTTCATGCACGCCCGGACATGCTGGGCACGCCCTTCGAAGGTCTGGCCGTGTTCGACCACGACAGCCGCCTGGTGGCGAGCAACCGGCCCGCACGCGCCATGCTTTGCCTGCCCGCTCGTCCTGCGAACCCGCCCTGTCGCGATTGTTTCGAAACACAATGGCCAGGGCTGGTCGGATACGCCGCCCTATGTACCCGCGAGCCCTTTCAGCTCAAGGCGTCCATGGGTGGCGCCCACTTCTTCGCCCGCGCCAGCCTAAGATAAAAGGACAAAAAAAGCGGCACCACCGGCGCCGCAAGGTCGCATGCAGTCCAATGCCGCCGGACTGCAGGAGAGGGAGACTTGCGTTCGATTACTTGTGCATGGCCAGAATCCAATAGACCAGCTGGCGCGCATCGGTTTCGGTGATCGCCACCGCATTGGGCGGCATCGCCAGCCCGCTGATCTTGCCTTGCCATACGCTGCTATAGGGGTTGGACCCCTCCAGTACCACCTTGGTCAGGAATTCGGCTGCCCCTGGCTTGCCGGCATACTGCTTGGCCACATCCACCCAGGCCGGCCCGATCGGTGCCATCCCGCCCGGACCTGGCCGGCCGGTTTCGATTCCGTGGCACGCCATGCAACCACTCTCGTTGGCGAGCTTGATCATCGCCTGATCCTCACGCGGGTCGGCCTGGGCCGACAACGGAACGAAGACCATCGCCAGCAGCGCGGGCGCCACCCTGAGAAACTTCATCATTCAATCCCCTTTTTTGGAAAGAGCCGGTTCCGCAGCGCACCCGCAGGTGCTGCCGGCGGAACCGGCAACGCTTCAGGCCATCGCTCAGGAGCGATGCAGCCTGAACACCCACACCATGCCGCCCTGCTCCAGGAAGTTCACCCGGCTGGCGACATCACCGCCCCAAAGCGGCACCGCGCCACCCCAGCCCGAGACCACCGAGACATACTGCTCGCCATCGACTTCCCAGGTGATCGGGGGTGCGATCACGCCGGATCCGGTCTGGAACTGCCATACGATCTCTCCGGTCGTCGCGTTGAGCGCACGCAGGAAGCCTTCCGGCGTGCCGTAGAACACCAGGTTGCCGCCCGTCGCGAGCACCCCACCCCACAAGGGCGCGTTGTTCTTGACCTCCCACATGATCTCACCCTTGACCGGATCGATCGCTCGCAAGGAACCGATGTAGTCCTCATGCAGCGCCTTGATCGTGAAGCCGGCACCCAGGTAGGCCGCGCCACGCTTGTACGAGACCGGCTCGTTCCAGATGTCCATGCCCCACTCGTTGGCCGGTACGTAGAAGTAGCCGGTATCCGGGCTGAAGGCCATCGGCTGCTGGTTCTTGCCACCGAGGAAGCCCGGCGCATTGAACACCGACTCACCCTTGGTACCGTCGCCACCGCTGCCGTCGAACGGATTACCCGGACGCTTGCTGTCGTCATAGATCGGACGACCGGTCGCCATGTCGATGCCCTTGGCCCAGTCGATCTGGGTCACGAACGGGAAGGCGTTGAGCAACTTGCCGTTGGTCCGGTCATTGACGAAGAAGAAACCGTTGCGATCGGCCTTGCCGCCGGCCTTGACCATCTGGCCGGTAGCCGGGTCGTTGTACTCGAAGGACACGAACTCGTTCGCACCATCGTAATCCCAGCCATCATGCGGCGTGTTCTGATAATGCCAGACGATCTGGCCGGAATCCGGACTGATCGCGACGGTCGAGGCGGAGTACAGGTTGTCGCCCGGGCGCAGCCAAGAGTTCCACGGCGCCGGGTTGCCCGTTCCGATGAAGATCAGATCGACGTCGGGATCGTAATAGGCCGACAACCAAGGGGCCGCACCGCCGGTCTTCCACAGGTCGCCCGGCCAGGTCGCGTTGGTGGTGCCACTGATGCCGTTCTCGATCTGGTTGCCATCCTTGTCGAACTTGTAGCCCATGTGACCTTCGACCACCGGGCGGGTCCAGATCAGCTTGCCGGTCAGCGGATCGCGCGCATCGACGCGCCCGACGACACCGAATTCACCGCCCGAGTTGCCGGTGATGACCATGCCCTTGACGATCTGCGGGGCGGCGGTCATCGAATAGCCTTCACGATAGTCTGCGATCCGCTCCCGCCAGATCACCCGGCCGGTGTCCTTGTCCAGGCCGACCAGCATCGCATCCAGCGTGCCGAAGATCACCACGTTGCCGTAGATCGCCGCACCACGGTTGATCACGTCGCAACAGGGCATGATGCCTTCCGGCAAACGATGCTCGTACTTCCACAGTTTCTCGCCGGTCATCGCATCGAGGGCGAAAATCCGGCTGTAGGAAGCGGTCACGTACATCTTGCCGTCATGGATCAGCGGCTGCGACTGCTGACCTCGCTGCTTCTCGCCACCGAACGAGAAGGTCCACATCGGGACCAGATCCTTCACCGTATCGACGTTGATCGTTGCCAACGGGCTGTAGCGCTGGCCCTTGGTGCCCAGCCCGTGCGTGACGATCTGGTGGGTAGTGGTGGCGTCGTTGAGGATGTCCTCATCGGTCACTTCCTTCGCACCTGCATGACCGATGCTGGCCAGCGCGATCGCGACCACGCTGATCGCGATCGGCCAAGCAGCGTACGTTCTTCTCTTTTGCTCCATCTGACTTCCTCCTTGCGTCTGAATCACTCGTCGAATTGTTCTGTGCCGCCCAGCGCAACATTTCCGTAAGGGGCACGGCTCATCTGCAAGTGGCGTGCCATGTTCATACGCCCCCATCATCTCTAGACGCCACGGCAGAGAAGTGTTCCGATTGACAGCAGGTGTGCCATTTCGGAGCAGGACGGCGGAACAACCCTCTCCTTCCAGCGATCTGATCCGCTGGCACAAGAGTTGCTCAACTCGCCGAGTGGGCGTAAGGCGATTCACT
Organism: Azoarcus sp.; assembly: GCA_030604735.1. Classification (GTDB taxonomy): domain Bacteria; phylum Pseudomonadota; class Gammaproteobacteria; order Burkholderiales; family Rhodocyclaceae; genus Azoarcus_F. The sequence goes on from JAUVVG010000009.1 coordinate 100,066, forward strand.
CCCTATAATGTTTCGCCCTCGCCGCAAATTCGAAATGAACGGATCAGCGCGACTTGGCAACGAGTCGCCGCATGACCCGTCGCGATGGAGACAGGATTCGATGCTCGATGTGATGAGGCTGACCGCGCTGGTGGTGGCCGCGCTGCTTCCGTTCGGCGCGATGTCGGCCACGAGCATGGTGTCGACCCCGCTCGGACACCCGGACCGGGATCCGCTCGAGTCGCCGCGCTGGGGGGACATGCGCAAGTTCTTCTTCGACGGTCAGAACGTGGTCTTCGACAGCCGGGTGCGGGTCAGCGGGCCGGAGGTCGCCGAAGACTCGCTCAACGTGCCGATCACGGTCGATGTCACCGCCTTGCCCGGCGTCGAGGAAGTCGTGGTCTTCGCCGACTTCAATCCGATTCTGAAGGTATTGAGTTTCCATCCCGAGCGCGCCCGGGCCAGCCTGGGATTCCGCTTCAAGCTGCAACAGTCCTCGCCGGTCAGGGCGGCCGCCCGCATGCCGGACGGCACCTGGCATGTCGGCGGCACCTGGGTCAAGGCCACCGGCGGCGGTTGCACCGCGCCGTCGCTCGGCTCGGCGTCGCCGGAGTGGCAGGACAGGCTCAACGAGGTCAGCGGACGGATCTGGCCCCGCGTCGACGGTGGCGAACGGGTCAGGATGCGCATCATCCACCCTATGGATACCGGCCTGGCCAGCGGCATCCCGGCCTTCTACATCGAGGATCTGATCCTCGCCGACCATGCCGGGGCCGACCTGATCCGCATCCACGCTTTCGAGCCGGTGTCGGAGAACCCCACCTTCACCATCGACCTCCCGGCGGACGCTGCCAGTGGCGGCCGGATCCATGCCCGCGGCCGGGACAACAACGGCAATCCGATCGACGCCTGGGTGACACCATGAATCCCGGCGCTGTCTGGATAGTCCTGATCGCGCTCTTCGTCTCGATTCCAGCGCCGGCGAGGGCGGACGCGTTCGACTACCGCTTGCAGCCGGTGGAGATTGCCGACGGAGTCCATGTACTGATCGGACTGACCGAAGACTTCTCATTCCGCAACGGCGGCAACATCGTCAATACCGGTTTCATCGTCGGCAAAGACGGGGTCATCGTGATCGACACCGGTTCGTCACGGCGCTACGGCGAGCAGATGCTGGCCGCCATCCGACGGATCACCGAC
>JAUVVG010000016.1 GCA_030604735.1 Azoarcus sp.
CGCTGGTATCGCTGCGCTGGCGTTTCATCTGGAAGGAAGGTGGACGGCGGGGGCGCTCGGGTGAACTGTTTTGCCGTCCTGGGTGGGCACGCCGCGCTGCAGCGGTTACCATCACTTTTATTTATCGTGCGTAAGCGGCGTTATTCGTCGTTCGCGCCGCCCCTATGAATCGGTTTCTGAATCCCTCGGCCGCGGCCTTGCTGTATGTCGTGCTGGATGTCTGGCTGGGCAACCAGATCGGCCCGGCTGGCAGCGGGATCGCGATCATGGTCGCGATCGGCTGGCTGTGGCTGAGCGAGGCGCTGCATGTCAGCGTCACCGCGGTGCTGGTGCCGCTGCTGGCCAGTGCGAGCGGCGTGCTGGCCTTCGACCAGGCCTTGCTCCAGTTCGCCGATCCGGTGATCTTCTTGTTTCTCGGGGGCTTCGCGCTCGCCGCCGGTTTGCAGAAGCAGGGGTTGGATCGCTGGATGGCGGCCTGGGTCATCAACAAGGCCGGCAGCCGGCTCGATATCGCGGCCCGCTACCTGTTCTGGCTGACCGCGGTGTTGTCGATGTGGATCAGCAACACCGCGACCGCCGCGATGATGCTGCCACTCGCACTCGGCCTGCTCTCGCCACTGCGTCCTGAAAAATACCGCTCGACCTATCTCTACGTGCTGCTTGGCGTCGCGTTCTCGGCGAATATCGGCGGCATCGGTACGCTGGTCGGCAGCCCGCCCAATGCGATCGCCGCGTCCAATGTCGGCATCGGTTTCGCGCAGTGGATGCTGTTTGGTTTGCCGGTGGTGATTCTGATGATGCCGGCGATGGAGTGGGCAGTGCGTATCGCGATGAAGCCCGACCTCGCGGTCGAGATCGAGCGTCCGTCGCTGGCGATGAACTGGTCCCGGCCGCACGGGCTGATGCTGGGCGTGTTCCTGATGGCGGTGGTGCTGTGGGTGTTCGGGGCGCCGCTGAACGCTGTGCTCGGAATTGGGCGGGGATACGATGCCGCGGTGGCGCTGTTCGCGCTCGGGCTGCTGCATGCGCTCGGGCTGGCGCGCTGGAAGGATATCGAGCGCAGCGCCGATTGGGGGGTGTTGCTGCTCTTCGGCGGTGGCCTCACCCTGAGCCGGGTGCTGAACGAAAGCGGGGCAGGGGCGTGGCTGGCGCAACAGCTGGGTGGCCCGTTCGCGGCGATGCCGGTGCTGATGAGCCTGATCCTGATGATCCTGTTCGCGATGCTGCTGACCGAGGTGACCAGCAACACTGCCAGTGCCGCCTTGTTGATTCCGCTTTTCATCGGCATGGCGCCCCAGATCGAGCCGGTGCCGATCGCGGTGGTGGTCGCGATGGCAGCGTCCTGCGCTTTCCTGTTGCCAGTCGCGACGCCTCCGAACGCGATCATCTTCGGCAGCGGCCATGTGCCGCAGCGACAGATGATACGCGGCGGCCTTTGGGTCAGCCTGGTGGCGCTGCCGGTCCTGTTCGCGCTGGCGGCGGTGTTGCTGTGATTGTCATGCCCGTCGAAGCCTAGAGGTCGATGTGACGAGCTTGGCGCCGGGCTCAAGTATTTCTTGACCTGGTCGATACTGAATCTACGCTCGGATAATGGCGTTTCACCGCGGCGAAGCCAAGGTCGCCTCGTGTCTCCAGACAAGGCGCGCATGAACAGAGGGGAGCAAGATGGTCGATAAGCTCAAACTTCGTACCAAAATCGGTCTTCTCGTGGTGGCCGCGTTGATTGGTGTGGTCACGATGAGCGTACGCGGCATGTTGCAGATGCACCAGGACATGGTCGAGGCGCGCAAGGAGTTGATCAAGGCCGTTCTTCAATCGTCCCACAATCTTGCGATGGGCTACCATGCCCGGGAAATGCGCGGAGAGCTGACCCGGCAGGAGGCACAGCAAGCGGTCGTCGATTCCTTTCTCAGTGCGCGCTATGGCGGTGCGGATGGGCGCGCCGAGTATGTCTATGCCTGGACCACGGACGGGGTCGGGGTTGCGCATGTGAGAGCCGATCTGATCGGTCGCAACATGCTCGATGAATTGCGGGATGGGCAAGGGCGCTACACGCTGAGAGACCTGCTGGCCGGTGCGCGCTCGAGTCCGACAGGAGGTTATGTCGATACCGCATTTCCGCGACCGGGGCAGCAGGAGCCGGTCGAGAAGCTCCAGTTCGTGATGATGTTCGAGCCTTGGGACTGGTTCATCGGGACCGGCATCTACATGGATGATGTCGCCATCGCGTTTCGTGCAAGGCTCTGGAAGGAACTCGCGGTCGGTATCCTGGTGCTGGTGCTGCTGGGCGGGATCGGTTTCGTCGTCGCGCGCAACGTCCTGCGCCAGATCGGCGGCGAGCCGGCCGAGGCGATCGCCTCCATGGCCCAGGCGGCTTCAGGCGATCTGCGCATACAGGTGCATGGCGCGCTGCCTGGCAGCATGCTCGACTCGCTGGATACCATGGTCGCTGCGATTCGGCGGATGATCACCGAAATCGGCGAAGGTGCGAGCCGATTGGCCGAGAACGCTTCGCTAATCGGTTCTGCATCGCGCGACGTCGCAGCGGCCGCGGATCAGCAATCGGATGCCACCTCGACCATGGCCGCCGCAATCGAGGAAATGACCGTCAGCATCAACCATATCTCGGACCACGCGACCGAGACCGAGAGTAGCTCCGAGTCGTCGGCGAAGCTGGCGGATCAGGGCGTCCGCCGGGTGCAGACGGCGAGCCAGGATATCAGGCAGATTGCTTCCACCGTCACCAACGCCTCCGATCGGGTCCGTCGTCTCGCGGAGCAGGCCCGTCAGATTTCATCGATCGCGGCCGTCATCAAGGAGATCGCGGGACAGACGAACCTGCTGGCACTGAACGCCGCGATCGAGGCTGCCCGCGCCGGGGAACAAGGGCGCGGCTTCGCGGTGGTCGCGGACGAGGTACGCAAACTCGCGGAACGGACCTCGGTCGCCACCGTCGAGATCGAGACGATGGTTCAGGGAGTACAGGCCGAAACCGAGGCGGTGGTCGAGGTGATGGATGCCGCTTTGCCCCAGGTGGAAGACGGGGTACAGGCATCGGATGGCGCGGCAGATACCTTGCGCGAGATCAAGGAAGGGGCGGAGTCGGCGCTGGAAAGAATACGCGAGGTCGCGAACGCGACCCGCGAGCAAAGTATCGCAAGCACCAGTATCGCCCAGAAAGTAGAGGAAATCGCCCACATGGTGGAACGGACCAGCACGGCGACCCGCTCGACGGCTCAGTCATCGGAAGAGCTAGAACGCATCGCCGCCGAATTGCATGGTCTGGTCGGACGTTTCAAGTGCTGAGCATCCCAACCCACGCTAGCGGCGGAAGGCGGTGGCAAAGAAAACAACAGGTTGCAGAACGTTCTCTTGAGAGTGGCCGACGTCGCAAGCGGACCGATTAGCCTTCATGCCGCTTGCGACGATTCTCTCACCCGCGCTCAGGCCTCCTCGTAGTCGGTCATCGGGACGCAGGCGCAGAACAGGTTGCGGTCGCCATAGACATCGTCGATGCGGTTGACGGTTGGCCAGAACTTGTTTTCGGCGACCCACGGCAGCGGCGAGACAGCCTGCTCCCGGGTGTAGGGGCGCTGCCAGTCACCGATGACGTCGGCCTGGGTATGCGGGGCATTCACCAACGGGTTGTCGTCTCTGGACCACCGGCCGCTCTCGATCTCGCGGATCTCGTTACGGATGGCGATCATCGCCGCGATGAAGCGGTCGAGTTCGGCGAGGTCCTCGGACTCGGTCGGTTCGACCATGATCGTGCCCGCCACCGGGAAGGACATGGTCGGCGCATGGAAGCCGTAATCCATCAGTCGTTTCGCGATGTCGACTTCGGAGATGCCGGTGGCGGCCTTGATCGGGCGGATGTCGAGAATGCACTCGTGCGCGACCCGGCCCTGACTGCCGGTGTAGAGCACCGGATAATGATCGGCAAGCCGGTTGGCGACATAGTTCGCATTGAGGATGGCAGTTTCGGTGGCCCGCTTCAAGCCTTCACCGCCCATCATCGTGATGTACATCCAAGAGATCGGCAGAATGCTGGCCGAACCGAACGGCGCGGCCGAGACCGCGCCCTGACCCTTGTTCGGACGATGTCCGTCGCCGGTTGGCGAGACCACATGGTCTGCCATGAAGGGGGCGAGATGGGCAGCCAGTCCGATCGGACCCATGCCGGGGCCGCCGCCACCATGCGGAATGCAGAAGGTCTTGTGCAGGTTCATGTGGGAGACGTCGGCGCCGATGGCGGCCGGCGAGGTCAGTCCGACCTGGGCGTTCAGGTTGGCGCCGTCCATGTAGACCTGGCCGCCGTGGGCGTGCACGATTTCGCAGATTTCCCTGACCGCTTCTTCGAACACCCCATGGGTCGAGGGATAGGTGATCATCAGGGCTGCTAGCTCATCCCCATGTTGGGCGGCTTTGGCGCGGAGGTCCGCGACATCGATGTTGCCGTTGTCGTCACAGGCGACCACGACCACACGCATGCCGCACATCTGTGCGGTGGCCGGGTTGGTGCCGTGAGCCGACTTCGGGATCAGGCATACCTTGCGCTGAGCATCGCCCCGGCTCGCATGGTAGCGTGCGATCGCGACCAGGCCGGCGTATTCGCCCTGGGCGCCAGAATTGGGCTGTATCGAGATGGCAGGAAAGCCGGTGATCGCACGCAACTGCTCGGTCAGGCTTTCGATCATTTGCAGATAGCCGGCGGCCTGCTCGCGCGGCACGAAGGGGTGCATCTGGCCGAACTCGGCCCAGGTCACCGGGATCATCTCGCTGGTCGCGTTCAGCTTCATCGTGCACGAGCCGAGCGAGATCATCGAGTGATCCAGCGCGAGGTCGCGATTCTGCAGCTTCTTCAGGTAGCGCAACATCTCATGCTCGGTGTGGTGGGTGTTGAATACCGGATGCGACAGGATGGCGTCGTCGCGCAGCAACTCGGCGGGAATCGCGCCGCCGTTTGCCAGCACCGCTGCGTCCAGTCCGTCGATGTCGGTATCCGCGTCGAACAGGTTCAGCAATGCCGCCAGATCGGCGCGGGTGGTGGTTTCATCCAGGGACAGACCGATGCGGGCGTCGGACACCCTGCGCAGGTTGTAGCCAGCCTCCACCGCGGCATCGACGATCTGCCGGGTTTGCGGGCCGGTTTCGATCTGCAAGGTGTCGAAAAAGTGTTCGCACACCAGCTGCTGGCCTGCACGCTTCAAGCCTTCGGCCAGGATCGCGGTGAAACGGTGAATGCGCGATGCGATCGTGCGCAATCCCTGCGGACCATGATAGACCGCATAGAAACCTGCCATGTTGGCGAGCAGGACCTGCGAGGTGCAGATGTTGGAGTTCGCCTTTTCTCGACGAATATGTTGCTCGCGGGTCTGCAGTGTCATCCGCAGTGCGGTCTTGCCGCGCACATCCTTGGAGACACCGATGATCCGGCCCGGCATCGCACGCACATTCGATTGACGGGTGGCGAAGAAGGCCGCATGCGGGCCGCCGAAACCCATCGGTACGCCAAAGCGCTGGGCCGAACCCAAGGCGATGTCCGCGCCCATCGCGCCGGGCGACTTCAGCAGCACCAGTGCCATCAGGTCGGACGCGACCGCCGTCACCGCACCGGCCGCCTTGAGGGCGGTGACGACCGGCTCGATGTTCGTAATCCCCCCGCGTTCGTCGGGATACTGCAGCAGGGCACCGAAGACATCATGATGCGCCGCCTCGATGGCCGGACCCGTGACGATCTCGAAGCCGAAGTAGCCGGCGCGCGTCCTCACGACATCGAGGGTTTGCGGAAAGCAGGCCTCATCCACGTAGAAGGCATTCGACTTCGATTTGCTCACCCTGCGCGCCATCGCCATCGCCTCGGCGGCGGCAGTCGCCTCGTCCAACAAGGAAGCGTTGGCCAGTTCGAGCCCGGTCAGGTCGATGACCATTTGCTGATAGTTCAACAGCGCTTCCAGCCGCCCCTGGGCGATCTCGGCCTGGTAAGGCGTGTAGGCGGTGTACCAGCCCGGGTTCTCCATCACGTTGCGCAGGATGACCGCGGGGGTGTGGGTGCCGTAATACCCCATGCCGATCAAGGATTTCTTGAGCACGTTGCGATTCGCGATCGCTCGCAAGTCGGTCAGTGCCCGATGCTCCGGCTTCGGACCCGGCAAGGGCAACGCGGAAGGCAGACGAATGTCGGCTGGCACGGTCTGCGCGATCAGTTCCTCCATCGAGGCGACCCCGACCGCTTCCAGCATGACGGCGACTTCGGCGTCATTCGGGCCGATGTGACGATCGATGAACTGATCGAGCTGCTCGAGAGCGGAAAGGGGGGCATTCAAGGACATTGACGACATGGCGGATCCGGAGCGAAAAGTGGGAAAGTCTAGGGGCGGGGAACTGAAACTCGATTGAAGAACTGTCACGCGGGTGGGGGGCTTACCCGCACCGGCCGGCGAGACGCGCCACCCGGCGCGCATGTCGCAGGCCAACGCTCGCAACACGTGACATGTGCCTGGGTACGGGCCCCGGCTCGGAGCGTGCGGAGTCAGGCCTGATCGATCTCGGCGAGATAGCCCGCCGCATCCATGAAGCCGGACAAGTCGGCGCCGTCGGCGCGCATCTTGAACAACCAGGCCCCGTAGGCATCGCCATTGACCGATTCGGGCGCATCGATCGCCTCGTTGTTGGAGGCGATCACCTCTCCGGCAACCGGCGCATAGATATCCGAGGCCGCCTTGACCGACTCGACCACGGCGCATGCCTCGCCGGCGTCGACGATGCGCCCGGCCTCCGGAAGTTCTAGGAAGACGATGTCGCCGAGCGCTTGCTGGGCATGGTCGGTAATCCCGATGGTCAGCGTGCCGTCGGCTTCGACGCGAATCCATTCATGGGACGAGGTGTATTTGAGATCGGCTGGAATGTTGCTCATCGTGAGACTCCTGAAGCGAGTGAGGGTTAAGCGCTTGACGTTGAGGACAAACTGAAACTCTGGAGCGTAGGCCAAGAAACGACGTTGGGCAGGTTCAAGGAATGGTGCCAGTAGTGTGCCGGCATGTTTCTCACCCCCCCGCAACGGATTGCGACGGAGGCAGGGCCATGGGTTCTATCACTTTTTCGTCGCCAGTCAGTCGATCAAGGACTTGCCATTCCGGACGAACGGCAATTTGACGGTCATGGCCTTGAGCCGACGACCTCGCACATCGACTTCGACTTCGGTCCCGGGCGCCGTAGGCAAGGGCAGGCGGGCGAAGCCGATCGATTTCTGCAGGGTCGGCGAGAAGCTGCCACTGGTGGTCTCGCCTGCGCCGTCCGGGCCAAAGACCGGCATGTGGGCGCGCAGCACGCCCTTGTCGAGCAGGACCAGTCCCAGCATGGCCATCGAGGCGGGTTTGGCTTCCAGCGCAGCGCGACCGATGAAGATGCGATCCGGGTCGCGCATGTCGACCGTCCAGGCCAGTCCTGCATCGAGAGGGGAGACCGCCTCGTCCATGTCCTGACCGTAGAGATTCATGCCGGCTTCGAGCCTGAGCGTATCGCGTGCGCCCAGGCCGCACGGACGCACACCGGCGGATACCAGCGCATCCCACATCACGGCAGCCCGATCGACCGGGACGCTGACCTCGAGACCATCTTCGCCGGTGTAGCCGGTGCGGGCGATGAACAGGTCGCCCAACCTGACCCCACTGAACGGTGCCGGGATACCGCGTGCGGTATTGAGCTCGGGAATGGCGCGGGACGCCTTTTCGATCGCGTTCGGTCCCTGGATCGCGATCATGGCCAGGTCGCGACGGCCTTCGAGGCTGACGTTGGCGCCCAGGGTCGCGATCTGTTTGCGAATCCAGGCCACATCCTTGTCTGCGGTGCCAGCGTTGACGACGGTGCGGTACTCGCTGTCCGAAATCCGGTAGACGATGAGGTCGTCGATGACGCCGCCGGCCTCGGTCAGCATGCAGGAGTACAGCGCCTTGCCGGGTGTCTTGAGCTTTGCCACATCGTTCGCGAGCAGGGCGCGCAAAAAAGGCGTCGCATCGCTACCGGACAAGTCGAGTGCGAGCATGTGCGAGACGTCGAACATTCCGGCGTCGGTGCGAACCGCATGGTGTTCGTCGATCTGCGAGCCGTAGTTGACCGGCATGTCCCAGCCGGCGAAATCGACCATGCGTGCACCGGCTGCGACATGGCGATCGTGAAGTGGGGTCAGTTTGCTGGGGCTTTGCATGCGATGGTCTCCGGCGAGGGACGGGGTGAGCGGGAAGGGGCGCGTCGGGCCGGCCGGCTTTCGGCAGTCCGTGTCCCCTTCTGTCCCTTGTACCTGAGAGATTCCAGCGACGTCATCGACGCCGGCCGGGTGCCCCTTCGGTGGATGCCCGGCCCGTATCGGACGGCATCGCTCTCCAGAGTGTTCGAATCGGACGCGGTCCGTTTGCCTGAGCGGTTCCGGGGGGTTACGCCTTCGGCGACTCTCGGGGAGTTCTCTCCCGCGTCTGGGCGCACGATAACATCGCGCTCGACATGGCGCAATCGAGCCGGACGATTATCCCCTCGCGCTGGACAATCGACCCCGGACGTCATCGCCAAGGCGCGGGAATGACCTGCGCCTCGAACTTTCCTGGGCGTCATGCCTCTGACGGCGCACCGGGTCCCGATCGCCCTCGGCCGGAGGTTTGCTTTGATATGATGAAGGACATGAAGCCTTTCGAAAGTCTTTTCCTGGATTTGCGCGGTCAGCGCCATCATGTCCGCAGCTGGGGGCGCATCGGCGCGCGCAAGCTGTTCATGTTGCATGGCTGGGGTGACACCTCCGTCACCTTCCAGTTTCTGGTCGATGCGCTGGCCGGCGACTGGCATGTGTTGGCACCGGATTGGCGCGGTTTCGGCCAGTCTGCACGGGGCGCGGACGCCTACTGGTTTCCGGACTATCTTGCGGATCTGGACGCCTTGCTCAGGCACACCTGTCCGCGCGAACCGGTTGCGCTGGTCGGCCACAGCATGGGCGGGAACATCGCCTGCCTTTACGCCGGGATCCGGCCGGCGCGGCTGTCGCATGTGGTGTCGCTGGACGCCTTCGGCTTGCCCGATCGCGCCAGTGAGGAAGCCCCGGGACGCTACGAAAAGTGGTTGAACCAGCTGGCGGCACCGCAAGCGTTCCGGACTTATCCGGATGTCGACGCGTTCGCGCGGCGGATGTTGCGCGATAATCCAAGGCTGACACCCGAAAAGGCAATGTTCCTGGCTGGACACATGACCGAACCCGATGTCGAAGGCGGAGTCCGGGTCGCGATCGATCCGGCGCATCGCAACGTCAATCCGGTACTTTATCGGCGATCCGAGGTCGAAAGCTGCTGGAGGCGCGTCAATGCCAAGGTATTGTGGCTTGGCCAGGCGGACCCCGCCTGGCGCCGAGGCATGGGGATCGCGGATGATGTCTATCGGGCCGGCGCAGCGTGTTTCAAGCATTTCAGCGAGCAGAGCGTTCCCGATGCCGGACATCACCTTCATCATGATCAGCCGGCGCAGGTCGCCATGGCGATCGAGACCTTTCTGAACGATTCAACGTATTCGAGCGAGCTCCAAAGATGACCGCCAACGTGGATTTGCACTGTCATTCAACCGTGTCGGATGGCTGGTTGACGCCGTCCGAGGTGGTCAGGCGGGCTGCGATGAACGGCGTCACCTTGCTCGCCTTGACCGATCACGACGAAGTGTCGGGTATCGACGAGGCAAGACGGACCGCTGATGAGCTTGGTCTGGATTTTGTCGCCGGGGTGGAGATTTCGGTGTCGCTGTTCGGTGAAACCATTCACGTGGTCGGTCTCGGTATCGATCACCATCACGGCCCGCTGCTCGAAGGTCTGGGGGCGGTCCGATCCGGGCGCGGCGAGCGTGCCGAGCGGATGGACGCGGAGCTCGCTGCGATCGGCATTCACGGAACCCTGGCCGGAGCGCGCCGACTCGCCGGTAATCCGGCCTTGGTCAGTCGGGCGCATTTCGCCAGGCACCTGGTCTCGATCGGCTTGATGCCGGACGTCAACACGGTATTCCGGTACTACCTCGCCAAGGGCAAGCCGGGTTTCGTGCAGCACGAGTGGGCGACGCTCGAGGAGGCGGTCGGCTGGATTCTCGGAGCGGGCGGGATTGCCGTGCTCGCCCACCCGGCGCGGTATCGTCTGTCCGGCCTGCAGATGGATGCGTTGCTCGATCGATTCATCGCTTGCGGGGGCGAAGGGATAGAGGTCGTCTCGGGCGCGCATACACCGGCCGACATGCAGAAGTTCGCCTCTGTGGCCAGAAGCCGTGGCTTGCTGGCGTCGCGCGCGTCCGATTTTCATGGCGAGAACGAAAGCCCGGTCGATCTCGGTCGATGCAATCCGTTACCGGCCGACCTGATCCCGGTGTGGTCGCGCCTGATCTGACATAGCATTCGGGCAACGGTTGGCCATCCATCCACGATCCATCCTCAATCGAATCGAATCCGGCAACGGGTTTCCACGTGCAGCGATCCACTTTTCCTTCATTTCCAGACCACGATGTCACAGTTCTTTTCGCTTCATCCCGAGCAACCCCAGCCAAGGCTGATTCGGCAGGCCGCCGAGATCATGCGGGCCGGCGGTCTGGTCGCGTTTCCGACCGATTCGGCCTATGCGCTGGGCGGACACATGGGCGATACCGCGCTGCTACAGCGCATACGCCGGATTCGCGAGGTCGATGAACGCCATCATTTCACGCTGATGTGCCGGGACCTGTCCGAGATCGGCACCTATGCCCGCGTTGACAACAGCCAGTACAGGCTGCTCAAGGCGGTCACGCCGGGGACTTATACCTTCATTCTCGAGGGCACCAAGGAGTTGCCGCGTCGGGTAATGCATCCGAAACGCAAGACGATAGGCTTGCGCGTACCGGATCATCCGGTCGTCTCGGCCTTGCTGGCCGAGCTCGGCGAACCGATCCTGACCTCGACGCTGTTGTTGCCGGGCGACGATCTGCCGCTGACCGATCCGGAGGAGATCCGGGATAGACTCGGCAAGCAGTTGGAACTGATCATCGAGGCCGGTTTTTGCGGTCCGGAGGCGACCAGCGTGATCGACCTGACCTCTGGTGCGCCGGCGCTGATCAGAGCCGGCAAGGGTGATCTGAAGGTGCTCGGGCTGGATGAGTCCTGAGTGAATCCTGAACCCGAATTTCCGGTCCCGTCACGATCGAACAGATCGGCTCTGCTAGAATCGCCGCTTTTACGCAGGGCAATGCGCTGAATTCATGGAAACACTGATCCCGACGATCGCAATCTGGGCCCTGCCGGTATTGCTCGCGATCACCTTGCACGAAGCCGCGCATGGCTATGTGGCGCGTCATTTTGGCGACCCCACGGCCGATCTCGCCGGTCGGATCACGCTCAATCCGTTCAAGCATATCGATCCGGTCGGAACCATACTGGTGCCGATCGGGATTCTCGCGGCGTCCATTCTCCTCGGCGCCGGCGGCATTCTTTTTGGCTGGGCGAAACCGGTACCGGTGAACTTCGGGCGACTGCGCAACCCCAAGGGCGACATGTTCTGGGTAGCCGCGGCCGGCCCGTTCATGAACCTGGTGATGGCGATCGGCTGGGCATTGCTTCTGAAAGTGGCGGTCTCGACGCCGGGCGCGACTTATTCCGATGCGCTTTCGCACATGGCGATCGCGGGGATCACGATCAATGCCGTCCTGATGTTCCTCAACCTGCTGCCGATTCCGCCGCTGGACGGCGGGCGGATCGCGGTCAGTCTGTTACCGGGCCGGCTGGCCTGGCAGTTCGCGCGCATCGAACCCTACGGCTTCCCCATCCTGCTGATTCTGCTGTTCACCGGCGTGCTCGGGTCTATCCTGTGGCCGCTGATCAGCGGTTTTCGCGCCGTCCTCACAACCCTTTTTGTGATCTAGATTCAAGACTATGTACGCAGAACGCGTTCTCTCAGGCATGCGTCCGACCGGGCGTCTCCATCTCGGCCACTATCACGGCGTATTGAAGAACTGGGTCAAGCTTCAGGAGGAGTATCCCTGCCTGTTCTTCGTTGCCGACTGGCATGCACTGACCACCAATTACGACTCGCCCCAGATCATCGAGGAAAGCGTCTGGGACATGTTGATTGATTGGCTCGCTGCCGGGGTCGATCCCAGCCAGGCGACGCTGTTCATCCAGTCGCGGGTGCCGGAGCATGCCGAACTGCACTTGCTGCTGTCGATGATGTGCCCGCTCGGTTGGCTGGAGCGGGTGCCGACCTACAAGGACCAGCAGGAGAAGCTGTCGAACAAGGATTTGTCGACATATGGTTTCCTCGGCTACCCCTTGCTCCAGTCGGCTGACATCCTGATCTACCGTGCCGACAAGGTGCCGGTCGGCGAAGATCAGGTGCCGCATGTCGAGATCACGCGTGAAGTCGCCCGCCGCTTCAACCACCTCTATGGTCGTGAGCCCGGATTCGAAGACAAGGCCAAGGAGGCGGTGAAGAAGCTGGGCTCGAAACGGGCGCGGCTTTATCACGATCTACGCACCCGCTTCCAGCAGGAAGGCGAAGAGGAGGCGCTCGAACAGGCGCATGCCTTGCTCGAAGAGGCGCAAAACCTCAGCATGGGTGATCGCGAGCGTCTGTATGGCTATCTGGAAGGCAGCAGCAAGATGATCTTGGTCGAGCCGGAGGCCTTGCTGACCGAAGCCGCCCGCATGCCGGGGCTGGACGGGCAGAAGATGTCCAAGAGCTACGGCAATACGATCTTTCTGCGGGAGGATCGGGATTCCGTGGTCAAAAAGATCCGGACCATGCAGACCGATCCGGCCCGTGTCCGCCGCACCGATCCGGGTGATCCGGCGAAATGTCCGGTGTGGCAGTTCCACGAGATCTATTCGGACGACAGTGCCCGGGACTGGGTGCAGCAGGGCTGCAGAAGCGCCGGAATCGGTTGCCTGGACTGCAAGCAACCGGTGATCGATGCGGTCCTGAAGGAGCAGACGGCGATGCGCGAGCGGGCCCAGCCTTATGTCGATGATCCGTCGCTGGTACGCAACATCATCGCCGATGGCTGCGAGCGCGCGCGCAAGATGGCGCAGGAAACGATGCGTGACGTGCGCGAAGCGATGGGCTTGTCCTATTCTTGATCGATGAAACCCTGTGACGCCCCGGGGGCGAGATACCTTAGATGAACATGCCGCTCGATCTCGCGCCGGTCGACACGGCCGAGCAGATCGCGGCGGTGGCGCGCCTGTATGGCCAGCCACTACTCGAGTTGCCCAAGGATTTGTACATCCCGCCGGACGCGCTCGAGATCATTCTCGAAGCCTTCGAGGGACCGCTGGATTTGCTGTTGTACCTGATCCGCAAGTCGAATCTGGATATTCTCGACATTCCGATGGCGCCCTTGACCGCGCAGTACCTGGTCTATGTCGAGGCGATGCGCCGGCACAATCTCGAGCTCGCGGCCGATTATTTGCTGATGGCGGCGACCCTGCTCGAAATCAAGTCGCGCATGTTGCTGCCTCGGCCACCGAAGGAAGGAGTGGAAGAGTCCGACCCCCGGGCCGAGTTGGTCAGGCGTCTGCTCGAGTACGAGCAGATGAAGATGGCATCGATCCGGCTCGACATGTTGTCCCGCTCGGGGCGGGATTTCGAGTGGGTCGGCGTGTTCGTGTCGGAGAAGATCGTGGTACGCCAGCCCGATGTCAGTCTGCATGACCTCCAGCACGCCTGGCTCAAGATCATGCGCAAGGTACAGCTGACCCAGCATCATCGCGTGCGGCGTGACGAGTTGTCGGTCCGCGAGCACATGAGCGGTATTCTGAGGAAGCTTTCAGGCGGCGCTTTCGTCGTGTTCGACAGCCTGTTCGAGCCCAGGCTCGGTACGGCCGGTCTGGTGGTGTGCTTTCTGGCGGTGCTCGAACTGGTCAAGGAGCGCTTGGTGGATCTGACCCAGAATGAACCGTTTTCACCCATTTATGTGAAACTGGCACATGCTGCTTGAGTCGCCCGAGGATTACAAGAAGGTCGTCGAGACCGCGCTGCTCGCCGCGACCGGTCCGCTCGGAACCACGCAGCTGCGAAGGTTGTTCGATCCCGACCCCGGCGGCGATCTCGTGCGCCGCTTGCTCGACGAGTTGCGACAGGATTGGAGCGGGAGAGGGGTGGAACTGGTGCAACTCGCCTCTGGGTGGCGTTTCCAGACGCGGCCGGAGTACCAGATCTATCTCGACCGCCTCAAGGATGAACGTCCGCCCAAGTATTCCCGGGCGGTGCTGGAGACCCTCGCGATCATCGCCTATCGCCAGCCTGTGACCCGTGGCGACATCGAGGATATCCGCGGGGTGGCGGTGTCGCCCAATGTGATCAAAACCCTGGAGTCGCGTGGCTGGATAGACGTCGTCGGACACCGCGAAACACCCGGCCGGCCGGCATTGTTTGCAACGACCCGCCAGTTTCTGGATGATCTGGGACTGCGCAGTCTGACCGAACTGCCCGCATTGACCGAACTTGAAAGGATTATGGAACTTGTCGAAGCCAAAGAAGACGCGCAGCCCCTTGCGGCCGCCGAGCACGAAGAAGACTGACGCCCGCGAACAAACAGTGCGTGGCCGAGGCCCGGCCGAGGAGGGGGCTGAGCGGGGATCCGAGCGGCGTCCCGCGCACAGGCGTGAGGACGCGCGCCCGTCCTCGGTGCCACGGCCGGCGCAATCCCGTCGGGGCCGGCCGGACCGCGACGAGGCGCTTGCGGAGCCGGAGCGACTGCAGAAAGTGCTGGCGCAGATGGGCATCGGATCGCGCCGGGAGGTCGAGACATGGATTGCCGAGGGCAAGGTGCAGATCAATGACCAGCCCGCCCAGCCGGGCCAGAAGGTCGGGCCGGGTGACCGGGTCAAGGTGAATGGCAAACTGGTGCCACTCAAGTTCCAGACGCGCAACCCGCGCTTGCTGATCTATCACAAGCCGGAGGGCGAAATCGTTTCGCGCGACGATCCGGAAGGTCGGCCGTCGGTGTTCGACCGCTTGCCGCTGATCCGCAAAGGACGCTGGATCGCCATCGGCCGCCTCGATTTCAACACTTCCGGTCTCTTGCTGTTCACCAATGACGGCGGGCTCGCCAACCAGTTGATGCACCCCAGGTACGAGATGGAGCGCGAGTATGCGGTGCGTCTGCTCGGCCAGCTGAGTGAAGAACAGGCGCAATCGCTGAGGAACGGAATCGAGCTCGAGGACGGTCCAGCCAGCTTCACCAGTCTGAGCGATGCCGGTGGAGAAGGGATCAATCACTGGTATCGCGTGACCCTGATGGAAGGGCGAAATCGCGAGGTGCGGCGCATGTTCGAGGCGGTTGGCCTGACCGTCAGCCGGCTGATGCGGGTGCGTTATGGCCCGATCACGTTGCCGACGCGGCTTAAACGGGGCATGTGGATGGAGATGCCCGAAACCGAGGTGTGCGCGATCGCCGGTCTGCCTCCGCCTGGTCAGGCGGTGGTGATGGCCGAGAAGAAGCGGCCGGTTCGAATCCATCGTACCGCGCCACGCACCGCACCCAAGGCCGCGCAGCGGCCCAAGTAAAGCCATCGGGTTGGTCCGGGCCGCCGCCGTGAGGACGGAGGTCGGCCGGATGGCCCGCCAGGGGCTCGGTGTCGGCTAGATGAGGCCGATCTAAAATTGCCAGTCACAAGGATCACGGCTATAATTGAAAAGCTTTGGCGAGCGCGTTGATCCGCGCGCGTCATCTTTTCCGGTTGGGTTCAACAGGGATGGGCGTTTCGCCCTTTTTTTATTTGTAGGTCTGAAATGGACATCGAACGACTGGTCGAACAGGTTGCCGCCGGCTTGGGCTATGAGCTCGTCGATCTCGAAATGTCGCCGAAAGGCCGGCTGATTCGGGTTTTCATCGATATCGAGCGCGGCATCAACGTCGATGATTGTGCCGCAGTCAGTAATCAGCTTTCGCGCGTGTTCGAGGTCGAGAATGTCGATTACGACCGTCTCGAAGTCTCCTCGCCGGGATTGGATCGTCCGCTCAAGAAGATGGCTGATTTCGAGCGATTCGCTGGCTCGGACATCCAGCTCAGATTGCTCATGCCTGTCGGAAACCAACGTAATTTCATCGGCACGCTAGGTGGTGTGGTCGATGACAAGGTTCTACTGAATACCGAGAAGGGCGAATTCTCGTTTCCCTTCGATGAAATCGAAAAAGCACGCCTGGTTCCCAGGTTTTGAGCACTTGGATGTGGAGGTTTTGATAGATGAGCCGCGAAATTTTGCTGCTTGTGGATGCGCTGGCGCGTGAGAAGAACGTCGACAAGGACGTGGTGTTCTCTGCGCTCGAGTCGGCGTTGGCGTCCGCAACCAAGAAGCGCATTCACGACGACGCGGATGTTCGGGTCACGATCGATCGTGCGACCGGGGACTACGAGTCGGCGCGACGCTGGCTGGTCATGCTCGACGAAGAGGTGGTCAATGACGAAGCCGAGATGGGCATCATCGATGCACGCGATGTCAATCCGGACATCGAACTCGGCGACTACATCGAGGAACCGCTCGAACCGATCGACTTCGGCCGGGTTGGCGCGCAAGCAGCCAAGCAGGTCATCTTGCAGCGGATCCGTGATGCCGAGCGCGAGCAGGTGCTCAACGACTTCCTCGATCGCAAGGAACATCTGGTTTCCGGTTCGATCAAGCGGATGGAGCGCGGCAACGCCATCATCGAGGTCGGGCGTCTGGAAGCGGTCATTCCACGCGATCAGATGATTCCGCGTGAAAACCTGCGTGTCGGTGACCGGGTCAAGGCCTTCCTGCTTCGTATCGATCGCAGTGCCCGCGGTCCGCAACTCATCTTGTCGCGCACTTCGCCGGAGTTCCTCGGCAAGCTCTTCGAGCTGGAGGTGCCCGAGATCGAGGAAAGTTTGCTCGAGGTCAAGGCCTGCGCGCGTGATCCGGGCCTGCGGGCGAAGATTGCGGTTCAGTCCCACGATCAGCGAATCGATCCGATCGGCACCTGTGTCGGCCTGCGCGGTTCGCGGGTCACGGCGGTGCGAAACGAGATCGCGGGCGAACAGATCGACATCATCGTCTGGTCCTCCGATCCGGCACAGTTCGTGATTGCGGCCTTGCAGCCGGCCGAAGTCGTCTCGATCGTGGTCGATGAAGAGAATCACAGCATGGATGTGGTGGTCGACGACAATAATCTCGCGATCGCGATCGGACGCAGCGGCCAGAACGTCAAGCTCGCTTCCGAGCTGACCGGCTGGACGATCAATTTGATGAGCGAAGAAGAGTCCGCAAAGAAAACCGATGCGGAACGCCACGAACTGCGCGACCTGTTCATGGCCAAGCTCGATGTCGACGAGGAGCTGGCCGACATCCTCATCGACGAGGGCTTCACCTCGCTCGAAGAGATCGCCTATGTGCCGCTCGCAGAGATGCTCGAGATCGAGGCATTCGACGAGGAGACGGTCAACGAGTTGCGTGACAGGGCTCGTAACGTGTTGCTGACCGAGGCGATCGTGACCGAGGAGCAACTCGAGAACGTGACCGAGGACTTGCTCAGTCTCGAAGGTATGGATAAATCATTGGCTGCCGTCCTGGCCCAGAACGAGATTCGCACGCGCGACGATCTGGCCGACCTGGCGGTCGACGAACTGGTCGAGATCGCAGGAATCGATAGCGAGCGCGCAGCCGCGCTGATATCGGTCGCGCGCGCTCACTGGTTCGAGGAATGAAGGGAGGGAATCAATGGATGAGATGAGCGTTAACCAGTTCGCCGGCGAATTGAAGATGCCGGCAGCGGTGCTGCTCGAGCAGCTTCAGCGTGCTGGCGTCGTCAAGGCCGGTGTCGAGGATCTGCTGACCGAACAGGACAAGGCGCGTTTGCTTGATTACCTGCGTCGCTCCCATGGAGAGACCCGTCCCAAGGGCAAGATCACGCTGACCCGCCGGCAGACGTCGGAGATCCGCGCGACCGATTCCTCCGGGCGTGCCAGGACGGTCCAGGTCGAAGTCAGAAAGAAGCGTGTTTTCGTCAAGCGTGACGAACTCCTCGCCGAAGCGTCGGCAGCCGAATCCGTTGCTCCCGAGATCGAGGCCGAACAGCCTGCCGTCATCGAAGCCGCGCAGCAGCTTGGCGTCGGTGCCGATGCCCCGGTCGCTGAAGCTACGACCACCGAAGCTCCTGTGAGCAAGGTCGAGTCGTCTTCAGTCAGTGAAGAGACGATCGTCGAGCACCCTGTGGCTGCTGCAGAGGTCGAGACGGTTCCGGTAGTGGTCGAAGAAGTTGCCGAGAAAGTCGAGCCGAGCGAGCCGGAGACCCAGATTGCGGCTGTGGAGAAATCGCCTGTCAGTCCGGCTGTCGAGGTCAAATCCGAATCCGAAGGGGTCGAACCGCCCCCGGTAGCGGTGAGACGCCCCCGGGCACCGGCGCCCTCCATTCTGAGCGAAGAAGAGATCGCAGCCCGCAAGCGGGATGAGGCGCGGCATAGGGAGCTTCGGGCCCGTCAGGAAGCCGATCTCAAGGCCAGGCAGGATCGCGAAGCGGCTGCTGCCGCAGCGCGCGCTGCGGCCGAGGCGCGGAAAGCCGCCGCAGCGCTGCGTGCCAGCAAGCCCGCGGTAGCCGAGGCAGCCAAACCGGCACCGAAAGGTCCAACCGGCACTCTCCATCGTCCGGCGCGAAGCGATGACAAGCCCGCGAGCAAGGATGCCAAGCGGGGGGCACGAACCGTTGTCACAGAGGATGTCTCGAAGCGCCGGGGTCTCAAGACCCGTGGCGAGATCGGCGGAGGCGGCACTTCCTGGCGTGGTGCGCGCGGGGGCGGCCGGGGAGGTCGCAACAGTCAGCGCGATCAGACCAGTTTCCAGGCACCGTCCGAGCCTATCGTGCGGGACGTTCATGTGCCTGAGACGATTACCGTGGCCGACCTGGCCCACAAGATGTCGGTGAAAGCGGCCGAGGTCATCAAGGTCCTGATGAAGATGGGTTCGATGGTCACCATCAACCAAGTCCTCGACCAGGAAACCGCGATGATCGTGGTCGAGGAAATGGGTCACAAGGCGTTTGCCGCCAAGCTGGACGACCCGGATGCCTTCCTCGACTCTTCTTCGGAGGAGCAGCACGATGCAACCGTCGAGCCGCGTGCGCCGGTCGTCACCGTGATGGGTCACGTTGACCATGGCAAGACCTCGTTGCTCGACTACATCCGCACCGCCCAGGTCGCGGCCGGTGAAGCCGGCGGAATTACCCAGCATATCGGCGCCTATCACGTCGAAACGCCGCGCGGCATGGTCACCTTCCTCGATACCCCGGGTCACGAAGCTTTTACCGCGATGCGTGCCCGTGGGGCCAAGGCCACCGACATCGTCATCCTCGTCGTCGCAGCGGACGATGGCGTCATGCCGCAAACGCGCGAAGCGATACACCACGCGAAGGCGGCCAATGTGCCGGTCGTCGTCGCGGTGAACAAGATCGACAAGCCCGAAGCCAATCCGGAACGGGTGAAGCAGGAGCTGGTTTCCGAAGGCGTCCTCCCCGAAGAGTACGGCGGCGACGTGATGTTCGTGCATGTCTCGGCCAAGAGCGGTCAAGGTATCGACGAATTGCTCGAAGCGGTCCTGCTGCAGGCAGAAGTGCTCGAACTGACCGCCCCGGTCGATACCCCGGCGAAGGGCCTGGTCATCGAAGCGCGTCTCGACAAGGGGCGTGGTCCGGTCGCCTCGCTGCTGGTCCAGTCCGGTACCTTGCGCAAGGGCGACAACGTCCTGGTCGGCGCAACCTTCGGTCGTATCCGCGCGATGCTGGACGAGAATGGCAAGTCGATCGACGAGGCTGGACCTTCGATTCCGGTCGAAATTCTCGGGCTCTCGGACGTTCCGGCCGCCGGTGACGAGGCGATCGCGCTGACCGACGAGAAGAAGGCGCGCGAGATCGCGTTGTTCCGTCAGGGCAAGTTCCGCGATGTGAAGCTTGCCAAGCAGCAGGCGGCGAAGCTGGAGAACATCTTCGACCAGATGGGCGAAGCCGAGGTCAAGGCGCTGCCTTTGATCGTGAAGGCCGATGTCCAGGGTTCGCAGGAGGCGTTGGTCCAGTCGCTGAACAAATTGTCTACCGACGAGGTCAGGGTCAACGTCATTCACGGTGCGGTCGGTGGTATCACCGAGTCCGATGTGAACCTGGCGCAGGCGTCTGGGGCGGTGATCATCGGTTTCAACACGCGGGCCGATGCCGGTGCGCGCAAACTGGCTGAGAATTTCGGCGTCGACATCCGTTACTACAACATCATTTACGATGCGGTGGATGAGGTCAAGGCGGCGCTGTCCGGCATGCTTTCGCCCGAGAGGCGCGAGAACATCATTGGTCTGGTCGAGGTCCGTCAGGTGTTCAAGGTGCCGAAAGTCGGTGCCGTGGCCGGGTGCTATGTCAAGGAAGGCATGGTCAAGCGGGGCTCGCTGGTACGGGTGCTGCGGGACAACCTGGTCGTGCATGGCGGTGCATTGGATTCGCTCAAGCGTTTCAAGGACGACGTCAAGGAGGTCAAGGCCGGGTTCGAGTGCGGCCTTTCCATCCGGAACTACAATGACATCGTCGAGGGCGACCAACTCGAGGTCTACGAAATTCAGGAAATCGCGCGGACGCTCTGATGCCAAAGGAATTTTCCCGAAGCCAGCGGGTGGTCGAGCAGATTCGCCGCGAGTTGGCCGAGCTCATCAGGTTGGAGGTGAAGGATCCCCGGGTGGGATTCATCACCTTGACCGATGTCGAGATCACGCCCGACTATGCGCACGCGAAGGTGTATTTCACGTCGATGACCGGTTCGGAAGGGGTGGAAGACATCCTCGCTGGATTGAGACGGGCGAGTGGCTTTCTGAGGCGCGAGCTCGGGCGTAGGGTGCGGATTCACACGACACCGGAATTGCATTTCCACTCTGACAAGTCGGTCGAGGAAGGGAGCAGGCTTTCCCGCCTGATCGACGAGGTCGTTCGGGAAGACGAGTCGCGCGCCCAGCAGCACAAAGACGACTGAGGCGGTCGCGGGATATGCAACGCAAGCTAGCGCGGCGGGCTGTCGATGGCGTGGTTTTCCTGGACAAGCCATGCGGCATGACCTCCAATGCCGCACTGCAAAAGGCCAAGTGGCTTTTGAATGCGGCCAAGGCAGGCCACACTGGTACACTGGACCCGATGGCGACTGGTTTGCTGCCGCTCACCTTCGGTGAAGCGACCAAGTTCTCGCAGATGTTGCTGGATGCCGACAAGACCTACGAAGCCACGGTTTCGCTGGGGCAGGAGACGGATACCGGCGATGCCGATGGCAAACCGCTTGGTACGTCGATGGATGCGATCGTTGACTCGGCAACGCTTTCCCGCACACTGGAACGATTCGTTGGCGACATCGAGCAGTTGCCACCGATGTATTCGGCGCTGAAGCGCGAAGGGAAACCCTTGTACGAGTATGCCCGAGCAGGAATCGAGGTCGAACGTTCCGCCCGCCCGGTCAGGATTCATTCGCTAAGCCTGCGTGGTATCAGCGGGGGGGGCTTCGATATCGAGGTTGCTTGCAGCAAGGGCACTTATATCAGGACGCTGGCGATCGACATCGGACGCGCGCTCGGATGTGGCGCCCATCTCTCGGCCTTGAGGAGAACGCGGATCGGCGTCTTCGATATCGCGCAGGCGGTATCCTTGGCAGAGCTCGAAGCTTCGGAACCGGCCGCTCGGGATGCGTTCGTCAAGCCGGTGGATACATTGGTCGGGCATCTACCCCAGGTGGTACTCGATGCCGAGCAGACTCGATTGATGCTCAATGGCCACATGTTGAACGGCATCGATTCCCCGAAAGGGCTCGTCAGACTTTATGGCGGGGAACGATTCATCGGTCTCGGAGAAGTCCGGGACACTGGCGAAGTGTCGCCAAAACGTCTCATTGCGACAGGTCAGCTAAGCTAATTGGCCTGAAGTGATTGAGTTTTATACGGTGCGTTGGATATAATTGCGCGCTTCAAACCAGAAGATTCATACGAGTAAATAACCACATGGCTCTAGATACCGCACAAAAGTCGCAGATCGTTCAGGACTTTCAGCGCTCCAAGGGTGACACCGGATCTCCGGAAGTGCAGGTTGCGCTGCTGACCGCCCGCATCAATGGCCTGACCGGCCACTTCAAGGCAAACGCCAAGGATCACCACTCGCGTCGTGGTCTGCTGAAAATGGTCAGCCAGCGTCGCAAGTTGCTGGACTACCTGAAAGGCACGAACGCCGACAGCTATCGCAACCTGATCGAGCGTTTGGGCCTGCGCAAGTAAGCTGCCGGTCGCATCGACACCGATGTCGCAACCCGCAGCACGCGTCAAGGCTCCCTGAGCGAAACCAGCCGGTTGGGCTCCATGCAGAGCCTCACCGGCTTTGTCGTTTTTGCCGTCGGGTTTCGTGCCTCGGGTTTTTGTACCTTTGGCGGTTGTAGTTCGCCGCCTTCAATCTAAAGGATTTCACCTTGCCTCAGTCAATCAAGAAAACATTCGCCTATGGCGCCCATACCGTCACCCTGGAAACCGGCGAGATCGCACGCCAGGCCGGCGGTGCGGTCATCGTCAACATGGACGACACCGTCGTGCTCGCGACCGTGGTGGCCGCCAAGGAAGCCAAGCCGGGTCAGGATTTCTTCCCGCTGACGGTGGACTATGTCGAGAAGTTCTACGCCGCCGGTCGTATCCCGGGCGGCTTCTTCAAGCGCGAAGGGCGCCCCACCGAGAAGGAGACGCTGACCTGCCGTCTGATCGACCGTCCGATCCGGCCGCTGTTTCCGGAAGGCTTTTACAACGAAGTCCAGATCATCGTCACGGTGCTCTCGCTCAATCCCGAGGTCGATTCCGACATTCCGGCCATGATCGGCGCCTCTGCCGCGCTGGCGATCTCCGGTGTGCCGTTCCACGGCCCGATCGGCGCCTGCCGTGTCGGTTACCAGAATGGTGAGTTCATCCTCAATCCGACCGCGACCCAGTTGCAGACCAGTGAACTGAATCTGGTGGTGGCCGGTACGGCCACGGCCGTGCTGATGGTCGAGTCCGAGGCCAAGGAGTTGTCCGAAGAAGTGATGCTGGCTTCGGTGGTCTATGGTCACGAACAGATGCAGGCCGCGATCAAGGCCATCAACGAACTCGTCGAAGTGGCGGGCAAGCCGGAATGGGACTGGCAGCCGGCGGCGCGTAACGACGCGCTGATCGCCAAGGTCAAGGAACTGGCCGGAGCCGACATGGAGGCCGCGTTCAACATCACCAGCAAGCAGGAACGCAGCCAGCGTCTGTCCGAGATCCGCAGCAGGGCCATCGCCGCGATCAACGAGACCAGCGAAGAACCGCCGTCTTCGAACGTGTTGAAAGACATCTTCCACGATCTGGAAGCCGGTATCGTGCGTTCGCGCATTCTCAACGGCGAGCCGCGTATCGATGGTCGCGACACCCGTACCGTGCGTCCGATCGACATCCGTGTCGGCCTGTTGCCCCGCACCCACGGGTCGGCGCTATTCACGCGTGGCGAAACCCAGGCGCTGGTCATCGCCACGCTTGGTACCGGACGTGATGAGCAGATCGTCGATGCGATCGGCGGCGAGTTCCGCGAGAGCTTCCTGTTGCACTACAACTTCCCGCCGTTCTGCACCGGCGAGACCGGGCGCATGGGCGTCACCAAGCGGCGTGAAGTCGGTCATGGTCGACTGGCCAAGCGCGCGCTCGTCGCCGCGTTGCCTGACGCCGAGGACTTCAGCTACACGATCCGCGTCGTGTCCGAGATCACCGAGTCGAACGGTTCCAGTTCGATGGCATCGGTCTGCGGTGGGTCGTTGGCGATGATGGACGCCGGGGTGCCGTTGAAAGCCCACGTCGCCGGTATCGCGATGGGTCTGATCATGGAAGGCAACCGCTTTGCGGTGCTGACCGACATCCTGGGTGACGAGGATCATCTCGGCGACATGGATTTCAAGGTGGCCGGCACAGAGAACGGCGTGACGGCGCTGCAGATGGATATCAAGATCCAGGGTATCACCAAGGAGATCATGCAGGTCGCGCTGGCCCAGGCGGGCGAGGGCAGATTGCACATCCTCCAGCAGATGAAGCAGGCGCTGGCGTCGCATCGTGGTGAAGTCTCCGAGTTCGCGCCGCGAATGATCACGATGAAGATCAATCCGGAGAAGATCCGTGACGTGATCGGCAAGGGTGGCGCAGTCATTCGCGGTCTGCAGGACGAGACCGGTGCGGTCATCGAGATCAACGACGACGGCAACATCACGATCTCCTGCGTGAGCTCGGAAGGCGCCCAGCTGGCCAAGACCCGCATCGAGGGCATTACGGCCGAGGCCGAAGTCGGCAAGGTCTATGAAGGGACGGTGGTTCGCTTGCTCGATTTTGGCGCGATCGTGAACATCCTGCCCGGCAAGGACGGCCTGCTGCACATTTCCCAGATCGCCAACGAGCGGGTCAATGCGGTTACCGACTATCTCAAGGAAGGCCAGGCCGTCAGAGTGAAGGTGCTCGAGACCGACGATCGTGGCAAGATCAAGCTCAGTATGAAGGCCTTGATCGAGCAACAGGCAGCCGAATGATCAATATTGCCTGACCGACAACAAGAAAGGACGCAAGAGCGTCCTTTCTTGTTTGTGTCCTTGCGTTCGGTGCCGGCACGCGCGATCGAGTCGTGCTCATGAGAAGCGAGTCGAGTGAACTGGCGTGGACAAAAAAAGCCCGCTGTCTGGCGGGCTTCATTCGTACTATACGCTTACCGCATTTTCCCGAGCGATGGGCAACGTCCGATAAACGTTTGATTGTTTTGGGGCGACATACGGGAATCGAACCCGTGACAACTGGAGCCACAATCCGGAATATAAGCCCTTACTACCGGTGACTATGCAAATCAAAACCTATAAAAGTGCTTGTATTACAAGCAACTAAGCCTTACTATCTGTCCAGACGTCAAACGGAAAACCAACCGTTTTTTGGTGACTGTGTGGTGACTGTGGTGACTATACGGTGACCGTAAATAAGACAGGCGGGTATGCTAATGACAAAGATCACCAAGGCAATGCTGGATGCGGAGAAGCCGGGCGACAAAGATCGAATTGTCTGGGATGACTCCATCACCGGCTTCGGGGTAAAGATCTTCTCGTCAGGAACCAAGTCGTTCATCTTTGATTACCGGTCGGCAGAGCAACAGAAAAGGCGCGTTACCATCGGCAAGCTGTCAGATGCGCTCACCCCTGATCAGGCCCGCAAGAGGGCGCTTGAGTTGTACCGTCAAACCCTCAATGGTGGTGACCCGATGGGCGAGAAGCGCGCGCTTCGCGAATCCATCACGGTCAATGACTTGCTCAATGACTACCTCGATAGCGAGGCCTTCGCCAGCAAGGCGGAATCCACCAGGAAGGTCGACAAGGGCCGCATCGAGCGACACATCCGGCCATTGATCGGCAAGGAGTTCGCCCACAAGGTCACTACCGAGGCGGTCAAGCGCATGCACCGGGCGATCGTGGAGGGCAAGACCGCAAAACGTATCAAGACGACAACCCGAGGCCTGGCGCGCGTCACTGGTGGTTCAGGCACTGCTGACAAGGCCGTGCTGCTGTTATCCGTGGCCTACAAGTGGGCAGTGGATCAAAAGACGGTCAAAGCGAATCCAGCGGCTGACATCAAGTGCTGGAAAACCGGTACGCGCGACACCATTCTCGACAATGCCGACGACTACAAGCGCATGTTCAAGGCGCTACAGGATCTGGAAAACGAGAAGCGCATCCGGACAGCGGCTGCGGATGCCATCAGGTTCATCGCGCTGACGGGTTCGAGGCGGGGCGAAGTAACTGGCCTGTTATGGCGCTACGTGGATCTTAAGAACGCTCAAGTGGTGTTACCGCCGAAGGCGCACAAGACTGGCCACAAGACCGGCAAGCCGCGCATCATCGCACTGCCGACCGAGGCGCAAGCAATCATCAGCCGGCAACCGACGGGTGAGCCTGACGACTACGTTTTCCGATCAACCGTACCAGGATCACCGATCGCGCTGAACAAGGACTGGCCGAAGGTGCGCACCAGGGCGAAGCTACCGCCGACCCTGGGCCTGCATGGCCTGCGTCACTCCATCGGCACGCACTTTGCGATGCAGGGCGCGTCAGCGGTTGAACTGATGGAGCTGCTCGGACACAAGCAGGTTGAAACGACCTTGAGATACATCCACATCGCGGAGAGGGCGCGCCAGACGATTGCCGAGCGGGCCGCGTCGGTCGCAATGGCGGGCCTGAGCGCGAAGGACAAGAATCCGGAAGCCGCAGAAGCAGGCGAATGATATGGGCAAGGGCACGCAGACGGCGTGGGCCTTCAAGTTCTTCGCGCAGAAGAAAGCCGATTACGCGAGCCTTGGGTCCGCTGATTATGTCCGCGTTTTCTCGAACCTGATCGGAGGGCGAGACGACCCGCCATTCCTTAAAGCCATCGGCCATATTGCAGACGGTCTGGAACGCCTGATGCAGCGCGAGCGGGTCCTGAGCGCGCTGGCGGATGTGGTATCTGTCTGGAACCTCAAGCAAGTTAGCGAGATGCGAGACGCGGCCGGAGAGATAGAAACTTACAGCAATGACATCGCCAGGTGCGCCGAACAGCTTGCACGCAAGATCGAAGCCCACGAGAGACTGGTGAACCAAACCGGGATCACGCCTAACTCAAGCAACCTGCTGTCGGAGTGCATTGAAGCGTGGGCAAACCATGACTCAACCGGGTCGGCAGCTTATCAAAACTGGGTGAGCCCCGAGCTTGAACCCTTGTTCTACAAATTCAATCCCAAGTACTGGCCGAACATGTCCGACCTGATCCGGGCTCTGGGGCAAGCCTATGAAAAGGGCATCAACGAAACGACGGCTGACAACGTGACGGCATCGGCATGCCGGCGCGAGCTGTCCGTCCGCAGTATGGTCTGCGCTTTTCTCGAGCGACTCGACAACGAGATGGAGACGCCGACAAGGCGATGGGAGACGATTCGCGATCCTGGCATGCTGCCAGCCGGGTTTACCTTGTCCCCAACGGACACGGCCGCACTGTTGAACTGCGCGCTCGCACTCTACCAGGACGACGCGATCACCGCCGACAACATCCGCCACATGCCGGAGTTCAAAAACCGGACAACTCGCACCCGTTTTTCTGCTGAGTAGTCCGCGAAGTAACGCACCCCTTTCTTCAGACTGCGAACCCATGCTGAACCGCAGAAACAGCAATGTTTCTTGCACCTCAGAGTTTCTTGGAGTTCGCCATGTCAGAACGCTTCTACACCCGCGCCGAAGCTGCGGAGTATGTTCGTAATCAATACGGCATCCCGCTTTCAAAAAACACCCTTCAGAAATTTGTGACCGTCGGAGGCGGCCCGGCCTATCGCGTTTTTGGCCGGAACGCAGTCTATCGCGGTGCCGATCTTGATGCATGGGTGGCGCACAAGCTGTCCGCGCCGCGCCATTCATCAAGCAACTGATGGGTGTCGCCATGGTGCGCCACAAAAAAGACAACGCCCTGCGGCAACAGGGCGAGTCAGCATGTGAAAGCAACGACTTTGACATTATCAACGGACAGGCGACCAGCATCAAGGGCAGCATCGACCCGCTGCTGGCCGGCTGGATCTGTACCGCATTCGGAGTGCTGGCGCTGCTGTTACGCGGGGTGCTGGTATGAACAAGCAAAACCGCCCCGCGCCGGCGTACCAAGAGTACGCCGCACAAATCATGTCCCGGTGGGAGTACCGCGCTCTGACGCTCGATCAGCGAGGCCTACTGTATTCGATGCGCCTTGAGTGCTGGGTCAACCGCACGTTGCCCGAGTCACCCGACTTGCTAGGCCGCATACTCGGATTCGACCCGCGTGAAGTTGCCGCAGCACTCCCGTTTGTCATGCCGTTTTTTGCTTGCGAAGACGGCAAGATTTCGTGCCCGGAACTTGACAGTTATCGTAAGCACCTTGAAAACGTCCGAACGCGTCAATCGGACGCAGCAAAGGCCACCAACGCTCAGAGGTGGGGCGGTAAAACCCGCGCCAATGCTGGCAATCAGGGCATTGTCGCTAAGCGTGTCGGTAAGCGATCGGTGGGCGATCGGTCAAGTGATCGCTCCTTAGTACAGTACAGTCCAGTCCAGCCTAGCCAAGAGGGAGGAGAGGTAACCACTACCTATGTAGATGGGTGGAGTGATTTCACCGCTGATCCTGATGACGATGGGGGTGAGGTATGAAACTTCGCCACTACCAGGAATCGGCGCTGGACAAACTCCGTGCTTCTCTGGCTGGGGGGCACAAGCGGGTGATGCTCTACGCGCCGACGGGCTCGGGCAAAACGGTGACCGCCGAAGCCATGATTCGCGGTGCCATCTCCAAGGGCAAGCGCGTCGCCTTCATCATGAACCGCAAACAACTTGTGCAGCAAGCTTCCAAGCACCTGACCCGCGCCGGCATCCCGCACGGCATTTTCCAGGCGGAGAACACGCGGTCGCTGGATGCCAAGGTGCTTGTTTGCAGCATTGACACGATCCACGCCCGAGGTTTTCCCGACGACATCGCACTGATCGTGATCGATGAGGCGCACGCCTGCGCGGGTAGCCAGAAGTACCGGCATCTGCTCGAGAAGCACAACGCCGTTCCGGTCATCGGCCTTTCCGCTACGCCATTCACACCGGGCCTGGGGGCGACGTTTTCAGACCTTGTGATCGCCGCGACGATCCGCGAGTTGATCGACGACGGCTATCTCGTCGACCTTGACGTCTATGCACCCGCAGACCCTGACCTGACCGGCGTATCGAGTCGCAGAGGGATGGGGGGTGAGCTTGACTACACGGAAACGCAGCTTGCAGAAGCGGTCGATAAGCCGCAGTTGGTCGGAGACATCGTCCAGCACTGGCGCCGCCTGGCGGCAGGAAAGCAGACGGTCGCATTCTGTGCGTCGATCCCGCACAGCAAGCACGTGGTGGAGGAGTTCAGAAAGCTCGGCATCGCAGCCGAGCACATCGACTATCACGCCGATGACGACACGCGAGAGGACATCTTGGGTCGATTCGCGCGGGGTGAGTTCACTGTGCTGTCGAACGTCGCACTTCTGTCGGAAGGCTGGGACTGCCCAGCAGCGGAATGCATGATTCTGGCGCGCCCCACGCGCTCGCTGACGCGGTTCATCCAGATGGTTGGTCGAGTCCTGCGGCCGGCGCCCGGAAAAGAACGTGCGCTGCTCCTTGATCACAGCGGTACAACGATCCGGCTAGGCTTTCCGACGGACGACCTCCCTCTGGAGCTTGATGGGGGCAAAGCGAACAAGTCCGGTACCACGCGCGAGCGTACCGTCAGTGAGCCGAAGCCCTGCCCATCTTGCAAGTATGTGAAACCCAAGGGCGTTCATGTCTGCCCGTCATGCGGGTTTGCGCCGCAACGCGCAAACGACATTGAAGTCGGCGCCGGCACGCTACGAAAGATCGAGCGGATCAATCAGCCGATCAGCCCAGACCGCAAGCAGCACGTCTATAGCCAGCTCCTTCACATTGCCCGGCATCGCAACTACTCGGACGGGTGGGTCAAGCACAAGTACAAGGCGATGTTCGGCGTCTGGCCGCGAGGGATGATTGGTGTAACGGCCGCCCCGACGAATGAACTGCTGCGCTGGGTCAAGTCGCAACAGATCCGGTTCATCAAGGACAGGAAGGAGGAGCGCGCTCATGGATAGGCTAGACGTGCGCGCAATCGCGCTAGGGCGCTGGCCTGCCATCCTGATGGCACTCGGGCTAGACGAGCGAGCCCTGAGCGGTAAGCATGGGCCGTGCCCCATGTGTGGCGGCCGGGACCGATTTCGTTTTGACGACAAGGAGGGGCGCGGGACTTATTTCTGTTCAGGTTGCGGTGCTGGAGACGGGGTGCGGCTCGCGATGGGCGTCACCGGCCTGTCGTTCCGTGAGGCGGCGCAGCGCATCGAGCAACTGGCAGGCGCGGTGCAGCCGACCACCGCGAAGGCCACCCGCAGCGATGACGGCAAGCTTGCTGCGCTGCGCCGCGTATTCCGGGAGTCGACGCCCATCCAGCACGGAGACGATGCGTATCAGTACCTGGCCGGGAGAGGTCTGTCGTTGACCGACTTGCCGCTGAGCCTTCGCACCCATCCCGGTTTGCCGTACCACGAGAACGGCGTACTCGTCGGCACGTATCCCGCGATGATCGCACCAGTGACCGATCCGGCCGGGAAAGCGGTTTCGATCCATCGGACATATCTTCACGAGAATCACAAAGCTCTGGTATCAGCCCCAAAGAAGCTGATGCAAGGGTTACCCCTATCTGGCGCTGCAATCAGGCTGACGCCTGTTTCTCGAACTCTGGGGATTGCTGAGGGAATCGAGACTGCGCTCGCAGCGTGTGAGCTGTTCGAGGTTCCGGTGTGGTCCTGCATCAGCACCAGCGGTATCGAGTCGTTCGATCCGCCGGCTGGCGTCGATCACGTTGTCATTTTTGCCGATCATGACGAGAACTTTGCGGGGCAGGCCGCAGCGTATCGGGCAGCGCACCGAATGTCATTGACCGGCATCGAGAGCGAGGTGTGCGTACCGCCTGAGCCCGGCGACTGGCTTGATGTGCTCGCCAGGGGGCGGTCATGAACTTGGCCGACCAGATCGCCGGATTGATCCGTGAGCCCGCCCGACGCACTTCGGAGGCCCCAGCGTGCCAACGGCAACGTCCGGACGCCTTGGCGCTTTTTCTCGCATGCCTGAGGGCCGTTCACGCCGGGGAGGTGCTACCGATCCACGTTGCAGTCTGGCTGACGACCGGCATGCAGGCTCTGCTTGCGGGCGAAGAAACCTCACTCGACCGCGCGCTCGGCATCCAGCCCGGCCGAGGTGAATCGAACATTGCCGACCAGCACAAGCGCATGCGAAGGGACGA
Organism: Azoarcus sp.; assembly: GCA_030604735.1. Taxonomy (GTDB): domain Bacteria; phylum Pseudomonadota; class Gammaproteobacteria; order Burkholderiales; family Rhodocyclaceae; genus Azoarcus_F. The sequence continues at coordinate 30,894 of JAUVVG010000016.1, forward strand.
CCGCCTTCGTGACGCCTGGCGCGCACTGCCCGGTGACCTCAGCGACTGGCAACGAACGCTCGTGCTACTCGAACGCATCCAGCGCTTCGAGTCCGGGCACCCGCCAGCGGATGCAGCCGACCGGTTCATTGCCGAAGCCGCGCGGACCGGGGCGCGCCTGCCGACTACCGCACAAGGCCTTGACCGGGCGATCGGGCGCTAACTCAAACGACGGATTTCGATTAGTGGTCTTCTCTGGAAAATGCACTTGGGAGAACCTTGGTTCGGGTCCTCACGCGGTGGCGCCGCCGGCCGTACTCCTGGGAAACGGCGGCAACTAATTTTGGAGGACTGACATGACATCTGCAATTCGCGAAGCCTGGGGCATCCATCGCATCAGCGAACCCACCCCCCGTCCGCCGACGCTCAAGACCAAGGTCGCTTTCAACGAGGCGAAGCTGACCAGACTGATCGAGAAGGCGCGCATGCTGCGCCTGTCGCTGGTCGATCTTCGCGAGCGCCGTGAAGAACTGCGGATGGCGCTGAGCAAGCTGGAACGTTGGCGCGCCGAACTGGACGAGGCGCACTGTTCACTTCCGGCGACGATGGACGCGGACATCAACAATCGCCGCGCGGCACTTCAGGCGCTGGAGGATCAGATCGCCGCCACACAGGCCGAATTCGAGCCCGCACAAGCCCTTGCCGGCCGCCTGACCGAGTTCGCGAAAGAGCAGTTGGGCTGGTCCCCGGACCGCCCGCAGATCGTTTCCCCGTTCGAGGAGCGCACACTATGACCAGCCATAACCAAGACCGCGATGCAGCCATCCGCACGTCCGCCCGCAAGATGGGCATCCCTGACAGCGACCCGATCATCAACAAGCTGATCCAGTCCGGCAAAACGCTGGACGCATGCAAGGTAGAACTCGCCAATCATGCGCTCGGAAAGACCGCACCGCAGACCCCCATCCCCCTCAACCACAAGCCCGGACCGACCCGCGACCCCCACAACTGGGGCCGGGTCTTCGCCCGTGTCCGCGAGGAGGCCCGCAATGCCTAAAGCTTCCCTACTCGATCGGATCACCGCCGCCTTCAGCGGGGCGACCGATGAACTGGCAGACATCCGCCGCCAGATCGAGGTACTTCGTGAGCAACGCGGGCGCGTAGTAGGAGCCCCCCTGTCGGCAGAGGAGACACGCCAGCGCATCCACGGGTTACTTGATGCCGAGCGCCAAGACTTCGATCGCAGGCTAGCCTATGGGCTGTCTGCCGCCGCACGGCCGGGAGCAAGGATCGCGGACGTCGACCTCTTTTCAATCCGCTGCCGAGGCGAGCGAGACCCGGACGCCGGTTCTGTGGTGCAACGTGCCGACCTGGCCGGGTTGTTCGCCTGGTTGATGGGCGACGAACTGAAGTCGCGACTTGATCCGGTTATCGACAGGCTCGCCGACGGAGGTATCACTGAAGCCGAAAGAGCGGATCGGCTGAAAGAGATCGACAACAAGGCCCGCATGCTGGAGGTACGCGAGGAACAAGTGATCAGCGAAGCCGAGTCCGCCGGCATGACGATTGCACGGCGGGAAGATGCTGATCCGCGCGTGGTGCTTGAGGTCGAAGGCTGAGCCGATCGAGCGCGCGGGGTCCCTGGGCCGCCGGGCAGCCCCACGGGGACGCAGACTCGCGGTTTTTCAGAGTTTTTTCGATTTGCATAGGTTGCTGTTCCACCCTGAAACCATCGGCATATGAGCGAAGTCGTTCCCCTGGCGAGTACATCCCCGCAGCGCCGGGCCAATAAGGCCGGGCTGGCGGAATTCTTCGGCGTATCGCCGAACGCGATCGACGGCTGGATTCGTCGCGGCTGCCCGGTGGTTGAACGTGGCGGCATGCACAAGCCCTGGGTGTTCGACGTGCTGGAGGTTGCGCAGTGGCGGTTCGCCGGGCCCGTCAGCGAGGAGGCGGACTTCGATCCTGATCGCCTGCCACCAGCGGACCGTGACAAGTGGTTTGCGTCAGAACTCAAGCGTCGAACGCTCCAGGTAGAAGACGGCCAACTGCTTCGAGCCGACGAAGTGCGGGCGACCTGGGCAGAGGTGTTGAAGACCATCGTGCTGTCGCTGGACACCCTGGCCGATGTTGTGGAACGAGACGCCAGCCTGAGCCCCGAGCAAGCGCAAGTCGTGCAGCGCGTAGTGGATCGCCAGCGCGACATGCTGCACCGTAGTTTGACGACACAGACAAAGGAATCCTGCGATGAAACGACGCACCCCTGACGCACCCGCGATGAGCCACGATGAACGGGGCAAGACCACATTCCGCGAACGCGCGCGCCGGCTGTGCCGAGAGAGAGGCCTTCGGGTCACCCCTTACGGGCAAGGCTTCGAGGTTCGAGGGCCTGGCATAGATTTGTTGGTTGCCGACCTGTCCGTCGTGACACCAGCGGACCTAGTGCCGGCTCACAATGGCTGGCGGCCGCTACGGACCAGGGGCGTGTTTCTCGACAACGGAGATTGAAGAATGGACCGCCTGAACATTCCTGGCCAACTGGCCATTCTGAGCGAGGATGTAGCGCAGCTTCGCAAGCGCGCATCTGAAGAGAAAGTTGCGCAAGCACTCCTCGACGCTGCCTTGGCTGCTGTCTCTGATGGCGTAATTCGCACCGAGCGCAGAATTGATGTCCTGGCACGCGAGCCGGGACCGCAAGGCGTGCAAGGCGAACGCGGACCAGATGGTGATGCGGGGCCAGTCGGACCGCAAGGTGAGGCTGGGCCGCAAGGCGAGCCGGGCGAACCTGGGCAGATCGGACCGATGCCCAAACACCAATGGGACGGGCCGCGCCTGCGCTTCGAGATCGCGCCGGGGAAGTGGGGGCAGTGGGCCAACTTGCGCGGGCCGGCGGGCATCTCCGGTGCCGTCTTGCGTGGCAATGGCACCGGTCTGGACGTTGCGGCGATCCCGGAAGTCACACCGGCGATGATGACCGATCAGATCACAGTGGTACGGGATGGCGCACTCGCACAGATCAGCGTTTCAGACCTGATGGTGCTGATGCTGGCCAACGGAATTTCTGAGGGCGAAGCCCTGACGGTGAAGATCGACTTTGAAGGCCAGATGATCTATCGGGGCGAAGCGGTACCGGGCGCAGATGAGGCCGCGCCGATCTGGCGCATTCGCCGAATCGACATGACCGCCGACGACGGCGATGTGACCATAAGTTGGGCCGGCGGCACCGCCGAATTCATCCATGCTTGGACAGACCGCTTCATGCTCGATTACCAGGGCAGTTCGTTAAATGGCGTCGATGACGACGCCTGAACCGCCTGACCGCACCTCAGAGCCGGTAATCGCTGAGGCAGACCTACAGCCGGCCCTCGACATGTGGTCTGCCGCGCTCGCGCTCTTCGTGCAGGATGGCAAGGCGTACGTGACACGCCATAGTGCCGATCCCGGCTGTGAGCGCGAAACCGCCTATCACGACCTGATCCGCTGCGGACCCCGCACGCGCTGGCTTGCTCGCTTCTGCCTGCTTGACCCTGCCGAGATCACCCGACAGTTTCGAAGGTGGCTGGACGAGCATCGGGCGCGTGGCGGGTGACTGACTCAAATTCCGCTTGACCGATCGCGGCCGGCGGGCGCATGATGGACTCGTCGGCAAACAACCGGCACGGGATTGGCGTCCCGAATAGCGTTGGCGGATGTGTCCGCCGCCCTGGCGGATTTTTTACGTCCACCGCATGTGCTGCTCCGTCTATGGCGGGCCGTGTGGGAGAGCCGCAAGGCTCGCCGGTGCCAACGTTCCGGTACGCCAATCCCGCATGCGCCCGCCTCCCCCGATTGGCGTCGGGAAGCGGGATTCAAACCGCTAACGTTGGAGTACGCACCATGCGACACACCGCACCGGGCACGCCTGCCCACACCCCCGCATTATTCCGCCGTCTTACCGCCTACCGGGCCTTGCGCCTGATCGTCGGGCCGGCACTCGCCTATCGTTTTGCCTTCGGCGGGAGGGCGTGACCATGATCGCCGCACATACCCCCGCAGCACCGCGCACACACTTCACCGCTGGGCCGTGGTACGAGCACAGCCATCGGCAGATCGGGCCGGATACCGGCATCGTCTGCGAGGTCTGGTCGGCGATCGGCGCGACCGACGATGACGCAATCAACCAGGCTGACGCGAACTGTCGTCTGATCGCCGCTGCGCCCGAGCTGCACCGCGCCTGCATCGCGGCCGAGGCGCTGCTGACACGGCAGAAGTTCATCGCCAACCAGCACACCCCCGAGGGGGTCGTTCTGCTTGCTCTGCGGGCCGCACTGGCGACTGTGGAAGGAGGTGCATCATGGACAAGCCAATGAGCAAGACGGCCCTGACCAATCAGCGAAAAGGAGTTAACCAAATGGCTGCCGCCGAAGATACCACCACCCCCGCCGATCGCCCCATACACACCACGTCAGGAGCACTGAGGGAGTTGTTCGAGAAGGCCTACGGCAGAATGGATGCCGAAGAGCTGTCCAGCGTTGGATCAGTGCTGGCCGCAAACGCAATTGACATGTCCAAGCGCATGAGCGAGGTCACGGAAACGCTCGCCTGCCTAGTCGCCAATGACGGGATCAGCAAAGACAGTCACGGCGGTTTCCAGAACTCAGATCAAGTCTTCGGCCTGCTGTGCATGATTTCTCAGCAGTTCGATGTCATCGCAGGTTTGATGGATGTCGCAGATGAATCGAGGTGGATTGCTCAGGCGAAGGCCGGAAAAACGCAACTCACGGCCTGACGGATTCAGGCAAGCGGGCCGGCATGATGTTGGAGCATCAAGCCAGCCCTGACCACAATCGACCTACATAGGAGGTCTGCATCATGGCTACATCAAAAGGTAACACCCGCGATGCATTCGACGCCCACGGCAACAAGTTGGAGCAACTGAAGGCGAGCATTCGCGTCTTTAGGCACGCTTTCCCGGCTCTCAATCGCAGCGATGCAGAGGCACATCTTCTAGGCATGGAGGACGCCGCCGAATGTCTCGAAAATAGTTTCATCGACCTCGAGAAGGCGCAGAAGTCCGACCCCGCGCCTGACGCGAATATTGGAGAGCCAATCACCGTTAGCGAAGGCCTGCCGGATTCCTGGCGAAAGGATGTGATCTTGCGGGCAGTGTGTGAAATCGACGCTTTATCGCGAGCCGCGTTGAACAATGACGACGATGACGAATGATCGCGTGATCGGGCGACGAAAGGCATTCTGACGCGAATCAAGACGCTGAGCCATATCGCAATATGGTCGGCTGACGATGGCCTTCAGACCGAGGACGAACTTAACAATATGCTCGCGGGCGAGTGATCTGAAGCCAGCATGAGTAACGCCGCGTCTAGATCGGCCAATCGAAAAGCCGGCCGCCCTAACCACCATGACCTATCCAGGAGGCCAAAATGGCTACCGCTCAGAATACCACGCCGAACATTACCTTCGACATATCGGACGCACCGATCAGAGTCCCGACGGGCTGCAGGATGGTACGGGTCACGCGATCCGTGCAAACCGCCAAGCGGATTCTCGAGCCGGGCATGTTCGTCATCGTTGAACCCGGCAAGACCCCCACCCCGGTCTCGACAGTGCTCTGCGGGAGCAGACTGGAGCCGTGGTCCGGCCAGCCTCACGAAGGCGTTGCCATCTTTTTTGCCGATGGCGAGATCCTGAACTGATAGCGATCGCCACCGCTGACGAGGGTGCATCGCAAGCCATGGCGTACCGTGATGAGCTGAAGTGCTGGCCGGTGACGCAGTTGCCGGTGTGACTCGACATCGACGCCCTTAAGGCGGAGCGCATTACGCCCGATCTGGTGCAGGCGGACGCCACCACGAACCAGAGCCCGCCCGAGTGGCGGGTTTTTTGTGCCCGGTCAGAGGAAGGAGACACCCGCGACATCGCCGCAGCCAAGGTTGGGTTCGGGCAAGACCTTGGAGGCCGCGTGCGTGGTGTGCTTCAGCAGTATACATATAGCAAGCGGATGTAATTCGCTCGGTAGGAGCGAAAAAAAGCCTGCGACTAGGCAGGCTTTTGGTGACTATGTGGTGACTGTTGTTTTTCTTGATTCTCTAAACTTTCGCTAAGTGCTTGATTATTTGGGGCGACATACGGGAATCGAACCCGTGACAACTGGAGCCACAATCCAGTGCTCTACCAACTGAGCTAATGCCGCCACTTTCGTGGTCACACTATTGCGATACTGCGACCAAAAAACCTGTTTGGCCTGCCCGACAGGAATCGAACCTGTAACCCCCGGCTTAGAAGGCCGGTGCTCTATCCAGTTGAGCTACGGGCAGTATTCCGCGGGCAATACGGGGCGAGCTGGTCGGGGTGGAGGGATTCGAACCCCCGACATCTTGCTCCCAAAGCAAGCGCGCTACCGGACTGCGCTACACCCCGAGAGCCGCGAATATTACACACCCGTTCGGCCCGCGTCAAACCGGAATCGTGATTTTCTTTCACAGCCCACAAAGGGTCGAAAAATTCGAGTCAAGCGATCGAAAACGCTTGTCGGATGCTTGATGCCCCTGGCGGATTCTGATAAAAGTTCGGCTCCTGACCGACAACCGGAAGCCGAGCATGTCCGAAGACACGCTGCACAAGCACTTTGCCCCATATGTTCCCGCCGCAGGCGAGGAGTATATGAGCGAGAAGCAACTGAATCATTTCCGGGACATGCTCGAATCTGCCAGGCAGGAAATGATGGCCGACATCGAGCGTACCGTTCATGCCATGCAGGACGAAGCCACGGTATTCGCAGATCCGAATGACCGTGCCAGTCAGGAGTCCGACATCGCGCTCGAATTGCGCAACCGTGACCGGGAACGCAAGCTGATCAAGAAGATCAATGAGACGCTGGAACGGATCAAGGCCGGCGAGTACGGTTATTGTGACAGCTGCGGGGTCGAGATCGGCCTCAAGCGGCTGGAAGCGCGTCCTACAGCGACGCTGTGCATCGACTGCAAGACGCTCGAGGAAATTCGCGAACGGCAGATGGCCAAGTAGCCAACTGCCGGTCCTGATTACGCTTCCGCTTCGCTGACCAAGGGGTAGGCGCCGGTCTCGTCGTGAACTTCCAGACCGGTGAGCGGGGGGTTGAATACGCAGACCATGCGCATGTGCGTTCCCTTGTTGGCCCTGAGGATGTGTCGATCATGGTGGTTCAGCGCGTATAGCGTACCAACCCGTATCGGATGGGTCCGACCCGTTCCCAGATCGTCGATCTCACCCTCTCCTTCGATGCAATAAACCGTTTCCAGATGGTTGCGATACTCCATCTCGAGAACGGCTCCCGCCTTGATCAGGGTGTCGTGGACCGAATAACCCATTCCGTCGTGTTTCAGGATCAGGCGGCGACTGGTCCAGCCAGCGGTGTCGACTTCGGCTGACGTGCCCAGCAGATCTTCCAGCTGTTTGACGATCATCTTCGATATTCCTTGGTAATCAGGCGGCGCTCAGCGCGCTGCCCTTCATGGTCGCTTTCATCGCCGCTTCGATGATGTCAAGCCCACGAGCGAGCTCTTCTTCACTGATGGTGAGGCTGGGCAGCAACTTGAGCACTTCGTCATTGATGCCCGCGGTCTCGATGATCAGACCGCGTTCGAAGCAGGCGGCCGAAATACTGGAGGCCAACTCGGGGTCGTCGAAGGCGACGCCGATGATCAGTCCTCTGCCGCGAACCTCGGCTTTGGTTCCGAAGTTCTTCAGCATCTTCCTCAGCCTATCCGTCGCGATCTTGCCCTTGGTCCGCACGGCCTTCTCGAGCCAGTTGTCCTGCCAGAAGCTCAGCGCTGCGGTCGCGGTGATGAACGCTGGGCAGTGGCCGCGGAAGGTGCCATTGTGCTCCCCCGGCGCCCACTGATCCAGCTCCGGCCTGAACAGCACCAGCGCGAATGGGAGGCCGTATCCCGATAGCGACTTCGACAAGGTCACGATGTCGGGCTCGATACCGGCTTCTTCGAAGCTGAAGAAGCCGCCAGTGCGACCGCATCCGACCTGAATGTCATCGACGATGAGCAAAACGCCATGTTCGGCGGTGATCTTGCGCAGTCGTTGCAACCAGGTCTTGTCCGCCACGTTGACACCACCTTCGGCCTGAACCGTCTCGACGATGACTGCAGCCGGGGTGTCCAGCCCGCTCCCGTCGTCGATCAGCATTGCTTCGAGGTAGTCCAGCGTATCGACGCCATTGCCCAGGAAGCCATCGAACGGAACCGACATGGTGTGATTGAGCGGCACGCCTGCACCTGCGCGCTTGAACCCATTCCCGGTGACCGAAAGCGAACCCAGGGTCATGCCGTGGAAGGCGTTGGTGAAGTTCACCACCCGCTCGCGACCGGTTACCTTGCGCGCCAGCTTCAATGCGGCTTCTACCGCGTTGGTGCCGGTCGGGCCGGGAAACTGGAGCTTGTAGTTCAGATTTCGCGGCGCGAGGATGACTTCCTGGAACTGCTCGATGAAACGCTGCTTGGCGACACTGTACATGTCGAGGGTATGCGTGATGCCGTCGGATGCAATGTAGTCAAGCAGGGCTTCTTTGAGACGATCCGGATTGTGTCCGTAGTTCAGGACGCCGGCACCCGCGAAGAAGTCGAGGTAGCGACGTCCACTCTCGTCGGTCATCCAGGCGCCCTTGGCGGTTTTGAATACCGCCGGGAAATTACGGCAGTAACCGCGTACTTCGGATTCATACTGTTCGAATACATTCATGAGTCGGGTTTCCTCTGTTGTGCAAAATCGTTGAATGACCAGTCCATTCCGTGGGCTGAAACCGTGGGCCGGACTCGCCATCGCATGACGCGGGAAGGCGGCGTCTGCGATCAGGCCAGCGGGCCTATCCTGAACAATTGTTCCGGAGGGTGTTCATGCGGGAAAAGATCGGCAGTGAAATGATCCGTCACTGTGCAGGACACGCCGCGATGCTCGGCGAAGCCCATGAAAAGGCGACGGGAAGCGAGATTGTCTTCGGCTACCGTGGCGGTGATCCACTTCACGCCTTGGTTGCCGGGCAGGTCGATCCACTTTTCGAGCAACACACGTCCCAAGCCTTGTCCTTGCTTCTCGGCGACCAAGCCGATTTGCCATACAAAAGCACTGTCCTGGTCGCGCGGGGGGCGGTAGCCGATGACCGTTCCGATGATCCAGCCTTCTTGTTCCGCGACCAGGCACGTGTCACCGAAGTCGGTCGCGAACAGCAGATAGAAGTAAGCCGAGTTCAACTCGAGCGTGCCCGCCGACCGGACGACACGCCATAAGTGGGCCCCATCCTGGGCCCGAGCGCAGCGAAAACTAGGCTCGGCAGTGGGGATGATCGAGTTGGATGAGGAGTCTATTTGTTTTGGCAAACTATATGTGTATAAATATATTAGTCGAACAAGATAACACGTCTTGTCACCCCGTTTCAACTTGCCAGCGGCAATACTTCGGATGACAATTGACGATTGGGTCGCCGACCACTGTCTTGATGAGCAGGCGGTGGGCATTCATTTCGCAATTTCGATACCAAGAGGCATTTTGTGATTTTCGTAACCGGCGGAGCCGGATTCATCGGCGCGAACTTCGTTCTGGAGTGGCTGTCTGGTAGCGACGAAGCAGTGGTCAACCTTGACGCCCTGACGTACGCGGGCAACCTGCAGACTCTTTCCTCGCTGCAGGGTGATGATCGCCATCACTTCATTCATGGCGACATCTGTGATCGAGCGCAGCTGGATCGCTTGTTCGCGACCCATCGCCCCCGCGCGGTGGTGCATTTTGCCGCAGAGAGTCATGTAGACCGCTCCATTCACGGGCCTGCGGCGTTCGTGCGTACCAATGTCGAGGGTACGTTCACGCTGCTGGAGGCCGCTCGCGCCTATTGGTCGGCGCTCGACCCCATCCAGCGTGACGCGTTCCGCTTCCTGCATGTCAGTACCGACGAGGTCTATGGGTCGCTCGGTCCGGACGATCCGCCTTTCGCCGAAACCAAAGCCTACGAGCCGAACAGTCCGTATTCGGCGAGCAAGGCGGCCAGTGATCATCTGGTGCGGGCATGGCATCACACCTATGGACTTCCCGTCGTCACGACCAACTGCTCGAATAACTACGGCCCCTATCAGTTTCCGGAGAAACTGATTCCGCTGATGATCGTCAATGCGCTCGCGGGCAAGCGCCTGCCGGTATACGGTGATGGCAGGAATGTGCGCGATTGGTTGTATGTTGCCGATCATTGTGCGGCGATCAGGGAAGTACTGGCCAGAGGGCGGCCAGGCGAAACCTACAACATCGGTGGCTGGAACGAGATGACCAATCTCGATATCGTTCGTACGGTATGCGGACTGCTCGATACCCTGCGACCTGACCCGGCCGGTCCTCATGCCCGGCTGATCACCTATGTGACCGACCGCCCGGGTCATGACCGCCGCTATGCGATCGATGCCCGCAAGATAGAGCGTGAACTCGGGTGGCGCCCCGCCGAGACCTTCGAGTCGGGCATTGCGAAAACGGTGGGCTGGTATCTCGAACATGGCGAATGGGTTGCGAATGTCCAGAGTGGCGCATACCGCGATTGGGTCGCGCGTCAATACGGCAGCGGCGATGAGGGTCGAGGATGAAGATCCTTCTGTTCGGTGCGAATGGGCAGGTCGGCTGGGAACTCCAGCGCGCCTTGGCGCCGCTGGGGTCGCTGACGTCGGTGCGACGCAGTGGCGCAGGGCTGTGCTGCGATATGTCCCGACCGGAACAGGTCGAGACCGTCCTGAACGAGATCGCGCCCGATCTCATCGTCAATGCAGCCGCTTACACCGCGGTTGACAGGGCCGAGTCGGAAGTCAACCTCGCCTACGCGGTCAATGCCCTCGCGCCGCAGTGCATGGCTGACTGGGCATGCAAGCGTGATGCCCTGCTGGTTCATTATTCGACCGACTATGTCTTCGATGGGGGGGGGAGTCTCCCCTGGCGTGAGCAGGATCCGACCGGGCCCTTGTCGGTGTATGGCGCCAGCAAGCTCGCAGGGGAGCAGGCAGTCCGCGAGTCAGGAGCGCGCCACTTGATTTTCCGGACATCCTGGGTCTATTCGGCACGAGGGGGCAATTTCGCCAGAACCATGCTGGCACTGGCGCGGACAAGGACGCAATTGAAGGTCGTTGCAGACCAGGCCGGCGTTCCGACCGGTGCGGACCTGATCGCGGATGTCACCGCACACGCCATTCGAACCGTCGCGACGCGTCCGGATGCGTTCGGTACTTATCATCTCGCGCCGGATGGGGAGACGAACTGGTGCGACTATGCCCGCTTCGTGTTCGACACCGCGACCGAGCTCGGCATCGCACTCAAGCTAGAAACGCTGGAGCCGATTCCGACTGCGCAATGGCCGACACCGGCCAGGCGGCCGTTGAACTCTCGGCTGGATACGGGGTTGCTGACGAGCACCTTCGACCTCGTCATGCCGGACTGGCAGCGCGGCGTCGCGCGCATGCTCGAAGAGATCGTTGCCGGTGAACACTGCCAGGCCTAATGAATAGGGATCCATTACGATGAAAACAAGAAAAGGCCTCATCCTGGCCGGCGGATCAGGTACCCGACTGCACCCGGCCACACTGGCGGTTTCCAAGCAGTTGTTGCCGGTGTATGACAAGCCGATGATCTACTACCCTTTGTCTACGCTGATGCTGGCCGGCATTCGTGAGATCCTGATCATCTCGACGCCGGACGACACTCCCCGTTTTCGTCAGTTGCTGGGGGATGGTACTCGCTGGGGCCTGTCGCTGTCGTATGCCGTCCAGCCCAGTCCAGACGGCCTGGCCCAGGCTTTCGTCATCGGGGAGTCTTTCATCGATGGCGGGCCCTCTGCATTGGTGCTGGGTGACAACCTGTTCTACGGGCACGACATCGCTGCCGATCTGAAGGCTGCCGACCGCCGTATCGAAGGTGCGACCGTATTCGCCTATCCGGTGCATGACCCGGAACGTTACGGTGTGGTCGAATTCGACCCGGTGGGCAAGGCGATCAGTCTTGAAGAAAAACCGCTCAAACCGAAAAGCCGCTATGCGGTTACGGGGCTTTATTTCTACGATGAGCGTGTGGTCGATATCGCGAAGGCGCTCGAACCGAGTGCGCGCGGCGAGCTCGAGATCACCGATGTCAATCGCCGCTATCTCGAGTGGGATGCATTGGACGTTCAGGTCATGGGGCGCGGACATGCCTGGCTGGATACCGGCACCCATGAGAGCCTGCTCGAAGCCGGCCTGTTCATACAGACGATAGAGAAACGGCAGGGGTTGAAGATCGCCTGTCCCGAGGAGATCGCCTGGCGATCGGGCTGGATCGACAGCGAGGCTTTGCTCCACCTGGCTCAGCCTCTGCTCAAGAACGGTTACGGCCAGTATCTGAGGCGCCTGCTCGAGGACAGGGTGTTCTGATGAAAATTCGGATGACGAACATTCCGGACGTCCTGGTGTTGGAGCCCCGCGTCTTCGGCGATGATCGCGGCTTTTTCCTCGAAAGCTTCAATGCGCGACAGTTTCATGAGGCCACCGGCCTCGATTTGAACTTCGTGCAGGACAATCACTCCCGTTCCGCCAGGAACGTGCTTCGCGGGCTGCATTATCAAATCCATCAAGCCCAGGGAAAACTGGTTCGCTGTGTGCGCGGCAGCGTGTTCGACGTCGCGGTCGATTTGCGACGCGCTTCGCCGACCTTCGGACAATGGGTCGGGGAGACACTCTCCGAAGAGAACAAGCTCCAGATGTGGATTCCGCCGGGCTTCGCCCATGGTTTCGTCGTGCTCAGCGAGTCGGCGGACTTTCTCTACAAGACCACCGATTACTACGCGCCGGAGCATGAGCGCTGTCTGGCCTGGAACGACCCGACGGTGGCCGTGAACTGGCCTCTAAACGACGAGCCACTTCTGTCGGCGAAGGACAGGGAAGGCCGAGCGCTGGCCGAAGCGGATCATTTCGACTAGTCCGGAGTGTCGTTGGACCCTCGTTCGCCAGCGCTGCTTCGATGCGGCGTACAGAAGTGATTGAGCTTGATAATCCGGGCGTCTCTGTTCACAGTGAAAGGATGTCTCCGCTGACATCACAACTCCCGCTCGAGACTCAGACGCAGTTGCTTGCACTGGTCGATGGGCTCGTCTCCGAGTTCAGACAAGGCCGACATATTGTCGCTACGCTGGATACTTCGTTGGAGAAGGATTTGGGCCTGGACAGCCTGGCCAGGGTCGAACTGCTGGCGCGTGTCGAGCAGCGGTTCGGCGTGTCACTGCCTTCCGGCCTGATCGATTCCGCCCAAAGCCCGCGCGACATTCTGAACGCACTGGCCGAAGACAGGGGCGAGGTGGCGGCCCCGGGCGAGATGACGCCTTCGCTTCCGGGCGCGATATCCGATGGTCTGCCGAGCCAGGCGTCGACCTTGGTCGAGGTCCTCGATTGGCACTGTGCCCATCACCCGGACCGCGATCATGTGGTCTTTTATCTGAACGAGCATCAAACCGAAAAACTGAGCTACGGTGGACTCCATGAGGCGGCTGCGCGGATCGCGCGTGGCTTGGCTGAACAGGGTGTCAAGCCAGGCCAGTGCGTCGCGATGATGCTGCCTTCAGGGCTGGATTTCTTTCGCTGTTTCATGGGAATACTTTACGCCGGCGCGATTCCGGTACCGATGTATCCCCCTGCGCGCGCCAACCAGATCGAGGAACACCTCAAGCGTCAGGCCGGCATCCTGCGCAATTGTGCCGCCCCGGTGCTGGTCACATTCGAGCAGGTACGCGCGCTGATGAAGGCCTTGTCGGGTCTGTCTCCCGACCTGAAGACCCTGACGACGGTGGACAAGCTGGCCGCGGCCGGAGCAGGTGCCGCGTTACGGGTCGATCCTGGCGATCTGGCGCTGGTGCAATACACCTCCGGCTCGACCGGTGCGCCCAAAGGCGTCAGCCTCACCCATCGCAATCTACTCGCCAACATACGCGCCTGGGGTGAGGTCGCGGCGCTCGATTCGAGCGACGTCTGCGTAAGCTGGTTGCCGCTCTACCATGACATGGGTTTGATCGGCACCTGGATGGGCAGCCTTTATCATGCGGTGCCGCTGGTCCTGATGTCGCCGCTCGACTTTCTCGCGCATCCCGAGCGCTGGCTAAGAGCCATTCACCGCCATCGCGGCACCGTGTCCGCCGCGCCGAATTTCGCCTTCGAATTGTGTGTCAAGCGACTGGCCGGAAGCCGTCTCGAGGGTCTGGACCTGTCTTCGTGGCGGCTCGCAGCCAACGGCGCCGAACCGGTCAGTGCCGATACGCTGGCGCGTTTCGCCGAGACGTTCGCGCCTTACGGGCTACGCGCGACGATCCTGGCGCCGGTGTATGGGCTCGCCGAATGCTCGGTGGGGCTGGCGGTCCCGCCCATGGAGCGGGGGGTGCGTGTCGACCGGGTCAAGCGCGATGAATTCGGGCTTGATGGCAGGGCGGATCCGGTGCGGGAAGGCGACCCTGGCGAGCAGGCCGTGTTGAGTTTCGTGGCCTGTGGTCCGCCCTTGCCCGGACATCAGGTCAGGATAGTCGGCGACGATGGTCGCATTCTGCCGGAGCGGCAGGTCGGACAACTCGAGTTTCGCGGCCCGTCGGCGACCTGTGGCTATTTCCGCAACCCGGAGGCCGATCTCGACTTGTTCGACGGCGACTGGCTGCGCAGTGGCGACTATGCCTATCTGGCCGATGGCGAGATCTTCATTACCGGTCGCGCCAAGGACATGATTATCCGCGGCGGGCGCAACTTCTACCCCTATGACCTCGAGTTCGCGGTCGGATCGCTAGCCGGGGTGCGCAAGGGTTGCGTGGCGGCGTTTGGTGTCATCGACTCGATGAAAGGGCAGGAGAAACTGGTCGTGGTGGCGGAAACCCGCGAGCGCGACCCGGCGGTGCGCGAACGCATAGCGCGCGAGATCCTGTCGGTTGCGGCCGACACGCTGGGGTTGCCGCCTGACGAGATCGTCCTGACCGTGCCGAATGCGGTGCTGAAAACCTCCAGCGGCAAGATACGGCGCGCAGCCATTCGCGATGCCTATCTCGCGGGTAGCCTGGAAGTACAACCGGATTCCACGTTCCGGCAGGCCTGGCGGCTGTATCGTGACGGTTTCGCGGGACATCTGGGCAAGGCGGCGAGCGCCGTGCTCCATCGGGTTTATGGTTTGTGGACCTGGTCGTGGTTCGCATTGCTGTTGATGCCGGCGGTGATCGCGATCCTGACGATGCCGACCCTGAGCGGACGATGGACTCTGTGTCACAAACTCGCACGGGCCTTCGTGAAGCTGGCGGGCTGCAGGCTGGACGTGAAGGGCGATACACGGGTACTGCAAAAGCCCTGTATCGTTGTCGCCAACCACGCAAGTTATATAGACGGCTTCGTGCTCGCCGCCGCGTTTGCTCACCCGGTTCGTTTTGTCGCCAAGGGCGAGTTCGCGCGCAGCCCGATCCTGCACCGCCTGTTCTCGCGAATGGAGGCGCAGTTCGTCGAACGATTCGAGTCGAGCAAGGGTGTCGAAGATGTGGAGAAACTGACTGCGCTCGCACGAGGCGGGCCGCCGTTGCTGTTCTTCGCCGAAGGGACCTTCACCGCTCAGCCCGGTCTGCGCCCGTTTCGCCTCGGTGCGTTCAGGGTTGCGGTCGATGCCGGTGTGCCGGTCGTTCCAGTCAGTCTTGCCGGCACCCGGGACGTGTTGCGTGATGGAAGCTGGTGGCCACGTGCCGGGTCGATAGTGGTGACCGTCGGTGATACCGTTTTCGCGCAAGGCAGTGACTGGCGCGAGATTGTCGCCTTGCGTGACCGGTCGCGAGCGGCGATCCTGGAACATTGTGGCGAACCTCCAATCGATCATTTCTAAACTGTTTCAAGGAGCGCGTTTCGACATGCCGGATGAAGAATCCAAACTGCCGGTTGCGGTATCCGACGTAAAGACCGAGTTGTCCGTTCCGTTCAAGATCTCGATCGCGACTTCGGTGCTGTTGTTGTTGCTCGGGGCCTTTTTGCTGCTGACCCGCTCCTGGGAGCCGGAAAGCGCTTCCCTGCTGGGGGAGTGGGTCGCCGAGGTGGAATATGGGCCCGGCAATGCCTACACCGAACGTTTTGAACTGAGACTGACCGGGGCAACCCTGTCCGGTTTCGCCAGTTATCTCGGTACGCGCCTGGCTATCGAGCAGGCGGTGCTGGACGGTACCCGGGTCAGCTTCGTCACACGCAGTCGGGATAGAATCGGTAACCGGCAACGGGAACTCGTGCACGAGTATGGCGGCGAGTTCGCCGGCGACACGATGCACTTTCGCCTGCGGACTTCGAGTGGCGGAGTGGAACTCGGATCGGTGGAGTTCGTCGCCAATAGGCCGGATTGAGTCACACCGGCTGAGCGTCGCATGCATTGGTTGGTCGGACATCGAGCCGTCGGCTTCCGTGACGGCGTCGGGCCTCGATGAGGCTCGATCGCGCCGAGGAATCGTGTATCACTTCCAAGATCTGGTCGCGGGCCTTGTGTTCGGGCATCCGGCACCCACCGGCCAGGCCGGCGCTGCACCGAAATTGGGCGAAATGCCGAATAATCGAGTGATTTTCGGCTCATCAGCCTTTATTGCACCAAACAAAGGCATTCTTTGCACTGCGATAGTGCAAAAGAGGGGGAAATCCGGGAAAATCAGAGGTTCGCCGCGAGTTGCGGTGATATTTCCGATCGTTTTCCGAAGGACGTCCAACACCATGCGCTATCAGTCTCTAGAAGATTTTCTCGCCTATGTAGAAGAGCGAAACCCCGGTCAGCCCGAGTTCATTCAGGCCGTGGCCGAGGTCATGGAGAGCCTCTGGCCCTTCATCTCGGAACACCCGCGTTATGCCGAGCATGGCTTGCTGGACAGATTGGTCGAACCGGAGCGGATCATCCAGTTCCGGGTGTCGTGGATGGACGATGCGGGCGAAGTCCATGTCAACCGCGGCTTCCGTATCCAGCACAGTTCGGCGATCGGTCCCTACAAGGGCGGGCTGCGCTTCCACCCCTCGGTCAATCAGTCGGTACTCAAGTTCCTGGCCTTTGAGCAGACCTTCAAGAATGCGCTGACGACGCTTCCGATGGGCGGTGGCAAGGGGGGTTCCGATTTCGACCCCAAGGGCAAGAGCCCGCGCGAAGTGATGCGCTTCTGCCAGTCCTTCATCACCGAACTGTATCGCCACATCGGGTCCGATACCGACGTGCCGGCTGGCGACATCGGGGTCGGCGGGCGTGAGGTCGGGTTCATGGCCGGCATGATGAAGAAACTGTCGAACAAGTCGAGTTGCGTGTTCACCGGCAAGGGTCTGAGTTTTGGTGGTTCATTGATTCGCCCGGAAGCGACTGGTTACGGCACGGTCTATTTCGCCGAAGAAATGCTGCGCCATGCAGGACGTTCGATGAATGGCATGCGGGTTGCCGTCTCCGGGTCCGGCAACGTCGCCCAGTATGCGATCGAGAAGGCGATGGAGCTTGGCGCCAAGGTCGTGACCTGCTCGGACTCGAGCGGCACGGTGATCGACGAGGAAGGCTTCACGGTCGAAAAGCTTGCCGTGTTGATGGATGTGAAGAACGTGCATTACGGTCGGGTCGGCGAGTATGCCGAGCGCCTCGGCCTCACTTTTCAGCCCGGCAAGAGTCCTTGGCATGTACCGGTCGACATCGCCCTGCCGTGTGCGACCCAGAACGAGCTCGATGGCAACGATGCCCGTATGCTGGTCAAGAACGGTGTCAGTTGCGTCGCCGAGGGCGCGAACATGCCCTGCAACGCAGAAGCGGTGAAGGTGTTCGAGAGCAATGGTGTGCTCTACGCGCCGGGCAAGGCCAGCAATGCCGGCGGCGTCGCCACCTCCGGCCTGGAGATGAGTCAGAATGCGATGCGCATGTCCTGGACCCGGGAAGAGGTCGATGCCCGTCTGCTCGAAATCATGCAGGGCATCCACCGCATGTGCCTGCAGTATGGCACCCGTGCGGATGGCACGGTCAGCTATTCAGACGGCGCGAACGTCGCAGGCTTCGTGAAGGTGGCTGACGCGATGCTCGCCCAAGGCGTGGTGTAATCGAAATGAGCGCCAGGAAAAATCCCCGCCTCACGCGGGGATTTTTTTAGACCTTGATCAGATGCGACTTGAGTTTGCCGAGCAGTTCGAACAGTTGCAACTTCTCGTCGTGATCGATCCCGGCAAACAACTCGACCACCCATTTTTCATGTAAAGCGGCCATCTTCTTGAAATGCCGCTTGCCGGCGGCGGTCAGCAAGACAGTGTAGACGCGTCGGTCGCGCGGATCCTCGCGACGCTCGACCAGGCCTTCCTCGACCAGCTTGTCGGTGAGGCCGGTGACATTGCCTCCGGTCACCATCAGCCGTTTGGACAGTTCACGCATCTTGAGGCCCTTGGGGTGTCTGTCCAACTGGGCCATCAGATCGAAACGGGGGAGGGTGCAGTCGAATCCCTGCCTGAGCCGGGTGCGCAATCCCGATTCGACGATGTTGGTGCAGGCGAGTATGCGCAGCCACAAGCGCAAGGCTTCATGGTCATCCGCGGTTGCACGGGTCTCATGATCTACGATGACTCGAGTTTCGGATTCGGCCTGATCGGGGTGCAGGATGCTCATGATTCACGCATTCCGTGTAGTCGTTCTTATATGCCGCCATCCTGCAACTTTAGTATCGTACGGACACTTTATCCAGGTCGATTTTTGAGATCTCAACTTTGAGGCCACAAGCCGCGGTGTTGCGCAGGATCGATTCGTACCATCGGCCTCGTCGGCCGCCGATGGCGGGCGCGGCCACGTAGTAAAGGAAATGGAACCGTTCGTCTTGAAGTGAAACGAGCAGGACTGTCACAATGTGAGAAGAATAGGTGTTCGATTCGACTCACACAGTCTGGAGAACCAGGTGGGCTCACGTGCTAGGCGCGGTCAGGGATTGAGGGATGGCAAGCCTTATCGGGCGGGGTCGAGAGGGTCCGGGCCGTGTGTCATTGTCGACAGGCTGTCGATCGAACATGGCTGAGCGGCAAAATGGGCTGATCGACATCAGTCCGGCCATTCATCCTGCCTTGCCGGTCTGGCCCGGTGACGCGCCGGTGGAATTCGAACGCACCTGGACGATTGAACCGGGCTGTCCGGTCAATGTTTCCAAGGTCGGCTTCTCTACCCACACCGGTGCGCATGTGGATGCGCCGTTTCATTTCGACCCGGAGGGCGAGACCATCGATCAGGTCGCGCTCGAGACCTATGTCGGGCCGTGCCGGGTCATTCATGTGGTCGGGGCGCGCGGCGTGATCATGCCCGACCAGGTCGTATCGCGGCTCGGGTGCTGTCCGCCACGGGTGTTGTTCCGTACCTACGCCGCGGCCCCGGTCGATCGCTGGGACAGGGATTTCTGTGCGATCGCCCCGGACACGATCGATCTGCTCGCCAGCTGTGGCGTGCGGCTGGTCGGACTGGATACGCCCTCGCTGGATCCGGAAAGTTCTAAGACCATGGACGCGCACCTGGCGGTGTGCCGCCACCGCATGGTGATTCTCGAAGGTCTGGTTCTCGACCTTGTACCCGAAGGCGATTACGAACTGATCGCCCTGCCACTCAAACTTGCCGGGCTGGATGCCTCACCCGTCCGGGCCGTGCTGCGACCCCTGGAGAGCCCCGGATCATGACGATGACCCGAAACGACTGTCTCGCACGCGATGCGAATGACCCGCTGGCCGCCTTCAGGTCGCGCTTCGCGCTACCCCAAGGCGTGATCTATCTCGATGGCAACTCCCTCGGTGCGCGCCCGGTCGCAGTGGCCGCAAGGCTGAGTCGGGCGGTCGAGCAGGAGTGGGGCGAGGACCTCATCCGAAGCTGGAACAGCGCCGACTGGATCGGCCTGCCGACCCGTGTCGGAGACAAGATCGGTCGTCTGATCGGCGCTCATCCGGGCGAGACCGTGGTCGCCGACTCGACCTCGGTCAACCTCTTCAAGGTGCTCGCAGTCGCCCTTGGTCTGCGCCCCGGGCGCAGGCGGATCGTCTCGCAACGTGACAACTTTCCGACCGACCTCTATATGGCGCAGGGGCTGGCCGCCTTTCTCGGCCAGGGCCACGAAGTGGTCATGTTGCCGGACGATCCGGATGCGGACGCGGTGGTCGCGGCGCTCGATGGCGAAACCGCGGTGCTGATGCTCACCCATGTCAATTACCGGACCGGACGCATTCATGACATGGCGCGGCTGACCGCTGCCGCCCATGCGGCCGGCGCAGTCGTGATCTGGGACCTCGCCCATTCGGCAGGGGCGCTTCCAGTCGATCTGAACGCAGCCGAGGCCGACTTCGCGGTCGGTTGCGGTTACAAGTATCTCAATGGCGGGCCCGGCGCACCGGCCTTCGTCTGGGTCGCCGCGCGTCATCAGCAGTCCGTCGTCCAGCCGCTGTCGGGCTGGATGGGGCATGCCGCACCGTTCGCGTTCGAGGCCGAGTACACCCCTGCTGGCGGGATTTCGCGCTATCTGTGCGGCACCCCGTCGGTGCTGGCGACGACCGCGCTCGAGTGCGCGGTCGACCTCCTGCTGGAGGCGGACATGGAGACGATTCGCGACAAATCGCTCGCCTTGACCGGACTTTTCATCGAGCGGGTCGAGGCGTGCTGCCCGCAATTGACACTCGCCAGCCCGCGCGATCCGGCGATCCGGGGTTCGCAGGTGAGCTTTCACCATGCGCAGGGTTATGCGCTGATGCAGGCCTTGATCGCGCGCGGGGTGATAGGCGACTTTCGCGCGCCGGACATCGTCCGCTTCGGCTTCACGCCGCTCTACACAAGCTACCGCGAGGTCTGGGATGCGGTCGAGATCCTGTCGGAGCTGCTCGAGAGCGGCGCCTGGGACCGGCCCGAGTTCCATGCCCGGGCGGCGGTCACCTGATGCCGTAGCTACGGCCTGCCATGCGCACAGGCGCGGGGCCGCCATGCTCAGTCCAGCGTCTCGAGTTCGGTGGCGCGCCAAAGATACCAGGTGGCGATGCTGCGGTATGGCCGCCAGCGTTCTGCCCGGTGCGCGAGGACCTTGCGCTCAGGTAGGTCCTCCAGTTGGTAGAGTCGCTGAAAACCCTTGCGCACACCGAGGTCGTCAACCGGCATGACGTCGGGTCTGCCCAGACTGAACATCAGGAACATCTCGGCGGTCCACCGCCCGATGCCACGCAAGGCGCTGAGCCGGGCGATGACCGCCTCGTCGTCGAGTTCGCGCAAGGCGGCGAGGGTCGGCAACTCGCCACTGCAAGCCTTCTCGGCCAGTTGCCGGATCGCGACAACCTTGGCCCCTGACAGTCCCACCCCTCGCAGCGTCTCATCGCTTGCGGCGACCACTTCGGGCGCGGAGGGCCACCCATCGCCGGTACCGCATTGCGCGGTGAGCCGACCAAAGATTACCGCAGCGGCTTTGCCCGAGAGTTGCTGGGAGACCAGTGACTTGGCCAGGATGCCGAACGTATCCGGGCTACGCTCGATGCGCAGCGTGAACTCGCCGGCGCGTCCGATCAAACGTTTCAGAACCGGATCCGCCCGGCGAAGATGTGCACATGCCCTCGCCGGATCGAAGTCGTAACCACGTTCCAGCGCCAGCAGCCGCAGTTTCGTGGTCGTGCCACCATGGGCGGAGAAACCACCGATATTGCGGCCGGCGCCGACGACCCGGTGGCAGGGGACGATGATCGCGAACGGATTGCGTCCCAGTGCCTGCCCGACCGCACGGGCCGCGCCGGGTGAGTCCAGGCGTGTGGCGACTTCGCCGTAAGTCAGGGTGTGACCGGGCGGGATCGACTGGGCGATCCGATAGACCCGCCGATGAAAGGGTGGATGCCGCTCGAGCGCAAGCGGGATCGAAGCCAGACTGTCGGTCCCGCCGCTCAGCATCCGGTCGACTGCGGCGATCGCCGCACGGGCGAACACAGGCGGCTCGGCTTCGCGGCATCCGGGATAATCGCGACGAATACGCGCGATCGTGTCCGGTTCGGTCTCTTCCGGTAGCTGCAAGCCGAGCACCTCGTCGCCATGCCAGATCAGACCACAGCGACCGAGCGGGGTGTCGAACAGGCAGAATCCGGCTTCCATCGATGCGGACCAAGCTTACAGACGGAACCGCCGCACGCCTTCCAGTAACTCGGCCGCGACTGAATCGAGTGCGTTGGCCGAGGCGACCGACTGGGCAGTCGCCGAACTGGTTTGTTCGGAGTGGACCGCGATTTCTTCGACCCGACGCGCGACTTCCGATGATGCGCTCGCCTGTTCGCGAAGCGCGATGTCGAGCTCCGACACGATCTCGGAGACCTTGCGCGCATGGTCCTGCAGGCGTGCGAAGGTCTCGCCGGTATGTTCGGTCAGGATGCGATTTTCGTCGACCGCGCCGACGCCTTTCTCTATCCCTGCGACCGCCTCGGCGGTCGAGGACTGGACGCTGGCCACCATCCTGGCGATCTCTTCGGTCGACTGCGCGGTCCGCTCGGACAGCTTGCGTACCTCGTCGGCGACGACCGCAAATCCACGTCCTGACTCGCCCGCGCGGGCCGCCTCGATCGCCGCGTTCAGTGCCAGGAGGTTGGTCTGTTCCGCGATCTCGCGGATCACCGACACGATACGGGAGATCTGTTCGGACTGCGCTTCCAGACTGGAGATCTGACGCGCGGCCTCGCTGACCACGACGCTCATCTCGCCAATGCCCCGCACGAGCTTGTCCACCGTGACCTGACCCTCGCGTGCTTCCTTGTCCGAGTCCGCGGCAAATCGGGCTGCATCGCTGCTGCGGTCCGACACATGGGTAATCGAGACGGTCAGCTCTTCGACGTTGGCCGCGATCGCGGACGCCGCGCCACTTTGCACGCATGCGCTTTCATTGACCTGGCCGGCGCTCTCCTTCAGGTCGCGTGCCGAAGTCGCGACCTGATCGGCGCTGTGGCGCGTCTGCGAAATCGTCTTGTGCAATGCGGTTTGCATGTCCCCGACCGCTGCGATCAGGGTGCCGAGTTCATCCCGGGACCGGGCCGGAAGTTGGGCGTTCAGGTTGCCGTCGGCGATGGCCTTGACCGCCGCGACGGTGTCCGCGAGACGCCCTCCGATCCGGCTCGCGATCACGACTGTCAGGATGATCGCAACCAGGATGCCGATCACGGCCACTATGATGCCGTAGAAGAAGGCCTCTGCCACATTGGCTGCGGTGTGTGCTGTTTCATCCAGGATTTGGGTACGGTCATAGGCGATCAAGGCATCGGTGGCGTCGCGCATGGCATTGGCGCGTTCGACCCAGACCGTCTCGACCAGCCGGTTCACCGCATCGGCGTTGCCTGCCCGACTCTCCACCCGGGCCTGCTCGACCACTTCCGCATAAGCGCGCCCCGCGGTCACGACCGCCTGATGCAGCTGCGCGTTGCGGTCGCTCTTGATCAACGGACGGTAGGCCTCGATCGCCTGTATCAGCAAGCCGTCGAGTTGCTCCAACGATTGACCGATACGGTCTCTCTGCTCGCGGGAAGCGGCGAGCAGGTACTCGAGGCTGCGCACCCGGTAGCGCAGCCGTAGTTGGCTGATTTCAGCCACCTGAGTGATACTTGGCACGTTGACTTCGTCCAGTCGCGTGATCTGATCATCTATCTGTTTTAGATTCAACAGCGCGAATGCGAGGGCCGCGGCCAGGATCAGGCCGGTCAGCCCCGAGAGCAGGAACAGTTTGGCCTTCATGCTGAGATTGTCTAGCGTGTTCATGGGGGTCTCCACCCGTCTCGATTCGTCGAGTTTAAATTGGTCTAATAGCAAAAGCGCTTGGCAGCCCTAACGACAGCCTAGATTAGAACTTGAGTATTTCACATCATTTTGATCGGCCTTGGGGCCGTGCCGGATCATTGCCAAGAGGGAAAAGTGTCGGAGAATCAATCGGTATCAGGAGAAATCTGCTGGAACGAATCCTTGCTGACCGGCATAGACGTCATCGATCAGCAGCACCATGGCTTGGTCGACATGATCAACGCCGCCATGCGGAAGCTGCAGGGCCGGAAGTCCCTCAGCGCCAGCGAGGTCAGGGCCTTGCTCGGCTATCTGAAGGAATATGCCGAGGTCCACTTCGGCACTGAAGAGGCCTTGATGGCCTTATGCGGCTTGTCGCCGAGCTATGTCCACGACCATCACGACAACCACGACCGGTTCCTGGCCCGTGTCGATGCGATGCTGGAGCAACTCGCCGGCAATGCACTTCCCGATGGCCGTCGGATCGTGGCTTTTCTCGGGGACTGGCTGCTTCATCACATACAGGGCGAAGACCAGGGACTTGCCCGCAAACTGAAAAATGCACAGCAGAACGCCGCGGCGATGCAGCGACGCCAGCGGGATGCGACATCCCCCGCGGCGGTTTCCACCCGTCCGATCGGTTTTGAGCGGACCGTCGCCCGCGAGCGGGATGCGCTGCATGCCAGCGAGGATGATGTACAGGCATTGATCGAGCATGGCGCCGGCGCGGCCCTGGTGATCGATCTCGACGCCTCGCTGTTGCCAGGGCGGGTCCTGCATGCGAGCGAGGCGGCCGCGCGTTTGTTCGGCGCGACGCCCGATGGATTATCGAACCGGTCGTGCGCCGCTTTGTTCAGCGTCAGTCAGTTGCAACGCTTGCCGGTCGTGATGAGCCAGGTGCTGATGCGAGGCAGTTTCGAAGGGGTGTTGGAGTGCGTCGCCGCATCCGGCGAGACGGTGACGACACTGGTGCGGATCACGCATCTGGTGCTGCACGGCCGGATGGTGATCTTGCTGGCCTTCCCGGATCTGTCCCGCTTCGGCTTGCCGGCCGGCGCCGGGCTGGCCCGGGTGGCTGTGGCCGATGAGCCGTCTAGGGAGGCCGAATCCGCCGAAGGGACGGTGCTCGCCATTCACCCGATGTTCCAGGGTTTGACCCGCGCCGAACTGGCCGCACTGGAAGGGTGTGCCCGCCTGATCCGGCTTGCCAAGGATCAGACCCTTTACCGCCAAGGCGATCGACCCGAAGGCTTGTACATGGTGGTCAGTGGCAAGATGAGTCTGACCGTCGCGAACGAGACCAGGGGTGAAAAGGTTCTGGAGATATTCGAACCTTCCCAGGTGTTCGGAGACATCGAGCTTTTCGGTCGCTGCGAGGCGATCGGCAGTGCGGTCAGCCTGACCCCGTCGGTGCTGCTGTGCATTCCGGCGCAGCGGGTCGGTGAGATGCAGGCCGCCAACATGGCGTTCTCATCGGCTGTGGCGACACAGCTTGCGCGACGCTCCGCGCGATTCGCCGCCGACATCGAGGCGCTGACCCTTCACACCGCGATGGAGCGCATCATCGACCATCTGCTGGAACACGCCCAGGCCATGGACGAGGGGGTGGTCGAGGCAATGCTACCCGCATCGAAGCAAGTCATCGCCTCCTATCTGAACGTGAATCCGTCCTCGCTCTCGCGTGCTTTCCAGCAATTGAGCGATCTCGGGCTGATTGCTATCAGCGGCCGTCACGTGATCATCCTCGATCAGAGCAGTTTGCAGAGCTTTCGTCTGACCGGCATCCCGGCCTGATTGCTGGCTGCCATCAACTGCTGACCCTGTCAGCGACTCGGTCGAGCCCAGCCCGGCGCTCAGGCCGTCTGACCGGGTCCGAGTGTCGTGGTCGTTCCGGTGCGGGCGCGGCGATACGCCCTGATGACCCCCAGCATGTTACTGGCCAACCAGGCGAACTCGAGCATGACCAGCAGCCCGGCAATTCGAACCATGCCCAGGTTGCCAAGTGCCACCGCCACGATCAGCACAGCCAACGCCAGTCCATGCACCATGAGCTGGCGTCGCGCTTCGGCTTCGGGCTGTAGTTGCTTCACGTTGGGCGCCTTGATCCCGGACTGGGTCAGGTTCAACCAGGCGAGAAAGGGCACGATCTTGTAAAGCATCCCCTGAATGATGCTGACGAATCCGCCATACATCACCAGCACCCCGGTCAGCACCGGCAGGCTGGGGTGATCACTGAATCCGGTGGCCAGCAAGCAGGCCAGTCCGCCGAGCAGGCTCCAGATCCCGAGTCTGAACGACCTGAAACTCGCGTCAGGCACGTTGCGCCGGGTTTGTCGCATCAGTGTCAGGGTCGCGATCAGAAAGATCGCGGCGAATCCGACCAGCGACCATGAGAGCGCCGTTTTGGCAGCGCTCCAGTCGAATACGGTGGCGACCGACCAGATCGTCAGCGCGAGGATGCACAGGCTGGCCCAGTACCGTGTCAGCGTGGCGGGGTAGGGCGGGGTGATCTGGAACATCGGCACCACGATCCAGCTGGTCGCTGCGAGCAGTATCCCGGTGCCGCCGAGCAGGGCCCAGCCGACATGGAGTTCGAGCATCGTCAGCAAGGGCAGCGCGAGTCCCTTAGCCAGGGTTAGCGACAAGGCAAGACCCAGCATGACCGCGACACCCAGTCCGATCAACGCCAGGCGCAGATCACGCTGACTGCCTCTGGCCGCGGGCGCATGGAGCAACGCGATCATCGCTGCGAACAGGAATGCCGCGAATCCGGTGCCGAGCAAGGTCGCCGCGGTCATCAGCACAGCCGGTTTCATCAGCAGCAGGCCGCCGGCAAGGGCAAGCGCGCCGCCAACGATCAGGACATGGACCACGGTCGCGGTCAGCCTGACCGCCGGGATCGCGGCGCCGCAGACCACCGGCAGCACCTGGAACAAGGCCCCGACCATCACCATCAGCATGAAGCCGACCGTCAGCAGATGGGTGATCGACAAAGCCCCCGGTGTCCATCTCGATTCGAGCAAGGACGGCGCAAATACCAGCAGCACGCCTGCCACGATGCCGAACAGTGGCGCACTCAGGAAGAAGCGCAGCGGCGCGGAAATCGGCGGTGCCGAATCGTAGCCAAGGACACTGCCGGTCGGTTTCATGGAGCGGTAATACCGATCACCACCACGCCGTCATCGCGAATCGTGTGCTCGTACTTGTAACCGTCACGATCGAGAATCCTGAACAAGGGCCAGGGCATGCGGTCGATCAACACCGTGAATCGGCCGCCCGGACCGAGATCGGCCAGCGCCTCCATCACCATTTCGAACGGCTGCGGCGGCTCGAGGCCGCGCGCATCGACGACGATATCGCTCACTTTGATGCTCCATCGAGATGGCCGGACAGTTTGTCCGCAAGGTCGGTCCGCTCCGGCGCGAGTTGCTGGTCACACATCGGATAGAGAATGTTCTCCTCCTTCATGTTGTGCTGTTGCATCATGATCAGCAAGGTTTCGCTCTCGCCTTCATACGCGCTCGAATCCTTTTGCGCAATCGCGTCCCGCAACAAGTCGAGTTGCTCGCGCATGTTGCGGTGGTCCGCCTTCATCATCCGGGTCGGTCCCTCGGTCATGCCGGTGACTGCCTCGAAGCGCGGGAACAGGATCTCCTCTTCGGCGGAGAAATGCGTTTCCAGGGCATGGGCAAATGCGTTCAAGGCATGCCCGGCCTTGTCCCATTCACCGCGAGCCGCCGCGTTCTCTGCGCTGGCGAACAAGTCATCGCACTCGCGATGATCATGTGTCATCAGCCTGGTGATGTCGGTCATCATGATCTCTCCCTTCTGGTTGATCCGATTCTTGCGAATGAGGCCTTGTCACGCCTTGATGTCCATCAACAGGGCGGGCAGGGCGAGCGCACCGAAACGGTGCCGGAACGCGTTAGAATCGCGCCTTGCTCATTTCTGAGGCCAAGCAATGTCGCACGGTCTGCGCCCGAACGCCTGGGTCACCATCTTTCTGCCTTTCGCGCTCGGGTATTACCTTTCCTATCTGCTCCGTACCGTCAATGCGGTGATCTCGCCTGATCTCACGCGGGATCTGGCCTTGTCCGCTGCGGATCTCGGTTTGCTCACCAGCGCCTACTTCCTGACCTTCGGCATGGCGCAAATCCCGCTGGGGATCGCGCTGGACCGCTATGGGCCGAAGCGGGTAGAGGGCTTTCTGATGATTCTGGCCGGCATCGGCGCGATTGCCTTCGCACTCGGAGATTCGCTCGGACAGCTCGGGCTGGCGCGCGGTCTGATCGGTCTGGGCGTCTCGGCCTGCCTGATGGCCGGCCTGAAGGGTTTCGCGATGTGGTATCCACCCGAGCGCCAGAGCTCGATGGTCGGCTTCATCATGGCAGCCGGTGCGATGGGTGCGCTCACTGCCAGCGCACCGGTCGAGGCGATGCTGCCTTTCCTGGGCTGGCGTGGGGTCTTCTGGGTGATCGCAGGGCTGGCGTTCGCGATCGCGGCCTTGATCTTCTTTTCGCTTCCCGGCGATGCCCCCCACACCTCGAACGAATCGATCGCCCAGGCCTTCCGATCGGTTGGGCATATCTTTGTCTCCTTTTCTTTCCTGCGCTTTGCCGGCTCGGCGATGTTCTTCACTGGCGGTTTCATGGCGATGCAGAGCCTGTGGGCGGTGCCGTGGCTGATGAATATCAACCAGATGTCACTGACCACGGCGGCCAGCTATCTGATGATTCTGAACATCGGCATGCTGGTCGGGCAACTGTCGATCGGTGTGCTCGGTACCCGCCTGAACCGGCGCGGGGTGTTGCCGCTACACATGATGCAGATCGGATTCGCGCTGATGTTGCTGGTGCAGATCGGCATCCTGTTCGGTATTGGCCCGGTGTTCCTGCTGTGGTTCCTGCTCGGGGTGATGTCGGCGGTGAATTCGCAGGCCTATCTGGCGACCGCGGCGCATTTTCCCAAGGAGGCCTTCGGCCGGGTCAGTACCGCGATCAACCTGATGGCTTTTCTCGGCGCCTTCCTGGTTCAGTGGGGCCTGGGGGTCGCACTGGATGTGCTTCAGGGGGGCGGCTGGTCGGTGCCGGCCTCATTGCAAGCCGCCTTTGCTGGATTGATCGTGCTCCAGATGCTGAGCTTCCTGCCCCTGGTGATCGGGCGAACGGGGCGGCCGAAGTGATGCGAGGGGGTGATCCGGATCACCCCCTGCCGAGGAGGCGATCGAACCAGCCGACCTTTCTGCCTTGACTGGCCGTGACCTCCGGCGGATCGGCCTTGTAGTGCTCCCGGTACCAGTTTCCGAAGCGCAGGTCGTGAGTCATGATGTGGCCGATCAGCCACTTGTTTAGAAACCGTCGCAACTCCTGAACCCGCTCCTCAGTCCAGTCATCGCTGCTGCCCAGGAATTCGGCCACGGTCGAGCCGAACTGTTCATGCAGCTTTAGATGTTCTTCGAAGGCAGGGTAGCCACTGTCTTCCATCAGCTTCTGTTCATTAGTGAAATGCGTGACCACATAGGTCAGCAGTTCTTCTATGGTTTCATCGACGGTACCGAGGTCGAGTTGCTTGACCAGTTCGAACAGGTGCCGGTGCTCGTTATCGACCTGCGGGACATTGATTCTGAATCCTTCCCGCCACTCGATCACAAAGGGGGCTCGCTTGGTGCTCGTATCGCTCATAGTGAGGCATCACCACTTTCGGGTTTGAAGAAAAGGGCGCCAACGCTCGCGATCGACCTCGATTGGTCGTTGCAACCGATGACATGTCGATCCAATCATAATGCAGAATGCGACCCAATGCCCACGCCGTTTGAATGGTTATGCTCGCCTCCCGGCTCACACGAATCCGCCAGCCGCATGACCCGAGGCCCAGGCCCATTGGAAATTGTAGCCACCCAGGTGACCGGTCACGTCCATGACTTCACCGATGAAGAAGAGCCCCTTGCATGCGGTCGCCTCCATGGTTTTCGAGGACAATCCGCGGGTATCGACCCCACCCAGCGTCACTTCGGCCTTCGCATAGCCCTGGGTGCCCGACGGCGTGATGCGCCAGTCGGTCAGTGCCTGCGCGAGCCTGTTCCGGTCGCTATGTCCCAATTGCCGCAACGGTGCCTCGAAACCATGCAGCGCGCACCAGGCGTGGGCAAAGCGGCGCGGCAGATACTCGGACAACAGGTTCGCCACCAGGCTGCGCTCACTTGCGTAGGCGCTCAACCAGGCCTCGATATCGATGTCGGGCAGCAAGGCGATGCTGACCGGCTCCCAGTCGCGCGTCTCGTAGGCCTGGGCTTGCCAGTAGCTGCTGACTTGCAGGATGACCGGGCCGGACAGGCCCCGGTGGGTAATCAGCATGGCCTCTCGAAAACGAGCGCCGTTGCAGCGCGCCTCGACTTCCAGCGAGGCCCCGGACAAGGACTGCAGGCGTTGCAGCGTCTCGGGTGGCAGGGTCAGCGGCACCAGTGCCGGGCGGGGCGGGACGATCCCCTGGCCGAACTGTTCGGCGATCCGGTAGCCGAACGGCGTCGCACCGATCTTGGGGATGGAGAGGCCACCGGTCGCGATCACGAGGCTTTCACAACTCAGTCGGCCGCGGCTGCTGTCGATAAGGAACCTGACCCGCTCATCATCCTGGCGGATGATCGAATCGACGCTGGCCGGCATCGCCCACTCGACCCCGGCCATGTCGCACTCGGATCTCAGCATTGCAATGATCTGCTGCGCCGAATCGTCGCAAAAGAGTTGCCCGTGATCGCGCTCGTGATAGGCGATGCCGTGCCGCTCGACCAGTTCGATGAAGTGAGCAGCCGTATAGCGTGACAGGGCCGAGCGGACGAAATGCGGATTACGACACAGGAAGTGCTCCGGGCCGACCTTGCGATTGGTGAAGTTGCACCGCCCGCCGCCCGATATCCGTATCTTCTCGGCGAGCTTGGTTGCATGGTCCACCAACAGCACCCGCCGCCCCCGAAAGCCGGCTTGGGCAGCACACATCATGCCGGCTGCACCGGCGCCGATGATGATTACGTCGTAGTGTTCGGCTGACACCGATTCTGGCTCCCCTGATCGAGCCCGCGAGCTTACGCATTCGGGGAGCGGGCCGCAATCTTCCGGGGCGCTTTCGAGGTCATCCGCTCGCGCGGCGTGGCAAGCGTATTCGGCAAGCGTGGAAAGTCCGAACCGATCATGCAGCCTCTCCCGCGTTTCCATCGCATCTACATCGAGGGCGGTGCGGATAAAGTGGGTGTGCGCCGAACCGCCACGGCACATCGCTTGTCATACCAGCCATTCACGAGTTGAGGAGAGACGCATGGTCGATCGATTGACAGATGTAGCGCGGGCCGAGGCCTTGGCGACGCTGAGCGAGTGGCAGGTGGTGGAGGGCAGGGATGCGATCATGCGCGGCCTGCGCTTCAATGATTTCAACCAGGCCTTCGGTTTCATGAGCCGGGTCGCGATGATGGCCGAGAAACTCGACCATCATCCTGAGTGGTTCAACGTCTATAACCGGGTCGAGATCACATTGTCGACCCATGATGCCGGCGGGCTGACCGAACTCGATGTCCGGCTGGCCCGCTTCATCGATCAGACCGCGGCCAGCGCCTGATCCAGGTCGGCGATCAGATCGTCGACATGCTCGATCCCGACCGACAGGCGAATCATGTCTTCGGTCACACCGGCCTTGACCATTTCTTCCGGTGACAACTGGCGGTGCGTGGTCGAGGCCGGGTGGCAGGCCAGCGTCTTGCAGTCACCGATATTGACCAGGCGGGTCACCAGCTTGAGCGCGTCCTGGAAACGGGCGCCGCCCTCGATGCCGCCCTTGACGCCGAAGTTCAGAATGCCCGAGGCGCGGCCATTCATGTATTTCTGCACCAGCGCGTGGTCCTTGTGGTCCTCGAGGCCGGCGTAGTTCACCCAGCCGACCTTGTCATGGTCGCGCAGGTATTCGGCGATCTTGACGCTGTTGTCGCAGATCCGGTCCATGCGCAGGGCGAGGGTCTCGATGCCCTGCAGGATCAGAAAGGCGTTGAATGGCGAGATCGCCGCACCCATGTTGCGCAGCGGCACGACCCGCGCCCGGCCGATGTAGGCCGCCGGTCCGAGTGCCTCGGTATAGACCACGCCGTGATAGGACACGTCGGGTTCGTTCAGGCGCTTGAACCGTGCCTTGTGCTCGGCCCATGGGAACTTGCCGGAATCCACGATCACGCCGCCTATCGAATTGCCATGGCCGCCCAGGTACTTGGTCAGCGCGTGCACGACGATGTCGGCGCCGTGCTCGAAGGGACGGCACAGGTAGGGAGAGGGCACGGTGTTGTCCACGATCAGCGGCACGCCATGACGGTGCGCGACCGCCGCGAGCTTCTCGAAATCGGTGACGTTGCCGAGCGGGTTGCCGACCGACTCGCAGAAGATCGCCTTGGTCCGGTCGTCGATCAACTTGTCGAAGGCGTCGGGATCGCGATAGTCGGCAAAGCGCACTTCGACCCCGTATTGCGGCAGGGTGTGGGCGAACAGGTTGTAGGTGCCACCATAAAGCGTGCTGGAGGTCACGATGTTGTCACCCGCTTCTGCGATCGTCTGGATCGCCGCGGTAATCGCCGCCATCCCGGAGGCCATCGCCAGCGCCGCGATACCGCCTTCCATTGCCGCCACCCGTTTTTCCAGTACGTCCTGGGTCGGATTCATGATCCGGGTGTAGATGTTGCCCTGGACCTTCAGGTCGAACAGGTCCGCGCCATGTTGGGTGTCGTCGAAGGCGTAGGACGTGGTCTGGTAGATCGGTACCGCCACCGCCTTGGTGGTCGGGTCCGGCGTATAGCCGCCATGTACGGCAAGTGTCTCGAGTTTCATGAAAGGGACTTCCTCCGGTGTCTGGTGTGATGCGCGACGAGTATAACCAGCGTGGGATTCATAACGAAATAACCCGGCATTCTGTGCATCGATCCATCGGTCGAGGATTCGACGATGAATCGATGACGCACGCCTTGCAGGCTCGCTTCGAGCGGTTACCATACACGACTGACAAGAACGATTGGACGAGACGATGAAGAAGTGCCGGATAGTCGCGCTGTTGTCGCAGAAGGGAGGGGCGGGCAAGACCACAGTGACCATGCAACTCGCGGCGGGGCTGGCCAGGCGCGGACTCGAGGTCGGCGTTGCCGACCTGGATCCTCAGGAAAGCGCCTTGCGCTGGGCCGATTCTGCACCTGAAGATCACCCGTTTCCGGCCAAGGTCGCCGCCTTTGGCGGAGACGCCAAGGAGATCGCCGCCGCGCTCAAGGCGTTCTCCAAGCCGCTGGACATCTTGCTGCTCGACTGTCCCCCGTCCATCGAGCATTCCCACACCCTGACCGCACTCGAATCGGCTGATCTCGGGCTGGTGCCGGTCGTACCCAGCCCACCCGACCTGTGGTCGGCCCGCGCGGTGGAACGCCTGATCCTGCAGCGCATGGGCAGCAAGGGCAGGCTCAAGGGGGCAATGCTGCCCAACCGGGTGCAGCGCACCGCACTGGCCGGCAATGTGCTGGAAGTCATGCGCGAGTTCACGCTGCCGGTGTTGAACGCATCGCTGTCGCAACGCAACGCCTATGCACAAAGCGCGGTGATCGGCGCCTCGGTCTATGAACTCGGCAAGGCGGCCGAAGCCTCGCAACTGGAAGTCGACTGGCTGGTCGACGCGGTGATGGAATTGCTCGGGAGAGGCTCATGACGACGACACGCCGGACACAGTCTGCGCTGCGGGCTGCATTGAAGAAGGAAGACGCCGCACTTGAAAAGCGTTTGCCCGAAAGTGGTGCACAAGCGACCGCGGCTGCTTCCGAGATGGCACCCGACAAACCTGCCGCCAAGGTCAGACCGCGAGCCGCAACAACGGTCGCGCCGAAGGCCAGGCCCAAAGCCACATCCAGAGCCGTGCGGAAAGTGGAGCAGCCTCCTGTCGCAAGTGCGGCAGCGTCGCCTGCAGCCGTGCCAGTCCCTCAGAAGCCGGAAAAACGAATCCGGGAAACCTTCTCGATGACCCGACAGGATCTGCTGGCACTGAAAGCAGTCAGGGCGCGGATCGAGAAAGCGGGGGGCAAGGTATCCCGATCCGAACTGCTGCGCGCCGGGATTCTGTTGCTGTCCGGTCAGCCCATAGACGACGTCAGTCGTCTAACCGGCAGCCTGCCGCCGCTACGCAAGGATGGGCGCAAGGGGAAGTAGGGGGTCAGAACAAAATTTGGTCAGCACCGGAACCCAGCGTTTGTTTTCACCACAAAATTCTGCGAATTGGACTATCGGATTGGAGAAATGTATGCCGGACATCGTCGCAGAACTGATCGCCAAGGCACAGGCACTTTCTCCGCACGAGCGCGCTCGCCTTGCGGAAGAACTATTGGCCAGCCTTGACCCTCATGAGGTCGAGGTGGAGGCCGCATGGGATGAAGAATTTCGCCGTCGCATTGATGAGGTTGAACGTGGCGCGGTTGAATTGATTCCGGCCAGTCAAGCGTTTTCCCAAGTCAGGCGTGCGCTTGGTCAGTGTGCGAATCAGCGGACGCCTTGATCATCCTCGCCGTTGCGCCATTCAAGCGTAAGCCGGATTACTGGAAGCATAGAAGATGATGGCCAGCATGAGGCCGATTCACGCCACTGCCAGGTCCACCTCGATCAGACCACGCAAGGCATTGGCGACGTAAATTCGCCTGGCGTTTGCCAGGTCCTCCAGCGTCAGTATGGTTTCCTGCGCCTCACCGCTTTGGATGAGCTTGCGCCGATACACGCCGTCGAGTGCGCCGCAGCTCAGCGCCGGGGTGTGCAGTATGCCGTCGCCGAAGTCGAGGAACAGATTGCTGCGCGCGCCCTCGGCGAGCTCGTCCCGTTCGTTCAGGAACAAGGCGTCGAAATGCCCGAGTGCAGATACCCGCGCCAGCTCAAGGTCATAAAGCGAGCGGAAGCTGGTCTTGTGTCGTAGCAAGGGATCGTCCGATCTGACCCGCTGGGGCGACAACACGATGCTGGGCCTGGATGGACTGAGCGGGTCCAGCGTTGTGGTGATGATCTCAGGGGTGCCGTCCGGACTCACGAACAGGCGTACCCTATGTGTTCCGGTGAAGCGGCGGGCGGCGTCTTGCAGGCGGTGGCGGATGTCGTCGAGATCGATGGCGATGCCGAAGTAGCGGGCGGAAGCTTGCAGACGCGCCAGATGCAGGGCCAGGAGCGGATAGGGCAGGGACGCATCCGGCTCGCCCCGCAAAGTCTCGATCAATCCGAATGCGGGTTCGAGTCCGGTCAGAAAGCGGGCTTTCAACAAGGTTTCGGCCCATTCCTGGGTGGGGTCGGAATCAGCGACGATGCCACTACCGATTCCCAGTCTGACCCGTCGCCGCGGGTCGATCTCGAGCGTGCGGATCGGCACGTTGAAGCGGAAGTCGCCCCCGGGTGCGACCCAGCCCAGTGCGCCGCAATAAATGCCGCGGGCGCGCGATTCCAGTTGGGCGATGATCTCCATTGCCCGGATCTTGGGAGCGCCGGTGATCGAACCGCAGGGAAACAAGGCCCGAACAATCGTCAGTAGATCGGCAGTCACCGGCGAGGCGGTGACCGTCGAGATCATCTGCCACAGGCTGGGGTAGGCCTCGAGTTCGAACAAGGACGCGACCCGGACACCGCCCGGGGGGGCGAGACGTCCGAGGTCGTTCCGGATCAGGTCGACGATCATCAGGTTCTCGGCCCGGTTCTTCTCGGACCGGTGCAACTCCATCGGGTCGCTGTCGATCGCGGCGGTGCCTTTCATCGGCTTGCAGGTCAGGGTGTCGCCCTGGCGCTGAACGAACAGTTCGGGTGAGCGGGACAGGACCCAGCCGTCCGGATGCTGGATGAACACGCCGTAGCGAACCGGCTGGCGTTCTCTCAGGCGCTGGTAAAGGGTGAGCGGGTGGCCGAACAGGTCGCCGCGCATCTCGACCGTGTAATTGACCTGATAGCAGTCGCCCTCGGTGATCAGGCCGAGAATCTCGGTGACATCCCGGTGGTAGCGTTCGAACCCGGGATCGATCTCCAGTCCGGCAACGCCGCCCAGCGCCGCCGACTCGTCCCCGCTTTCGAGCTGAGCCAGGGTGTCGTTCAAGCGCTCGTCCACTTGCGCCGGCGCGAGCCGTTCGGCCGAGCCGAAGACCCAGGCGGTGAGAAGACAGGCGGCCGGGCCATTCCGCACCCTACCTCCGGCCAGCCGTGGTTCGAGCGCCTGGCCGAGTTCGTAGGTGGCCGCGATGGCGACCCACTGACCGGCCTGTGTGGCGGCTTCGATCCGTTCGAAGACCGCCTGAAGGTCGTCGTCCGGACCATAGCGGAGGGTCTCGATCAAGCCGGTCAGCAACAGGCTCTCGCCCTGCGCGAGATTGTCGTCGAAGAGTGCGTAGGAATCGCTTACAGGGAACATCGGTGCGGTGATCGGCCAAGGGGAACAAACCCGAAGGGCCTGATGGTAGCTGAAATCAATGGAAGTCCCGACTGCGGGCGTCGAGTTCGCCGAGCATTCCGGAATGATCCACGGCCCGGCCCGCCTGCAGGTGCACGACCTTGCCGTGACGGCTGATCTGGCCGAATACGCCGAGCAGACGCGCACCGAGCCATTCACGACGCTGCCGCTCCAGCAGTTCCGGCCGGACGATGATATTGACCAGCCCGGTTTCATCCTCGAGGGTGATGAACATTGTGCCTTTGGCAGTGCCCGGTCGTTGCCTACAGGTGACCAGTCCTGCCGCCCGCGCCAGTTGCCGATCGGCGCAGGCAGCAATGTCCTGTGCCGTCATGAAGCGCAGTCCGGCCAGGCGGGAGCGGATCAACGCCAGCGGATGACGGCCCAGCGTAAAGCCGAGCCGCGCATAATCGCTGGACAAATCTTCGGCCTCGGTCGAGGGTATCAGCACCGGCTGGGGCTCATCGACCGGTGCCGATCGCAGCAGGCCTGGCGCGGGCTGGCTGCCCGCCGCCAGCCACAGGGCCTGACGCCGGTCGGACGCGAGACTGAGCAATGCGCCTGCCTTGGCCAGCTTGCTCATGTCGACGGCAGAGAGATCGGCGCGCGCCGCGAGATCGTCCACCGATTCGAAAGGGTGGCCGCGACGTGCGGTCACGATGCGTTCGGCTGCCGTCGGCAAGAGTCCCTTGATCATGCGCAGTCCCAGCCGGGCAGCCGGTGCGGAGGGTCCGCCTGGGGTGGAATTCATCACTGCGCTCTCCGGGGATGGCGTGGGAGAGGCTTCGCCCCTCTGTCCAGCGGCCGGATCGGATGCCGTACTCGGCTCCAGGGTGCAATCCCATTTGCTGTGACAGACATCCGGGCCGCGTACCTCGACACCATGGCGACGGGCGTCCTGGATCAACTGGGAGGGTGAATAGAAACCCATGGGCTGGCTGTTCAACAGGCCGCACAGGAAGGCGGCCGGTTCGAAGCATTTGAGCCAGGCCGAAAAGTACACCAGCAACGCGAAGCTGGCGGCATGGGATTCCGGAAATCCGTAGCTGCCGAAGCCTTCGATCTGATTGCACAGGCGTTCTGCGAAGACCGGGCTGTAGCCTCGCGCCGCCATGCCGGCCAGCAGGCGGGCACGATAGCGCTCCAGTTCGCCCTTCTTGCGCCAGGCACCCATTGCGCGCCGGAGTTGATCCGCTTCACCCGGCGTGAAGCCAGCTGCGACCACCGCGAGTTGCATCACCTGCTCCTGGAAGATCGGCACCCCGAGCGTGCGCTGCAACACCGACTTCACTCCATCGCTGGCATCGCCATGACCGGCTTCGGGGCGTGGGTACGCGATCTGTTCGCCCCGCCTGACCCGCTCCCGCGCATCGAGATAGGGATGAACCATGCCGCCCTGGATCGGACCGGGACGCACGATCGCGACCTCGACCACCAGATCGTAGAAGCGCTCCGGCTTGAGCCGGGGCAGCATGGTCAGCTGCGCGCGCGATTCGACCTGAAACACCCCGATCGCATCGGCATCGGACAGCATCCGGTACACCGCCGGGTCCTCCCGCGGCATGTCGGCCAGCGAGAATGCCCGGCCACGCCAGCGTGACACCATGTCCAGGCTTCGCCGCAGCGCCGACAGCATGCCGAGTGCGAGCACGTCTATCTTGAGCAGCCCCAAGGCATCCAGGTCATCCTTGTCCCACTGGATCACGGTGCGATCCGGCATCGCGGCATTCTCGATCGGCACCAGATCGTCGAGCCGGCCCCGTGCGATCACGAACCCCCCGACATGCTGGGACAGGTGACGCGGAAAACCGAGCAGCGTCTCGGTCAGTTCGATCAGACGAACCACGGTTGGACTGTCCGGGTCCAGGCCAGCCTCGCGTATCCGTTCAGGCAGGATGCGCCTGCCGTCGAACCAGAAGTGGTCGCGGGTCAGCCGCTCGATCCGCGCCAGAGGAAACCCCAGCGCGCGGCCGACGTCCCGGAGTGCGCTACGCGGGCGATAGCGGATCACGGTCGCTGCCAGCGCGGCCCGCTCGCGGCCGTACTTGCGGTAGATGTACTGGATCACTTCTTCACGCCGGTCGTGCTCGAAATCGACGTCGATATCCGGTGGCTCGTTGCGCTCGCGCGAGATGAAGCGCTCGACCAGCATGATGCCCAGCTCCGGATCGACCTCGGTGATGCCGAGCGCCCAGCATACGATCGAGTTCGCGGCCGAACCCCGCCCCTGGCACAGAATGCCCTGGCTACGGGCAAAGCGGACGATGTCATGCACGGTCAGGAAATAGGGCTCGTAACCGAGTTCGGCGATCAGCGCGAGCTCGTGTTCGACCTGGGTCCGGACCTTGGCCGACACCGGCGCGCGGATCGCATCATCACCGCAGATTCCTGCAGGAAAGGCCTCCACGCAAGCCGCTTGGACATTGTCTGGCAAACCGTACGAAAAACGCGCTTTGTCGCGCAGGGTATCCGGGGCTTGCCCAGTCGGAGGCCAGGTTTTTTGCCGTGCGCCATGAAAATCCTGGCTGTCCGGACCCAGTGAGCCGAGTCGCCAGTGCAATCCCTGTTCGACGAGGGCTCTCAACCAGGTGGTGGGCGACTGCCCATCCGGTACCAGTTCGGCCGGGTATTCATAGCGAAGTTCGCTCAGCCTGAAATCGCACAAAGCGGCCACCCGCAGGGTTTCGGCCAGCAAGTGGGGTGGAAAGCGCCGCCGCAGCGATGGCAGCGAGTGCAGACGCCGCTGTCCGTTTGCGGCCAGCCCGAGTCCGGCCTCTGCCACCGTGGTTCGCCCGCGTAGCGCAGCCAGCACGTCGGCCAGCGGGCGGCGGGCGGCGTCATGCATCAGCACACCGCCTGCTGCAAGCGCCGGAATGCCGGCGCGTGCAGCAACCTCGCACAGTCGACGGATCCGGGCCGCATCGTCCGGGCCGCAAAAACACTCCACCGCGAGCCAGGCACGTCCCGGAAATCCCCGGGCAAGCCAGACCGCATCAGCTGCCAGAGCGTCGTCGTCGAAATCGTCCTCCTGCGGCGGCAGCAGCAGCGCGAGGCAATCGAACAGGCCCGACTCGAGCTCCGAGCGTAACAGCCGGTAACGCCCCTTGTCCGCCGATCTGCGGGCCTGGGTGATCAGGCGCGAGAGCGCGGCATAGCCGTTGCGTCGGGTTGCCAGCAAGACCAGGGTCGGGCCATCCTGGAGGTCGACTTCGGTGCCGATGATCAGCTTGATCACGAGGTTCTCGTCGACAATGGCCTGGTGCGCCCGGACCACTCCGGCGAACGAGCACTCGTCGGTGAGCGCGAGTGCGGTGTAGCCAAGCGCAGCGGCCTGGCGAACCAGTTCTTCCGGGTGGGAGGCGCCGCGCTGGAAGCTGAAGTTGCTCAGGCAATGCAGCTCGGCGTATCCGGGTGGAGACGGATGACCGGGTGACGTCGTGGAAGATGAATCCGGATGAAGGCTGTACATGTGTACAGTATAGCTTCAGCCCAAGCGGATCAACTTCGGCTGTACAGCGGAGAGTCCGCACGGTAACGTTCGACATAGCTGAAAAATAGACAATTCGTCTCTAAACCTCTTGAATCATCATGACGACTCCAATCCAGTACGCGGTCCTTCCCGTTCATCCAGAAGCTCACCTGTTCGAGGTGACCTGCACGGTCGACGAGCCCGATCCGGATGGACAGCGTTTCAGCCTGCCGGTATGGATTCCGGGTAGCTACATGGTGCGCGAGTTCGCGCGCAACATCGTGACCATCGAGGCCGATGCCGGAGGGCAGCCGGTCAGGCTGGACAAGCTCGACAAATGTTCCTGGCAGGCGGCACCGGTCAAGTCCGGCGAGGCGTTGACACTCCGGTACCAGGTCTATGCCTGGGACTTGTCGGTACGCGCCGCCCACCTGGACCAGACCCATGGCTTCTTCAACGGCACGAGCGTCTTTGTCGCGGTCGAAGGCCAGACCGATCGTCCCTGTGTAGTCGATATCCGGCGTCCGGACGGTCGCCGTTATGTCGAATGGCGGGTCGCGACGACGCTGCCTTCGGCCAAGGGAGAGTTGAAGGCTGCGCGCAAGCTGGGGTTCGGGTTGTATCGCGCCGACGACTACGACGCGCTGGTCGATCATCCGGTCGAGATGGGCACTTTCACCCATGCCGGTTTCGAGGCGGCAGGGGTAAGTCATGAAGTCGTCCTGACCGGGCCGCACGACTGCGACACCGACCGACTGTGCCAGGATCTGGCGAGGATCTGCGCCTGGCAGATCGACTTGTTCGGTCGCCCCGCACCGGTCGAGCGTTACCTGTTCATGACCATGCTGGTCGGAGAGGGCTATGGCGGCCTGGAACATCGGGCTTCGACCGCCTTGCTCGCCAGTCGCAAGGACTTGCCCTGGAAAGGCATGAGCGGACAGCCGGACGGCTATGTTTCCTTTCTGGGCCTGTGCAGCCACGAGTATTTCCATACCTGGAACGTCAAGCGCATCAAGCCGGCCGCGTTCGTGCCTTACGACCTGAATCAGGAGAACTACACCCGCTTGTTGTGGGTGTTCGAAGGCTTCACCTCTTACTACGACGACCTGACGCTGGTCCGATCCGGCGTGATCGGCATCGAGACTTACCTGGGGCTGCTGGGCAAGACCATATCGAACGTGCTGCGCGGCAGGGGTCGATTGAAGCAAAGCGTGGCCGATTCTTCCTTCGATGCCTGGACCAAATATTACCGTCAGGACGAGAACGCCCCGAACGCGATCGTCAGCTACTACGCCAAGGGTGCGCTGATCGCACTCGCGCTCGATCTCAAGTTGCGCGCCGACAGTGGCGGCAAGCGCAGTCTCGACGACTTGATGCGTCTGATGTGGCAGCGCCATGGCCAGACCGGGGTCGGTGTCGAGGAAGAGGGCGTGTTCGCGCTGGTCGCCGAAGTGGCCGAGGGCGGCGCAAAGGGGAGTGGCCGCAAGATTGCCGAATGGCTGCGCAAAGCCGTGCATGGCACGGACGATCTGCCCTTGCAACGGATGCTGAAAGGCTTTGGGGTCGATTATCGCGCCGAAGCTTCGCTTCGTGGCACCTCGCTAGGCGTCAAGCTGGTCAATGGCAATGGCGAGGTCCGTCTGATGAACGTCCTAGATGGCGGTCCTGCGCAGGCCGCCGGCCTGTCCGCCGGAGATGTGCTGATCGCAGTGAATGGGCTGAAGGTCGCTTCCATATCCGGCCTGGAAGCCCTGCTGGAGCGCTATCAGCCCGGCGATCGCGTGGAGGTCTATGCCTTCAGACGTGATGAACTGATGTGTTTCGATGTCGCACTGGCCGAGCCACCCGCCGACAAGGTCAAGCTCGCCTTGCAGTCGTCGGTTTCGACCACCGCCAAGTTGTTGCGCAAAGCCTGGTTGGGCCGCTGAGCACACTGCAGCCGCATCCGGAACGCGCTCAGGCTGGTTCGGTGTCCCGGGCGAATTTGCCTCGCCAGTAGTGCCAGGCCGGGTAGGCCAGCGCGGCAGCGACGATCAGGAAAAAGCCGATGCTCTGCCAGAAGGCGATCGGATCGGACTCCAGTAGATAGACCCGTTGCGGGCGCGAGAAGGCGATCGAACCCGTCATGATCGCCCGCAACGCGCCA
Organism: Azoarcus sp.; assembly: GCA_030604735.1. Lineage (GTDB taxonomy): Bacteria > Pseudomonadota > Gammaproteobacteria > Burkholderiales > Rhodocyclaceae > Azoarcus_F. The sequence continues at coordinate 72,719 of JAUVVG010000016.1, forward strand.
GCCACCAGCGCCAAGGCCGGGGCGAACCAGACCAGCAGCCCGGCGGCTATGATCAGTTTGTCGGTCACCGGAGTCGCCTGGCTGCGAGGCCGGTAGACACTTTCGACCCCATACCAGACGCTCATCAGCAAAAAGACCAGTGCCAGCACTGGCAGACTGGCCATCAAGCCACCGAAAAGCGCCGAGGCCAGCAAAAAGACGCCGCCTTCGAGCGGGATGATCGCGAGCCACAGCCTTTCGGAACCGGCAAAGATCCAGATCGAAGCGGCCAGCAGGGCGAGAAAAGCCACGGAGGTGAAACGGGCGCGACGACGGGCGAAGTCGCCATCGGATTCGTTTGCTTGACGTTGCGGGAGGAGGGTCATCGGGTCGGTGCGGGCGTCGCGGACAAAGACAAAGATCCGGTCGCGCAGCAAAGTGGCGCAACCGAGGCGGGTGGTCAGGCCGTGGTGTTTGACCGCGGCATGGGTGGAGGGCGACAAGTTTATCCAAAATATCCGTGCAGATACCAATCCCGGGGCGAGTCCAGGTCCTGGAACACCCACCACAATCCTGCCCCCGGCGTCCTGGCGACATAGTAGTCCCGACGGATGTCGCAACCCGACCACCAACCCGACTCGATCCGCTCCGGTCCCTGCGCGAGGCAAAGCGCGTCGATCGAAGCGAGTTTTCTGGGTTGAGACAACAGCCAGGCCGGACGAGGGCGCCCCCCGGCGATCGTCCCGACCTGCCCCGTGCCGACCGGGCGAGGGTCGGGCTCGGTATGACGCCAGGCATGCTCTGGCCGGTAGTCGGGCCAGGTTTGGATGCCGCGTACTGCTTCGGCCCCCAGCCTTGCCCGCAGCCGGTCGAGCAGCAGGCCCGCTGCATTCTCGTCCTCGACCGTATCGCCGAAAAGATCGCGCGGGGCGGACTGCCGTTGCAGCGGATCGGTGGCGCTCAGGCGCAGGGCTTCGACCGGGGCATCGAGCGAGAGCGACTGCAGCCGCTCTCGCAACAACATGCCCAGCCGGCACCCATCCGGATCCGGGTGGGTGGCGACCACCTCGATGACGATCTTGTTTCCGCCCTGACATGCGAGTGACAGGCAACAACGGTCCAGCGAGGCGCGGCATGCATCCAGCCAGTCCGACAGTTCCGCCACCAGCCTGTTCGCAGCGAACAACAAGGGTTCGGTGGTGGTGACGCAGGCGGGCAGGGCAAGTGCTGCCTCGAAGCGTTCGGGAAGCACATGCCAGCGACGCGGATCGGCCGATTCGCCGCTGGCGCGGGCGAGCGTCTGCAGGACTTCGGTCGCCTGACGTCGGGCCAGGCCGGCTCGCGGCAGCCGGGACAGATCGCCCAGCACGACTATGCCGATGGCCTGGAGCAGCGCCAGGGTGTCAGGATGGAGACGGCCGCTGGAGGCCAGGACGTCGATCGGCAGCGTCTCCAGGCAGCCGGGCCAGTACCTGCCCGACTCGACCAGATGACCGGGTTGCCACTGCGCGAGCCATGTCGCGGCCAGCGGTGTCGGTGCGGCGGCGAAGCTGTGTCCGAATCCGAGGTCGGTGATCCGACTGCACAACTGCTCGACCAATCGCGACAGTCCGCCGAACAGGCGCAGACAGCTCGCCACTTCCAGCAATACGGTCTGCGGTGGATCGAGGCTGACCCTGGGCGAGAAGCGATGGGCAAGATTCGCGATACTTTCGAGCGCATGGCGCTCGCGTTCCCGGTCACGTTCATGCAACTCGAGTCCCGGCACTACCGCAAGGGCTTCGGTCAGTGTCGCGCCCGATCTCACCCCTTGCGCGCATGCCGCCGCCGTGGCCGCGATCACGTGCTGGCGTGGCCTGGATTCCACCACCGCCAGCAGGCCGGGTTCAGCCAGGCCACGGGTGAAGACCTGAAGCGGAAGGTCGGGCAGATGAAGCGCTATCCACAACATGGCAAGTCGGGGCGACCGGTGGTTTCGGGGTGGAACGGGGTAGCGGGAGGCGTATCGGGCCGGAAGCGGTCGCGCCACGCCGTTTCAGAATGGTGACCAGCAACTCGTCAGGGGCCGGCCCGAGTTGCAGCCGCAACGATGCCGGAGAGGGCTGCAGGGCGGCCTCTAGCGGCCGAAATAGAAACAGCGGGGTTCCGGATGATTCAGCCGCCAGTTGCAGCCGTCTGAGTGCCGCCGTATCGACCCGGTCGGGCCAGGCCAATACGGCATGACAGGCGCCCGAGGAAAGGGCGAGCCGGGTGCTCCAAAGGAGAGTATGGCGATCGATTGGCTCGATCAGCAGCAAGCGGGAAAGGGGCAGATCCAGTGACGCCAGGGCCGGCGCGTAAGGCAGCCAGGGTGGAGCGACCCAGAGCATCCAGCGACCAGCCGCTGTTCTGCGCAAAAAGGGCTGCAGCAGCTTGATCTCGCCTATGCCCGGTTGCTCGCACAGGAGTTCGATGACCATCCCCCTGGGCCATCCTCCGCCCGGCAGTTCCGCGTCCAGTTGGGGGAAACCGGTGCTCCAGCCTTGCCCGGCCGAGCGCGCGAGACTGTCTCCCCGCCACACCAGGCCGGCCGGAAAGGCTTCGAGGGAGAGGGAGGCACGTTGCTGCATGAAAGCATTCGATCGCGGTCAGGCTGGCCTGGTCTGGGCGGGCCATGGTCAGACCGGCATGCCCTTGCGGATCAGGCCGACCGCGATGCCTTCGATGACCAGCGGTTCGCGCCGGGTATCGATCACGATCGGTTCGAAATCCGGATTGGCCGGCAACAGGCTGACCAGGTTCCCCTTGCGGGTGAAGGTCTTGACCGTGACCTCGTCCTCCACCCGCGCCACCACGATCTGGCCGACCCGGGCCTCCGGAGCGCGATGCACCGCAAGCAGGTCGCCATCGAGAATGCCGGCATCGCGCATGCTCATGCCGTGGACCCTGAGCAGATAGTCCGCCTTGGGAGAGAACAGGGCAGGGTCGATCTGCTGTCGGGACTCGACATGCTCTACGGCGAGGATGGGACTGCCTGCGGCCACCCGCCCGACTATGGGCAAGCCGATGCCATCGGGCAGGCGAATACCGCGGGCCCGTCCTTCTTCGAGCAGGATCGCCCCTTTCGCCGCCAGGGCGCGCAGATGGCTTTCGGCCGCATTCGGCGAACGAAAGCCGAAAGCGGTACAGACTTCCGCACGCGTGGGCGGACGCCCCTCCGTCTCGACGGTGGCACGGATGAAGTCGAGAATTTCGCGTTGGCGACCGGTCAGGTTCGAATCCAAGACAGCTGTTCCTGAAGTGAGGCACTGTATTTTTGAACAGTTTTCGCTGCAGCGCAAGCCCGTTTTTCCGTATCGTGTGTTGTTGGACATAGTTTCTCGAAGCACGCGAAACTTGAGCATGAGCACGTGTTGGTCTATCTCTTCAAATAAAGGGTGGCGCAACAGGTAGATCGATAACGACAACAGGGAGACAAGACGATGGCATGGCATGCACCAGGCAGTGGCAGCACAAGTTCAAGCGGCGGTAGTGTTCGCCCCGGCTCTCGGCTAGAATCGGTCCCTCACCCCGGAGGGCAAAGAGCAGACATGATTCACACCGGTGAGGCCGCACCTGTTTTTTCATTGCCCGATGCCGACATGGAATTGTTCGACCTCGCCGAGGAGATCGGGCGTCACCATGTGGTGCTCTACTTCTATCCGCGCGACAACACGCCTGGCTGCACCCTGCAGGCCGCCGATTTCAGCGATCACGAGGAAGACTTCACCAAGCTCGGCGCGATCGTGGTCGGCATCAGCCCGGACGACTGCCTGACTCACGCCGAGTTTCGCGACTACCACGGCTTGTCGGTCCGTTTGTTGTCGGACGAAGACACCGAAGTCTGCCGTCTCTATGGCGTGTGGCAATCCCGGATGGTCGACGGCGTACCCAAGGTTGGGCTGGCGCGCACGACCTTCATCATCGACAAGCACGGCATCGTTCGCCATATACTGCGCGATGTTGCGCCTCGCGGCCATGCGGCCAATGTTTATCAACTGGTCAAGGACCTGGAAACGGAATATGCAAACGGAAATCGTTAAGAACGCAGTCGTCACGCTTAAATACACGGTGCAGGACACCGATGGCAACATGATCGATGACGGCTCCCAGCCCCTGGTCTATCTGCACGGCGGTTACGACGGGGTCTTCCCGGTTCTGGAAGAGGCGTTGCACGGCAAGAAGGTCGGTGAAAGTTTTCAGGTCAAGTTGCTGCCGGAAGATGCCTTCGGCGAGTACGACGAGGAACTCGTGCTGATCGAGGACGTGTCGCAGTTTCCCGAGAACATCGAGGTCGGCATGTCTTTCGAGCGCGTCGGTGACGATGGCGAGGAAGACCTGGTCTATCGAATCACTGATATCGCCGAAGGCAAGGTGGTCGTGGATGGCAACCATCCGCTGGCCGGGGTTGCGCTGATCTTCGACGGCAGCGTCGCCGAGGTTCGCATGGCCAGCGCGGAAGAAATCTCCCATGGACATGTCCATGGTGCAGGCGGGCATCACCACTGATGCATTGCGCCGGTACCTTCGACTGGTACCGGCAATCCTGATCCGGCATGCGGTCTTGTTGCTAAACGGTTTTGCTGGCAAAGCTCCCCGGCTTTCAGTTGCGGCCGTTGCCGTCGATCACTCGCACGGCCTCCAGTGCGCCCGACGGGTCCACCCCGTCCGGTACCAGCAGCGTATGTCCCGGACCGATCTGGCTGCGGGCGTTCAGGCCATTGACCTGACGCAACTGCGCCAGAGTCAGCCCGTAGCGACGGGCGATGGCATTCAGGTCTTCGCCACGCTTGAGTTGGTAGGTTTTCCAGCGTTTTCCCGCGCTATCGATTTCCCCGACACGCTCCCTGAAAGAGCCCACCTTGTCCAAGGGCAAGACCAGCGAAAGACCGCTGTGATTGATCACCGGCCGGTTGAAACCGGGGTTGAGAGCGATGAATTCATCGATCGGCATCTCGGCCATTTCGGCCGCGGTGGCCAGGTCGATGCCTCGCGGCGCTTCGACCGTCGTGAAGTGCCGATAATTGGGCACGTGGGGTAACTCGAAGTTGAACAGTTCCGGCTGTGAAACGATGTTTTTCAGCGCCTGGAACTTGGGGATGTAACCCCGGGTTTCGTCAGGCATGCGCAGGTGAATGTATTCACCCGGCAGCCCTGCTTCCAGGTTGCGTTTTACCGCCCGCCCGACCGCGCCTTCGCCCCAGTTGTAAGAGGCCAGCGCGAGATGCCAGTCGCCGTGCATCTCGTACAGATATTCGAGATAGTCCAGCGCCGCGTTGGTCGAGGCGATCACGTCCCGCCGCTCGTCGATCCACTTGTCCTGGACCAGGTTGAAATTCCGCCCGGTCGACGGAATGAACTGCCACAAGCCCGACGCATGCGACCGGGAGTAGGCGAGCGGATTGTAATTGCTCTCGACCATCGGCAGCAGCGCCAGTTCGGTCGGCAGTCCGCGCTGCTCCAACTCATCCACGATGTGATACAGATACCTCGCACCACGCTCGAAGACTTGCTTGAGGAAGGTAGGCCGATTGAGGTAGAACGCCTGGCGCTCGATGACCAACTCGCTGTCGAGGTCGGGAATCGCGAAGCCGCGCCGAATTCGGTCCCAGATATCGTTGGCATCCCGGGTCAGGTCGAGCTTGAGCACGCGAGGCTGATGAATCGGCAACTCGAGCACCTGCTCGGTGGACAGACGCAATCCCGTCATGCGTGTCGTGGCTGATGTCCCGGCGACGCCCGCCGAGGCCGGACCATCGACCGGAATGGCGGGCGGTGGGGGCTGGCCACCTGTTTCGGCGCGTGCGCCTGCTGTGCCTGCCATGAGCAAGGCAATCAGCAAGACAGTGCGGACGGTGTGACTCGTCATCGTGACGACGCCGGTTTGAGCCAGGGGGACATGGAGTCTAGGCCACGCCATCGACCCTAGTCAAACCGGCGGCGGCGGGCGCGTGGGCCGAACGATGCCATCCGGTTTGTGGCGGTTTCTCGCCGGTCATATCCGGAACTTGGTAGGATTGCGCTACACCTAGATCGAGAGCCCGCCACGCATGAAAGCCCTGGTAATCGAAGATACCGTAACGAGTGCCACGCTGATCTGTCATTTGCTGGACAAGATGGGGCTGCAGTCGGTCCATGCACGCGATGGCGAGATCGGGATCGAAATGTTCAAGCAGGAGCGTCCCGATCTGATCCTGCTCGACATCGTCCTGCCGGGTTTCGATGGTTTCGAAGTCGCAAGACGTATCCGGCAACTGGAGCGGGACGGTGAATGGACGCCTATCATCTTCCTGTCCGCCCGCGCGAGCGACGAGGATCTGGCCCGGGGGATCATGGTCGGCGGTGACGACTACCTGGTCAAACCGGTTTCGGAGATCGTCCTCAAGGCCAAGGTCAGGGCCATGCAGCGCATCGCGCAGATGCGTTATTCGCTGTTGGTGCTGACCCGCAAGCTGGACGATGCCAACCGCGAGTTGACCCGCTTGTCGGCGGTCGATGGGCTGACCAACATCGCCAACCGACGTTGCTTCGATGAAACCCTGTTGCGCGAATGGCGTCGCGCCGAGCGTAGGGAGTCGCCGGTGTCCTTGCTGCTCATCGATGTCGACAAGTTCAAGGACTTCAATGACGGCTATGGCCATCAACATGGCGACGAATGTCTGAAGGAGTTGGCAAAGACGCTCGTGAGCTGTCTTCACCGCTCGACCGATCTCGTCGCGCGTTACGGGGGCGAGGAGTTCGCGGCCATCCTGGCCGAGACCGATGTCGAAGGGGCCCTGGGCGTTGCCGAGGCGATGCGCGAGGCCGTCATCACGGCCAGGCTTCCGCATGCGTCATCGACGGTGGCAGATCATGTGACGATTTCGATAGGTGTGGCGACCGTCGTTCCGGAGCGTCGGGACGAGAACGGTTACGTCGGGCTGATCCTGCAGGCCGATCAGGCGCTTTACCGGGCCAAGCGTGAAGGACGCAACCGGGTGGCGGTGGCCGAGACCGTCAGACTGACCGAGGCGGGCTGAGCAGGGCGCACCGATCTGCACAATCTGGAGCGAGCATGCAGCTTCGGTCAGAAACGATCTTTCCACGCCCTCAAGGCGGTGAAACAGGCCAGCGAGTCGTCCGGATTCAGCCCGGTTTCAGCGGCGACGCTTGCGATCAGTTCGGGTTCGTCGGTCCGCAGAAAAGGGTTGATCCGTTTCTCGCGCTCTATCGTGCTCGGTAAGGTCGGATGCTGGTTCGCGCGCAGCGCCCGGCAGGTCTCCAGCCACCCGTCACGCTCGGCATTGTGCGGCTCGGCTGCGCGCGCGAAGGCGAGATTGGCCAGCGTGTATTCATGGGTGCAATAGACCCGGGTGTGTCCGGGTAGCGCCGCCAGCCGCCGCAGAGACGCATTCAACTGTTCGGCGGTTCCTCCCAGCAAGCGGCCGCAGCCCGCGCTGAACAGGGTATCACCCGGGAATAGCAGATCATCTGCGAGATAGGCGATATGGGTCGCAGTATGGCCTGGGACCGCGAGGACATCGAACTTCAGCCCCAGTGACGGAAACTCTACCAAGTCGCCTTCTCCAACCGGCCTATTCACGCCGTCGATGGGCGGGCTCGTCGGTCCATGAACCACCAGCTCGGGGAAGGCATCGAGGAGGGCGGGAAGGCCGCCGGTATGATCCGAATGATGGTGGGTGATCAAGACGCCGTCGAGCCGCAGCCCATGTTCGACCAACCAGTCGGTCACCGGCCGTGCGTCGCCGGGGTCGATCACGATGGCGTGATTTCCCACCCTCAAGGCCCAGATATAGTTATCCTGAAAGGCGGGTAGCGGAACGATTTCCGGATTTTGAGCAGTGTAATGTCGCATATTCGTGTCGAGGAAGAATCGTCTGACTGGCTGGCCACGTCGCAAGGCCAGTACCTGCTGGCGTGGGAGCAGGCCAGATTCGACAGTATGGTTGCGGATGTCTTTGGTTATAACGCAGTTCAGATCGGCTTGCCAGCGCATCCGTTCCTGCGCAGCAGCAGGATTTCGTATCGATTTGCCTCCGCCGAGCAGGGCCCGGCGCATGTTCTGACCGTGGCCGACGCCTTGCCCTTTGCCAGCGCGAGCCTGGATCTGGTAGTGCTGCCGCATGTCCTCGAGTACTCGCCTCATCCGCACCGGGTCCTGCGCGAGGTCGAGCGGGTGCTGGTTCCGGATGGCAGCGTGATCATCGCCGGCTTCAATCCGTTCAGCCTGTTTGGCCTCAAGCGGGCACTGGCGCGGCGCGGTCAGGACATGCCGTGGAAAGGCCATTTCTTCTCGGCATCCCGCATCCGCGACTGGTTGACCCTGCTGGGATTCGACACCCAGTCGGGCGGTTTCGGCTGTTATGCGCCGCCGATGAGTTCGTCCAAGTGGCTGGAGCGGTGGCGCTTCATGGACCGGATCGGTGCGCGCTGGTGGCCGGTGTGCGGAGGGGCCTACATCCTGCACGGCATCAAGCGTGTGCACGGGATGCGCCTCATCACCCCGAAATGGCGCGATAATCGCGCCTCGAAAAAGGCACTGTCACCGGCGACACGGCGAAGCCGCGACATGGCCGGGCAATCACACAAGACGGATCGATGGAACAGATAGAAATATTCACTGATGGCGCCTGCAGCGGAAACCCGGGCCCGGGCGGATGGGGGGCGATCCTGCGCGCGGGTTCGCATGAAAAGGAAATCTGGGGTGGCGAACCGGCTACCACCAACAACCGCATGGAACTGACCGCGGTCATCCGTGCGCTGGAACTGCTGAAGCGACCGGTAAGCGCCAGGATCTATACCGACAGCCAGTATGTCCAGAAAGGCATTTCGGAATGGATTCACGGCTGGAAGGCGCGTGGCTGGAAGACGGCCTCGAAGGCACCGGTCAAGAATGTCGACCTTTGGCAGGCCCTGGACAGGGCGACCCTCTCTCATTCGCTCGAGTGGGTCTGGGTCAAGGGACATGCCGGCCATGCCGAGAACGAACGGGCCGACGAACTGGCGCGACGCGGTGTCGATGCGGTGCGCCGGACCGGGGCAAGCACCGCCGGATCATAGTGGGTCGCTGTACGCGCAGCGCAGACCCCATCGGAGAACACAGAGGTTAGCTTGAGACAAATCGTACTGGATACCGAAACCACCGGACTCGACTGGCGCAATGGCGACCGGGTCATCGAAATCGGCTGTGTCGAATTGCTGAACCGCAATCTGACCGGGCGCCACTTCCATGTCTATCTGAACCCGGAGCGCGGCATAGACGCGGAAGCGATCGCGGTACACGGCATCACCGAGGAGTTCCTGGCCGACAAACCCCGCTTCAAGGATGTCGCGGATGATTTCGAAGCCTTTGTGCGCGACGCTGAGTTGGTGATCCACAACGCCAGTTTCGATGTCGGATTCCTGAACAACGAACTCGCGCTGCTCGGGCGGTCTCCGCTGGAGAAGTTTTGCGGCGGCGTGATCGACACGCTGAAGATGGCCAAGGAGCAAAACCCGGGCAAAAAGGCATCATTGGATGCGCTGTGCGACCGACACCAGATCGAGAACGCGCATCGTACCTTGCACGGGGCCTTGCTCGATGCCGAGATCCTGGCCGAAGTCTATCTGGCGATGACAAGGGGTCAGGAGAGCCTGATCATGGCGCTGGATGAGCCGGCGCCGGGTCAGCACGATGCAGGAGGGGGTTTGATCGATCGGCCGCCTATCCTGATCGTGCGTGCCAATCCGGACGAGTTGGTGGAGCACGACAAGGTGATCGCGGACATCGACAAGGCGACCAAGGGTCAGGCCCTCTGGCGTGAGCCGGCGGATGCTGCGGTGCCGGTCTGATGCTGCGGCCCCCAAGGGTACAGCCGACGGGTACTGACCTAAGCGAGCAGGTTCTTGACCTCGTCGGCGATCGCGAGGCTGGAGGTCAGACCCGGTGATTCGATGCCGAACAGATTGATCAGGCCGGTCACCCCGTGCACCGCGGGGCCATCGATGCGGAAATCCGCCGCCGCTTCGGTGGGCCCGACGATCTTCGCGCGAATGCCGGCATAGTCCGGCGACAAGGCGTTGTCAGGCAACTCTGGCCAGTAGCGCCGGATCGCCTCGTCGAAACCCCGCAATCGCGCCGGGGCGACCTGGTAGTCGAACGGGTCCGGCCGGCCGGCCTCGACCGCCGAAGCCGCGTCATCGCCCAGCCATTCCACGTCAGGTCCGAATCGGGCCCGACCCTGCAAATCGATGGTCAGATGGACCCCGAGCCCGCCCGGCTCCGGGACCGGATAGATCAGCCGCGAGAAGGGGGTTTTTCCGGCCAGCGAGAAATAGTTGCCCTTGGCGTACCAGGCCTTTGGCACATGTTGCGAGGCCAGGCCCCGGATCCGCGCTGCGAGCGCCGGGGCAAAGATTCCGGCGGCATTGACCACGGTGGTCGCGATCAGGCTCATCGGCGACTCGCCGCCAATCTCCAGCACAATACCGTCGTCCACCACTTCGCCGGACAGAACCGGGGTCTTGAGTGCGAGCATCGCGCCAGCCTGTTCCGCCTCACCGAGGTAGGAAAGCATCAGGCCATGACTATCGACGATGCCGGTCGAGGGCGAATGCAGCGCCGCCACGCAATGGAGCGCGGGCTCCATGGTCGCGACCTCGGACGGACTGATCATCACTACGTCGGTCACGCCATTGGCATGGGCGGCGCGTCGAATCGCGGTCAGACGTTCGAGCTGATCGTTCGAGGTCGCGACGACCAGCTTGCCGCAGCGACGATGGGAAACCCCATGGGATTGGCAATAGTCATAGAGTGCCCACTTTCCAGCCACGCATAATTTTGCCTTCAGAGACCCGGTCGGGTAGTAGATCCCGGCATGGATCACTTCGCTATTGCGGCTGGATGCGCCAGATCCGAAATGGGCCGCGGCCTCCAGGATCATCACCTCGCGGCCCGCCATCGCCAGCGCCCGGGC
>JAUVVG010000046.1 GCA_030604735.1 Azoarcus sp.
CTGAGTTCGCCGCTGGCGCGGCTCCTACAAGGGCACCACGCCCGGGGCCGGTGTAGGAGCGGCGCAAGCCGCGAAGCTGAGTGTCGTGCTCGCGCAGCGCAAATTCCAGCAGCTGAGTTCACCGCTTGCGCGGCTCCTACAATGGCACCACGCCCGGGGCCGGTGTAGGAGCGGCGCAAGCCGCGAAGCTGAGTGTCGTGCTCGCGCAGTGCAAATTCCAGCAGCTGAGTTCGCCGCTTGCGCGGCTCCTCCAATGGCACCACGCCCGGGACCGGTGTAGGAGGGCGCAAGCCGCGAAGCTGAGTGTCAAAACGCGCCAGATGCCCCCTAAAACTTGAACCATTGCATCATGCTCTGATGTACTCTGAAACTCTCTTTCAGAGTATGCAAGATTGGTGTTGTCACCCGCATGACCTTACCCCGTATCGTGGTGTTCAGCTCGTTGTTTCCGTCGCCGGCGCAACCGACGGCGGGGGTGTTCATTCGTGAGCGGATGTTCCGTGTCGCCCAGCGCATGCCGCTGGTGGTGGTGTCACCGCGGCCGTGGTTTCCGTTCCAGGGCCTGATCCGGCGCTATCGGCCCCACTTTCGCGTGCCGGCTCCCCGTATTGAAGTGCACCAGGGCATCGAGATTCATCGCCCGCGGTTTCTGTCGATACCGGGGCTGTTCCGAGGGCTGGACAGTCTGTCGATGGCGCTTGCGAGTCTGCCTCTATTGTTACGTTTAAAGCGCGAAGGCCGTTTCAACCTCATCGACGCGCATTTCGCTTACCCGGACGGCCATGCCGCGACGCTGCTCGGTCGATGGCTGTCGCTGCCGGTCACGATCACGCTGCGTGGTACGGAGGTGCCGCACTCGCGCACGCGCTGGCGACGTGCGCTGATGATCCGGGCTTTGCGGGCCGCCCAAGGCATCTTCAGCGTGTCTGATTCCCTGCGGCAGCATGTTGCGGGGCTTGGCATCGATCCGGAGCGGGTCCAGGTGGTGGGCAATGGCGTGGATAGTCAGCGCTTCGCGCCCATGCCGAAGGACGAGGCACGCGCAGCACTGGGTATCCCGGACGATGGACCGGTTTTGATCTCAGTCGGAGGGCTTGTCGAACGCAAGGGTTTTCATCGTGTTATCGAATGCCTTCCGCAACTCAGAGCGCAATTTCCAGGACTGATTTTTCTGATAATAGGTGGTGCCGGGCCGGAAGGGGACTGGAGTGAACGGTTGGCGAAGCAGGTCGCCGAACTGGGCCTGCTGAATGCGGTGCGTTTTCTGGGCACGATGCAGCCGGATCGCCTGCGCGTGCCGCTGTCCGCATCCGATGTTTTTGTGCTGGCGACGCGTAACGAGGGTTGGGCGAACGTCTTCCTCGAAGCCATGTCCTGCGGTCTTCCGGTGGTGACGACCCAAGTTGGGGGAAATCGTGAAGTGGTTTGCAACGATGCCCTTGGAATGGTGGTACCTTTCGACGATAGTGCTGCCCTGCAACACGCGATGATGAAAGCACTGCAGCATGACTGGGATCGACAGGCCATTCGGGCTTATGCCGTAGCCAATGACTGGGAGAAGCGGGTAGACATGCTGTGCGATGCGTTCAATTGGCTCGTGTCCGGCAAAATGCAAGCTGAGGTCGAGGGTGGGGAGGAAACCGTTCATGGCCGTGGCTGAGAAGTTGCTGAGCCGAGGCGAGCGCAAGCTGACGCTGTTGGCCAAATCCGTTCGACAGCGTGTTTCGAGCACGCCTGAAGCACGCAGCTTCGTTTTTGTCGCCGGCATGCAGCGGTCCGGCACCAACATGGTCATGGATGTCCTCGAGCGCAGTCTGGATACCGACGTCTATCACGAGACCGACCCGCGTGCATTCGACAAATACGAGATGCGCGACCACAGTGTCATCCGCGCACTCGCGGACAATTCCAGGGCGCCTTTCTTCGTCATCAAGGCCCTGTGCGAACTGGACCTCCTGCCGAATTTGATGCGGGAATTCAGCCCTGCCAGAACACTGTGGATCGTTCGGGATGTCGAGGATGTCGTCAACTCGGCCACGCGCTCGTTCCGCAACTTCCCCGCGCAGGTCGGCCGGATCGCGCAGGACAGAAACACCGCCCAGTGGCGCGGGCGCGGCATGTCGGACGAAACGCACGCCCGCGTGCGCGAGCTCTACCATCCCGACATCAACGAGGCCACGGCTGCGGCCATCACTTGGTACTTCCGCAATGTGCTGTTCTTCGAACACGGATTCGAGCGGCATCCGGCTGTGCGTGCTGTCTGCTACGAACGGCTGGTTTCGGAGCCCGACAATCAGTTTCGTGAAATCTTCGGATTCCTCGGCATTCCCTATTCATCGCGGATCAGCGGCATCGTAAGCGCGAGCTCGATTCGCAAGAATCCGCCGCCACCGATCGAACCGGCGGTCAAGGCCTTGTGCGATGGTCTTGCCGAACGTTTCGCGTCGACCTTCGAGACGACCGATGTCTGCGCCTGAGACCATGCACCAGAGCCTATACACCGGGCTGGTCAGCAGGGTGTTGTTCCCCCTGCACGAGCGTCTCAAGCATCACGACACGGTGCGCGTTCGTGCGGCAATGGAAGATTCCCAGTGGTGGTCTCCCGAGCGCATCCGCTCATACCAGATCGAGCGGCTTCGCGCCCTGCTCACGCATGCCAATGCAAAGGTCCCGTACTACCGTGACCTGTTCGCCTCCGCCGGTTTCGAACCCGGCTCGCTCGATTCGCTGGAGGCGCTGCGAGACGTCCCGTTCCTGACCAAGGCCGACATCCGGGCCAACCTCGACAGGCTCAAGGCCGAGGGCGCAGAGGGGCTCGCACGCTTCAACACCGGGGGGTCCAGCGGCGAGCCCCTGATCTTCTTCATCGGTCGCGAACGCATCAGCCACGATGTCGCGGCCAAATGGCGGGCGACGCGCTGGTGGGGGGTGGATATTGGTGATCCGGAAGCGGTAGTGTGGGGCTCGCCGATCGAACTCGGCAGTCAGGACCGCATCCGGCAGATTCGCGATCGACTGTTGCGTACCCGCTTGATACCGGCATTCGAGATGTCGCCAGAGAAGCTCGATCGATTCGTGTCCGAGATCCGCGCGATGCGCCCACGTATGTTGTTCGGCTACCCTTCGGCGCTGGCCCACATCGCGCGTCATGCGAAGATACGAAACGTACGCATGGACGACCTGGGCATCCGCGTCGCGTTCGTCACCTCCGAAAAACTCTACGATGACCAGCGCCGCGACATCGAGTCGATCTTCGGGTGCCGGGTCGCCAACGGGTATGGCGGTCGCGATGCCGGATTCATCGCGCACGAATGTCCCGCAGGCGGCATGCACATCACCGCCGAGGACATCATCGTAGAAACCGTCACCCCGGATGGCCAGCCGAGCGCTGCGGGCGAGGCGGGAGAAATCGTCATCACCCACCTGGCCACGTCGGAGTTTCCATTCATCCGCTACAGAACCGGCGATGTCGGCGTGCTCGATGACCGGGCCTGCGCCTGCGGCCGCGGGCTTCCGCTGCTCAAGGAGCTCCAGGGGCGAACCACCGACTTCGTCGTCGCACGGGACGGCACGGTCATGCACGGTCTGGCGCTGATCTACGTGGTGCGAGACGTACCCGGTGTCGCGCGGTTCAGGATCGAGCAGCACAGTCTCGAGCACACACAGGTGTATCTGGAAACCGATCCTGCGTTCCGCGAAACCTCGCTCGAAGGGATCCGCGCCGGCATCGCGAGGCGCCTGGGTGACGGGGTCGAGGTCGAGGTGATCCGCACCGACGCGATTCCATCCGAACGCTCGGGCAAATTCCGCTACATCGTCAGTCATGTCGACGCTGGCAGCGTCGCGGCCTCAAAGCGTGCTCCAGAGGTGGCTGCATGAGGGATCTGGCCGTCACGCTGGCGGTATTCGGGTTGCTGCCACTCATCTTCTGGCGCCCCTACATCGGTATTCTCGCGTGGTCCTGGTTGGGTTACATGAATCCGCACAAGATGGCGTGGGGGTTTTCCACGACCATGCCCTTCGCGCTGATGGTCGCTCTCGCGACCATGGCAGCGCTCCTGATCTCCAAGGAAGAAAAGCGCATTCCCTGGACACGGGAAACCATCCTGCTGCTGATCTTGATCATGTGGATGTTCATGACCACGGTCTTCTCGCTCTACCCCTGGCTCGCATGGGAGCAGTGGGACAAGGTCTGGAAGATCATGCTGATGACCTATCTGACAATGATGCTGATCACCGACGAGCATCGGATCAAGTGTTTGATGTTCGTCATCGCGTTGTCGATCGGATTCTATGGTTTCAAGGGGGGCGTTTTCGTGCTGACGTCCGGTGGCGTCCATTCGGTGATGGGGCCACCCCGAACCTTCATCGGGGATCGCAACTCGATCGGGCTGGCGCTGATCATGACCGTTCCTCTGTTGAACTACATGCGGATGCATTTCGACAAGGCTTTCGTAAGTGGCTTGGGTAAGTTGCAATACTTCATCAGTCCAATCATCGTGCGGTTGGCGCTGCTGGTCGGGATCGGCCTCACGCTGGTTGCGATCGTCGGCACCCATTCGCGTGGTGCGCTGGTCGGTCTGATTTGCATGCTAATGTTCTATTTGTTGAAGTCGCGGCAAAAGTTCGTGGCGCTGATCTCCCTGATTCCGCTGGTGTTCGTGCTTTACGCTGTGATGCCGGATCATTACTTCCAGCGCATGGAAACGATCGAAACCTGGGAAGAGGACGGTTCCGCAAGCGAACGGGTGCGGGCTTGGAACAATGCCATCGATCTCGCAAACACACGCTTTATCGGCGGGGGCATGCGGGCCCTCGTCCACTGGGGTGGGCGCGATTCCCACTCGATTTACTTCGGTATGCTCGGTGAGAATGGCTGGGTCGGGCTCGGCATGTTCCTGCTGTTGCTCTATTTCACCTGGCGAACAGGCAGCTGGGTCATTAAGCATACGAAGAAACATAAGGAGCTTTACTGGGCAAGAGATCTCGCGGCGATGGTGCAGGTCAGCCTGATCGGCTACATGTCAGCAGGCGCCTTCCTCGGCCTTCAGTATTTCGATCTCTTCTACCATTTGGTCGCGATCGCGGTCATGACGCGGGTCATCGTTACGCGAAGACTGCATGACATGGAGAAGGCGGCTGTGCCTGCGCAGCCAATGGATGCCCAGCCGCATGCGATCGATGCCGCGGGCGATTCGCGGGGCTTCAACCAACCCCCGATGCAGTGGCGATGAGCTTCCCGTTATGAGTGTTCCCTGCGAATGTTGAAGAACCCGATTCTCCTGTTCGGCATGCCCCGTTCCGGTACAACCTGGCTCGGAAAGGTATTCGACAGCCATCCCGACACGCTTTATCGGCATGAACCGGATAGCGGCGGGGCTCTCGACGACCTGTTGCCGATGTTTCCGGATCCGGCGGAGGCCGAGCACTACCGGACGGCCATAGCCCGGTTCTTCCAGACCCTGCCGACCAATCGTTCCATCAGGGTTGCAGGAAAACTTCCACTCTTTCCCAAGAGCTATCAGCGTCCATTCGCCCATCAGATCCGACTCGGTTTCGTCCCGAGCGCGAAGGTTCTTTCACGCTGGATAAGCGTCGAGTCCTTGCCTGAATTTGTGGCCAACGATCGAGCCGCCACGATCCGTCTGGTATGGAAGTCGATCGAATCCCTCGGGCGGCTTGGGACCCTCGCTCGTGTGGTGCCGGATGCACGAGTGATTCATATCGTTCGACATCCTTGCGGATACGTCTCGTCGGTCCTGAGCGGCGAAGCCGCGGGCCTGATGCCGGGGGCGGTGTCAGCGAGCGAAGACTACGGAATTCTCGAGCTGCTTCTCCAAACCGACGGCGCCCGAAGGCGAGGGCTGGACATCGCGTATTTCCGCAAAATGCAGCCGGTCGAGCGTCTCGCCTGGCGGTGGTTGCTATACAACGAAAAAGCTTTGGCAGAGCTCTCGGATCTTCCCAATGCGTGTAGCGTGAGGTATGAAGATCTTTGTCGCGATCCGGTCGGGGGCTACCGTTCTTTGTTCGAGTTTAGTGGTCTCGACTGGTCCGAGCAAAGCGCAGCCTTTGTCGACGCCAGCACGCACAGCGAGAAGTCGGCCTACTTCAGTGTGTTCAAGAACCCGGAGCGTGCGGCCTTCGGCTGGAAGAGCAAACTGGCCGAAGAAGACCAGGCGCGGATTCTCGCCGTGGTGAGTGGCAGCCGCCCGGGCGAGTTGTTCGGCGCTTGATCCGCGTGTCGTTTGCAGGGGGCCTCTTCATCGTGCTCTTGGTCCTGCTGGCGAGCTGGGGCGCCATCCTCTGGCACTTCAGGCAAGCCCTGTGTCGTCTGTGGCGGGAACCTGTGCTGCGCCACCCGGTAATGATCATCGAGAGCGACGACTGGGGTCCCGGACCGCAGCATCACGCCGACGCATTGGTGCGAATCACCGAAGTCCTCCAGAGGCATCGGGACGACACGGGTCGCGCGGCAATCATGACCATCGGGGCGGTGCTCGCCGTGCCGGACAATGATGCGATTCGGGCCAGCGGTTACCGTGCCTACCCCCGCCGAACGCTTGCCGATCCGGATTTTACTGCGGTTCGAAACGCGCTCGCCGACGGCTCCAGGCAGGGTGTTCTTGCCTTGCAGTTGCATGGGCTGGAGCATTTGTGGCCTCCTGCATTCATCAAGGCGGCGCAGGCGCCAGACGGTGAGGTACGGCGTTGGATTGATACCGCCGATGCGTGCGATACCGAGTCCCTGCCGTCACATATTCAGAGCCGCTGGACCGACGCCAGCGTTCTTCCATCGATTCCCCTCGAGCACAACGACATCGAAGCGGCCGTTGCCGAGGAGGTCGAAGCGTTTCGCGCGGCTTTCGGAAGCAATCCACTGGTGGTCGTGCCGCCGACCTTCGTCTGGAACGCGGAAGTGGAGCGGGCATGGGCAGAGCGGGGAGTACGCGTGCTGATCACGCCGGGCATACGTTTCTGCGGTCGGGATGCACTGGGTAAACCCGGCAATGTGGATCGAACCTATGCCAACGGTGAGAGCCTGACAGGCGGCATGACAAGTTTGGTCCGTGACGCGTATTTCGAACCCAGCTATGGGCATACGCCCCAGCGCGCAGTGCGGGATTTGATGGATCGAACTGCACTCGGCCGCCCGACCCTGTTCGAAACTCATCGATTCAACTTCACCGGTTCGCCACAGTGTCTGGAAAGAAGTCTCGACGCCCTGGACCGGCTTCTTTCCCACGCACGATCGGAGCTTGCCGGGCTCAGATTCATGTCGCCTTTGGAACTGGCCCAAGCCTATCGAGTACGCGACCCGCAACTGTTCATGTCGGACCGGTCTGCTCGCCTGCACTGCCTGGCGCGTCGTGCGTCACGGATCGGGCGTCTTCGTAAGCTCGCCTGGCTCACAGGCCTGGTGCTACCGGTCGGTCTGATCTACCTGATCGCATCCGCGACAACTGGCCGCCCGACCTCATCTGGAAGCCTGTTCTCATGACCCAAGAGCATCGTTACCTCATCCTGACCGAATTGTTCCTGCCGACCAAGGGTGGGACTGCGGTGTGGTTCGACGAAGTGTATAGGCGTCTCGGCGGCAAGGGCATTCACATCCTCACGGCGCAAGTGCCCGGCAGCGAGGCACACGACAAAAACCACCCGAATACGATCCACCGGCTCGATCTCGCCAGACACCCGTGGATACGCCCGTCGTCATTGCCAGCCTACCTGCGTCTCTTCTTTCGTGGGCTGAGGCTTGGCTTGAATCACGACTTCGAGGCTGTACATGCGGGTAGGGTGCTTCCGGAAGGGCTGGTCGCCTGGGCCATCGCCCGCCTGATCCGACGCCCGGTGGTGATCTATGCGCATGGCGAAGAGATCACCACGTGGCGACGATCGCCGCGAAGACTGAAAGCGATGACCTTCGCCTACCGGCATGCGGACAAGATCATCGCCAACAGCGATTTCACGCGAGGGGAATTGATCAAACTCGGTGTCTCGGCTGGGCGAATAACGATCATTCATCCAGGCGTTGACCTGGAGCGATTCCATCCTGACTACGAGACAGCAGACCTCAGGGCCTCGATCGGTTTGGGTGCGGAGCAAAGACTCATTCTTTCCGTTGGGCGGCTGAGTCGTCGCAAGGGTTTTGATCAGGTCATCGCTGCGCTTCCCAGTCTGCTGGCAAGAGGGCTGGACGTTCATCACGCATTGATCGGAATAGGCGAGGATCGTGAATATCTTGAATTGCGGGCACGACAACATGGCGTCTCGGAACGAGTACACTTCCTGGGCCACGTCGACGCTGCCGAACTGCCGCGCTGGTACTGTGCCGCCGACGTCTTCGCGATGCCGAACAGGGAGATCGACGGGGACACGGAAGGGTTTGGCATGGTCTTTATAGAGGCTGCTGCGTGCGGTACGCCTTCAGTGGCTGGGCTCGCAGGGGGAACCGCAAGTGCGGTCCTCGACGGTCAGACGGGCCTCCGAATCGACGGTGAGTCAGGGCAGGCGGTGGCTGACGCGCTTCTCGCGTTGATCCGGGGCGACAGTGGAGGACATGACTCCTTGGCCAATGGCTTGACGCAGGCTCGGATAGGTTTCGACTGGAGCTTAGTTGCCGAGCAGACACGGAATCTGACTGGCTGATGATTGGCGGTCAGGCTTTGGCAATTCTGATTTTAGACTAGGATATGATGGGGTTCATGGTGACTTGGTTTCGCAGTGGCAGCATGAGGCAAACACACCTGTGTTCGGCGGATAAAGTTTCAGACTCGGACGGAAGGACTCGACCAAGGAAGCTGTAGCGGGTGACCGGGATACCTTGCGCCAAATGAATTGACTAGGGCCAGGGTATCTGCGGGATTCCAATGAAGGGCATATTGCGGTCAGCTTAATTACCGTACGAAACGGATCAGGGAGACTTCGGATACTCTGGTACCGAGGTTACCTGTAATCTCGATGGTTCAAGATGCGTACGATAGGTGCGCACAGCGTTTCGGTCCATGCCTCCTTTCAAAAGCATTGGCCCTACTTGCTTCCGGCTTGAACCGATACATCGCGCGACTTGTCAATTCTTGAACTGGTCGGCCGCCGCGAAGCATTGCCCCATTCGAAACTGGGCGTTCTGTTTTCAACAAGGCATAGTCGTTTTAGATTTTGATGATTCGAATTGGAGGGTGCTGTGAAAACTTTGCCAGTCTTTCGTGCAATCGCGGTTGGGGTTCTTATGTTCATTGCATTTCCCAGCGTTGGCCAGGAGCGCAACCGGGGGTCAACGAGTGTCACTGATGCGGAACTCGCGATGCTGCCCGCCTATTGTCGTGCGAAGCTCCGCGGGAGTCCCGAAGAAAAGTCGGCGTGGAATCGTCGGATGGGACGCGAGCAGTTCGTTCATGTACATCATCACTGCTTCGGACTGAACTTGATGACCCGAGTCAGCATGGAGTCCGACCCGGGGGCACGCAAGTTTCTCTTGCAGCGGGCGGTGGCGAACTTCAACTACGTGTTGAGTCGCTGGCCTGAAAATTTTCCTCTGACAGCAGAAGCCCGTCAGCACAAGATGCAGGCGGAAGGCCAGCTTGCCCAGTACGGGCGCTGATTTTCGGAGAGCAACCACTCGTCAAAATGGCAGCTTCAGTCGGGTTTTCCAGCGGACCGCTTCCTTGGCCAGTGCCGGGATTGGAAGATAGAGCAGACAGATCGTATAGAGTGAGACGCCGACGGCGAGCATAATTATAAGATAGCCCGACGCTCCATAACTGGTTTGCGTCCGCAAAACGGAATCGGCGATCCACAGAGCCACCAGCAAGATGAAGTTCAGTATCACTGCAGGCTTTAGTGCCCGTCCGAGTTCGCGTGCCCCAACCCTGAGCTCTGTGCAGGCAAGGTGTGCCATCATCAATGCATACGGCACTGAGGCGAAAACCACGGCCCATGCAATACCAATTGACCCCCAGCGGTAGCCGATGATCATTGCCACGATCAGGATGGCCCACGAAAAGAGCTGAATTAGCAGTTCACGGCCGAGCATCTTGCGGGCTGCGGAGACGGCGCCGGACTGATTGTTGATGATGTCCAGCAAGGCCGTGAGCACCAGCACCTGCAGGATCGGGCCTGCTTCGGCCCAGTGTGCGCCGTAGACGGTCACGATGAACGGTTCCGCGACCCACCACAGCCCGATATAGAAGGGCAAGGCATACACCGACACCAGCGTAATTGTGCGCAGATAAATGTATT
The DNA here is from genome assembly GCA_030604735.1 of Azoarcus sp. Classification (GTDB taxonomy): domain Bacteria; phylum Pseudomonadota; class Gammaproteobacteria; order Burkholderiales; family Rhodocyclaceae; genus Azoarcus_F. The sequence goes on from JAUVVG010000046.1 coordinate 10,240, forward strand.
TGGACTGGTCCAGATTCTCCTGCGTCTTTGCCAGTGCGCGAAACACCACCGAATAGGCCGAGCCGCTCAGCATCCCGCGCGGTTTGTCGTTAAGGCTTGCCGCCTTGTTGAAGAGGCCGACTGCTTCCGTGCCGATGAAGCGGCTGACGACGAAGTTGCTCGACTGCTTGCGTAGATAGACCACGATGTCGTTCATGGAAACCTTGACGCCGTAGTTTGCAAACTGCCTGAGGGCCGAAATGTCGAACGCTAGGCGGGGCCTCCAGCCCGACAGTGCGTTCGCAAGCAGCACGCCGGTGATGCCGCCGGCAAGACCTCCCAGTACCAGACTCCAGACGCCATTGCCGAGCACTGCGAGGGTCACGCTGGCGGTCCCGGTCACGGTGAGGACGACCATGTTCATCACCGCCTTCGCCTTGTAGCGCATCGCGCGATGAAGTAGCGCGGTGGGGACATTTGCGAACGGCCGGATCAGAAAGGACAGTGCCGAGACTTTCAGCAGGTCTTCATACAACGGCTCGTCGAACCAAGCCGCGAAAGCCGGTGACAGCATGAAGAAGATTGCGTAGAGGATGACGCAGACGACGAGTTGCGCTGTAAAGACGACATGCGTGTCACGGGTGTCGACGTTCTTTGCCTGGACCAGCGCTTGACCCATTCCCCCCCCGGCGAGAAATCCAGCGACGCCGGTGAAGATCTGCACGGTGACCAGCAGTCCAAAATCGGTTGGCGTCAGGAGGCGTGCGAGGACAATGCTCAAGGCGAAGTGCAGTGCTTCATGCCCGACCTTGCCAACCATCACCCAACGTACACCGCTGCGGAGCGTATCGCCGAGATTCAGCACGGTATCCCCGCGATGTCATTGGCGCTGGGCCGTGAAGTACGGGCTATGTCGACGCGGCCGCAAAAGCGTGGGTCAGCGCCACCCTTTCGGACGAGGGTTACGTTCGCAGTCCCCTTCTGCGTGCACACAGGGATCAGTGCCGATGTGTCCAACTGAGTTGACGGATGCAGGCGGCTGCCCAGCCTCGAGCACGTCACGGCTGTCTGGACTGTTGTCTGTTGCGCAGAACGCGTCCCCAGATCTTGCCGAATGCGTTTGTGCAGTTCATGGCCTGGCGGATCAGCTCCGGTTTGCCCGTAACCAGCATGCCGAGCATCTTGAAGACCTGGTGCATTGCTTGGCTAAACATGAATGGCGGTACGCCAAACAATGTATTCGGATAGTCCGGGGTTTGAAACTGACCGTGCTTGCGACCCGATATGAAATGCAGTTTCAGGAAGTAACTCCGTTTCAGGCGCCATTCGTCCACATAGTGGTCCACGACCATGTCGGGGCGATAGCGTATCCGAATGCCACGATCCACCATTGCGCGGAACATGATTGCATCCGACCCGCCCCCGACGGCGTGGCCGAGGCGATTGTAGCGCGTGTCGAATCTGAGCGGCGGTTGCCGTGCGAAGATCTCCATACGGTACGCGATATTGGCGGTCCACAGCGGAGTGGTCTTGTCTTCGATCCAGAATGCCTCGTTCCCATGGTCGATCTCGGCCAGAAATCCTAGCAATTCGTCGCCCAGCCACTTGGGTCGTTGCCCCGGCTTGAACACGATCTCGACTCGCCCTCCGGCACACTCGGCCCCCTCGTTTTCGAGTGCATCGACCGCGGCCGCGAGTAGGCCTGCCGCGGGCAACTCGTCGTCATCCATGAACAACATGAAGTCCGCACCGCGTGCAAGGCATTCCTCGACGGCGCGATTGCGCGCAAACGGAATGCCCTGGGTTGCTTCGCGCACATACTCGAGGCGGGCGCCATCCATGCGCGCAAGCGAATCGAGAACGGACTCAGTATCGTCCGAGCTGTTGTTGTCAACGACGAGGATGTCGAACGGAATGGGGCATTCCTGCCGCCTCAGGGCGTCGACGAGACCAGGAAGGCGTGGCGCGCGGTTGAAGGTGCAGAATGCGGCGGTAATCTTCTTGGGCATTTGTGAGTGATTGACTAACTCAGTGGATGACTTTAGTTGTTGGATTGGCGTTGCTGTTCAGATGACTGCTCTTCAAATAGAGATGAAGTTGCAGCAGGCGGAACAACATGCTCACAGGATGAACATCGTTTGTGTCTTTGTGTCTGCGCAATCTCGAAAATCCCGGGAACTTGTCAACCAAACGCGTTGAAATGGGCGGAAGCGGGCGGTCGTTGGCGTATGCTGAAAATATTGCCCCGATCTTTTCTGGTGAAATGATTGCAGCGATGCGTGAATCCATGCCTTCGATCAACTCGCTCTGAATGAATGAACGCAACTCCTGATCACTCTTGATACTGGCGACATGTTGTTTGGCAACAGGGATTGAATCTCGACTTGCGTAAGGTATGTCCTGAAGTGAGCCTTGATACTGACGATCGACCTGCTTCAGAATTTCTTTGTTTATGCGCAATTCCGAGGGAATACGCGCAAAAAAATCCATCAAATCTTCGTCGAACCACGGTCGCGCCTGCTCCAGGGACCGCAACCATGCCGCTGCATACCCGTTCTGGCGATTCCCTACACGTTGTTCAAGGTAAAGGACATCCTTAATTGCATGGAGATCTGTCTGCCCGGTCTGCTGCACCATGGATGTTACCGTCGCGCTGAGCTCACTTCGCAAGGGGTTTCGAAGTTCGCTTCGCAGCCAATCATTTAACCGAATCGAGTTTGAGAGCGTCAGTATGCCAATCCGTTTCAAGGCTTCGTCGATGGAGCTCGCTGGTTTCGCGTCGAAACTCTTGTCGCCCTGAAAATAGCTGGCGAAGCGTGAGGCTAACTGATCCACGAATATGACCTTTTCTGCCGAATCAATCATCTCGGCGCGGGCGTCAGATAGCAGAGAGACTTCAATCATATCGCGTACCGACGCGGCCTGCCCCATGCGGTATTGATGCAGTTCCAGCCCCAAGCGCTCAGCCAATGATGCTGCTATGGACCGGTCGTCTCCCTGCTCGGTGCCGTAGGTGGCGACCGGGATGCGATATCCTTCTCGAACCAGAGCTCCGAGCAATAGCCTCGAATCGATACCACCACTCAAGAAGATGAACGGTGTTGCACAGACATTCATAAGGCGACGTACCGACTGTCTGAGCAGCGTGTCGCACTCTTCCGCCAACTCCGATTCAGGGGCATGTGAAGCTGACTCGGAAAAGTTGGCTCGCCAGTATCGAATTATCTTGAAACGCACTGGATCAGCGGTCAGCACGGACCCCGGAGGCAACTTGCGAATGTCCCTGAACAAAGTGGCTTCGTCGTAATAGCTGCCGAAGAGCAGAAACTGGCAAAGCGCGCCAGCGGCGACTCGGGGCTCTTCGGCACAGTAGCGGGCAAGTTCTCCGACTTCTGGCCCTGTAGCAAGAAATCCATCCTTGCCGGTTATATAAAAGACCGGCCGACTGCCTTTCCGGTCGTTGATTACATGCACTTCTTGCGTTCTTGCGTCGTGAATCGCAACGACGTATGAGCCTCGCAATTCATTTGCACACTGGATACCAGAATCTAGATAACGGTTTAGTACAGCTTCAGCAGGGGTTACTCCACGGTCCCGGGTGGTAAGGTAGCCGTCGAACAGAATGGTCACGCCAATTGGATGACGGCATATTGCATGTGTTTCGGAAAGGCGCGTTGAGATGCGGCTGCCTACCCAGTTTCCCAAGGTTATAGCCGGCCTCTGGCCTGTGTGCGAGTCTGCCTGTCTTGCGCGCACGTTTGGCGCATGCGTGGGCAGTCCGTATCGTGTCATGGAGATGCCGCAGACGGGCTTCATTTCGAGCGATCCGGTGATGTTGGAGACGTCTGTGTATCGCGGAAACTTACTAGACCGGAATGGAGCCGCTGCGGAAGTAGGGATGGCAGCATGTATGCCCAATCTTTCAAGTTGCCGTATCCAGATCTCATTACCTTGCGAAATAGCGCGCGGGCTGTGCTGAGATCACGCTTCCAGTAACAGGCATAAGCTCGGCGTAGCAGTTCCCCATCGACGAGTTCCCTCACACGTTTCCGGCCCAGGCGCTCGGCCTCCTCAGGGTGTGCGCTTAGGAATTTGCACTGAGCTCGGTGATGGTTCAATGCGCTCTTGAGCTTGTTCTTCGTGATCTGAGCGCCATCGTGATGGTGATAGAACGCCAGCACTTCGGGCACCCGCACAAGCGTCCCCACACGAGCGACCCGCAACCAAAGGTCATAGTCGGCGGAGGCCTGAAAGCTGGTGTCGAACCCGCCAGCCTCGTCGAATACTTTTCGAAGGAGCATCGCGCCGTGAATCGGCCATCTGCATCCTCCCAACAGGAGGTCTGCACGGTCGAGGCCATCATATTCCGGCGGAACGAAAGGTTCTCCTCTGCCGCCCGTCAGGCCCACATTCTGCCATCCGCAATAGGCAAGTACCGCCTGCGGATTGGCATCGAGGGCGTCGACCATCCTCCCGAGGAAGGTGGGGTGCCATGTGTCATCTGAATCGAGGAATGCAAGATAGCGGCCGCTCGCGAATCTTGCTGCGTTGTTCCGTGCGGCGGGCCAACCGCTATTTGGCTGTCTATGCAACTGAATCCGACCGTCAACGAACTGCGCGATGATTTCGATGGAGCGATCGGTCGACGCATCGTCGACGATGATCAGTTCCCAATCGGAAAAGGTCTGCTGCAACACGCTGGCGATTGACGCGCCTACGGTCTTTTCCGAGTTGTAGCAGGACATCAGTACGGAAACACGCGCTGGCATCTTTGATCCGGTACCTGGCAGTTGTGTGGTCATGGGCGCAGCTTCGGAACCCGTCTTGCAGGAAGATACTTCAATGCCTTCCAAAGTATGGGCGTCTTGCCATAGCGCACCAGAAGCTGTCGACGGATGCGTTGGTAAGTGTGTTCAGGATGCCTGAGTGCCCGCGAGACTCGTTGAAGGATATTCGGTTCAAGGAGATCATGCGCAGTCGATGCGTGGTCGGTGGTTGCGAGGTGCTGGGCGGCGGTTTCGTCTGCCTGTGCGAACGCGCGAATGGCCAACCCCACACCACCGTCTTCGGTGATGTAGCTGACCTCTCTGCAAGAACTTACGCGATAGCCTGCACGCTGCAGCAAATACGTGAGGGAAGGCTCCATGAAGTAGTTGACGTGCGTTACGGGCTCTTTCGGTAATGGAGGTCTGCGCCAGATTTCGAGCGGTACCTCGACGAACAAGAGGCCGTCATGGCTCAGAAACGCCCGTAGTTCGCGGACTATTCGATAGGGATCGGCAAGATGCTCCAGAACGTGGCTGGCAACGATGACATCGAAGCGACGGCCTTCCGGTATGTCGTCGAGACGGCTCCCGATATGCTCGATTCCATGCACTTTTTCGCCGGGGAAGTCGATCAGTGAACACCTGAAACCGGCCTCGATGAGGCTGATCATCAGTCGCCCGTTGCCGCCGCCGAAATCAAGGATGGTCGATTCCGCCGAAATGTATGGCCGAAGCGCGGCCAATAGATGATCCGAGCGCGCCTTGTCCGTTTCGAGCTGACGCGAGATTTCATGGCTGGTTTCGGGATTCTCCGCCAGATAAGCGTACTTGTTTCCGATATCGAGCTCGGTTGGGCGTGGCCTGTAACAGACGAATCCACAGCGGTCGCAGAGTATCGAGGTCAGCGTCACCTCATCGGCATGGTCCGCCCAGATGTCGAAGAGCACGCTCATGCGCGTACGCGTCTCGCGATCCTGTCCCACCATATCGTTCTTCCGGTAGGTGCGCCGACCCAAGTCCTTCCAGCGATTGCTGGCGCAGACGGGGCATTCAGGATTCGCTAGCACGGATGCCCCCTTGGCGTTTGTAGTTGCCCTTGATTCATGGGTGATCTCGTCCTCATGTTGCCCTCATGATCCGCTTCAGGTGGCCCTTGCCGCGGCCATACAGGTAACGGAACGCCTCATCCCAGCGACCATCGTTGCTGCCAAAAACAAGCTTGCGGGCCAGCTTTGAAGCCGTATCGTGGTTGTAAACGGTCAGGCGGCGCAGCGTGAATGGGTTGTTGTCCTTCAGCGCCCAACCGGTTTGCGTCGTACAGGCGCGAGCGTATCCGGCTTCTTCGACCATGGCCGCGGCACGCGCGTCCCAGTCGCCGAAAGGGTAGGCGAAGCTTTCGACGTGCGTGCCCAGCACATCCTCCAACCTGGCCTTCGAGTCACGGACTTCATGCTGCAAAGCCTCGTCGCTGAGCTGCGGCAGGCGCAAGTGATTGACGCTGTGAGAACCAATCTCCATGCCTGCCGTTGCCATGTCCTGGAGTTCAGTCGAATCGAGGGCCCGTCCTGGCGGGCGGCCACTGTCGGACCAGTGGGGCACTTTGCCAATCGCGCCGGTCACGACAAACCAGCTCGCGAGCATGTCTCGTTTGGTCAGTGCTTCGACCGCGTCCAGGTTGTTCGCGAAGCCGTCATCGAACGTGATGACGACCGTTCGATCGGGCAAGGGCGCGCCACCCGTCGCGTCGAGCTCGCGCATCAAGCGCGTCGTCCATCCGTAGTCCCTCAGGAAATCGAGGTGCTCGGCAAAGCGCTTGAGCGAGATCGACCACGGCCATGAAGGTGAATCGTCCCGTTCCACGGCGTGGTACATCAGCATCACGGGGCCATTGCGGCCGGCGCTGAGTTGGAGGTGACGGGTGATCGGATCAATCATGACGGTCCGGCTCGGAGGTGCCTTCGTTGGAAAATTATGCCGCAGTGTTCGGGTCGTGGTGGTGCAGTATTCCACGTCAATCAGCTGTTAGCTCAAATCGTCGGGGGCGGAACAGCGCCGCAGTGGCCGAGAGCGGGAAAGACTGGGATCGCGAACAAGACCCGGGCCTCTCCCTCGACATTGTCTAGGCGCTTCATTTTACTCTTGGACTAACGTTGTTCATATGCTCCAGTATGGTTGGCCTCTCGGCGATGAAGCGATCCAGCTTGGTGGAAAGTCGCGCCAGATGGGCATCGAGCGAAGCAGCGTCCACTCGAGTGCCGAAGCCGTTGGCCGGCGGGTCGGCCACGCAGGCCCGTTCGAGCATGGATGCAAGCATGAGGTCGCCAAGCTCCTTGCGATAGTGCGCCGGCTCCCAGAACCATTCCAGTTCAGGCGCATGCGTGTCGGCATGCGGTTGCTCGGTCGTGTAGGCGCTGACGGCATTGAAATCCCAAAGCAGAACGTCATTCTCAACGACCAATTTGGCGAGTTGGCGCTGCCACGCCTCGAAAAGCGGCCATTGCCCGGTGGTCCGGATGAGATAAAGATAGTCCGAGTGATAAGGGTTGATGAACAGTGTGACACGGATGTCGCGTTCCGCCGCCCAGGCGAGATGGGCCTTGAGCGCCTCGAACGCCGGCGAAATGCCAGATTCCGGATCGACCAGTCGGAGTTCCGTCTTCTCGAGACGTTGCCGAAGTTCCCTGTTCTTCTGGGCGAAGAGGACTGCCTGGCCTTCCGCACGAATGATCGGTCTATAGTCGAGCGCTGGGTTGAACCCCTGCTCGGTTCGCGTATCCGCGTTCGGATTGCCTTGCGCTACCAGCGTGTTGATCGAATCCGCAAGCGTGACGAGAGAGAACAGTGCGTCGAAATGGTCCTTGATCACCTGGCTGGATAGAGACCACGAAAATAGCCCCCTCTCGCCCGCGGCACCCTTGTGTCCGTCGAAGGCGCCGCTCATGCGCGGGCGATCGCGCATCGGCCCCGTCCTTTCGGTATCGATGAGAAAATCCAGGAAATCGAAACCCAGGAAGACATTGGATACGTTGCCCGCTTCGACGGCATGTTGTACATGTCTTGTTTGCATCAGCACGCTCATCCCCGGAACACTGGCATTGAAGACGGGTTGATGGATGTCGCCCCAGCAGGGACTTTCCGGATTCAGGCCCATTTCTGGTCGGGAGTTGCCCCCGACGACGGTTCTCGGTTGTATACGGGTCGCCATGTAGGGCTTGCTGGTCCTCACACGCTCGGGCAGCGCCGGCTTGAGGTCGTTGAGACCCACGATACGCGGGGTGCCGAACAACGCATAGGGGTCGATCAGCACGTTCATGCCGGCGCACAGGGCTGCGACGGCAACGAATGTGGCCACGAGATGGAGCAGGAAGCGGTGGTGGGCCTTGTCCTCGTTCATGGTGTCAGAACTGAAAGTACAGGAACTCCGAAACACGCGTCATGGCCAGGACGCCGAATGCCGCGATCACCCCCATGTTCAGCGCCCAGGATGCGCTGGGGCGCCAGGTCAGTCGTGAATGGATGCGAATTGCGGGCCGAAGCTCTGCACGATCTTCCGCCGTGTGCAGTTGCAACCCAGGTTCGAACCGGCTCATGATCTGCTGCGTGTTCGGCAGGATCAGCGCGATCGGGAAGAGAAAAAGAATCCACGCCCAGGTCATGATGAATTGCAGCCCCCCACCCAGATAGGTCGTGACGCCGACGCCGTGGAGCACAGGCCAGATCGGCCCCAGTCGAACGGCGACCGCATTCGGCAGCGCGACGCCGTTCAGACCTGCCATGCCATTGAGCATCACGAGGGCGGCGTCAAAGCTTTCCGCCCTGAAGAATACCCAGCCGACGACGACCGCGATGAAGGTGAGCGCCCAGTAGATGGCCTTGGTCAGCGGTTGTGGTAGCAGCGGGGGCAATGAGAGCCTTCGTACGAGATGAGTCCATGCATGGTTGATCGACAGGTATAGTCCGTGAAGGGCGCCCCAGGCGACAAATGTCCAGCCCGCACCATGCCAGAGTCCACCCAGCACCATGGTGAGCATCAGGTTGCGGTAGCGCAGCAAACGGCCGTCGCGGTTTCCGCCGAGAGGGACGTACAGGTAGTCCCGCAGAAAGCGCGAGAGTGTCATGTGCCAGCGACGCCAGAACTCGACGATGTTGGTTGCCTTGTATGGCGAGTGGAAGTTCACCGGAAGGCAGATGCCGAACATGCGGGCGGCGCCGATGGCCATGTCCGAATAGCCAGAGAAGTCGAAGTAGAGCTGGAAAGTGTATGCGAGGGCGCCACCCCAGGCTTCGAAGAAGCTCAGCGCAACATCGCGCTGGGCGGCGTCGAACACCGGTGTCGCATACTGCGCGATACCATCTGCCAGAACGGTCTTCTTGAACAGCCCAAGGGCGAAGATGCTGAGACCGATGCTCATGTTGCTGATCATGGGCCGCATTGCATCGGGCCGCATGAACTGAGGCAGCATGTCGCGGTGGTGGACAATGGGTCCGGCAATCAGCTGCGGGAAGAAAGTGACGAACAGGGCATAGTGCAGAAAGCGGTATTCGCGCGCGATGCCTTTGTACGCATCGACCAGGTAGGCAATCTGCTGAAAGGTGAAGAAGGAGATCGCCAGCGGCAGGACGATGGTGTTGATGAAGAATTCGGTCCCGGCAACGCTGTTGATTGTGGTGACCGCGAAATTCGCATACTTGTAATAGCCGAGTAGGCTGAGGTTGAAGGCCACGCCAACCGCCAGGAGCAGTCGCTTTCCGTTGCGACGAGATGCTGCGCCGTGCCGCCCAAGAGCTGTTCCGAACAGGAAATTGACTCCCATCGATGCTGCGATCAGCCACAGGTAGACCGGATTCCACCAACCGTAGAAGAACAGCGAAGCGATGACCAGCCACAGGATCGCAGCCTCACGCCCCAGGCGTGCGACGATGAAATAGATGGCCAGGGTAACCGGCAGGAATGCGAACAGGAACTCGTAGGAGTTAAACAGCATCGCGCCTCCGTCGAACGCTATGACGGACTCCCGGGCTCAATGCCGCTGGCTCGAAGCGGAGAACATGACTCATCAATGCGCCTGACGTCCGAAGGCCCTGAACTGCTGCAATAACCCGAGTATGCGCAGTTCCGCATCCGCCGGTGGGGCGACCGGATTGCCCTCGAGGTCTGTCACCGAATGCAGGCTCAGCGTGCGGCCACGCAGGTCGACTTCGAGCTTGGTGTCGCCGCTCAGAATGGCGTAATGCTCCGGGCGCTGAAAATGCGCATTGCCGATGTAGATGGGTTTCTCGTCGACCGCGAACAGGTCGTGACCCTGCACGTTGGCGAGGAAATAGGGCGGGGCCCCGAGCAATGTGAGCACCGTCCCGATCACATCCGTATGGGAGGTCAGGCGTTCGATGCGGCGAGGTGCCTTGCCGGGCACATGCATGATCAGAGGGACCCGGGTCTGGTAACGATTGAGACTGGAATTGTGCCCGTAGCGGCCTTCCTCGAAGAACTCCTCGCCGTGGTCGGAGGTGAATATCAGCAGGGTGTCCTCCCAGACGCCGGCGGCCTGCAAGCCTTCGACCATGCGCTGCATCTCGGTGTCGATGAAGTGGATGCTGTTGCGATAGCGGTTGACGAGTGCCTCGCGATTGTCACGCAGGCGCGGGTCGGCAAAGTTCACTGGGCCCTGCAGGGCCGGTGTGAAGACCGCGGTTTCTGGTGGATGGACGTAGTCGGCGTGGGTTGCGTAGTAATAGACGAAGTTGAAGTAGGGTGTGCCGCTATCTGCCCTGAGGCGGGCGAGTTCTATGGTGCGGTCGGTGACCGCGCGGTCGCGCTCGAGCACATCGGTCTGCTCCGCCAGAAAGGTCTGCTGCCGATCGCCGTAGACGAAGTTTTCCAGGTCGTACCATTCCATGCTGAACGACACAGTCTGATGGAGTTCGTATCCGTTCATTGCGAGCAGTTTCAACGGCGCGGACGGAATGCGGCCGATGCGTGCGTCGTGGAAGAAGTGCGGATTCAGGCCATAGAACAGCGAGAACAGGCCGAGGTGGGTGCTGTTGCTGCTGCTGTAGTGGCGCGTGGTGCTGACTGCGGATTCGGCCAGGCTGGTCAGGAACGGGGCCGTTTCGGCGTTGAAATCCTCGGCGCGCAAGCTTTCCGCGGCGACGATGATGATATTGAGCGGTCGCGCCAGTTCGAAGGGGGCGGGCGGGACGACGGGATAGTCGAAATGAACGGTAGTCGGCATCTCGGTGCCGAGCCGGTCGCCCAGTTGCGCCATGAAGGTGACCTGATTGCTCTTGCCCAGGACGCCTTCGAAGAATTTGGCGATGTGATAGGGGTGCGGAGTCGGATAAACCGGTGCGGCGTTCTTGAGTTCGAATACGAAGGGCGCGCCCTTGTAGTAGTAGAAGCCATAGCCAGCCTTGTCGATGCCGAGCAGGGCGGCGGCAGCCAGCACGAGCATGACCGTGCCACCCCGTCCCACGCTGAACAGTACCCGCCGCGAAAGCGGCACGATCAGCAGGTGGGGCAGCAGCAGCAACGCCAGTGGCCACATGGATGCAGCCATGACTGCCGGCGAGGCCCCGATGGCCCCGATCGCGTCTGGCTGCAGCAGTGCCTCGATGAACAGGCGGTTGATGTGAATCTGGAACAGGCCGAACACGCGGCCGTCGACGAATAGCCACAGGGTGAGCAGCGCGCCGAGGCTTGCGATGAGCAAATTGCCGACGCCCGGCCTGTGCCGGGTGAGGCCGCGAATGCCCGTGGCGACAAGTGCGCCGATCAGGAACAGGATCAGGAAATGCAGCCAGAACGATCCGTAGGCATACCAGCGTGCGGTACCGGTGAGTGACGCCGGATGTATCCCGTCCAGATAGACGGCATACAGCAGCCCGAAGCACAGCAAGCATGCAAGGGTGTAGGGCGTGAATCGCATGCGCATCGTCGATGTCGATGACCGGGTATTGCGGGCGGTCGTGTCGTTCGTCATACCTGCTGTCCCCGTGCGATCGCCAGCAACAGCCCCGCGAGCATGCGTCCGCGCCGAACCGGCGCTCGGGCGATCCCCTCGACGAGGTGGAGCACGGCCTGCCCGCGCTGGCCGGCACGGTATTCCCACTTGGCGAAATCCGCGAGCACGCTGGCGTATCCGGCCTGCCAGTGCGCGCCGCGATCGGCCGGGGGCAGCAGGTGGCGGTTCTTGCGCATGACCTGCAGTGCCGCGGCACGCATCACGGCGAGGTTGCGGCTCATGCTGTCCGGGTGCTTGACGATCACGGTGAGCGGTTCATCGATGCAGACATAGCCGCTGATCGCGGCGAGCCGCATCCACATGTCGATGTCCTCGAGGCTGCGCAAGGTCTCGTCGAAGCCGCCGACCTGGTCGAATAGCGCACGGCGGGCCATGACCCCCGAGCCGCTGCCCGGTATCGCACCATTGCGCAGGAACAGCGTGTGGAGCAGGCTGGTGTCGATCTGCGGGCATCCCCACTCGCCGGTGGGCGTGCCGTCCGGCGCCTCGACCTGTGTGACGGTGGAGCAGAAGCCGGCTTGAGGGTTGTCGGCCAGCGCCTGCACCTGGCGAGCGATCTTGCCGGGCAGCCAGCGATCGTCTGCGTCGAGGAAGGCGAAATGGGTGCCGGTGGCCTCACGAATGCCGCGGTTGCGGGCATTCGACAGACCGCCGTTGGGCTGGCTGACCACGCGGATGGCGTCGCCATAGGCCTGCAGGATGCTGGCGGTGTCGTCGGTGCTGCCGTCGTCGATGACCAGCACTTCGATGTTCGGCCAGGTCTGGGCGAGCGCGCTGTCGATGGCGTTGCGCACGAAGGCGGCGGCGTTGTAGGCCGGGATGATCGCGGTGACGCGAGGCGAGTGGATGTCAGGCGCAGTCATAGCCGAGCCGGTCCATCATCGGGCGGATGTGGTCCAGGATGCGGGCGATCGCCTCCGGGTGGCGTTCGCGCCATTTGTCGCGCTTGGGCGGGCCGGAGACGATGCTGGTGGGTCGGCGGTCCAGGCTGGCGCAGCGGGCTTCGAGGGTGGCGTCGAACGGGATGCCGAGGCCGGTGAACGCATCGCGGAAAACCTCGACCGGTCGGTCGAGCAGGTCTTCGTAGCGGATCTGTATCCACTGCTCGGGGGGTACGTCGCGCGCGGCGTCGAGTGCGAGCCGGTTGGCGGTGAGCCACTGGTAGGCGCAGACCTCCTCGAGGCTGGCGTGGTTGTAGTTGCGCCAGCCGGGGGGCAGGAAGAAATGCCACTCGTGGAATTCGTCGTGCTCGATGGCTACTGGTTCGGGCGAAGGGCCGAAGAACTGGTTCAGGCCGAAGCCGCCGTCGGTGCGACCCTGGCGCCAGCCGTCCATCATCGAGCTGATATTGTCGCGCCCGTCGCGGTGGATGAAGACGAAGCGGGCCTGCGGAAAGAGCTTGTGCAGGTAAGGCACCCGCAGGGTGTTGATGCAGGTTTTGTCGAGCACTTGGCCGGCGCCGAGCCGCTGGTAGAAGAAGCGGAAGGCCGCGTCGCGGTGTTCCGGTCGCGCGTGTTCGGCACCAGCGGCTTCCGAGTGCCAGCCATTGTTCAGTGGGCCGTAGAGGCCGTTCCAGAACTGCGGGATCTCGAAATCGAAGTGCAGCAAGCCCGGCGCGGCGGCTAGTGTTTCGAAGGTGACGGTGGTGCCCGAGCGCGAGCAGCCGAGCACGAAGATCGGGTCCGGCATCGCAGGGTGTGTGAGGTCCCACCATTTGCCGCGCGCGGCGAGCTTGGCGGCGAGCAGGTTCTTGGCCCGGATCTCCGGGTCGAGCAGCTTGAGCAGCTTGGCCGGATCAGGCATTGCGGCCCTCTCTGTCTGTGGGGTTCCGGGCGGCATCGCGTTTCTGCATGCGGAAGCCCTTGATCTCGCCGAGCGCGGCAGCCAGGCGGGTTAGGTAGAAGCGCCGCTGCTGCATCGACCATGACAGCAATACCTTGATCGCATAGGTGCCGGCTTTGCGGATCATGTGGGGCGGCAGGCGGGTGCGTGACCGATGCGCCGGCGACAGGCGCGTGGTGGAGGCCGAGCGCTCGTAGGCCTTGCTGACGATGTAGCGCAGCGTCATCCGCGCCGGGTCGACATAGTGGTACTGCAGCATGTCGGGCGCGTAGTGGAGATGCGCACCGCCGAAGATGGCGCGCTTCACCCACTCGATGTCCTCGGCGCCACCGAGGTCGTGCCCGCGCGGGCCGAAGTCGAGCCGGAAAGGGCCGACCTGGTCGATCAGCTTGCGCCGGATGGCGAGGTTGCCACCGCCCGGGGTGGCGGTGCCGGGCTCGACCGCCCTGGCGTCCGGACCGAGATCGAAGCGTGGAACCGGCAATGGGTAGATGCGGTATTCGCCTTGCTCGTGTGCCCAGGCGGGTTCGGTACCGTCCCAGTCGGGCAGGATGCGACCGCAGAAGAGGTCCGCCTCGGGGTTGGCCTGCGCGGCGTGCCAGACTGCGTCCAGGTAACCGGGCGAGACGCGGTGGTCGTCGTCGACAAAGGCGATGACCGGCGCCAGCGTCAGCGGCAGGGACAGGTTCAGGGCGTGGCTCTTGCCGGGCACGGGATCTTCGATCCAGCGCAGGGGCAGCGTGGTGCCTGTGGGATTGGCGTCGTGCGTACGGACGCGTTCAGCGAGGAAGGCCGCGGTGCCATCCTTGCAGGCGTTGGCGACGACGAAGATGCCGAGGCGGCAGTCGGCGGGGCGATCGCAGGCGTCCAGCGACTGCAGCACCCGGGAAAGCAGGGCCTCGCGGTCGTGGGTGCAGATGTGGATTTCGAGGTCGGGCTCGGCCGAATAGTCGCGGCTGCGTACTTCACCTGGGGTCATGGGGTAAAGAGTCTGCGACTTTCGGTGAGGTGACTAGCTGGACAAGGCTTGATCGACCTTGCTCCAGCGGCGCTTGAAACGCTCGATCTCGGCTGGAGAATAAAAATGCCGTGCGAATCGAGAATCGTACATGCGGGTAAGGTATTCGTCCGGGAGGCGCACGTCCTTGAGGAAGCGCTGATACATGCCATAGCTCGGATCCCGCTCGGTGATATGTTTCTGATCGAGAGTCGAAATACGCACGTCAAAGAATTCTTCGAAAGCGCGGGCGAAGCAATCGTTGAGTTCTTCGACCTTTATCAGAAGCATGGAGAACCCCTCTTCGCGGATGACCTGGTAGCCATGATCCACTGGAAACGGGTACTCGAAAACGTCGATGCCAAAGATCTCAAGGACTTCCTCGTTGAACCAGTCCAAGGGTTCGTCGTGAGGAAACTTGCGCAGGAACACGTCGAGAATCTCGTCGTTGGCGACTTCGCCACTGGCGTGCCGTCGGAAGAAGTCGGGAATGTAATCCACGATGCTGAGAAAATAGACCGAGAGGTTTCGAGCAACAGGTTCTCGAAAAACGGTCACCAGATGCCACGGGCGATAGTCGCGGCCATGTCGTCCCAGCTCCTGCGATATCCGAATGCCGACCCTGACATTGAAGGGGAGCTTGCGATCGGGGGCGCCGGCGAAACGATTGAGCCGTTTTGCGATGTTACGGGTGTTGAGCCAATGGGTATGGAACACCGGCATGCCGAGGCTGGCGTTGCGCAGGGTGGAGACCGTGGTCATCGAGCCTGCGCGCCCCATCTGATGGACCAGCAGCGTTGGCCCTTTCGTCCGCAGGTGCTTTTCCAGCTCAGCAATGCTCTTCTGGTTCTTGCGGTACGTGCTCCAGTCGTAAAGCATTTGTCTTGGTCCGCTGAGGATCAAGGTCGTTCTCCCGTTGGTATGCGCTTTCTGGTGCGATGCGTCATGCATTGTAGCCGCTGATTTTCGCGACGTCATGACGGATTTGTCATCGAGAGGTGATGAAGCTTTCTCGCTTACGCTGACATCCAACCGTCGTAAAGTAGCACCGGCGCTGACTTACTGAAGGGCGCCTCGAAAAACCTAGGCACCTCTGTGATTGGTAAAATTGGATTGTTCTGATTTCGTTCTCTGCCGCCAGCCATGAAGAAGCGCACCGCCATCAAAACTGACCTGTTTGCCGACGATCATC
>JAUVVG010000029.1 GCA_030604735.1 Azoarcus sp.
AAGCGGCGCAGCGACGCAGTCAAATGGCCTTGCATGCGCAGCATGCTCAGGCGATTTCGCCGCGAGATCCGGGCAATTGAGCGTGGAGGCGATTCATGTTTGAAAAGATCCTGATTGCAAACCGCGGCGAAATCGCCTGCCGGGTCATCAAGACGGCGCGCCGCATGGGCGTGAAGACGGTCGCGGTGTATTCCGAGGCGGACGCCAACGCCCGCCATGTGCGCATGGCCGACGAGGCGGTGCTGATCGGGCCGGCGGCGGCGCGCGAGAGCTACCTGGTGGTCGACAAGATCATCGCCGCCGCGAAGCAGACCGGCGCCCAGGCCATCCATCCAGGTTACGGCTTCCTGTCCGAGAACGAGGATTTCTGCCATGCCTGCGAGCGCGAGGGCATCGTGTTCATCGGTCCGCCAGTGTCGGCGATCCGGGCGATGGGGTCCAAATCCGAGGCCAAGAAGCTGATGGAAGCGGCCGGTGTGCCGCTCACCCCCGGCTACCATGGTGACGATCAGAGCCCGGAGCTGCTCAAGGCCGAGGCCGACCAGATCGGCTACCCGGTATTGATCAAGGCCGCGGCCGGCGGCGGCGGCAAGGGCATGCGCCTGGTCGAAAAGGCCGAGGACTTTCTGGACCTGCTCGCCTCATGCAAGCGCGAGGCAGCCTCGAGTTTCGGCGACGAGCATGTGCTGGTCGAGAAGTACCTGACCCGCCCGCGCCACATCGAGATCCAGGTGTTCGGGGATACCCAGGGCAATGTGGTGTATTTGTTCGAGCGCGATTGCTCGGTGCAGCGCCGTCACCAGAAAGTGCTGGAAGAAGCCCCGGCCCCGGGCATGACCCCGGAGCGCCGCGCCGCGATGGGCCAGGCCGCGGTCGATGCGGCCAAGGCCGTCGGCTATGTCGGTGCCGGCACGGTGGAGTTCATCGCCAACCAGGACGGCAGTTTCTACTTCATGGAGATGAACACCCGGCTGCAGGTCGAGCATCCGGTCACCGAGATGATCACCGGCCTGGATCTGGTCGAGTGGCAGTTTCGGGTCGCTTCGGGTGAGCCGCTGCCGCTGGCGCAGGAACAGTTGCAGTTGCGCGGTCACGCGCTGGAAGCGCGCATCTACGCCGAGGATCCGGACAAGGGTTTTCTGCCCTCGACCGGCAAGCTGTTGCATCTGGCGCCGCCGGCCGAAGACCTTCATGTGCGGGTCGATACCGGCGTCGAGGAAGGCGACGAGATCAGCCCGCACTACGATCCGATGATCGCCAAGCTCATCGTGTGGGACGTCAATCGCGACCGGGCGCTGGCGCGCATGCTGCAGGCGCTGGCCGAGTACCGTGTGGTCGGGGTGTCCAACAATATCGCTTTCCTGTCGCGCCTGACCGCGTGCCCGGCCTTCGCCAATGCCGACCTCGACACCGGGCTGATCGAGCGCGAGAAGGCCTATCTGTTCCCGGGTGAACAACGCGTGCCGGACGAGGTCTGGCTCGTGGCCGCCCTGGCCGAACTCGAGCGCGAGGCCGAGCGGGCCCGCACGACCGCCCGTCGTGATCAGGATCCGCTGTCACCATGGCACGCCCGCGACGGCTGGCGACTCAATGCACGAGCCCAGCGCGACCTGATCTTCCGCACCGGTGACGCGCAGACCGTGGTGCACGTGGCCTACCGTCCCGAGGGCTATACGCTGACGGTCAATGGCCGCAGCGCCGCTGCCCGCGGTGAGCTCAATCCGCGTGGCCTGCTGCGGGTCGAACTTGACGGCAACCGCATGGACGCGACCGTGATCGCGGCTGGCGAGAAACGCCACGTGTTCCTGCATGGCCGCGCCTGGCAACTCGCCAATGTCGATCCGCTCTATCACTCCGGTGAAGGCGGCGGGGCCGAGGGCGGCCTGCTCGCACCGATGCCGGGCAAGGTCATCGCGCTGGTGGCGACCGAGGGCGCCAGGGTCGAGAAGGGCGCACCCCTGCTGATCCTGGAGGCGATGAAGATGGAGCACACCATCACCGCGCCGAGCGCGGGTACCGTCAAGGCCTTTCGTTTCGCGGTCGGTGACCAGGTTGGCGACGGCGCCGAACTGGTGGATTTCGAGGCCGAAGCGGCCGCGACGGCGTGAGGACAAAGCCATGAATCTGCCGAAGAGCGTAAAAATAGTCGAGATGGGGCCGCGTGACGGTCTGCAGAACGAGAAGCAATCGGTCAGCACCGAGACCAAGGTCGAACTGATCGCTCGCCTGGCCGATGCCGGGCTGCGCGCGATCGAGGCGACGGCCTTCGTGTCGCCGAAGTGGGTGCCGCAGATGGCCGACAACGCCGAGGTGCTCGCGCGGGTGCTGGCCGCCGACAGCACGGGCCGCATCGACTACCCGGTGCTGGCCCCGAACCTCAAGGGCTTCGAGGCTGCGCTCGCGGCCGGCGCGCGCGAAGTCGCGGTGTTTGCTGCGGCCTCCGAATCGTTCAGCCAGAAGAACATCAACTGTTCGATCGCCGAGTCGCTGGAGCGTTTCCGCCCGGTCACCGACGCGGCTCGGGCGGCCGGGGTCAAGGTGCGCGGCTATGTCTCTTGCGTGGTCGGGTGTCCTTACGAGGGCGCGGTCTCGCCCGACATCGTGGCGCAGGTTGCCGAGACCCTGCTCGAGATGGGGTGCTACGAGGTCTCGCTCGGCGACACCATCGGAGTCGGCACGCCGGCGAGTGTGCAGCGCATGCTCGAGGCGGTGATGCGCAAGGTGCCCGCCGAACGACTGGCTGGTCATTACCACGACACCTACGGCATGGCGGTTGCCAATGTGTACGCATCGCTGCAGATGGGCGTGGTCGTGTTCGATGCGTCGGTGGCCGGTCTGGGCGGCTGTCCCTATGCGGCAGGCGCATCCGGCAACGTCGCGACCGAAGACGTGGTGTGGCTGCTCCATGGCATGGGTATCGAGACCGGCGTCGATCTGGACAAGCTGGTGGACACCGCCGCCTGGATCAGCGCGCGGCTCGAGCGGACCCCAGCCTCGCGGGTGGCGCGGGCGGTGTTGGCGAAGCGGGGAGGTTGAAGCGTCAAGCTGTAAGCTTTAAGCTGTCAGGCATTGTCCACTGGCCCCTGGCCGGGGGCACCCAGCTTTCGATGACCCGGAGCTTCGATTCGCTCGCGCCGTTCTGGCCGGGCTTGTCCAGGCTCCGCTCCTGCAATGCCTCTGGACAAGTTCGGGGCGAGCCTGCGCAGTGCGGGCACGGGCCGGGTCATTTCCACCCGCTAACGGCATGCCGGCCAATAACAAGACTTGACGCATTCTCTTATGACCACCCCATCCTCGAACGTCCCTTCCCCCTGCATCGATATCTGCCAGATGAACGCCGATTCCGGTCTGTGTGAAGGCTGCTTCCGGACCCTGGACGAGATCACGCGCTGGAGTGGCGAGGACGATCCGGGCAAGCTCGGCATTCTTGCCGAGGTCGAATTGCGCCGCGACGCCGCTTTTTCCGATACGCCGGTGGCGATGGCAGGAGGCCAGTCGTGAGCGATCCCTTGTGTGTCGGGGTCTGCATGATCGACTGGGATTCCGGGGTCTGCCTCGGCTGCGGCCGGACCTCCGAAGAAATCCAGGGCATACCGGTCGCACCGGTCAAGCATGACGACAAGCCCCGCACGCCCCCCTTGCCGGCCAACGTCGCCGCGCAGGTCGGCGAGGGTAGCGAATGAGCGCTGGGCTGCCCGACAGCATTCGGGTCATCGAGCGCGGCTGGCTGTCATCCAACAACATCCTGCTGTTCGACGTCGGGCAGGCCACGCTGATCGACAGCGGCTATTTCACCCGGCGCGAGCAAACGGTCGCACTGGTCCGGCAGGGGCTGGATGGCCGGCGTCTCGCGACCCTCATCAACACCCACTCCCATTCGGATCATATCGGCGGCAATGCGGCAGTACAGCGCGCCTTCGGTTGCGACATCGTGGTCCCGGCCGGGATGGCCGGCGCGGTCGAGATTTGGGACGAGGAGGCCTTGCTGCTGACCACCGCCGCGCAGTATGGCGAGCGATTCGTGGCCGATCGACTGGTCGCGGCCGGTGATGCGATCACAATGGGCGAACTGGTCTGGCAGGCCCACGCCGCGCCCGGGCACGACATGGATGCGCTGGTCTTCCACAATGCGGACAAGCGCATCCTGATCTCCGGTGACGCGCTGTGGCGCGACGGCTTCGGCATCCTCTTCGCCGACGTGCTAGGCAGCGGCGATGGTTTGGGCGAAGCCCGCCGCACGCTCGAGGCGATCGCGCGCCTGCCCATCGAGGTGGTGATTCCGGGTCATGGCGCGCCTTTCGTCGAGGTCGATGACGCGCTGGAACGTGCTTTTGGACGCCTGCGCGCCTTCGAGGAGGATGGCGCCCGGATGGCGCGAAACGCGATCCGGGCCTGCTTCACCTTCTGGCTGCTCGACGTGAGAGAGCTGGCGCTGGACGACCTGGCGGAACATCTCGACCAGATACCGATCTATCATCAGGCGAACAGTCGATTCCTCGGTCTGTCACCCGAGGCGCTGGCACATTGGCTGGTCGCGGATCTGCAAAGGGCCGGCGTGGCTCGCCGCGAAGGGCGCAAACTGCTGGCGGTGTGACCAGTGGTCTGCTTCGTGCCCCGGTATTTCCGAAGCGGACCACTAGAACTTTCGTCATAATCGGAGCTCCACATCGGAGTGAGGCGGTCATGCAGATTGTTTTGATCAGCGGTATGTCGGGTTCGGGCAAGAGCATTGCGCTGAACGTGCTCGAGGATGCCGGCTACTTCGTGGTGGACAACCTCCCGGCCACCCTGCTGCCCCAGTTGGTGACCCATCTGCGGGGCGTGGGCTATCAGCGGATCGCGGTCGTGGTCGATGTCCGCTCCGGTGCCAGCCTCGCGGCCTTGCCGCAGCAGGTCGACACCGTCAGAACCATGGTCGAGGACGTGCGGATGTTGTTTCTCAGCGCCCGTGACGACACGCTGATCGCGCGCTTTTCCGAAACCCGCCGTCGTCATCCGCTCGCCAGCGAAACCGTGTCCCTGCCCGAGGCGATCCAGATGGAACGAGATGCGCTCGCCGAGATCGCGCAGCTGGGGCACAACATCGACACCAGCGACCTCCACCCGAATACGCTGCGTGGCTGGGTCAAGGACTTCCTCGATCTGCGGGCGGCCGAGGGGTTGACCTTGATGTTCCAATCCTTCGGATTCAAGTACGGCATTCCGATGGACGCCGATCTGGTGTTCGACGTGCGCTGTCTGCCGAATCCGCACTACGACCCCAAGCTGAGGCCGCTGGCCGGCTTCGATCAGCCGGTGATCGACTTTCTTGCCCGTATCCCCGAGGTCGGCCGCATGTCGGAAGACATCCGGCGCTTCATCGCGACCTGGCTGCCGAGCTTCACCCGCGACAACCGCAGCTACCTGACCGTGGCGATCGGCTGTACCGGCGGGCAGCACCGTTCGGTCTATATCGCGGAGTGGCTGGGCGAGCGTTTTCGTGACAACGCACGCGTACTGGTTCGCCATCGCTCGGTGGCCAGGCGCAAGGCCGACCGCGAAGTCGCGGTATCCGGATACTGATGCCTGCAAGCAGCAGGGTGTTGCCGTGGCTGGAACTGTTGCGGCCGGGTGACGTGCTGACGCTGTTGCTCGCGCTGGCCTTTTGCGTGCTCTCGGTCGTCACCCTTTGGCGAGGTGGCGCGCCGGACAAGGTCGTGATTCGAGCCGGCGGACAGGTGTTTGCCGAACTCGGGCTGTCACGCGCGCAACAGATCGAGGTGCCGGGTCCGCTCGGTCTGACCCTGATCGAGGTCGAGCCCGGCCGCGCCCGGGTCGCGTCGGATCCCGGACCCAGGCAATATTGCGTCCGTCAGGGCTGGCTGACCCGCTCCGGTGCGACCGCGATCTGCGCTCCGAATGAAGTGAGCCTGTCCCTCGCCGGCGGCGCATCGGACTATGACACCCTCCATTATTGAGATCCAGCCGACCCGGGACGATGCCCGGATCGCCCGGCTCGCCGCCTCCGCGATCGTGCTGTCGGTCGCGGAGGCCGCCATCCCGCTGCCGTTGCCGGGCGTCAAGCCGGGCCTGGCCAACATCGTCATCCTGATCGTGTTGCTGCGCTGGGGCTGGCGCGACGCGATCTGGGTGGCCTTGCTGCGGGTCTTTGCCGGCAGCCTGTTGCTGGGGCAGTTCTTCGCGCCGGGGTTCTTCCTGGCCTTGGCCGGGTCGGTCACCAGCCTGACCGTGTTGGGCCTGGCGATGCATCTGCCGCGGCGCTGGTTCGGCCCGGTCAGCCTGAGCATTTTCGCCGCTTTCGCCCATATCGGCGGCCAACTCGTGGTGGCCCGCTTGTGGCTGGTGCCGCATGACGGCGTGTTCTATCTGGTGCCGGTGTTCGCGCTGGCGGCCACCGTGTTCGGCCTGGTCAATGGCCTGGTCGCGGCGAAGCTGCTGCGGGATATCTGGCCGGAGCACGAAACCGGAAGCCGCAGGGTTTGATCTGGCGGTCGCGATGGCGACACGCGGTGTTTCCTCGCCACTGTCGACACCGCGGCGGGCGGGGTCCTGTCCAGCCCCATGCCGAGGATGAGGGGGCGGTGGGTTCGGCGTGTTCGACGTTCGAACTGTGGTCGGAACATCGTGCCGCGCGCCTTGTCCATCACAGCTTAGTGACAACCGGGAATCACCGATGAGGCGTCAATCCAGTCGTCGTTCCGTATTGGCCTTCATTGCGCTGGCGCTTTACTGGGCCGGCGTACCGGCGGCGCAGGCGGCCCCGGATGCGACCGTGCTCGAGTTGCTGCGCCAAGGGGGAAAACTGATCCTGATTCGCCATGCCGCGACCGAGCCCGGGATCGGTGATCCCCCGGGCTTCAGGCTGGACGATTGCAGCACTCAGCGCAACCTTTCGGAGCAGGGTCGGGCCGCGTCGCGGCGCTTCGGCGAGCAGTTGCGGCAGGCCGGCATCGCGGTCTCCCAGCTCCGGTCGAGCGCCTGGTGTCGGTGTCTGGACACTGCGACCGAAGCCTTTGGCAATACCGTGGAGATCGAAGCCTGGCCGCCCTTGAACTCGTTTTTCAGGGGGCAAGGCGAGCGCGACGCCCAGACCCGGGCCGCGCTCGCCGGACTTGCGGACTTGCCGGACGACGAAGTCTGGGTCTGGGTCACCCATCAGGTGAATATCACCGCGCTGACCGGCGTTTCGCCGGCAATGGGCGAGGCGCTGGTGCTCGCGCTCAGGGACGGCAAGCCGGAGATTCTTGCGCGCTGGCGCCCCTGAAAACGCCCGCCAGCCAGACCGGCGGCGGGTCGGAACGGGATGTCAGACGTGTTCGCCAAACCAGGCCAGCATGCGACGCCAGCCGTCGGCCGCCTCTTCGGCGCGGTAGCTGGTGCGATAGTCGGCATGGAAGGCATGCGGCGCGTCCGGATAGACGAAGATCTCGCTGGGTTTGCCGGCACGCGCGATCTCCTCGCGCATCAGTTCGACATCGTCCAGCGAGATGCCCTGGTCCTGGCCACCGTACAAACCCAGCACCGGGGCATTCAGTGCCTCGGCGATGTCGACCGGATGCTGCGGGGTGAGGTCGGTCGGCACGCCATCCAGACGGCCATACCATGCGACGCCGGCCTTCAGGTTCGGATTGTGGGCCGAGTACAGCCAGGTCACCCGGCCACCCCAGCAGAAGCCGGTGATCGCAAGACGATCCGGATCGCCGCCATTCGCTGCGGCCCACTCGGCACAGGCGTCGAGATCGGTCATGACCTGGGCGTCCGGCACCTTGGAGACGATGGCCTGCAGGATCTCGCCGACGTTTTCGATGGCGGAAGGATCGCCCTGGCGGAAAAACAACTCCGGCGCGATCGCGAGATAGCCCTCCTTGGCAAGTCGGCGGCAGACGTCCTTGATGTACTCGTGCACGCCGAAGATCTCCTGCACCACCAGCACGGTCGGCAAGGCGCTGCCGCCTTCCGGCTTGGCGAAGTAGATCGGCAGGCTGTCACCGTCGACCGTGATGGTCGCGTCACCGGCATCGAGGCCGGCGCTGTCGGTGCTGATCACCGTCTGGGCCTGCACCGGCTGCACCGCGAGTGCGAACCCGGTTGCGGCCAGGGTTGCGACGAAGGCGCGGCGATCGAGTTTGGCGGCAGGAACGAGACTGTCGAACTCGGCTGAAGTCTTCATGTAGGGGGTCTCCTTGTATTCTTGTCGAAACAACATGGTAAGTCGAACAACATGTCAGGCAAAACAAATCGCCCAAAGATGACTGCACAAGCGAAGGGATGTTCCCCGAATCGGCCGATAATCGGTGCGACGTGGCGTCAATCCGATGCTGCTCGGCCCGGGAGGGCGCAGACGGTCGGGGGTGCGGCGCTGCCGCGGGTTCAGCGTGGACGGGCGAAGCCAGACGCATCGACAGCTAGACGCCGAACTCGTATTGGTCGCGTCTGCGACGGGCTGTCGCGTGAGGACGATCAGTCCTTCTTGATCTCCTGACGCAGGCGAATGCCTTTCTTGCGCTGTTCGATCAGGATCTGCAGTTTCAGCGCGATGCCCGCCCGCTTTTCCGGATCTTCCTCCTGATCCAAACTTTCCTGCAACTCCTGCTGCTGCTGTTTCATCTGTTTCAGCAAGGTCTTGAGCTTGTCGCGTTTCTCCCGCTGTCGGCGTCGGTCGGCCGACAGCAGTTCGCCGAGCTTGTCCAGCAGCTTACCGAGTTTCATTGTGGGTGACCTCAGGTTTGGTTTCGGTGCCCGACGAGGATGCGAGCAGCGCGGCAATCTCGTGTTTGTCCAGATGCAGCGCTCGGTCGATCTCGTGGCCGACGTTCTCGAAGGGCATGAAGACGACCTTGGCCATCGCGATCAGGTTGCTGGAAATATCGTACAAGTAGGCATTGTCGTTCATCAACGAGGTGGCGGTTTCCGGGCTGATCCGCTTTTCACGGATCAACCGGTCCAGGGTGCCATTGCCGACGATATCGTGCGCTTCCATGCCCGCCCGCAATACGTCCAGCGTGAGCGTGGCATTGACCTGAGGGTCGACGGACAGCTTGTGCAGTTCGTGCAACAACAAGGCCAGGTGCTGACGGATCGCGACATACTCGTTGCGCAGATGTGGGTTCGGTGAGTTCAGGAAGCGGACCAGGTTCTTTTGCAGATGCTTGATGTCCTTCAGCGCTTCGATCAGTTCCTGACTGGCTGCGCGCAGGATGAAGGCCTGGCGGGTTCTCTCGCCGTCGGTCTGGATCCGCGCCAGGAAGTCGAGGATGCTGCCTTGAAGCGGCTTGACCCGGCGCTGGTAGTAGTCGTCCACATCGATCGCGCGCACCCGCTCGGGCGGGTTGGCCAGGAGCTCCAGCGATTCACCCTTGCGTAGCCGGATCGGGTCTGCGTGCAGCACCAGCGCCATCACATCGAATACGTTGCCGAACAGGTGCTGTATCTCCTTGCGGGTGGCTTCCAGCGCGGCGTCCGGCATTTCGATCATCGAGTCGTTGATGTACTTCGGACTGCTGACTGTACGCGGCTTCGGTTTCAGATACGTTTCGAGCAGCCGGACCAACTGGTTCGTCAGGGGGATCATCAGCACGATACCGGCGCTGTTGAACAGGGTATGGAACAGCGCGAGTTTCAGGGTGTGGTCGTCGGCGGCGATGCCCAGCCAGTCACTGCCGGTTTCGACCGCCGCGACGAACTGTCCGATGAAGACCAGCGCGACCAGGCCGGTGGTCACGTTGAACACCAGATGCGCCGCGGCGAGCCGTTTGCCCTCGATGTTCGCACTGATCGAGCCGATCAGTGCGGTGATGGTGGTGCCGACGTTGGCGCCGATCGCCAGTGCGAGCGCGTTCTCGTAGGTGATCTGCTGCGCGGCCAGCGCGGTGATGATCAGCACCATGGTCGCGTGGCTGGACTGCATCACCACGGTCGCGAACATGCCGATCAGCGTGAACAGCAGCAAACCCTTCAGGCCGGGGATGGCGTACTCGGACAGATCTATGCTTTGACCGAAGGATTCGAAGCCGACCTTCATGTAGTGAATGCCGAGGAACAGAAAGCCCAGGCCGGCCAGCACATACCCTAAGCCCTTGAGCGCCTTGGATTTGTTGAACATCAGGATCACGCCGAACACCAGCATCGGCATCGCGTAGGCGGCGATATCGACCTTCAGCCCGAAGCCGGCCACCAGCCAGGCGCCGGTGGTCGAGCCGAGATTGGCGCCGAAGATGATGCCGATGCCCTGGGCCAGACCCAGTAGCCCGGCACTCAGGAACGAGATCGTGATCACCGACACCAGCGAGCTGGACTGCATCACGGTGGTGGAGACCACCCCGAAAAGAAAGCTCTTCCATAACCGGTCGGTGGTCTTTTGCAGCAGACGTTCCAGCGTGCCGCCGGTGAAGGCCTTGAAGCCTTCCTCGAGTGACATCATGCCGAACAGGAAAATCGCGACGCCGGCCGCGATCTCCTTGAAATCCGGACTCACCCAGAAGCCGTAGCCAAGGAGTGCGAAGACGGTGGCCAGCAGGAGGTTTCTGGGCATCTGGAGGGGGCTCTGGTGGGTCGCAATCCGCTTTTTAACCTTGTTCCGCCATCGCTGAAAGCTGCGCCGCAACATGCCTGGCGCCCTGCGCCTGAATGCGCGGACCATGTGATCGCCGGTTAGGCGAGGCTTCTGCTACCATACGCAACGGTATTGAGCGGCATCACCGTTTCACGGCGCTGGCAGCGGGCAGTCTGCGCTTTGTTCGCGTCAGTCCGGATATAGGGCGCCCGGTTCCCAAATGCCGGCCCTCCGGCCTGCAGTACTCGCCACGCGAGTCATGATGTCCGCGATCCGCTAACGATTACAGGAGATCGCCAATGAACGATAGCCCCGTCAGCCGCTTTCCGGTGCCGGAACTGAATCAACTGCCCGATGACATCCGTGACAAGATCCTCGCCGTGCAGGAAAAAGCCGGGTTCGTGCCCAACGTCTTTCTCGCGCTGGCGCACCGCCCGGACGAATTCCGCGCCTTCTTCGCCTACCACGACGCGCTGATGGAGAAGAACGAAGGGTTGACCAAGGCCGAGCGAGAGATGATCGTGGTGGCGACGTCGGGCGCGAACAACTGTCTTTACTGTGTGGTCGCGCACGGTGCGATCCTGCGGGTGCGGGCGAAGAATCCGCGGGTCGCCGACCAGGTGGCATTGAACTACCGCAAGGCCGAGATCACGCCGCGGCAGCGGGCGATGCTGAACTTCGCGATGAAGGTCGCCCTGCAGGCGGACCAGGTCGAGGAGGCCGATTACGCGCGCTTGCGCGAGCAGGGCTTCAGCGATGACGAAGCCTGGGACATCGGCGCGATCGCGGCCTTCTTCGCAATGAGCAACCGCCTCGCGAACATGTCCGGCATGCGCCCGAACGACGAGTTCTTCCTGATGGGCCGCGTGCCCAAGGCCTGACTTCGGTCTCGGCGAGCCGAGGCGTCAGAGAGGCCCTGGGTGCCGGCGATCCTCGCGGCT
Source organism: Azoarcus sp. (assembly GCA_030604735.1). GTDB lineage: Bacteria > Pseudomonadota > Gammaproteobacteria > Burkholderiales > Rhodocyclaceae > Azoarcus_F. The sequence continues at coordinate 11,494 of JAUVVG010000029.1, forward strand.
CCGACAGCCACTCGTGCGGCCGCTGTAAGGCGCGCTTCGCTGCGATCCCTGAACTCGCCCTTCGGGCTCAGACAGCAGGGATCGCGGCCGCTACGCGCGCCAACAGCGGCATGCGCTCGGGCTGAGTCGCCGCGAGGATCGCCGGCACCCAGGGCAGGCACGGCCCGAGCTCACCACGGCCCGTGCGCGACCCTCAGTCGAGCGAGAGTATGCGTCCTCCACGCCGGCGGGCGCCGATCGGGCCGAGCAGCCCCTCGCCGCCGTTGGCATGGCAGATCGCGCAGGCCAGGGCGTCGGCCGCGTCCGGGCTGGGGCTGCCTTCCAGGTCCAGCAGGCGTTGCACCATGTGCTGGACCTGTTCCTTGTTGGCCTTGCCGTAGCCGACGACGGCCTGCTTGACCTGTAGCGCGGTGTATTCGTGCACCGGCAGGTCGCAGGAGACCGCGCCGCATATCACCGCACCCCGGGCCTGGCCGAGGAGCAGCGTGGACTGTGGGTTCACATTGACGAAAACCTTCTCGACCACGACCAGGTCGGGCTGGTACTCCCCGATGACTTCGCGAACCCCATCGAGCAGCGTCTTCAGCCGGCCGGGCAACTCGCCGTCGCGAGTCTTGATGCAGCCGCTGGCCACATAGCGGACCTGGGTGCCGAGCCGGTCGATCAGGCCGAAGCCGGTGATGCGCAAGCCCGGATCCAGGCCGAGAATGCGGGTCGTGACGGTTTGAGTGGCTGAAGGCATTGGGCCGGTCTGGTGAGGAGTGCGGAGCAGGGCAGTGTAGGACTCAAGCGCGGACCGATCGCGCTATTTCCGCGCCAGCCAGACGCCGGCGACCGCGACCGCCATGCCCGCCAGCGCAAGCCCGGCCAGGGTCTCGTCGAACAGAAACCAGGCCAGCAGCGCGGTGGTTGGCGGCGTCAGATAGAACAGGCTGGCGACGTTGACCGCGCTACCGCTGCGAATCAGCAGGTTCAACAGGCTGATCGCGCCGAGCGACAGCACCACTACCAGCCACAGCAGCGCGAACACGAACTCGCCGCTCCAGACCACCTCGCGCGACTCGAACAGCCACGCAGCGATGCCCGTCACGATCAGCGAGGGCACGAACTGGATCACCGAGCCGGTGCGCAGGTCGAAACCGGGGCAGAAGCGCTTCTGGTACAGCGTACCGATCGTGATCGCGAGCAAGGCGACGATCACCGGCACGATCATGACCCCGACCTCGGCCAGCGCCATGCCGTCCTGCCCGGTCTTGGCCCCGACCACCAGCGTGACGCCAATGAAGCCCATCGCGAGCCCCAGCCATTGCAGGCGCGAGATCTTCTCGTGCAACAGCCAGCCGGCACCGAATGCGGTCAGCAGCGGTTGCAGCCCGACCACCAATGCCGCGACGCCGGCCTGCAGCCCGAAATGGATCGCGACGAACACCCCGCCCAGATAAAAGGCCTGCACCAGCAAGCCGGTTACTCCGATGTGGAAGACCTGGCGCCAGTCCTTGGGCCACGGAGCCCGCATCGCCAGGGCGAGTGCGGTCATCAGCAGGATGACCAGGATGTAGCGCAGCGACAGGAAGGTCAGCGGTTCCGCATAGGGCAGTCCGAACTTCGCGCCGAGGAAGCCGGTACTCCACAGCAGGACGAAGAGAAAGGGCATCGCGGTGCGAAGGCTTTGAGGTGGCATGAGGCGAAGCTCTGTCGGATGAGGGGAAAACGACGACAGCGGTGCTGGCACCGCCGTCTCGTATCGATGTTGCTCTTGTTGTTGTTCCGGGCACAGGCCCGGAGTGGGCAAAGCTTGGGCGTTACTCGGCTTTCATTCTTGAGTCATTCTGTCGTCGCGTGGGTGCAACCGTCGGTCGCTTGTCGCTCGGCTGCCGCTCAGTCGTCGAACACCGCGGAGGTATAGACCTCCTGCACGTCGTCCAGATTTTCGAGCGCATCGAGCAGTTTCTGCATCCGCATCGCGTCGTCGCCGGCGAGTTCGGTCTCGTTCTGCGGTTTCATCGTGACTTCCCCGAACTCGGGCTTGAAACCGGCCTTCTCCAGGGCTTCCTTGACCACCGAATAGTCGTTCGGTGCGGTGATCACTTCCACCGACCCATCCTCGTTGCTGACCACGTCCTCGGCACCGGCTTCGAGCGCGGCTTCCATCAGCGCGTCCTCGTCGGTGCCGGGGGCGAACATCAACTGGCCACAGTGGGTGAACTGGAAAGCGACGCAACCATCGGTACCCATGTTGCCGCCGTACTTGGAAAACGCGTGGCGCACGTCGGCCACGGTCCGGGTCTTGTTGTCGGTCAGGCAGTCCACCATCACCGCCGCGCCGCCGATGCCATAGCCCTCGTAACGGGCCTCCTCGTAGCTGACGCCTTCGAGCTCACCGGTGCCGCGCTTGATCGCGCGCTCGATGTTCTCGCCAGGCATGTTCTCGCCCTTGGCGTTGTCGATCGCCAGGCGCAGGCGCGGATTGAAATTGGGGTCGCCGCCGCCCATCCTCGCCGCGACCGTGATCTCCTTGATCAGCTTGGTGAAGATCTTGCCGCGCTTGGCGTCCTGGCGCCCCTTGCGGTGTTGGATATTGGCCCACTTGGAATGACCCGCCATAAAGTCCTCGATGCTGCGATTGATGAGTGAATTGCCGATTATACAGCGGGGCCCTGATCGACGCCTGTCAGGTCCGGGGCTGTCTTGAAGGTCGTCGTCATTTATCATGGTCGAGTGACGAGGGGAGGGCGCGACCGCGCGACATCGCGTATTCGGCTGCCGGCCTACCAGGAGGCTACATGGCTGTGCGCATTGTTTGCTGGATGTTGTTTTGGCTCGCGTCGTGCGTTGCCGGGTCGGCTGTCGCCCAGGATCGCATGGTCTTCGATGGCTGTACCGATCCCGGCGGGGTGGCGGTGCCGTCGGTGATGGATACCTCGCTCGCGCGGACCTTCGAGACCCGTCTCGAGGGCGGGCGGGCCGTGATCCGCTACAACCCGGATCTACTGCCGGGCATGCCACCCAAGGTCAGATTGTTCTTCTATGCCCATGAATGCGCCAGGATCAATCTCGGTCGGGCTCCCGAAGCCTACCGGATGCTGGCCGATGCGCGCGAGGCCGATTGCTGGGGGCTGGTGATGCTGACCCGCTCCGGCCTGCTCGAAGACAGGGACGTACCGGCGATGCTGCCCGACATGCGTTTCTCGCTCGAAGAGTGGGAATGGATGCCCGGGCCGCCGCGCGGTTTCGAATGGTATCTTCCGGCCTGTCTGCGCGATTACGCCGAGCGGCCTTCGCTATCCGGCCCGCCGCGCGCTCAGGACGACTTGAATGCCTGCACCCGGGGCTGTGCCGATACGCTCTACCAGTGCCAGCAGCGGGTCTGCCGCGGCCCGGCCTGCGAGCCCTGTGTCCAGACCTATGAACAATGCGTCACCGATTGCTCCAGTCGTTTTCCGCGATGAGGCATCGATGTGGTCCCACTCCACCCGGGCCGGATTCTCCGATCCAGAGACGACCGGTTCAGTTCAGGACGGGGACTGCGCCGATGACTTCGACAACAGATCACTCGCTTCCTTCATCCGACCACCGACTTCATTGCCAACCGAGAGAGGTACTCCGACATGGCTGATCCTATCCTGATCGCGCGCACGCGCGAAACCGAATCCCATCTGCTGCCGCGTCTGGCGAACCGGCACGGCCTGATCACAGGTGCGACCGGCACCGGCAAGACCGTGACGCTGCAGAAGATGGCCGAAGCCTTCGCTGACATCGGTGTGCCGGTGTTCGTTGCGGACGTGAAGGGCGATTTGTCGGGCATAGGGGCGCCCGGTGTCGCGTCCGAGCGGCTGATGCAGCGCCTCGAGGCGATCGGCATCGACACCTTCGAGCCGAAGGCGAATACCGTGGTTTTGTGGGACGTGTTCGGCGAGAACGGCCATCCGGTGCGGGCGACGATCTCGGACATGGGCCCGCTGTTGCTGGGGCGTCTGCTCAACCTGAACGACACCCAGTCCGGTGTGCTGCAATTGGTGTTCAAGATCGCCGACGACAATGGCATGATGTTGCTCGATCTCAAGGATCTGCGGGCGATGATCCAGCATGTCGGCGAGAATGCGCGCAGCTTCACCACCGAGTACGGCAATATCTCGGTCGCCTCCATAGGCGCGATCCAGCGTGGCCTGCTCAATCTGGAGCAGCAGGGCGGCGACCGTTTCTTCGGTGAGCCGATGCTGGACCTGTCCGACCTGATCCAGACCGATGCCAACGGGCGGGGCGTGGTCAATCTGTTGGTCGCCGACCGGCTCTACAATTCGCCGCAGCTCTACTCCACCTTCTTGCTGTGGATGCTGGCCGAGTTGTTCGAACAGCTGCCCGAGATCGGCGATCCGGACAAGCCCAAGCTGGTGTTCTTCTTCGACGAGGCCCACCTGTTGTTCAAGGATGCGCCCAAGGCCCTGGTCGAGAAGATCGAACGGGTGGTGCGTCTGATCCGCTCCAAGGGTGTCGGCGTTTACTTCGTGACCCAGAGCCCGCTCGACGTACCCGAGAGCGTGCTCGGCCAACTCGGCAACCGAGTCCAGCATGCGTTGCGCGCGTTCACGCCGCGCGACCAGCGCGCGGTCAAGAGCGCTGCCGATACCATGCGTGCCAATCCGGCCTTTAGTGCGGCCGAGGCGATCACCGAACTCGGGGTCGGCGAAGCCCTGGTCTCGTTTCTCGACGAGAAGGGCCGGCCCAACGTTGTCGAGCGCACCTTCGTGATCGCGCCCGGCTCGCGGCTCGGTCCGATGACCGACGCCGAACGGACCACAGCGATCCGCCAGTCGGTTTTGTACGGGCATTACGAGCAGGAGGTGGACCGCGAATCCGCCTACGAGATGCTGCGGGCGCAAGCCGAGAAAGCGGCCGAACTGGCTGCAGCCGAGGCCGCCGAGCGCGAAGCGGCGAAACTCGCCAAGGCCGAGGAAGCGCTGCGCGCGAAGCAGGCGTCCAGTCAGCCCGGCGGGGGGGTATCCGACCTGTTGTTCGGCTCGACCGGCCCGCGCGGTGGCCGTCGCGACGGTCTCGCCCAGGTCGCGGCCAAGACGGTCACCCGCACCATAGGCAGCTCGATCGGCAGGCAGATCGCACGCGGCATCCTGGGCTCGCTGCTCGGGGGCGGAAAACGCTGATCGGTCTCGGTGATTGCGCCATGTGCAGTGAGTACCCCTTCACGGTCGAGGGGGCACGGGAAGGATAATTGCACATTAGCAACCGCATGACATTCATGCAATCGCCGTGGCGGCACGGGGTGATGATTTACACCGCCAGCCCGAGCCGGCGGCAGATCTCCATGGTCGGACCGGCCTGGTTCATGCTGTAGAAGTGCAGGCCCGGTGCGCCTGCAGCGAGCAGCTTTTCACACAGTTCGGTGACCACGTCCAGGCCGAAGGCCTGGACCGAGTCGGTGTCGTCGCCGAAGCCCTCGAACTTCTTGCGCATCCAGCGCGGGATCTCGGCGCCGCAGGCGTCGGAGAAGCGGGCGAGCTTGTTGAAGCTGGTGATCGGCATGATGCCGGGCACGATGGGGATGCGGATGCCGAGGGCGCGGGCTTCGGCAACGAAGTGCAGGTAGGCGTCCAGGTTGTAGAAGTACTGGGTGATCGCCGAGTTCGCGCCGGCATCGACCTTGCGCTTGAAGGCGAGCAGGTCGTCGCGGGCGCTGCGGGCCTGCGGATGCCACTCCGGGTAGGCCGCCACCTCGATGAAGAAACGATCGCCGGTTTCGCTGCGAATGAAGTCGACCAGTTCGTTGGCGTAGCGGAATTCGCCCGAAGCACCGACTCCCGAGGGCAGGTCGCCACGCAGCGCGACGACGCGACGGATGCCGGCGTCGGCATACTCGCGCAGGATGTTGCGGATGTCGTCGCGGCTCGAGCCGATGCAGGACAGATGGGGCGCGGCTTCGCTGCCGGTGGCGGCGATCTCGCGGACCGTGGCGAATGTGCGCTCGCGGGTCGAGCCGCCTGCGCCATAGGTCACCGAAAAGAAGGCCGGCTCGAGTGCGGCGAGACGGGCATGGGTCGCGCGCAGTTTCTCCGCGCCTTCCGGGGTCTGCGGAGGGAAGAATTCGATGGACAGTTCAGTCTTGGCCATGATGTGCGTGTTGCATCCAGATCAGAAATTCGCGGTTGCCCTCGATGTTGCCGAAGCCACCGCCGATGAGAGGGGAGTCGAACCAGTCGCGAACGACCAGTCCGTTTTGCTGCGCGGCCGAGCGGACCTTTTGCTCGACCTGTTCGTACAGTGAGTCATTCCGGACCACGCCGCCCTTGGAGAGATTCTCCGGGCCGACCTCGAACTGCGGCTTGATCAGCGCCAGGATGTGCCCATCCTTGGCGAGCAAAGCCGGCCATTGTGGCATCAGCAGGGTCAGCGAGATGAAGCTCGCGTCACACACGATGAGGTCGAAGCCATTGCTCGGGTAGTGAGGGGCGAGGTCGTCCGGCCGCAGGTGGCGGGCGTTCATGCCCTCGAAGGTCACGCAGTCCTTGTGTTCGCGCAGGCGCGGATGCAACTGGCCGTGTCCGACCTCGACCCCGACCACCTTGCGCGCCCCGGCCTGCAGCAGGCAGTCCGTGAAGCCGCCGGTGCTCTGGCCGATGTCCAGGCAGGTCAGGCCGGTCACCCGCAACTGCGTGTGCTCCAGTGCCGCCACCAGCTTGAGCGCACCGCGCGACACGTAGCGGCTTTGTGCGTCGTCCATCACCGTCAGCACGGTCGTCGCAGCTAGCAACTGGGATGGCTTGGTGATCGGACCGGTTTCGCTGGAAACCCGGCCGGCGTCGATCAACTGGCGTGCCCGGGTGCGTGAATCCGCCTTCTGTTGTTCCACCAGCAGCGCATCGGCGCGCAGCATGCCATGCGGTCGCTCGACCGGCTCGCGGGCGTGTGCCGGCCTGGGTGGCGCCTTGTGGTCTCGGCTGTGGAAGGAGTTCATAGCCATGGGCGTGCCGCCGGAGGGCGGGCCGTTGTTGCGGCGATCGCGCCGGACCGCCCGTGGTGGGAGGCCGTCCCGTCCCGCGCAGACGCGGCGTCGGCTCGGGCCGAACCCTTGATGGAACAAGACAGTCGCGGGGCTGTGTCTGCCATGCTTGGGCCCGGCATGAGCGTGGTGGGAGGCGGCGCCTTACCTGATGGAGACAACACTGACCTCGTTGTCGTAAACATCGTGTCGCTTGTCGTACAGCGGGATCGTCGTGCCGTTGACCCGGTTCTGGGTCAGGTTGTCGATGTTGACATCGGCGATCACGATCTGCTCGACGTTGGGCGTGCCCTCGGCGGCGATGCCGTCGCGCGAGAACGGGAAGTCGGATGGGGTGATGATGCTGGCCTGACCGTAATGCACGCCCAGTCCCTCGACCGGCAGATTGCCGACCGTGCTGGTCATCGCGACATAGACCTGGTTCTCGATCGCGCGCGCATGGCAGCAGTAGCGAACCCGCAGAAAACCCTGGCGGTCGTCGGTGCAGGATGGCACGAACAGGATGTCGGCGCCGGCCTCGCAGACCATGCGCGAAAGCTCCGGGAACTCGATGTCGTAACAGATCAGTATCGCGATCTTGCCGAACGGGGTCTCGAACAGATGAAGCTGGTCGCCGGCGGCGGTGTCCCACATCTCGCGCTCCCAGCGGGTGCGGTGTATCTTGTCCTGCTCATACACCTCGCCTTCCGGGGTGAACAGATAGGCGGTGTTGTAGAGCTGGCCGTCACGCAGGGTCGGGTGGCTGCCGCCGATCAGAAAGACCCGCCAGTATTGGGCGAGTTCGCGCATCAGCTCGACATAGCGGGCCGTGTAGTCATGCATGTTGCGTACCGCGGCCGGCAACTCCCGGGTGTCCATGAAGGACAGCAACTGGGTGGTGAAGATCTCGGGCAGCATCACGAAGTGGGGGCGGTAGTCGCCCGCGGCTTGCATCACGAAGCGGACCTGGTTCTCGAAGCCGGACCAGTCGTGGATCTGGCGCAGCAGGTATTGGACGGCGGCGATTCTGACGATCATAGGATGTCCTCCTCCGGGATCAGGGTGGGCTTGCTCGGGTCATAGCGCTTGTTCAGCCACACGATCAGTGACGCATTGCCGCCGGATTCATGGTCTTCGGGCAGATAGTCCTCGATCACGCCGCAATAATGAAAGTTCTCGTGAAGCTGGAAACCGAGCACCGGGTCGTTGAAGTCCCCCCAGATCACGCGCTTGGCGTATTCCTCGGCGCTGAACTCCGATGCATGCTTGTGGTAGCCGGGTAGCCGGCCACAGGCGATGATCCGCTTCAGGTTCATCGCCCGGCACAGGCGGCGCCGTCCCTCGTACAAGGCATGGCCCAGCCCCACCCCGCGCACCTCCGGATCAACGAAGACTTCCGCCCCGTACAGCGTCTTGCCGTCCGGGTTGTGGTTGCGAAACGTTCCCGCCGCGGTGATTTCCTTCCAGGTGTGCGAGTCGCACCAGTCGTCCCATAGCACGACCAGAGAGCTGGCGCAGCCGACCAGGCGCCCGTCGAGTTCCGCCACCACCTGGCCCAGCGGAAAGATCTCGAGCTGGTGTTCGAACTTGACCTGCGACCAGGGCGGCATCTCGGGCGGGTAGGCGAGCTTCTGCAACCGGATCAGCTCCGGGATGTCCTCGGCCCGGGTGTGTCGAATCGTGACTTGCGACATGGTGTGTCGTGCTCCTTTCCTTAACCGCGTAGATTCGGCCCGAAAGGTGTGGGCCCCGGCGATACAGCATACCGGAGCCCGCTGGATGCCGCGCGGCCGATCAGTAGCGGTATTGGTCCGTCTTGTAGGGGCCTTCTTTGGGTACGCCGATATAGGCAGCCTGGGCGTCGGTCAGCTCGGTGAGTTGCACGTTGAGCTTTCTGAGCTGGAGCCGTGCGACCTTCTCGTCCAGATGCTTGGGCAGTGTATACACCCCTACCGGATAGTCCGCTGTACGGGTGAAGAGTTCGATCTGGGCGATGGTCTGGTTGGCGAAGGACGAGCTCATCACGTAGCTCGGGTGGCCGGTGGCGCAACCGAGATTCACCAGGCGGCCCTTGGCGAGCAGGATGATGCGTTTGCCGTCCGGGAAGATCACGTGATCGACCTGGGGCTTGATCTCCTCCCACTGGTAGCCTTCGATACCGGCGACGTCGATCTCGTTGTCGAAGTGGCCGATGTTGCAGACGATGGCCTGGTCCTTCATCTTCGCCATGTGGTCGTGGGTGATCACATGATAGTTGCCGGTGGCGGTGACGAAAATGTCGGCCTTGTCGGCGGCATAGTCCATGGTGACCACACGATAGCCTTCCATCGCGGCCTGCAGCGCGCAGATCGGATCGATCTCGGTGACCCATACCTGGGCCGATAGCGCGCGCAGTGCCTGGGCCGAGCCCTTGCCGACGTCACCGTAGCCGCACACGACCGCGACCTTGCCGGCGATCATCACGTCGGTGGCGCGCTTGATGCCGTCCACCAGCGATTCGCGGCAACCGTAGAGGTTGTCGAACTTGCTCTTGGTGACCGAGTCATTGACGTTGATCGCCGGAAACTTGAGTTCGCCGCGTGCGTGCATTTGATACAGGCGGTGCACCCCGGTGGTGGTTTCTTCGGTCACGCCTTTCACGGCGGCCAGGCGCACCGAGTACCAGCTCGGGTCGGTGGCGAGTTTGGCGCGGATCGCGGCGTAAAGAATGGTCTCCTCTTCGGAGGTCGGCTTGTCCAGCACCGACAAATCCGTTTCCGCGCGGGCACCGAGATGCAGCAACAGGGTCGCGTCGCCGCCATCGTCGAGGATCATGTTGGAGTAGCCGCCGTCGGTCCACTCGAAGATCCGGTGGGTGTAGTCCCAGTAATCGGTCAGCGACTCGCCCTTGACCGCGAACACCGGGATGCCGTCGGCCGCGATCGCGGCGGCGGCGTGGTCCTGGGTCGAGAAGATGTTGCACGAGGCCCAGCGCACTTCGGCGCCGAGCGCGGTCAGCGTCTCGATCAGCACCGCGGTCTGGATGGTCATGTGCAGCGAGCCGGTGATGCGCGCGCCCTTGAGCGGCTGGCTCGCGGCGTATTCTTCGCGGATGGCCATCAGGCCCGGCATTTCGGTTTCGGCAATACGGATTTCCTTGCGGCCCCAGTCGGCAAGCGACAGGTCGGCGACGACGAAATCCTGGATGTCAGCCACAGCGTTCATGTGAACTCCTTGCTATGGCCGGGGGGAACGGGTAGTGCGGTCTGGCTCACCCGGAATCCCTAACCCGGCAGGGTTGAGAAAGGAAACACCTGGCGGTGTTTCGGGTGAGCGCCGTTTCTGAAAACCGGGGCCTGTCGGCCGTCGGGCTCCGAGCCTGGGGGCGGGCACCTTGGGCGAGACCGGTTGGTAGGCCGGCTGCCAAGAATGACTCGACGCCTTGCAGCGCTCCTCGGAAGAGCGCAAGTATACATCAATGGCGGCTCACGAGGCAGTGCCTGATTCGCCACCGCGGGTCAATCGCATGAAGTACGATTGTCCGACATCACACGCCAGCAGCCGCACTATTGCAGGACCGCGCTTGTGTCCGCGCCCTTGCAGGGCTGAGCTTGTGGCCGTGCCCTTGCAGGGCTGAGCTTGTAGTTGGGTTGAAGCGATCAATAACCCTTGTAGGAGCGGCGCCAGCCGCGAAAGCAGCGCTCATCCGATGCACTATTCGATGCACTATTCGCCACACTCGCACGCAGGCCCTCTAGCCCGCGAGTCGGCGATGCCGGCAAGCCCCTCCGCTCCGACAGCCACTCGCGCTGCCGCTGTAAGGCGCGCTTCACTGCGATCCCTGAACTCGCCCTTCGGGCTCAGACAGCAGGGATCGCGGCCGCTACGCGCACCAACAGCGGCATGCGCTCGGGCTGAGTCGCTTTGGGGCTTACCGACATCACCGACTCGCTACGGGAGTGGGTCATTCAGCTCTGGCAAACTTTCTGGCGTTCGTTTGTCGCCTTCAGGGCGACGGTTTGCCTTACTGGGTCTGCCGCCCGTTGTGCCGCATGATGCTGACGATGAGGGTGATCACCGTGATCGGCATCACGTAGCCGAGCATTACGTTCGAGAACGCCGGCAGCAGGTCGTGTCCTTGCGCATCCAGCACCAGATACGCGGTGTAGGCAGCGTAATAGGCCAGGAAGACGCCGCCCTCCCAGCGCGAGATCTCGCGCCCGGTCAGCATGATCGGCAGGCAGGCGAAGGCGACCGCGAGCATCACCCACAGGTCGAAATTGCGCGCCGCCTCCGAGATCGGAATGCCGCCGGCCGACACCAGGCCGGTCACGCCAATGACGGCAAAGATGTTGAACACGTTGCTGCCGACCACGTTGCCGACCGCGATGTCGCGCTGCCCGCGCATCGCGGCGACGATCGAGGTCGCGACTTCCGGCATCGAGGTGCCGACCGCGACTACGGTGAGGCCGATGACCAGGTCGCTGACGCCGAAGGCCTGCGCAAACGCGACCGCCGCACCGACCAGCCAGTTGGAGCCCTGCACCAGCGCCAGCAGCCCGACCACGATCAGGCCGATCTGCACGCTCCAGTGGCGGTCCCAGTTGCTGTCCGGGGGCATCTCGTCGGCGAAGCCGCTTTCCAGTTCAGCCGAGGCTTGTCGTGACTGCCGGATGAGGAACACCGAGTAGCCGATCACAAGAGCGAACAGCACCCCGGCCTCGAGCCGCGTGATGGTCCCGTCCAGCGCCATCACCACCATCAGCACCGAGGCGCCGAGCATGATCGGGATCTCCTGGCGGATGATCTGCTCATGCACTACCAGCGGCGCGACCAGGGCCGAAATCCCGAGTATCAGCAGGATGTTGGCGATATTGCTGCCGACGACGTTGCCGATCGCGAGGTCCGGGTTACCGTTGAGCGTGGCACCGACCGACACCGCCAGTTCCGGGGCGCTGGTGCCGAAGGCGACCACGGTCAGCCCGATTACCAGCGGGGATACGCCAAAGGACAACGCCAGCTTGGCTGCGCCACGGACCAGAACGTCGGCCCCGACGATCAGCAGGGTGAGGCCGAGCAGGAAGAACAGCGAGTGAGTCAGCATGGACGACATCTATTGGAGGGGGGTTGAAAGTGGGGTGGTGAGTGCGTGGAGCGGTTTGCGTGTGGTGTGGTGATCGAGGCGGTTGGTGAGTTCAAATGAGACGAGTCAGTACAAATCACATCAACGCATGACAGTTAACGACCGTTGATATCGCGGCTTGCGCCGCTCCTACGCCGCTTCCAGACGCCGTGCCTCTGTAGGAGCCGCGCAAGCGGCGAATCACTGCATCCGAATCAGCACCGTGCGATCACCACCGCAAGGCTTCGCGGCTTGCGCCGCTCCTACCCGGAAGATTGCACGCCTTGCCCGTTCTACCGGGAAATTGTATGCCTCGCTCTGATCCTGCCCGGAAGCTTGCATCGACCTGTGGGAGCGCCGCGAGGCGCGAAACCTGCGTGGTTATCGGCACTGAATTCCAACACCAAAGTTCGTCCGACTCCTTCGTGCGCCGGCCTTGGTCAGCTATGGGGCACCGTCCAAAATTGTAAGGCCGCCCGACCCTGGCAGGGTGAGGGCGGCCGCACATTATTTTTCGGCGGATGCGGTGCGGGCCGTGGTCAGACGCCGGCGTCGGCCTTCAGGGCAGCCGCCTTGTCGGTACGCTCCCAGGTGAACTCCGGTTCGTCGCGGCCGAAGTGGCCGTAGGCCGCGGTCTTGCCGTAGATCGGGCGGAGCAGGTCGAGGGTCTGGATGATGGCCTTGGGGCGCAGGTCGAAGTGCTTCAGGATCAACTGAACGATGCGCTCGTCCGAGACCTTGCCGGTGCCGAAGGTATCGACCATCAGGCTGACCGGTTTGGCCACGCCGATCGCGTAGGCGACCTGCACCTCGCAGCGGTTGGCGAGTCCCGCCGCGACCACGTTCTTCGCGACATAGCGGCCGGCGTAGGCGGCCGACCGATCCACTTTGGACGGATCCTTGCCCGAGAACGCGCCGCCGCCGTGATGGGCCGCGCCGCCGTAGGTGTCGACGATGATCTTGCGCCCGGTCAGGCCGCAGTCGCCATGCGGGCCGCCGACCACGAAACGCCCGGTCGGGTTGATCAGGTAGCGCACTTCACCCTGCATCAGCTCCTTGGGCAGTACCGGCTTGATGATTTCCTCGATGACTGCTTCGGCGATCTGCGCATGCGAGACCTCGGGGCTGTGCTGGGTCGAGACGACCACGGTGTCGATCGCGACCGGCTTGCCGTCGACATGGCGCACAGTGAGCTGGCTCTTGGCGTCCGGGCGCAGCCACGGCAGGCGACCATCCTTACGCAATTCGGCCTGGCGCTGCATGATGCGGTGCGCGTAGTAGATCGGTAGCGGCATCAGTGCCGGGGTCTCGTTGCAGGCGTAGCCGAACATCAGGCCCTGGTCGCCGGCGCCCTGGTCGAGGTCCAGCCCTTCGCCTTCGTTCACGCCTTGTGCGATGTCCGGCGACTGGCGGTTGATCGCGGTCAGGATGGCGCAGGACTTGTAGTCGAAGCCGGCCGCGGAGTCGTCGTAACCGATGCGGCGGATCACGTCCTGCGCGATCTCCTTGTAGTTGGGGTGGGCGGTCGTCGTGATCTCGCCCGAGATCACCACCAGCCCGGTAGAGACCAGCGTCTCGCAGGCCACCCGTGCATGCGGGTCGTCGGCGAGGATGGCGTCGAGAATGCCGTCGGAGACCTGGTCGGCGACCTTGTCCGGATGGCCTTCGGACACCGACTCGGACGTGAAGAGATATTCCTTGCTCATTGTGCTGCTCCTGAAACGAAAAATCCCCGAGATTTCCGGCGTGGCCGGCTCCGGGGATTTCGTCGAGCGGCGACGCTTTAGCAGTATTTGCATCGCTGGCTGCGGCCTCGGCCTGTCCGTTATGATGCGTCCGCCCTGCAAGTTGTCGTGTTAACTCGGCGGTTAGGTGATAATTGTAGCGTCTTCAACTCGACTGGCAAAGCAACACCGCTTTTTTCCGGCTGTTTCATGCGCTTGTTTGTCAAGCATGAGCGTGTCGATGGCGCGCTTTCACGCATTCCTCCACTCGTGCTTCGAAGCCGTGCTTTGATGTTTTTTTCGACACGCTTCAGGCGAGTGGAGGGCGCTGCATCCGAGGGCCGGCAAGATCATCGTGTTGCGCATAGTCAAGCAGCTCTGCTCCCTCTTGTGATCGTTTCCACGCTTTTCCGTCTCTTGTCACGCCTGCCGCTGAACGGGTTGCATGCGCTCGGCGCTATGGTCGGGCGCGTCGTCTGGTATGTGTCTCCGGCATATCGTGCCCGTCTGCGCGAGAACCTGACCCAGGCGATGGGGCGCTGCGACAAGACGCTGGTGCGTCAGGTGGTGGCCGAGACCGGCCGGCAGATGCTGGAGTTGCCCTATGTCTGGCTGCGGCCGCAGGACGAGGTCTTGTCGCGCATCGTCAGGGTCGAGGGGGGCGAGTTGCTGGAAGAGGCCCGCCGCGATGGCGCGAGCGTGCTGTTGCTCACCGCGCACCTGGGCTGCTTCGAGTTGTGCGCCCAATACTGTTCGACCCACGGGCCAATCACGGTGTTGTATCGCCCACCACGCAAGCAGGCGCTGCAGCCTCTGATGGAAGCCGGCCGGGCGCGTGGCAACGTGCGGGTCGCGCCGGCCGATGTCTCGGGCGTGCGCAAGCTGGTCAAGGCGCTGCGCAGTGGCGAGATGGTCGGCATGCTGCCGGACCAGGCGCCCAAACAGGGCGAGGGGTTGTGGGCGCCCTTCTTCGGGCGGCCGGCCTGGACGATGACCCTGGCTGGACGCTTGTCCGAGGTCAAGGGGGTGCGGGTGATCATGATCTGGACCGAACGCCTGCCCCGCGGCCAGGGTTATGTGCTGCGTCTGTCCGAGCCGGTCGAAGCGATTGCCGGTGATCTCGAGGAACGCTGCGTCGCGATCAACCGCGAGATCGAGCGCCTGATCCTGTCCTGCCCGTCACAGTATTTGTGGGGCTACAACCGTTACAAGAACAGCTCCGGCGGGCCAGTGCCCGACCAAACGGCATGAGTCGTGTCGTCGTGGCCTTGCTGTGGTTGATCCACTGGTTGCCGCTCGCGTTGCAGGCGGCGATCGGGCAGGGGCTGGGGGCGGTGTTGTATCGGGTGGCCCGCGCCCGGCGCCACATCGTAGACGTCAATCTGCGTCTGTGTTTCCCGGGTCTGGCCGAGCGCGAACGGCGGCGGCTGGCCCGCGCCCATTTCCGGGTCCTTGGGCGCAGCCTGATCGAGCGTGGGCTGCTGTGGTTTGCCAGCCGGGAGCGGCTGGCGCGCCTGATCCGGGTGGAGGGCATCGAGCGGGTGCAGCGGCTGCTCGCCGAGAAGCGACCCGTGATTCTGCTCGCGCCACATTTTGTCGGGCTCGACGCCGGTGGCGTCGCACTCACGATGAGACTGGACCTCGTCAGCATTTATGCCAAGCAGTCCGACCCGGTGATCGACCGTTGGCTGTATCGCGGCCGCAGCCGTTTCGGGAATCAGCTGCTGGTGGCCCGCGACGACGGTGCCCGGCCCACCGTAAAAGCGATGAAGGCCGGACGGCCCTTCTACTACCTGCCCGACATGGATTATCGGCGCAAGGACTCGATCTTCGTGCCCTTCTTCGGCGTGCAGGCCGCGACCATCACCGGCTTGTCGCGGCTGTCGCGCCTGGCCGGCGCGGCGGTTGTGCCCTGTGCGACCCGGATGCTGCCTGGCGGGCAGGGCTATGTGGTCGAGATCGGCGAGCCATGGACCAATTTTCCGAGCGACGACGTAGCGGCCGACACACTGCGGATGAACCAGTGCGTCGAGTCGCTGGTGCTGACCATGCCGGAGCAGTATTACTGGGTGCATCGCCGCTTCAAGACCCGTCCGAGCGGTGAGCGCAAGCCGTATTGAGTGGACGCGCCGGGAGTGCTGGAGGAGAATTCCGGCCAGTTCAAGGAGTTTTCGCGATGAAGCTGCGTTTCACCAAGATGCACGGCCTGGGCAACGACTTTGTCGTCGTCGACGCGGTGCGCCAGTCGGTTTCGCTGACAGCCGCGCAGGTACGTGCGATCGCCGACCGTCACTTCGGCGTGGGCTGCGACCAGTTGCTGGTGGTCGAGCCGGCTACCTCCGCCGGGGTCGATTTCCGCTACCGAATTTTCAATGCCGATGGTGGCGAGGTCGAGCAGTGCGGTAATGGGGCGCGCTGTTTCGTGCGCTTCGTGCATGAGCAGGGGCTGACCGACAAGCGCGAGATCCGGGTCGAGACTGCCTCCGGCGTGATCGCGCCCCGATTGCAGGACGACGGCCTGGTCACGGTGGACATGGGCGTGCCGGTGCTGGAGTCGGCCCGGGTGCCGTTCGTCTCGGATTCGAACGAGGTTGTGCAGGCACTGGAGCTCGACGACGGCGCCCGGATCGCGATCACCGTGGTCTCCATGGGTAACCCGCATGCAGTGCAGGTGGTCGCCGACGTCGAGACTGCGCCGGTGGCGACGGTCGGCCCGGCGATCGAGACCCATCCGCGGTTTCCGGCCCGGGTCAATGCCGGCTTCATGGAAGTGGTCGATGAGCACCGGATCCGGCTGCGGGTGTTCGAGCGCGGCGCCGGCGAGACGCTCGCCTGTGGCACCGGCGCCTGCGCTGCGGTGGTCGCCGGCATGCTGCGCGGCCTGCTGGCCTCGCCGGTGACGGTAGACACCCGCGGGGGGGCGTTGCAAATCGATTGGGTTGGACCAGGTACGCCGGTGATGATGACCGGCCCGGCCGTCACGGTATTCGAGGGCGAACTCGACCTTGCCGTATTCAAAGTTGATGTGGAGTAGCGGTTTGATGAATTCAGATGACGTATTGGCCTACCTGAGGGCGCATCCGGATTTTCTCTCCCGACATGGCGAGATCTTCTCCGAGATTACCGTGCCCCATCCGCATGGCGGGCAGGCGATCACGCTGGCCGAGCGGCAGCTGCACGCCTTGCGCGACAAGATTCGCCTGCTGGAAGCCAAGCTGGCCGAGTTGATCCGCTTCGGCGAGGAGAACGACGAGATCGGCGAAAAGGTGCACCGGCTCACCCTGCAATTGCTGGTCGCCGAGGATTACCAGGCCTTGCGCTATGCGCTGCTCAACGGTCTGAGCGAGGACTTCGCGATACCGCATGTCGCATTGCGCATCTGGAACAGCGTGATCCGGCGTGACGAGGAGGACTTTGCCGAAGTCGGCGAGGAAATCCGCTTTCTGGCCGGTGACCTGCATCAACCCTACTGCGGTGCGCCCAGCCATCTCGAGGTGCTGCAGTGGTTCGGTGAGGCGGCACCGCACATCCGCTCGCTCGCGCTGATCCCGCTGCGGCGGGATGCGCAGCCCTTCGGTCTGCTCGTATTGGCGAGCGAGGAAGCCGAACGTTTTTACCCCGAGATGGGTACGCTGTACCTGTCGCGCATCGGTGACCTCGCCGCCTCGGCGCTGCAGCGCCAGCTCGGCTAGTTCGAGTGCAAACAGGATGACCCGGCAAGCCGACACCGTGACCCGGCAAGCCGGTACCGTTTGCACGAGGGTTGACGGTGCGAGCCTTCAGCGACGAAGCGAGACGCGCCGGGCCTTCAAGGATAGAACGGCGCCGCCCGTCGGGAAAACGATCCGGTCGGTTCCATCGCGCGGCCGGGTTGTGTGCCGGTGACGCCTGATCTGCCCGATTCCCCGACCGAGCCGGCCATCGAGGGTCTCGCGCTGCCGCCGGACTGCGAGGCCTATCTCGTGCATCTTGCCACCCAGCGTCGCGCCGCGCTGTTGACGCTGGAGCATTACCGGCGCGATCTGGTTCGGCTGGCGGCGCTGGCCGGCGACAAGGCGCTGGATACATTGACCGGCCACGATATCCGCCGCTTCGCCGCGCGTCTGCATGCGCAGGGGCTGGGCGGGCGCTCGATTGCGCGGGTGTTGTCGGCCTGGCGGGGTTGCTTCCGCTGGTGGCAGCGCCACGGCAAGGTCGAGATCAATCCGGTCGAAGGCGTTCGGGCCCCGAAATCGTCGCGGCGACTTCCCAAGACCCTGACCCCTGACCAGGCGATTGCGCTGCTCGAGTCCGAACCGGAGGAGGGGCTGGAGGTCCGCGACCGGGCCATGTTCGAGTTGCTTTACTCGTCCGGCCTGCGGGTGGCCGAGTTGGCCTCGCTGAACCGGTCCGGCAGCATAGACCGCGAGCAGGGTCTGGTCACCGTGCTGGGCAAACGTGGCAAGTTCAGGAGCGTGCCGGTCGGTGCGCCGGCGCTGATCGCGCTGGGGGCCTGGCTGGAAGTGCTTGAGCAGTGGGCGCCCGCGCACGAGGAGGCGCTATTCGTGACCCGCAGCGGCACCCGGATGGGCACGAGCGCGATTCGCGCCAGGTTGTCGCGCTGGGCACGCGAGCATGCGCTCGGGGTGCATGTCCATCCGCACATGCTGCGCCACAGTTTTGCGAGTCATCTGCTGCAGTCCAGCGGCGATCTGCGCGCGGTGCAGGAACTGCTCGGTCACGCCAGCATCCGCAGTACCCAGGTGTACACCCATCTCGATTTTCAGCATCTGGCCAAGGTGTACGATGCCGCGCATCCCAGGGCGCGCAAACGTTGAGCACACCGGGGCGCTCGTTTCCCGCTCGGGCCCTCGCCAGGTCGGCTGGCGATCGCCCCGGTCCGTTGATTCACGAACTCCCGTCGCGGGGAAGGCGCCGAAGTCCGGTGCTGGCGAGATCCTGGGGTCCGCGCTGGGCGTGAGGGAACGGTATCTGGGCTCATAGATTCCCGGTTGATGGCCGTCAAGGGACTTTCGCCCAGCGTGGGTAATATGCACGGGTGGTCCGGGGCTCGCTTCGGTTATGCTGCATCAAACTATCTCGAGTATCCCTGCCGCGTATGGCGCCGAACAGCGCGGTTGTGTGCCCCAATGTCAAAGAAAAATAAATCTCCCCCCGCCGATCTGCCCAGCAGTGGCTCGTCTCAGAATGGACTGCACATGCGCGGGGTCGATGCCCGGCGCTTGTTGCGGACGGTGTCGCTGATTCTGGCCCAGCATCAGTTGCACAGCCTCAAGCGCTTGTATGAAGAGTTCGAGCGCGACATTCTGCTCCCGATGCTGCTCGCGGAGATCGCGTTGCACAACATCGGCGTGCTCGAGAATGGGTCCAAGATCGAGTTCGAAGAGACCGGTTCGGATGAAACCGAGTGCAGGCTGCGTCCCTGCAATGCCTATTCCATTGCGGCGGCGACTGGACTGCCGCGCGAAACGGTTCGGCGCAAGATAGGGCGGCTGGTCGAGTTGGGCTGGATCAACAAGCGCCACAACGGTCATCTCTATGTCAGCTCGTCCGCGCTGGCCTACTTCGGCGATTTGCTGCGCTCGCGCGACTTGCCGGAATTGATCGACATCACCGACAGGGTTCGACGCCTTTACGCCGAAGCGGGCAAGTCGCTGCCCAGGTAAGCGGACGGCGTGGGTTCCGATTAGAATCGACGCCTTTACCGCTGCAGGTTCGACGGCCATGACCCGACTCGTACTCAAACCCGGCAAGGAGCGCTCCCTGCTGCGTCGCCACCCGTGGGTGTTCGAAGGCTCGGTCGCCGGGCTGGAAGGACGGGCACGACCCGGCGACACGGTCGAAGTGGTCGCGGATGACGGGCGCTTTCTGGCCCGGGCGGCCTGGTCTCCGTCGTCGAAAATCCGTGCCAGGGTGTGGACCTTCGATCAGAACGAGTCCATCGATCACGCTTTCTTCAAACGCAAGGTCGCCGCCTCGGTGGCACGTCGCCAGCGTCATCCGATGCTGTCGGGGCAGGACGGGCTGCGGTTGATCCATGGCGAATCCGACGGCTTGCCGGGCGTGATCGCCGACCGCTTCGGCAAAGTCATCGTGTTGCAACTGACCAGCGCAGGCGCCGACAAGTGGCGCACCGCGATCGTCGCCGGGCTGACCCAGGCGACCGGCTGCGAGACCGTCTATGAACGCTCGGACTCCGAAGTGCGCGGGCTGGAAGGGCTGGAGCCGGTGTCCGGCTGCATCGCCGGCGAACTGCCGGTCGAGACGCTCACGATTGTCGAGAACGGCGTCCGGATGGTGGTCGACGTCGTTGGCGGGCACAAGACCGGGTTCTACCTGGATCAGCGTGACAACCGCCTGCTGACCGGCCAGCTTGCCGCAGGGCGAACGGTATTGAACTGCTTTTGCTACACCGGCGGGTTTTCGCTGCAGGCGCTGGCTGGCGGTGCGTCCTCGGTGTTGTCGGTCGATTCATCCGCCCCGGCACTCGAGATCGCCCGTACCCACCTCGCGCTCAACCCCCAACTCGACGCGGCGCGTGCCGAGTGGTTGCAGGCCGACGTGTTCGAGGCCTTGCGCCAGTTCAAGCGCGACGAGCGCAGATTCGACCTGATCGTGCTCGATCCGCCCAAATTCGCGCCGTCGGCCGCGCATGCCGACCGGGCAGCCCGGGCCTACAAGGACATCAACCTGTTCGGTTTCCGTCTGCTCAATCCCGGGGGCATCCTGATGACCTACTCGTGCTCCGGCGGCATCGGGCAGGAGCTGTTTCAGAAGATCGTCGCCGGGGCGGCCAGTGACGCTGGTGTCGATGCGCGCATCATCCACCGTCTGTCAGCCGCGCCGGACCACCCGATCGGGCTGGCCGTGCCCGAAGGCGAGTACCTCAAGGGGCTGGCGGTCGAGGTCGGCTGATGAAGGCTCAGCGAGTCTCGCTGTAGCGCCGGGATTCCGGGTTCGGGCCGTATGTGCCGAGGTGGAAGGCCGCGTTGATCAGGCCGATGACCAGCATCAACAGCAGGAAGAAGCGCCACTGCCAGCGTTTTGGGGCGGCTGTGCCCTGCGCGTTGCTCGCCTGGCGGATGATCATGAAGCCGAGTCCCGCGGTGGTCAGTAGTGCGAGGCCGAGCAGGCGCGAGGACAAGCCGTCGAGGTGGGTCGCATAGGAGGGGTCGAAGCGGTCCGGCCAGTAGAACTCCGGGCCTTGCAGCAGGTACAAGCCACCGATCAGGCAGAGGATGATCACGAAGGCCTGAAAGGTGCGCATGTCAGCGACTCCGGGTGTGCGACCCTAGCGGAACAGGTCGCCGTCCCCCTGACCTGGCCGGGCCAGGCCGAAATGCTGCCAGATCGACGCGGTCGCGATCCGTCCGCGCGGGGTGCGCTGCAGATAGCCTTGCTGGATCAGGTAGGGCTCGAGCACGTCCTCGATGGTGTCGGTCGACTCGCCGATGGCCGCAGCGATGTTGTCCAGTCCGACTGGTCCGCCGCCGAACTTCTCCAGCATCGCGCTGAGCAGCTTGCGGTCCATCAGGTCCAGTCCAAGGTGATCGACATCCAGCATCACCAGCGCCGCATCGGCCACGCCTGCGCTGATATGGCCCTGGGCCTTGACCTCTGCATAGTCGCGCACCCGCCGCAGCAGACGGTTGGCGATGCGGGGTGTGCCGCGCGAGCGCCGTGCGATCTCCAGCGCGCCAGCTGGGTCGATCTCGACCTTGAGCAGCCGGGCCGAGCGGTCGACGATGAAGGTCAACTCTTCCGGGGTGTAGAACTCCAGCCGGGCGACGATGCCGAAGCGGTCGCGCAAGGGATTGGTCAGCATACCGGCGCGGGTGGTTGCACCGACCAGCGTGAAGGGCGGCAGGTCGAGCTTGACCGAGCGCGCCGCCGGGCCTTCGCCGATCATGATGTCGAGCTGGAAGTCCTCCAGCGCGGGGTACAGGATTTCCTCGACCACCGGTGAGAGGCGGTGGATCTCGTCGATGAAGAGCACGTCCTGCGGTTCGAGATTGGTCAGCAGCGCAGCGAGGTCGCCGGCCCGCTCCAGCACCGGCCCGGAGGTCTGGCGCAGATTCACGCCCATTTCGGCCGCGACGATATGGGCGAGCGTGGTCTTGCCCAGGCCCGGGGGGCCGAACAACAGCACATGGTCCAGCGCCTCGCTGCGGTTGCGCGCGGCCTGGATGAAGATCTCGAGCTGTTCGCGGATCTTGGCCTGGCCGACATACTCCGCCAGCCGCTTCGGGCGCAAGGCGCGCTCGATCGCGTCTTCCTGGCGGTCGGCCGGCTGGGCGGAAATCAGGCGGGGGGGCTGGAGCTTATCGGTTTCGATGGTCATTTGTGTATTGTCGCCAAAGTGCCGCCTGGTGGCGTGGCTGCGATCGGCAGCGGTATCAATCCGGGCCGACGATGCGGCGTGGCGATCTTTCGCTGCGGGCGAGTGCGATCTCGAGGGCGGTCTCGAGGCGGATTACGCGCTCGTTGAGCTGCTCGATCTTGCGTTGCTGACTGACCATGGTTTCGGCCATGCGCTCGATCTTGTCGTTCATGCGGATGACCGTGGTGATCGCATCCCACATCTTATCGGTGACGCCCATCAGCGTTGGCCCGCCGCCCGGTCCTGCGCGTCGATACGGGCCTCGGATTCGGCGACGAAGGCCAGGGCGTCGTCGATCGCCTTGCCCGCGCGCTCCGTGGTGATGACCATCTGATCGATCATGCCGGCGAGCAGCTTCTCGTCCTCTGGCGCCCGAAATGCTGCCGCGGCCTGACGAAGGTACTCGCCCATGGACAGGTTCGATTCCTTGGCCATGTGAGCGATTTGCGCCTTCTCCTGCGGGGTGACCAGAACGGGAATGCGTTCAGTAGCGGTAGCCATGAGGACTCTCCTGTGCATGTGCTGTACATGTCCATTCTAGAGCAGCTGTGCAGCACGTCAAGCAGTGCTGCGGATCAGGCTTTGGACAAGGTCCGCAAGGCGAGCCGTATGCCATCTGAAACCTGGGCCTCTTCGGGCAAACCTTTCATTGCCGATAGCGCCTCGCGTTCGTTGTAGCCCAGTGCCAGCAGGGCGTTGAGGATGTCGCTGCGGGCATCCGGCGGGGCGGCGGTGAGCGCTACACCGCTACCTTGCAAGCTCGGCAAGGCCTTGCCGAGCTTGTCGCGCAACTCCAGCAGCAAGCGCTCGGCGGTCTTCTTGCCGATGCCGGGAATCTTCACCAGCCGGCCGGATTCCTGCAGCGCCACCGCCTGGGCGAGGTCGGATACCGACAGGCCGGACAACACCGCCAGCGCGGTGCGGGCACCGATGCCCGAGACCTTGAGTAACTGCCGGAAGGCCGTGCGCTCGTCGTCGCGGGCGAAGCCATACAGGAAGTGACCGTCCTCGCGCACCGCGAAATGGGTGAACAGCGTCACCCGCTCGCCGGTGGCCGGCAGACCGTAAAAGGTGCTCATCGGCACGTCGAGCTCGTAGCCGACGCCGTGGCAGTCGCGCACGATCTGCGGGGGATTCTTTTCCAGCAACAGGCCGGTAATGCGTCCGATCATGATGTGCAGGTCAGGTGAGGATGGAGAGAGTGGGGCAATGACGTCGAAGAACGGCGTAGGAGCGTCGCGAGCCGCAAACGTGTGGGGTAGTGCGCGCGAGGTGCTGATTCCGGCCGCTGCTTTTCGCCGCTCGCGCGGCTCCCACAAGGGGTCTTGAGGTCCGGGTGCGGTGTGGGAGCGGCGCGAGCCGCGAAATCGGCCGAATGCATGCTTCAGACGCCCTTTCGCGCCTTGCGGCGCTCCCACAGGGACCGGATGCGTAGGGGGCGAGGTAGGAGCGGCGCAAGCCGCGAAAGCGCATGATGTGTTCATGCGCGCCAGTCGAAGGCCAGCGCTGTAGCGAGGATCAGGCCGTGCAAACAGGCGGCGGAGATGGTCAGTTTGATCGCGCGCCCCAGTTCGGCAGGCTGGCGGGCGTGTTCGCGCAGGTCGCGGGCGGCGTTGAACGACAACACGATCGTGATCGCCGCGGCGGCGCAGGCCTGGGGCAGGGCCTCCCCGCCGACCTGCATGATCAGCCAGCCGTAAGCCATGACCGCGATCCCGAAATAGCCCCATTTCGCGCTGTCTGGGCCGAGGATCACGACCAGCGTCCGCTTGCCGGCGGCCTTGTCGCCGTCATGGTCGGGAAACTGGTTGATGAAGAGCAGATTGGCGACCAGCAAGGCGAATGACAGGCCGGCCGCGACCGGGGTCCAGGCGAACTCGCCCCGCTGCACGAAATCGGCGCCGACCACCACCAGCAACCAGCAGGCGACGATCACCGCTTCGCCCGCTCCGCGCGCCACCAGCTTGAGTGGTGGCGCCGAGTAGGCCCAGCCGAGAAACAGACCCGCCGCGCCTATCCAGATCAAGGCGGCGTCCGAACGCCAGGCCAGCCACAGGCCAAGGGGTACGACCAGGGCAAGCAGGCCATAGCCGAACCGGCCGGTTTGGCGCGTGCTCATCACCCCGTTCTGGATGAAGCGGCTACCGCCCGTAAATGGGAAAAGGCGGCCGGTGTTGGCCTCGTCCGCTCCGTTCAGCGCGTCATGGTAGTCGTTGATCACATTGCCGGCCGCGTGGGCGAGCAGTCCGAACAGGACGGTCGCCAGCGCGGTGAGCGGCGCGACGCCGGCCCCGCCGGCATGGGCCGAGGCCAGGCCGATCAGGCAGGCGACCAGCGTGACCGACAGAAAGGCCGGCCGGGTCGCCGCGAGGTAGCGGACAAACGGGTTGGAGAACTGCTGGAGGGTGGGTTCCGCCGGGAGCATGGTGTTCTTGGAGTCAGAGCAGCACGATGTCGAACTGCTCCTGGGTGTAGCTGGCTTCCGGGTGGAGCGAGACCTTCTTGCTGATGAAGTCCGACAGCATGGCCAGGGCCTGGGATTCCTCGTCGAGGAAAAGATCGATCACGTTCGGTGCGGCGAGCACGCGGAATTCGCGGGCGTTGAACTGGCGTGCCTCGCGCAGCAGTTCGCGCAGGATCTCGTAGCACACGGTGCGGGCGGTCTTGACCTCGCCGCGGCCTTCGCAGGTCGGGCAGGGTTCGCACAGCAGGTGGGCGAGCGATTCGCGGGTGCGCTTGCGGGTCATCTCGACCAGGCCGAGCGCGGTGAAGCCGTTGACGCTCATCTTGGTGTGATCGCGCGACAAGGCCTTGCGGAATTCCTCCAGCACCATCTCGCGATGCTCCGGGTTCTCCATGTCGATGAAGTCGATGATGATGATGCCCCCCAGGTTGCGCAGCCGCAGCTGGCGGGCGATGGTCTGGGCCGATTCGAGGTTGGTCTTGAAGATGGTGTCGTCGAAGTTGCGCGCGCCGACAAAACCGCCGGTGTTCACGTCGACCGTCGTCATCGCTTCGGTCTGGTCGATGATCAGGTAGCCGCCGGATTTGAGCTCGACCCGACGCGCCAGTGCCTTCTGGATCTCTTCCTCGATGTTGTGCAGGTCGAACAGCGGACGCTCGCCGCTGTAGTGCTCGAGCAGCGGCAGCACCTTGGGGCTGTATTCGGAGGCGAAGGCGCCGAGCTTCTGGAAGTTTTCGCGCGAATCGACCAGGATGCGAGTGGTTTCGCCATCGACCAGGTCGCGCAATACCCGCTGGCCGAGGTCGAGGTCTTCATGCAACAGGCTGGGCGGCAGGCGTCCGGTGGCGCGGCTGCGGATCTCGGACCATAACTTGCGCAGATAGGCGATGTCCGAGGCCAGCTCGTCGTCCGAAGCCGATTCGGCCATGGTGCGGACAATGAAGCCGCCGGTCTCGTCTTCCGGCACCAGCCGGGTCAGCCGGTCGCGCAGCGACTCGCGCTCGGTCTCGTCCTCGATCCGCTGCGAGATCCCGATATGCTTTTCCTGGGGCAGATAGACCAGCAGACGGCCTGCCAGACTGATCTGGGTGGACAGCCGCGCGCCCTTGGTGCCGATCGGATCTTTCAGGACCTGCACCGTCAGGCTCTGGCCTTCGGCCAGGATGCGTTCGATCGGCCGGTTGCCGTCGCTACCGTGCCCGTTACCGTTGTGACGCGGTTCGCTCCAGATGTCGGCGACATGGAGAAAGGCGGTGCGATCCAGCCCGATATCGATGAAGGCCGACTGCATGCCGGGCAGGACCCGCACCACCTTGCCCAGGTAGATGTTGCCGACGATGCCACGGTTGGCGGTACGCTCGACGTGCAGTTCCTGCACGATGCCTTGCTCGACCAGGGCGACCCGGGTCTCCTGGGGCGTAAAATTGATCAGGAATTCAATGCTCATCGAATAGGGTGGAGCCGATACCCAAAAGTGTCGAGCAACTGGGCGGTCTCGAACAACGGAAGACCCATTATGCCGGAATAGCTTCCGCGAATCTCTTCGACGAAAATCGCCGCCTTGCCCTGAATACCGTAGGCGCCGGCCTTGTCCATCGGCTCGCCGCTGGCGACATAGTGGCGGATCTCGTCATCGTCCAGTGTCCGGAAGCGCACGCTATTCACATTGACGGCACTGCGAGTGCGCTCGCCGTCGCTCATCGCGATCGCGGTCAGCACCGTGTGTGTCCGTCCCGAGAGTTTATGCAGGATCGTGCGGGCTTCTTCCGGCGAGCCGGGCTTGCCGATGATCTCGCCGTCCAGTTCGAGGGTGGTGTCGGCCGCCAGCACCGGTTGGGGCGGCAGGTGCCGCCAGCGCAGGCGCTTGAAGCCGGCATCGGCCTTGGTCAGCGCCAGTCGCTCGACATAGCGGGCGACCTCCTCGTCGGGGTAGGGGGTTTCGTCCACATCGGCATCTTCGCCGCGCTCGCCGCTGCGAAAGACCAGCAGGTCGAAGTGCACGCCGATCTGGCGCAATAGTTCGCGCCGGCGGGGGCTGCGGGAGGCGAGGTAGATCTTGCTGGCCATCATGATGGGTGCCGTGGGTTCAATTCATTCGCGATGATAGGGGTGGTTCCGGGTGACCGTCCAGGCGCGGTACAAGGCCTCGGCCAGCAACGGGCGTACCAGTGCATGGGGCAGGGTCAGGCTGGACAGGCGTATCTTCTCGTGGGCGCCGCGCTTGATTTCCGCCGACAAGCCATCCGGCCCGCCGATGATGAAGGCGACATCCTCGCCGCCGCCCTGCCAGTCGGTCAGTCGGATGGCCAGCGCCGCGGTGGTGAGGTCGCTGCCGTGCTCGTCCAGCACGACCCGGCGGCAGCGCGGTGGCAAGGCCGCTTCGATGCGCGCCGTCTCGGCCGCCATCATCGCCTCGACCGTCTTGCCGGTGGTGCGCGGCTCGGCCTTGACCTCGACCAGTTGCATCGCCAGTTCCCGCGGCATGCGACGGGCGAATTCGTCGAAGCCGGCCTGCACCCAGGCCGGCATGCGCGTGCCGACCGCGACGATGACGAGCTTCATGCCGGTGTTGCAGGATAGGAGGATTGATCAGCTCTTGCCGGCCGCCGTGTCCGCGACCTTGCGCCGGGACGACGGGGTACTGGTCCACAACTCCTCGAGACGGTAGTGCGCGCGAATCGCCGGCTGCATGGCATGCACCACGATGTCGCCCAGATCGACCAGGACCCACTCGCCGCTTTCCTCGCCTTCCACGCTGATCACGTCGCCACCGGCTTCCTTCACCTTCTCCTGCACATTGCGCGCGAGCGCCCGGGTCTGGCGGTTGGAGTCGGCGCTGGCCACGATGACCCGGTCGAACAGCGGCGTCAGTTTGGAGGTGTTGATCACCTCGATGTCCTGTGCCTTGATGTCTTCCAGCGCGGCGACGACGATTTTTTCCAGCTTCTTGATATCCATGGAGTAGGGCAGGCCTTAAGGTGAAAGTCGCTGTGGCGACTCACTAAGCTCCCCTCTCCTGCTTGCGGGAGAGGGGGTGGGGGTGAGGGAAACGGTCATGGCGGCTTTCATGATCTGGGGTGGACTGACTCCATGACCGTCAGCGGTAAAGGTGGTTCGAATCAATATAGTCGAGAACGGAATCGGGGAGCAAATAACGAGCGCTGTGGCCGGAGCGGATCAGGTCACGAATCAGCGAGGCCGAGATCGCGAGCGGGGTCATGTCGAAGGGCATCACCAAGCCGGCCGGGGCGGTGCGCAGGTCGGCCGGGTCACTGCGAATCCGGTCGGCACAGACCTGATCCAGTTCCGGGGCCAGAACCCCCGGCCAGCGACGGCCATGCGGCGCGGTGCCCGGGCGGTTGGCCACTGCGATATGGGCGAGGCCGGGAATCTCGCGCCAGCGATGCCAGGTATGCAAGGCCTTGAACGCATCGGCGCCGAGAATCAGCACGATGGATCGGTCCGGCCCGTATTCGGCGCGCAATCGTTCCAGCGTGAGCACGGTGTAGCTCTTGCCTTGGGCGTCGACTTCGCCCGCGTCCACCTGCAGTTTCGCGTTGCCTTCGACCGCACGACGCACCAGCGCGAGCCGGGTGCGGCCGTCTGACTGCGGGCTGCTGCGGTGGGGCGGGTCGCCGGCCGGGATCAATGTGATGCTGCCCAGCCCGAGCGAGTCGCGCGCCTCCTCGGCCAAACGCAGGTGGCCGAAATGGATGGGGTCGAACGTGCCGCCAAGCAGGCCGATCGGTGCTTCAATCCCTGATCTGTTCATCGACCTGGACGGTGGCGAACACCTCGCGGGCGTTGATGTAGAAACTGGCGAAGATCGACGGGATCAACACCAGCGGGATGATCAGCAGCAGGAGGGTCGACAGCAAGGGAATCACCGCACCGACCGTGCCGATCAAAACGCCCGGCAGGATGCCGCCGACCACCATCAGCGACAGGCCATAGGCCAGGAAGGGACGCCAGTTCTGCAGGCAGGCGTAGAAGCTGAAGAACATCGCCTTGGGCGCCGACACATTCCACCAGCCGGCCAGAATCGGGGCGAACCAGTAGGCCATGATCACCGGCGTGGACAGGATCAGCGCGACCAGCACCGAGAAACCGATGCTGGGCACCTCCTCGGCCTCCGGGTCGATCCCTTCGCGCATCAGGCCGATCAGGGTGCCGCCATCGGTCGCCGATGTGAGCAGGATCACCAGTACGCTGCCGACCAGATAAATCCCGCCTATGGTCACCAGTGCCGGCACGTTGCTCTTGAACCCGGAAAACAGGAGGTCTGGCCCGCCCTTGCGGCCTTCGTCTATGGCGCGGCAAGTGTTGAGCACGCCCAGCGAGAGCACCGGCATCAGCAGCGACGCGATCGCCTGGCCCAGCACCGGCACCGAACTCAGCAACACCAGGATGAGCAGGTAGGCGAAAGAGGCGAAGGTCAGCAGCGCAGGGTTGCGCCGCCACAGCAGGAAGCCTTCCCGGAGCCAGGCCCAGCCTCGTTGTAGCGGTAGTTGTCTAGCTTGCATTGATCAGTGTGTGATGTCGGTAGGGTCGATGAAGTGGATGAAGGCGATCTCTTCGGCGGGTATCGGCTGTTCGGCCCGGCGCTCCGACTGCTTGGAGTGCTTGGAGTGCTTGAATAGGCGATGGCGCGAGTTCGAACGCCGTTCCGGAAATTCGTTGCATCGCCGGCGCTCGTTCAATCGGCGGCCGGCAGCGGGTGAGTGCAAGCGATCCTGAGCGTCAGGATATCGCGATATTCCCCCGGATCCTTGACTTGTACCAGTTCACCAGGCTTGGGCAAATGAAAATCCTCGGCCCGTGACAGCCAGAACCGCAGCGCGGCGGCACGCAGCAACGCCGGCCAGCAGGCCATTTCCTCGCGGGTGAATGGGCGCTCGGAGTGGTAGGCACGCAACAAGGCGTCGGTGCGTTCCGGGTCGAGTTCGCCGTCTGGCCGGGTGCACCAGTCGTTGACCGTGACCGCGACATCGAAGAGCAGCGCGTCATGGCCGGCGAAGTAGAAATCGATCACGCCGCCGATATAGTCGCCGTCCCACAGCACGTTGTCGCGGAAGAGGTCGGCATGGATGGCGCCGGCGGGCAGCGCGGCGTAATTCTGCCTGGCCTGAAAAGCGATCTCGGTGTCGAGCAGGGCTTGCTCGGACTCGGGCAGAAAGGGGCGCACCCGCAAGGCCGTGGCGCTGCGCCAGTCGGCCCCGCGGGCGTTGGGCTGGCGGCGGCCATAGGACTGCCCGGCCAGATGAAGACCGGCCAGCATCGCGCCGACGCGGCCGCAATGGGTCGGTGTCGGGTTCATCTCGGAGGCGCCGCTGAGCCGCGCGACCAGCGCGGCCGGCTTGTCGCTGAGCGTGCCGAGGTATTCGTTGTCGCGGTTTGCGATCGGTGCCGGAACCGGCAGGCCGTGATGGGCCAGATGCGCCATCAGGTAGAGGTAGTAGGGGAGTTCCGGGCGCGGGATGGTCTCGAACAGCGTCAGCACGTAGCGACCCAGCGTGGTCGTGACGAAGAAGTTGCTGTTCTGTACGCCGGCCGAGATGCCCTTGACCTCGATCAGCCGGCCGATCGCGTAACGACCCAGCCAGCCGGATAGCGTCTCGGCCGAAACGGAGGTGAACACCGCCATGAGGGGTCAGCGTACCGCTGCGATCACCAGGAACGGATCACCCACATCGGGACCGACAGGGTCGGCGAGGAGTCCGGGTAGCGCACCATTTCGCCGCGGCCATGCTGGTCGATCAGGTAGTAGGGCACGCCATGCGGCGGGGTGACCTTGATCATGTAGAGCCGGCCGTTCATGCGGTATTCCTCGACCGTGTCGCCATCGCGCTGGAGAATGGTGACCTCGGGCTCGAAATCGTCGCTCATGCCGGCCGGTGGCGGAGGCGGCTCGGGCAGGGGTTCGAGCTGGGGCAGTTGCTGGCCCAGCGCCGGCAGGGCCAGCGCAAGGGTCACGGCAAAGGTCATCGCAAAACGAAGCATCGGAATCTCCATCGGTTTGATCAAATTCTAGCAGAGCGGCGATCAGGCCGCAGTCCGTGCGCTGCGCGAAGGCGATAATCGAAGCTGCACGTTGGTGATGGTGGCAGTCCTCGCGGCTCCGACAGCCCCTCGCGCTGCCGCTGTAAGGCGCGCTTCGCTGCGATCCCTGGACTCGGCCTATCGGCCTCAAACAGCAGGGATCGCGGTCGCCACGCGCACCAACAGCGGCATGCACTCGGGCTGAGTCGCCGCGAGAACTGTCACCCGCGCCAACTTGCCATGTACCGCGCGTGCTGCGCCGTGCGATTCACCTGCGCCCATTCGCACCTTGCGGTGCTCCCACAAAACCGCCCATTCGCGGTGCCCACACGAAATCGCGTGCCGAGAGTGGGAGCACCTCAAGGTGCGAATCTGCGTGTTCTCCAGCACCGAGTCTCCTCGGTAGTCAAAGCAATCGCCCTGGGCTAAACGGGTATGATCCAAACATGTTTCCCGGCACTGCATGGCCAGCCGAGTGGGAGCACCGCAAGGTGCGAATCTGCGTGTTCCCCAGCACCGAGTCTCCTCGGTAGTCAACGCAATCGCCCTGGGCTGGACGGCGGACGGGTTTGTTCACAGGTTCAACATCAATTCATGTTCTTCCGGCAGCGGCAGGAAGCCGCGGGTCTCGTAGTGCTTGAAGATCGCCTCGACCACTTGCGCCGGATCGTCGATCACCTGCACCAGATCGAGATCCTCGGGCTTGATCATCCGCTCGGCCACCAGCCGGTCGCGGAACCAGTCGAGCAGGCCTTGCCAGAACGGGCCATGCACCAGAATCACCGGGATCCTGCGACTCTTCTTGGTCTGGATCAGCGTCATCGCCTCGAGCAACTCGTCAAGCGTGCCGAAACCGCCTGGCAGCACCACGTAGGCGGCGGCGAATTTCACGAACATGAACTTGCGCGCGAAAAAGTGCTGGAAGGTCTGCGAGATGTCCTGGTACGGATTCGCGCCCTGTTCCATCGGCAACTGGATGTTCAGCCCGACCGAGGGGCTGCGGCCGAAATAGGCGCCCTTGTTGGCCGCCTCCATGATGCCCGGTCCGCCGCCCGAGATCACCGAAAACCCCGCATCCGACAACTGCCGTGCAATCCTTTCGGCCAGCATGTAATACATGTGGTCGGCCGGAATCCGCGCGCTGCCGAAGATGGACACCGCCGGCCGGATCGCGTTGAGCCGCTCGGTCGCCTCGACGAACTCTGCCATAATCCCGAAGATCCGCCAGGACTCGCGGGCGTTGAACTTGGGCGCGGTGCTGTTTGGTGCGCTGCGGGGAATTTTATCTTTTGCGGTCATGTTTCTCTCGCGCTCGTCGCGGTGATGAAGCCCGAGTCGGTTCGATCTTCCGGGTCCGGTATTGGTTTCACTTCAGCCAAGGTTCGCAATGCCCACGCTTCTTCTCGTCGACGGTTCCAGTTATCTCTACCGCGCCTTTCACGCGCTCCCTGACCTGCGCAACTCGGCGGGCGAGCCGACCGGGGCGATCCGCGGCGTGCTGTCGATGCTGCGCCGGCTCGAGGCCGACTATGCGGCAGAGTATCGCGCCTGCGTCTTCGATGCCAAGGGCAAGACCTTTCGTGACGACTGGTACCCCGAGTACAAATCGCACCGCCCGCCGATGCCGGAGGATCTGCGGGCGCAGATCGCGCCGCTGCACCAGGCGGTCGAGGCCGAGGGCTGGCCGCTGCTGGTGGTGGACGGGGTCGAGGCGGACGACGTCATCGGCACGCTTACCCGCCAGGCGGTCGAAGCCGGCTGGGAAGTGGTGATCTCCACCGGTGACAAGGACCTCACCCAACTGGTGCAGCCCGGCGTGCGCTGGATCAACACCATGAGCGAGGAGGTGCTGGACGAAGCCGGCGTCACCGCCAAGTTCGGCGTGCCGCCCGAGCGCATCGTCGATTATCTCGCGCTGGTCGGTGACACCGTGGACAACGTGCCGGGGGTGACCAAGTGCGGTCCCAAGACCGCGGTCAAGTGGCTCACCGAATACGGCACGCTCGACAACCTGATCGCCAACGCCGACCAGGTCGGCGGCAAGGTCGGCGAGAACCTGCGCGCCCACCTCGACTTCCTGCCGCTCGGGCGCAAGCTCGTCACCGTCGTCACCGACCTCGACCTGCCGGTGAAGCCCGTCGATCTGCCGGCTCGGTCGGACGACACCACGGCGTTGCGCGCGCTCTACGAGCGCTTCGAGTTCCGCGGCTGGCTCAAGGACCTGGATGCACGGGCAATGTTCGCGGCCGACGCACACCCTGTAGGAGCGGGCTCGACCGCGAAAGCGGCCTCCGAGCGCGCAACGTTCGCGGTCAAGCCCGCTCCCACCGAAGAAGCGGGGTCTTTCCAGAAATCGGGGGCAGATCCCGTTTTCTCGGGCACGACTGTCGGGAACCCTGTAGGAGCGGGCTCGACCGCGAACGCAGCCTCCGAGCGCGCAATGTTCGCGGTCAAGCCCGCTCCCACAAAAGAAACGGGGGCGTTCCCTGGTTTATCCGGTGACTCCGCCGCCCCCGACCGCAGCCGCTACCAGACCCTGCTCACCGAAGCCGACCTCGACGACTGGCTCGCCCGCATAGCCGCCGCCGGGCTCACTGCCTTCGACACCGAAACCACCAGCCTGGATCCGATGGCGGCGCGGCTGGTCGGGATGTCGTTCTCGGTCGAACCCGGCGTCGCGGCCTACCTGCCGCTGGCCCATTCCGGCGCGGAACAGCCGGCGCAGCTGCCGTTCGACGCCACGCTGGCCCGGCTCAAACCGTGGCTGGAGTCCGACGCCCAGCGCAAGGTCGGGCAGAACCTCAAGTACGACGCGCATGTGCTCGCCAACCACGGCATCACCTTGCGCGGTATCGCCGACGACACCTTGCTCGCCTCCTACGTGCTCGAGAGCGACAAGCCGCACGACATGGATGCGCTCGCCGCGCGCCACCTCGGGTTGCAGACCATTGCCTACACCGACCTGTGCGGCAAGGGCGCCAAGCAGATCGGCTTCGACGAGGTCGCGATCGACCGCGCTGCAGAATACGCCGCCGAAGACGCCGACATCACGCTGCGCCTGCAGCAGCACTTCGCCGCCGGTCTCGCTGCGGAGCCGGCACTGGCCGCGCTCTACCGCGACGTCGAGCTGCCCGCGATGCAGGTCTTGTTCGACATGGAACGCACCGGCGTGCTGATCGACACCTTCCTGCTGTCGCAACACTCCGAGGAGCTCGGCCGGCGCCTGTTCGCGCTCGAGCAGGAAGCTCACGCGCTCGCCGGCAAACCCTTCAACCTCGGCTCGCCCAAGCAGCTGGGCGAGATCCTGTTCGGCCAGCTCGGCCTGCCGGTGGTCAAGAAGACCGCCACCGGCCAACCCTCCACCGACGAGGACGTGCTCACCCAGCTCGCCGACGACTACCCGCTGCCCAAGCTCCTGCTGGAGCACCGCGGCCTGGCCAAGCTCAAGAGCACCTACACCGACAAGCTGCCGGGCCGGGTCAACCCGAAGACCGGTCGGGTGCACACCAGCTTCTCGCAGGCCACCGCGGTCACCGGCCGGCTCGCCAGTTCGGACCCTAACCTGCAGAACATCCCGATCCGCACCGAAGAAGGCCGACGTATCCGGGCCGCCTTCATCGCCCCACGCGATCATGTCATCGTCAGCGCGGACTACTCGCAGATCGAGCTGCGCATCATGGCCCACCTGTCGCGCGACGAGCGCCTGCTGCAAGCCTTCGCCGACGGCGAGGACGTGCACCGCGCCACCGCTGCCGAAGTCTTCGGCGTGCCGCCGGCCGAAGTCAGCAGCGAACAGCGCCGCTATGCCAAGGTGATCAACTTCGGCCTGATCTACGGCATGAGCGCCCACGGTCTCGCCCGCAACCTCGGCATCGACCGCGCCGCCGCGCAGAGCTGGATAGACCGCTACTTCGCCCGCTATCCCGGCGTGGCCCGCTACATGGACGAAACCCGCGCACTCGCCCGCGACAAGGGCTACGTCGAAACCGTGTTTGGCCGCCGCCTGCATCTGCCCGACATCCGCGCCCGCCAGGCCGGCCGCCGCCAGGGTGCCGAACGCGCCGCGATCAACGCGCCCATGCAGGGCACCGCTGCCGACCTGATCAAGAAGGCCATGATTGCCACCCACCGCTGGCTCGCCGAGTCCGGGCTCGCCTCACGCCTGATCCTGCAGGTGCATGACGAACTGGTGCTCGAGGTGCCCGAGGCCGAGCTCACCCAGATCCGCGAGACCCTGCCGCGCCTGATGGGGGGCGTGGCGCAGCTGTCGGTGCCCTTGCTGGTTGAGGTGGGTGCCGGGGCGAACTGGGATGAGGCGCATTGAGGTACGTCGTGATAGGTCAGGCTCGCATCCGAGCCCAGTCGACGATCACCTCGGTCAGCGCCTTTGACGCCACTTCGCCCATCAACTCGTAGACATCCGGCTTGCCGTACGCACCGCCAATGAGCGTGTAAATCGTTACCAGCCACTCCGCCTGTATAATTCAACGCTTACTGAAGATTTCCAGGCGCGCGATCCAATGAAGGACAAGCGCCGAATTCAAGAGGTTTGCCCTTGTCCCTGACCGTTCTCGGCCTTTCCGGCGCACTCACCCACGACCCTTCCGCAGCGCTTTACATCGACGGCAAACTGGTCGCGGCGGCCGAGGAAGAGCGCTTCGTGCGCGACAAGCACGCCAAGAACCGCATGCCCTACGAGTCGGCCAGGTTCTGCCTCGATTTCGCCGGCATCAAGCCCAAGGACGTCACCGCGGTGGCGATCCCTTTCGCGCCGATCAGCCTGTTCGGCCCGGCGCGTTGGCACTATGCCAAGCGCTACTGGTACGCGCCGGACCGCGGCCTGGACGCCATCCTGATGGGCAACCGTCGCTTCTACCGCTACAAGAAGCGCATCGAATGGTGTCTGCTACAGCTCGGCTTCGATCTCGCCAGAACCGAGATCGTGCCGGTCGAGCACCACCTCACCCACGCCTCCAGCGCCTACCACTGCTCCGGCTTCACCGAGAAGACCGCGATCATGGGCATCGACGGCAAGGGTGAGTACGCCACCACCTTCTTCGGCTACGGCGAGCACGGCAAGATCCACAAGATCAAGGAGTTCTTCGACCCGGATTCCCTCGGTGGCCTCTACGGTGCGATCACCGAATACCTCGGCTTCGAGATGCTCGACGGCGAATACAAGGTCATGGGCATGGCGCCCTATGGCGACCCCACCCGCTACGACTTCTCGCGCCTGGCCAAGTTCGAGAACGGCGAACTCGTCATCAACACCGACTACGCCAACGTGATTGGCCTGCGCCGCTACAAGGAAAAGGGCAAGGGCTTCTACTTCTCGCCCAAGCTGATCGACTGGCTCGGCCCCAGGCGCGAAGGCGACATCGCCGACGACCCCTACATCCACTACGCCGCGAGCATGCAAAAGCTGTTCGAAGACCTCGCGCTGCAGATGATGGACCACTACCTGGGCGACATCCTGCGCGAGACCGGCAAG
>JAUVVG010000079.1 GCA_030604735.1 Azoarcus sp.
CCACGTGGTTTGATGCTTGCCATGACGCTTGTCTCCGGAAAGTGGAAAAAGCGCTGACGAGCGTCAGAGGGCAGGCGCGGAGCCTTCCCGGTGTGCGTAAGCCTGGGTTCTGGGTGGGTTCTGGCCGGCGTCTCCGCGCTTCCGGAAACCGCTTCGCGTGGCACGATTTGTGGGGTACCCCAAAATCGATTTACGCCAATTTACGCCAGACCCACAAAGCACAAAGGCTTACGCATCGCGTAAGCCTGTGAGGGTCTTTGGTTGCGGGGGCAGGATTTGAACCTGCGACCTTCGGGTTATGAGCCCGACGAGCTGCCAGACTGCTCCACCCCGCGTCTGGAGAAACGAGACTATAGAGGCAGGGAGCCCGGCTGTCAACTCGGTATCGGCATCTTTGCAGGAGCGACCTGGTCATGTCCGGTCTTTGCGAAGCGGTCGTGTCGAT
The DNA here is from genome assembly GCA_030604735.1 of Azoarcus sp. Taxonomy (GTDB): domain Bacteria; phylum Pseudomonadota; class Gammaproteobacteria; order Burkholderiales; family Rhodocyclaceae; genus Azoarcus_F. Next base: position 446 of record JAUVVG010000079.1, read on the forward strand.
TACGGGCGCAGGCGGATATGACGCTTGTGACGCGGGGGGAACGAACGGCGAGGGCGAGGATTGACTTGGCTCGCTTGCCCCGGGGATACTCGTCCCCTTGCACTTCACACATAAACAGAAATTGCGAGGCGAGGTTTTGGAGGAGAAACGCGAGACACTGCTTGCCCTGTATCGCACCATGGTCAGGATCCGGGCGTTCGAGGACGCGGCCGAGGCGGCGAGTCAGGGTGGGGTCAGCGCATACGGCAAGGCGGCGGACGGGTCGGCCAAGGTGCGTGGGCCACTTCATCTGTCCACCGGGCAGGAGGCGGTTGCGGCCGGGGTGTGTGCCCACCTGGAGCCGACCGATTACCTGACCTCGACCCATCGCGGCCATGGTCATACCCTGGCCAAGGGTGCGGACCTTGCCCGCATGATGGCAGAGTTGTTCGGCAAGGCCACTGGCTTCAACGGGGGTAAGGGCGGTTCCATGCATATTGCCGACTTTTCTGTCGGCATGCTGGGGGCCAATGGCGTGGTCGCGGCTGGCATGCCGATCGCGGTCGGCGCGGCGCATGCGCAGAAGTTGCAACGCCGGCCCGGGCTGACCGCCTGCTTTTTCGGCGATGGCGCGATCAACCGCGGGCCGTTTCTCGAGTCGCTGAACTGGGCCAAGGTTTTTCAACTGCCGGTCCTCTTCGTGTGCGAGGACAACCGCTGGAGTGCGACCACCGCCAGTGGCCCGATGACGGCCGGCGAGGGGGCATCGGCGCGCGCCGCAGGCTTCGACATCCCTTCCTTCACGGTCGATGGCAACGACGTGCTGGCGGTGCATGAAGCCGCCGGCGAACTGGTGGGGCGGATTCGTGACGGGCGCGGCCCGCATCTGCTGCATGCAGTGACCTATCGCCTGAAAGGCCATGTGTCGGTCGATCCGGCTGGCTATCGCGATCCGGCCGAACTGGCCGAGGCACTCAAGGATGATCCCATCAGCCGCGCACGCGCGGTCTGTGCCGCGATAGGCGGCGAAGGGGCGGATTTGTCGGTTCTCGACGCGATCGCGCGGGAAGCGACGGAGGAAGTGCGGGCTGCGGTTGCGGCGGCCGACGCCGCGCCGTGGCCGCAGACTTCTGCTGCCTTCACCGATGTGCAGACGACCGGGGAGGGACAATGGCGTTGATGACTTATGCACAGGCTGCGGTGTTGGCCGTGCGGAAAGAGATGGAGGCCGACCCGCGGGTGGTCGTACTCGGCGAGGACGTCGGCCGAGGCGGCATCTTCGGGCAGTACCTCGGCTTGCAGGGCCAGTTCGGCGCGGAGCGCGTGATCGACACGCCGATCAGCGAAGCCGCGATCATGGGCGCCGGGGTCGGCATGGCGCTGGCCGGACTCCGGCCGGTGGTCGAGATGCGGGTGGTCGATTTCGCCCTGTGCGGTATGGACGAGATCGTCAATCAGGCCGCCAAGAACCGCTACATGTTCGGTGGACAGGGCAGGGTGCCGCTGGTGGCGAGGATGTGCAACGGCATCTGGGACGCCTCGGCGGCGCAGCATTCGCAGTCGCTGGAAGCCTGGTTCGCCCATCTCCCAGGAGTCGTGGTGGTCTGCCCGTCCACCCCGCAGGACAATTACAGCCTGCTGCGTGCATCGATGGCCTGTGGCGATCCGGTGATCTATATGGAGCACAAGACCTTGTGGGGACTGTCGGGCGAAGTCGATCCGGAGGTGAAGATACCGCTGGTCAAGGCGCAGACGCTGCGCAAGGGTGGCGACCTGACCCTGGTGAGCTGGAGCCGCCAGGTCGCGATCTGCGAACAGGCGTGCCGGGAGCTTGCCCAGGTCGGCATCGAGGTCGATTTGATCGACTTGCGTACAATCTGGCCGTGGGATCGCGAGGCTGTGCTGGCCTCCTGCGGGCGAACCGGTCACCTGCTGGTCGTCCATGAGGCGGTGCAGGCGGCAGGATTCGGTGCCGAACTGGCCGCGACCGCTGCCGAGGAAACCGGTTGTCGGGTCCGTCGGCTCGGTGCGCCCCGCATTCCGGTGGGCTACGCGCCGATGCTCGAGGCCCAGTCCCGCATCGACGCGGATGCGGTGGTGAAGGCGGCCAAGGGTCTGGTCGAGAATAGGAATCTGGAGAAAGTCCATGCCTGATGGGCGGGCGACCGGCATGCAGCGGCCGGAAATTGACGCGAATGAAGGCGGCGTTGGCGAGGTGGAGCCCGGCAAGACCCGCGTGCCGCTCAAGATTGAGGACTGGCTGACGGTCATCATCATGGCCGCGCTGGCATTGATTACCTTCGCCAATGTGCTGACCCGTTATTTCACCAATCATTCTTTCGCGTGGACCGAGGAGATCTCGATCTTCTTGATGATTCTGCTGACGCTGGTGGCGGCTTCCGCAGCGGTGGCGCGCAACCGTCACATTCGGATCGAATATTTTTCGGATCAGGGCTCGGCCCGCCGGCAGCAATGCTTGCTGCGCTTCGGCGCCTTCGCGGTGATGGTGTTGTTCATCCTGATCGCGGTGCTCAGTGCCCGGGTCGTCTGGGATGATTATCGCTATTTCGAGACCTCGCCCGGCATCGGCATCCCGCAGTGGTGGTACACGATCTGGTTGCCCATCGTGTCGGCCGGGATCGCGTTGCGTGCGCTCGGGCTGTTGATTCGCGGGAAGCCGGCAGCATGATCGCGATACTGCTTTTTGCGATCTTCGTCGTGACGATGATGGCCGGTGTGCCGGTCGGGGCGGCGCTCGGACTGGCCGGTGCGGCTGCGATCGCGCTAGCCAATCCGGAAACCTACTGGTTCGGCACGCTCGCGGTGCCGCAGAACTTCTATGCCGGGCTGGGCAAGTATCCGTTGCTGGCGATCCCGATGTTCGTGCTGGTGGGCACGATCTTCGAGCGCTCTGGTGTCGCGTCACGCCTGGTCAATTTCGCGGTGTCCATCGTCGGGCGCGGTCCGGGGATGCTGCCGCTGGTTGCGGTTGCGGTGGCGGTGTTGATGGGCGGCATCTCGGGTTCCGGGCCGGCCACCGCGGCGGCGGTCGGTGGTGTAATGATCGCCGCGATGTCACGGGCAGGCTATCCCGGTGCTTTCTCGGCCAGCGTGATCGGCGCGTCCGCCGCGATCGACATCCTGATTCCGCCGTCGATCGCGTTGATCGTGTATTCCGTTCTGGTGCCCGGTGCGTCGGTGCCGGCGCTGTTCGCCGCTGGCCTGTTGCCCGGCGTGCTGGTCGGGATCGCATTCATCATTCCGGCGGTATGGCTGTCGCGCAAGTACGGCATGGGTGGCAACGAGGCGGCGATGCCGCGTCCGCCGTTCTGGCGGAGTTTTCGTGAGGCCTCGTGGGGCCTGGCTGCCCCCGTGCTGATTCTGGGCGGTATGCGCGCTGGCTGGTTCACCCCGACCGAGGCCGCGGTGGTCGCGGTGTTCTACGGCCTTTTCGTCGGCATGATCATCTACCGCACGGTATCGATTCGGGACCTGTTCCACATTCTGCGCGACGCAGGGGAGTTGTCGGCGATCATCCTGCTGGTCGTATCGCTGGCCGGCATCTTCGCCTTCTCGCTGAACACGCTCGGGATCATCGATCCTGTGACCCGTGCGATCACCGAGTCCGGCCTGGGTGAATACGGCGTCCTGTTTCTGATCCTGCTGCTGCTGGTGGCGGTCGGCATGGTGCTCGACGGGGTGTCGATCTTTCTGATCTTCATCCCGATCCTGATTCCGATCGCGCTGTTCTACCAGTGGGATCTGGTCTGGTTCGGGGTCATACTGACGATGATGATCGCACTTGGCCAATTCACCCCGCCGATCGCGGTCAATCTGATGGTGTCGTGCCGGATCGCGAAGGTGCGGATGGAGCACACCATCAAATGGGTGGTCTGGTTCCTGATCGCGATGGCATGCGCGCTGCTCTTGCTCGTGATCTTTCCGTCCATTGCGCTGTGGCTGCCACGCGCTCTGGGTTATTAGCAGCAACCCGTTGAAAATCTTCACAACAAAGGAGACACCCTTATGAAATTCAAGCCGCTTCTCGGTCTGCTCGCTGCTACGGCCGCTGCGCTGACCCTGTCGACCTCCGCCGTCGCACAGAATTACAAGTCCGAATACCGCATGTCGCTGGTTGTCGGCACCGCGTTCCCCTGGGGCAAGGGGGGCGAAATCTGGGCAGACATGGTGCGCGAGCGTACCGACGGTCGGATCGACATCAAGCTGTATCCAGGCGTCTCGCTGGTGCAGGGCGACCAGACCCGCGAGTTCTCGGCCATCCGGCAGGGTGTGATCGACATGGCGATCGGCTCGACCATCAACTGGTCACCGCAGATCCGTCAGCTCAACCTGTTCTCTCTGCCCTTCCTGATGCCGGACTACGCCGCGATCGACGCGCTGACCCAGGGTGATGTAGGCAAGGAGATCTTCAACCTGGTCGAGCGCGCCGGTGTGGTGCCGCTGGCCTGGGGTGAGAACGGCTATCGTGAGTTGACCAACTCGCGCAAGCCGGTTCGCGCGCCGGCCGACCTTGCCGGCCTGAAGATCCGTGTCGTCGGCTCGCCGCTGTTCCTGGATACCTTCACCGCACTGGGCGCCAACCCGACCCAGATGAGCTGGGCCGACGCCCAGCCTGCCTTCGCCAGTGGCGCGGTCGACGGCCAGGAAAACCCGATGTCGATCTTCACCGCGGCCAAGCTGCACACCGTCGGCCAGACCAACGTGACGATGTGGGGCTATGTCGCCGATCCGCTGATCTTCGTCGTCAATCGTGACGTGTGGAATTCCTGGACCGAGGAAGATCGCGAGATCGTCCGCCAGGCCGCGATCGACGCGGGCAAGCAGCAGATCGAGATCGCCCGCAAAGGCCTGATCGAGGAAGGCCAGCCGCTGCTCAAGGAGATCGAGGAGATGGGCGTGACCGTCGTCAAGCTGACGCAGGAAGAGCGTCAGGCCTTCGTCGATGCGACCAAGCCGGTCTACGACAAGTGGAAGTCCCAGATCGGTACCGAATTGGTCGATATGGCCGAAAAGGCGATCGCCAACCGGTAATCGGGACGGTTTCACCGTTCTGAAAAAGAGCCCCGCGAGGGGCTCTTTTCGTCCACAAAACAAATGGCCCGAACGTGAAAGTCGGGCCATGCGTTTCCCTTCTGGTGCCGACAATCTGACTCGAACAGATGACCTACCGCTTACAAGGCGGTTGCTCTACCAACTGAGCTATGCCGGCGCGGGGCGGATTATAGCGCAAACCCACTCACGCGCTACAGGCGTTCCGCGCAGCCGCGGCGGTCTGGGCGATATCGTACAGTTCCACTACTGAACCGATCACGATCAGCGACGGGGTGCGCAGGCCGGCCTGGCGGGTCAGGTCGGGCAGGGTACGCAGTGGGCTGGTCACGATGCGCTGTTCGGGCGTGGTGGCGGCATGAACGACTGCCGCAGGGGTTTCGGGCGGCAGCCCGTGTGCGATCAGCTCGCGGCAGATGATTTCCAATGCACCCATGCCCATGTAGATCACCACGGTCTGATGGGGGCGTGCCAGCGCAACCCAGTCGAGGTTCACGCTACCGTCGCGCAGATGGCCGGTGGTGAAGGTCACCGTCTGGGCGTAGTCGCGATGGGTCAACGGGATGCCGGTGCTGGCCGCCATGCCGGAGGCAGCGGTGACGCCCGGCACGATCTCACAGGGAAAGCCTGCCGCCAGGACGTCCTCCATCTCCTCGCCGCCCCGGCCGAAGATCAACGGGTCGCCCCCTTTGAGGCGCACCACGTTCAGGCCGCGGCTGGCCAGTTCGACCAAAAGACGATTGATATCGTCCTGCGGAAGCGCATGGTTGCCCGCTTTCTTGCCGACATAGATGCGCAGCGCATCCTTGCGTGCCAGGTCCAGAATGCCTTCTCCGACCAGATTGTCGTAGACGACCGCATCGGCTTCGGCGATGCGCCGTGCCGCACGCAATGTCAGCAGTTCCGGGTCGCCCGGACCGGCCCCGACCAGGCACACCCGGCCGAGTCGTTGCTCGGCGGCCAGGCCATCGCCGGGGCTGACCCGCCGCGCGGTGGGGGTGAAGCTGCTGCGATTGAGAATGCTGCGTGCATCGAGTTCGTGCAGCTTGTGTTCGATGACGGGGGGCGAGACGTCATGCCCGCCGTTGTGCTTGGAGCTGCGGTAGACCTGGGTCTGGGTCAGGGCATTCATTGTCTTTCCTTTCGCCGGTAGCTTGGAACGGACTGTAACAGCGCGACCGAATGTCTGAACTTGACGCAAGTTAAAGAAACCATGCTGCCATGAGGAGAAAGTACGCACTGGCCAGGGCCAGTCGTCGGCGCAGCTTTAAGTGAGCGGATGTACGGGTCCTGAAAGATGCCAATCACGGCAATTTCTGAAGGGGGATTCGACAATGACCACGAAACTCAGGCTACGCAAAAGCTACGCCACTGTTGTTGCGGGCTTGCTCGCCGGCGGACTGACGGCGTTCGGTGGCGCAGTGCAGGCGCAGGACGCGCCGACACTGAGCAAAGAGCAGTTCGACCGCGCCAACCTGTTGTACTTCCAGCAGTGCGCAGGGTGTCACGGCGTACTGCGCAAGGGCGCGACCGGCAAGAACCTCGAGCCGGAGAACATGCTCAAGCTTGGCCAGCAGCGCCTCGAGCGCATCATCTCGCTGGGTACCGAAGGCGGCATGAACAACTTTGACAAGATCTACTCGGCCGAAGACATCTCGCTGCTCGCGACCTACATCCAGATGGAGCCGCCGGTGCCGCCCGAGTTGTCGCTGGCGCAGATGAAGGAGAGCGTGAAGCGACACGTGGCTGTCGCCGATTACCCGACCAAGCCGCTGCATGACCGCAACTGGAAGAACTTCTTCCTGGTCATCGAGCGCGACCATGGTTCGGTATCGGTGATCGACGGCGACAAGTATGAACTCGTTGCCCGCATTCCGACCGGCTACGCGGTGCATGTGTTGAAGACGGTCGAGAACAACAAGTCCGTCCAGCATCCCAAGCCGGAGGAAATCGGCCGCTTCTGGTACACCATGGGGCGTGACGGCAAGATGACCATGATCGACCTGTGGCAGGTGCCGGAGAAGATGCTGGTCGCCGAAACCCAGATCGCCTATGACGCGCGCGACGTCGCCGTGTCGGGCGATGGCAAGTACGTAATCGGCGGTGGATACTGGCCGCCGCACTTCGTGATTCTCGATGCCGAGAACATGGAGCCGCTCAAGGTCGTGTCCTCGCGCGGTATCAATATCGATGGCGAGTATGTCAATGAATCGCGCGTCGCCGCCATCTACGACACACCGCATGCGCCGAGCTGGATCGTCAACATGAAGGAGCTGGGTCAGAGCTGGCAGGTCGATTACAGCGACATCGACAACCTGCGCATCGAGATGATCGACAACTCCAAGTACCTGCACGACGGCTTCTTCGATCCGACCGGTCGCTATTTCCAGATCGCCGCCAACGCTTCCAACCAGATGGCGATCATGGATACCCAGACCCGCAAGCTCGAGGCGATCATCGACACCGATCTGCGTCCGCACCCGGGTCCCGGCGCGAACTGGATCGACCCGACCTGCGGTCCGGTCGGCGGCACGCCGCACCTCGGCGTAGGCAAGATGACCGCCTGGGGTAACGATCCGGCGGGCAACAAGGAGCATGCCTGGAAGATCTGCTACGAAGTCGAAACCGACGGTCCGGGGCTGTTCATCCGTACCCACCCGGACAGCGATTATGTGTGGATCGACCAGACCCTGCATCCCGAGCCCGAGGTTCAGCAGTCGATCAAGGTCATCGACAAGAAGACCCGCGAGATCGTCAAGACCATCCGTCTGACCGACAAGCCGGGCCAGGTGGCGGTGCACTTCGAGTTCAGTGCCGATGGTACCGAAGTCTGGGCCTCGGTCTGGAACCGCGGTGACAGCCTGCAGCCGAACGGCGCGATGATCGTGTTCGATGCCAAGACGCTGGAAGAGAAGGGACGTGTCGAAGGCCTGTATGCGCCGACCGGCAAGTTCAACGTCTATAACCGTACCAACCACGTGACCTGACAAGGCATCGTGATGCGGCGGGGCGCAGCTTGCCCCGCCGCATACCAGGTGTCGATCTGACCGGAGGTGTGCAATGGGAATGCGATCGATGATGGCCGTCGTAGTGTTCTGTACCGGTACTGCATTCGCAGGTGGGGATCCGGTGGCCGACCGCGAGGAAATGATCGAGCTGGCCTGGAAGCGTGGGTGTTTCAATTGTCACGAGATCGACAAGACCATACGGGGCCCGGCCTGGGTGGACGTCGCGGAACGTTATCGCGGCGATGACGAGGCCTTGGAGCGCCTGGTCGTCAAGGTAAGGAACGGCGGTGTCGGCAACTGGGGCGATGACCCGATGACGGCGAACCGGCGTGTCCCGGAAGAGGACATCCGTACGCTGGTGGGCTGGTTGTTGAGCCTGGAGAAAGAAAGCGACAAGGAAGTGGCGAAAGACGCAGAAGAGCCCCGTAAGGATTGAGCGGGGCCGGCGTGTTGCAGTGGTCGCGTGTTGCGACCGCCGGAAAAGAAGAGCAGATCAGGGGCTGGAGGCGCAGTGCGTGCCCTCTGGTAATGACATCCGGACGCTATGGTTCGCGATGATCGTAGGGATACAACATCGAGTAATCAAATGGACAAGAAGACGCCCGAACAAAACGAAGGAATGTTGAGTCGATTGAAGAAGCCAAGTACCCGCTATTCGCTCGGGGGTCTTCTGATTGTCGGCTTTGCGATCGGCATCATCTTCTGGGGCGGCTTCAATACCGCGATGGAATGGACCAACTCCGAGAAGTTCTGCATCTCCTGTCACGAGATGTACGACAACGTCTATGCCGAGTACAAGCAGACCATCCATTACAACAACCGCACCGGCGTGCGGGCGGTCTGCTCCGATTGCCACGTGCCCAGGGAGTGGGGCCCGAAAATGATCCGCAAGATACAGGCGTCGCGCGAGGTGTGGGGCAAACTGACCGGGACGATCAACACCCGCGAGAAGTTCGAGGCCAAGCGGCTCGAGCTGTCGCGCCGTGAATGGAAACGGATGCTGGCCAACGACTCGCTCGAATGCCGCAACTGTCACAGTCTCGAGAGCATGGACAAGGACAAGCAGCAAAGCCGGGCCTCCCGTCAGCACGAGCGGGCTCGCGAAGAGGGGACGACCTGCATCGTCTGCCACCAGGGCATCGCCCATGAGCTGTCGGATGACATGACCGACGACGACTACTTCAACTAGGCGCCTATGGCGATCCATTACGCGCGACGCATTACCCGTATTTCCGATTTCGCTTTCCAATTCCGAAGGAGAAGCAGATGAAAAAGACCTTGATCACCAGCACGATCGCGATGCTGTTCGCTGCGCCAGCCATCACCCTGGCCGCACCGCCCGCAGACTGGAGCAGCGTCGAAGCTGCCGAGTTCACGCTGTTCTATCCCGGTGTGTCCCCGATGGAATGGATCACCGGTGACATCCGGATCGACCGGGTCCGCCATGGCGGCGGGCGCGCGTTCAAGCAAGGCGACACCTGTGCCGAGTGCCATTCGGACGAGACGGCCGAAATGGGGGGGCGCATCGTCTCGGGCGAGAAGCTCGAGCCGACCCCGATCGCCGGCAAGTCGGCGTCGATTCCGGTCAAGGTCCAGGCGGCCCATGACGGCGAAATGCTGTATCTGAAGTTCACCTGGCAGCAACCACCGGCTTCCCAAGGGGCCAAGCTGGATGAGCAGAATCCAGTCAAGATCGCCTACATGCTCGACGCCGGCAAGGTCGACGGCGCCGACCGCAATGGTTGCTGGTCGAGGTGCCATGGCGACTCGCGCACCATGCCCGAAGGGCAGGACGACAAGACCAAGTACGTGACCGGCGGTTCACTCGCCGACGGCATTTTCTACGACCTTGCGCAGTGGCGTAGCGGCGAGAACAAGGCCTATGACGGCTATGTCGCCGACAAGCGGGTCATGGAAGGCGGAACCGCGCTGGTCGGTGCCGAGGGCAAGCAGGATGGCGACACCTGGACAGTGGTGTTTACCCGGAAGCTCAGTGGCGGCGAGGGCGACATCGCGCTCGAATCGGGCAAGAAGTACAACTTCGGTTTCGCGATCCACGACAGCCACGCGGTCGGCCGATTCCACCATGTTTCGCTGGGCTACACGCTCGGCCTGGATACCGCCGCCGACATCACCGCGACGAAACAGTACCTACCCTTGAGTCCGTACGGCGGGTTGTCCGCCGTCTGCGCATCAGTGTGCCGGGCTTGTCCCGGCAC
>JAUVVG010000062.1 GCA_030604735.1 Azoarcus sp.
AGTGCGATGCGCTGATCACCACCGCCGCGATTCCGGGCAAGAAGGCGCCCAAGATCATCACCGCCGAAATGCTGGCGCGGATGAAACCCGGTGCGGTCGTGGTGGATATGGCGGCCGAGACCGGCGGTAACGTCGAAGGCACGGTCGCCGGCGAGAAGACCTGGATCAACGACGTGCTGGTGATCGGCCCGACCCACATTGCCAGCCGCATGCCGGTGCATGCCTCCGAGATGTATGCGAAGAACCTGTTCAACTTCATCTCGCCCTTCATCCAGGACGGGACCTTGACACTGAACTGGGAAGACGAGGTGATGGCAGGGGCGTGTCTCACCCATGGTGGCGAAATTCGCCACGCCGGCGTCAAAGCCGCCCTCGGACTGTAAGCGGAGGAAATCGAGATGGAAGGATTTACCGCACTGTACATATTCATGCTGGCCGCCTTCACCGGTTACGAGGTGATCTCGCGCGTGCCGGTGATTTTGCATACCCCGTTGATGTCCGGTTCGAACTTCGTGCACGGCGTGGTGCTGATCGGTGGCATGGTCGCGCTGGGCAAGGCCGATCCGGATGACGGCTTGCAGCTTTTCCTGGGTTTCATTGCAGTCTTTCTCGGTGCAGCCAACGCGGCCGGCGGTTACGTGGTGACCGAACGCATGCTGGCGATGTTCAAGACGGGCAACAAGGCTGAAGGAGGCGCGAAATGACTTATAACTGGTTTGTCAGCGCGTCCTATTTCGCGGTCGCGGTGGTGTTCATCCTCGGCCTGAAGGCGATGGCCTCGCCGGTCACGGCGCGCAAAGGCATCGTCTGGGCCGGCTTTGCGATGGTCGCCGCGACGGTGGTGACCTTCTTCATCCCGGAACTGCAGAACATCGGCCTGATCGTGCTGGCGATCGTACTCGGCGGCGGCGCGGCCTGGTACACCGGCAAGACGGTCAAGATGACCGACATGCCGCAAATGGTCGCCATCTACAACGGCATGGGCGGTGGCGCTGCGGCGGCGATCGCGGCGGTCGAACTGGTCAAGGGCGTGGATCATGGCGCGGTCACCTCGACCCTGCTGGTGCTGGGCGCGATCATCGGCTCGGTGGCCTTCTCCGGTTCGTGCGTGGCCTATGCCAAGTTGCAGGGCCTGATGAACAAGGCGATCAAGATCCCGCAGCAGAACACGGTCAACTTCTTCCTGACCATGCTCACCTTCGGGATCGGCCTGACCATCGGTTATGCCGACAGCCCGAGCGGTTTCGAGATCTTCCTGTTCTTCGCGCTGGCGCTCGCGCTCGGGGCGGTGCTGGTGCTGCCGATCGGCGGGGCCGACATGCCGGTGGTGATCTCGCTGCTGAACGCCTTCACCGGTCTTGCGGTCGGCTTCAAGGGCTTCGTACTCGGCAATCCGGCGCTGATCGTGGCCGGTATCGTGGTCGGCGCCTCGGGCATGCTGCTCACCCAGTTGATGGCCAAGGCGATGAACCGGCCGCTGAAGAACATCATCTTCAAACCGATCACCGGGGAAGCGGCCGAAGGCGGTGCCGAGGTCGAGGGCACGATGCGCGAACTCACCCCGCTCGATGCCGCGGCGGTGATGCGCTACGCCTCCAAGGTCGTGATCGTGCCCGGTTACGGCATGGCGGTGGCCGGGGCGCAGCACAAGGTGTGGGAGATGGCGCAGTTGCTCGAAGAAGGCGGGGTCGAGGTGGTGTTCGCGATCCACCCGGTCGCGGGCCGCATGCCGGGCCACATGAACGTGTTGCTGGCCGAGGCCGGGGTGCCGTACGACAAGATCTTCGATCTGGAAGAGATCAACGCCGACTTCGCGCAGGCCGATGTAGCGCTGGTGATCGGGGCCAACGACGTGGTCAATCCGGTCGCGCGCACCGACAAGTCGAGTCCGATCTACGGCATGCCCATCCTCAACGCGGACATGGCGCACAACGTGATCGTGGTCAAGCGTGGCAAGGGGGCGGGTTACTCGGGCATCGAGAACGCGCTGTTCTACAAGGACAACTGCCGCATGCTCTATGGCAGTGCCCAGCAGGCCATCGGTGAGGTCATCACCCATGTGAAGGCGCTCGAGGCCTGAGCAAGCACCAGTCAGACCTTCATTGAAGCGCGGCGCCCGGGATTCCGACGGGCGCCGTTTTTCATATCGATGCTCAAGATTCGTGCGTAATGACCGTAATGGATGGCATGCCAGTCATCCGGAGATCGTCATGCGACGCATTCTTTTGCTCGGCCTGATCATCGTCATGCTGAGCCCGGTCGCGCCAGTGCTTGCACAGGCTTCGGAGAACGAGCCTGTCCCGGGTGTCGAGCAGGCGGAGACCGAGGAGGATCGCGATTTTCGCGATACTACCGGTTATCGCTTTCCCGCCCTGTCGCGCACCGTAAGAGACATGCAAAACCTCGCCTTCGCGATGCAATTGCGGGACTACTGTGCGGACGACCGGATTCCGGATGCCTTCGTCAGAAGCCAGTTGGCCCGGTTCAGCGTGTTGACCGGTCGCGACGAGAGCTGCCGGTCGCTGAACGATTACTGAAATACCCGGTACTCCGCGTGGCGGTGACTCAGTTGAGTCCGTTGGCGTTGTTGCCGACCAGAAGCGACTGGAACTCGGCCGGGCTCATCGGGGGGCCGAACAGGGGCCCTTGCTGAAGGTGGCAACCCAGTGCAGACAGGAAGGCCTGCTGCGCCTTGCTGTCCACCCCGCGTGCCAGCACTTCCAGGCCGAGGATGCCCGCCATGCTGGCGATCGCCTCCACCACCGCCTCGCTTTCCTCGCGGCGGCCGACATCCGAAATCAGGGTCGGGTCCAGCTTGAGCGCGGAAAAGGGGTAGCGTTTGAGCTTCGGGATCGAGGACAGGCCGCGGCCAAAGTCGTCGATCGCGAGCTTCACGCCTTGCTCATGGAGCAGGCTCATGACGGTGCCGAGGTGGGTACGCTCGTCGCCGAGGATGAGTTCCTCGAAGTCGAGTTCCAGTCGGCCGGGTGGCAGGCCGGTGTCACGCAGCGCGTCGGCGACGGACCGCGCCAGCGTGCCGGATACCACTTGCTCGGTGGCGACGTTGACCGTCAATCCTGGTCGCCTGCCATGCACCTCGGGCCAGTGGGTCGCGTGTGCGCAGGCAACCTTCAATACCCAGTCGCCCATGCGCGCCAGAAGGCCGCCGCTGCGAGCGACATTCATGAAGCGCCCGAACGGGATCAGGCCCAGCGCCGGATGTTGCCAGCGCAACAAGGCTTCACCGCTGCGGATCTGGCCGCTTCTCGAATCCACCAGGGGTTGAAAGTGGACATCGAGCTGATCCCGGTCTATGGCCTTGCTGGCGGCCTCCACGACCGCAGCTGGTAAGGTCTTGCGTGCGCCCAGCAGGCGCTGGCCGGGCAGATCGTGCATGATCACCAGCGCTTCGGGTTGATCGGCGAGCCGGACCGGGTAGGCCAGGATGTCGGCCTTGAACAGACTGCCATCGCGGCGCTTGCATTGCCAGCTACCGCTGCCGAGGGTGGACACCATGCGGTCGCTGACCGCACGGAGCTCGTTCAGCGCGCGCCCGTGCAAAGCCTCACGGGTGTAGCCGTAGGCGACGGCAGCGGCCTCGTTGGCAGCGATGATCCGCATGGTCGCGCTGTCGCATACGAACGTCGGCAAGGGATTGTCGGCGAACAACTGCTCGAAGCGGCGCTGGCTCTTGGCAAGTGGGCTGTCGGCCTCGGTAGCGGGCCGCGTTGCGCCTGGCAGGCGCTCGCCCTCGGTCGCGAGCTTACCTCCTGGCGGCGGCAGAATCAGCATCCGGGAGCCGGTCTTGGGACCGGGCAGGACGCGCGCCTCGATCCGGTCGGTCGTATCACGTCGCAAGAGTTTTGCGGTTTGTTGCTCATGCGGCGCGGGCCAGTTCACGTCGAACGCGCTGGAAAAGGCGTGACCGACGATCGCATCGCGCGTCATGCCCAGCAGCCGAAGCGCGGCAAGATTGGCGGCGGTGACGATCCCGTGTCGGTCCACCACGAAGACCGCTTGTTCCAAGGCGGCGGCCAGACGAGGCCACAAGGCGTCGCGTTCGGAAGTCGGTGAGGCCTGCCCGTCGGCGTAGGCCTCGCCGATCAGGTCGGGACTCAGGATCAGGGCATGGATGCCGGGTCGTATGCGGGCTGCGGCGATGAAACGCAGGTTGCGATGACGTCCGCCCGGCAGCGCGACCTGCAGGCTGCCGCGCATCTCTCCCTGGATCAGCAGGCGCGCGCGCGCGTCCAGAAACGCGCGCTCTGAAGGAAACAGTCTCGCCAGCGGCTTGCCGGCGATCTCGCGATAGTCGCGTTCGAGTAGTCTGCAGGCGGCCGAATTGGCCTCGATGACGACCTCGTCCCCAGTGATGATCAGCCCTTCGTCGATCAGCTCGAGCAGGGCCAGATACAGGCCGGTTTCAAGCCCCTCGGAGAAGTCTGCGATGAAGGGCTCCGGTGCGGGCTTGTCACCCTCGGGGCCTGGGACGGCTTTCATGGTCGGAATCACGATGTCCTGTACTCTGGGAAGCTATCGGCAGGCTCCCAGAATACTTGAGCGATCGATTCGGCAGGCGCCGATAAGCGGGTGATCCCGGCCTTATTTCCGACCCAGCCCACCGAGTAGCACCGCGATCGGCCGTTGTTGCTTGCGGGCCCCCGGATTGGGCGCGATCGACACCGGATTCGCCGGGTCTTCGCCTTCGATCGTGCCGGCTGCGACCGGCGTGCTCGACTCATAGGGCTTGCTGTAGTCGAAACCATCCGCTGCGACCGTAGAGCGGGAGCGGCCACGCCGCGGCTGGCCGCGGTCTGACCCACGTGGTGCCGCCTCGACGACTGTCGGCTTGGTCGGGGCCTCCCGGTCGCCGCGCTTTGTTTTTCGCTTGTGCGAGCCGCTTTCGAAGAAATCCGGCTCGGGGTCGAACCCAGGCACGACCTCCTGCGGAATCTGCAGCTTGACCAGCTTCTCGATCTCGACCAGGCGATGTTTTTCTTCTGCGCACACCAGCGACACGGCACGCCCGGTACGCCCGGCCCGTCCGGTTCGTCCGATGCGGTGGATGTAGTCCTCGGCAGTATGCGGCAGTTCGAAGTTGATCACCGACGGCAAGTCGTCGATGTCCAGCCCGCGTGCAGCGACATCGGTGGCAACCAGCACCCGCAGCCGGCCGGACTTGAACGCTTCCAGTGTTTCGGTGCGCTGGATCTGGCTCTTGTCTCCATGAATCGAGTCGGCCGGGATGCCGTGCCGCTCGAGAAAGTTGGCGAGCCGCCCACACAGCATCTTGGTGTCGACGAAGACTAGCGTTTGCTCGTCCGGGTGGTGTCGGAGAATGTGGGCGAGCAGGTTTCGCTTGAGTCCCGAGGACACCGGATGGACGGTGTGCGAGATGGTCTCCGACACCATGTTGCGCCGGGCGACCTCGATCAGCTGCGGATTCTTCAGCATCTGATCGGCGAGCTTCTTGATTTCCTCGGAGAAGGTGGCCGAGAACAGCAGGCTTTGCCGCGCGGCTGGCAGCAGATCGAGAATCCGGCGAATGTCCGGAATGAAGCCCATGTCCAGCATGCGGTCGGCTTCGTCGAGCACCAGAATCTCGACCTGGCCGAGCTGAATGGACTTCTGTTGCACATGGTCGAGCAGGCGACCCGGTGTGGCGACGACGATCTCGACCCCTTTACGCAACTCCTCGACCTGGGCACGCATATCGACGCCGCCATAAACGCAGATCGAGCGCAACGGAACATACTTGCTGTAGGTTTGCACCGACTCGTGCACCTGCACCGCCAACTCACGCGTCGGTGCGAGGATCAGGGCGCGGACAGGGTGTCGTGCCGGGCTGGCGGAGGTGCTCGCATGCCGCGACAGGCGCTGGATCAGCGGTAGGGTGAAGCCGGCAGTCTTGCCGGTACCGGTTTGCGCGCCTCCCATCACGTCCAGCCCTTGCAGGACGACGGGGATGGCTTGCTGCTGGATAGGGGTCGGATCGGTGTAACCGGATTCCGCAACAGCACGTTGCAACTCGGGACTCAACCCGAGGTCGGCGAAGCTCATAGGCGACTTTTCATGTTGGGGACAGTCGCGAAGAGCGGCGCGATCGCGGCGGGACCGGCAATTCGATGTGTGGCCGAATTGGCCGGGACGGCCAGGAATGAATACACGCTCGACAACTGTCTGAATGAACGAAGAAAACGATTATACACGGCCACACCGTTTCTTCCCCTTGCCGGCAAGTCCGAGAAGCGTGGTCGGGCCGGAATCCTCTCATTGCCTGAGCGCGAGATAGGCGGTGACCTCTTCGCGGTCGTGATAGAGGTGCTTGATGCGCAGGTCATAAGGGCCAACGCTGGCGAGCCGCTTGTGGATCAGCTTGCGGCATTGCTCTACCGCATCGAGCCGTTTCTTCATCGGCAGCTTGAGATTGAAGATGCTGCGTTTGCATCGTCCGGAGCCGACCCAGTCGGCTACCAGCGATGCGATGCGGGAAGGCTGCTCCACCATGTCGCAGACCATCCATTCGACGTTGCGATGTGGCCGCCAGGTGAAGCCGTCGGCTCGCACGTGTTCGACCATGTCGGTTGCGAGCACGGATGGAGCGATCGTGCCATTGTCCACCGCGGTGACATGCAGGCCGCGATAAGCGAACTGCCAGGTCCAGCCGCCCGGTGCCGCGCCCAGATCCACCGCGCGCAGCCCGGCGCGCAGCGTGACATTGCGTTCTTCCTCGGTCAGCAGGGTGTAGATGGCTTCGGCCATTTTAAGGGTCGAGCGGCTCCCGGCCTCGCGTGGCATGCGCAGTCGCGGGATGCCGGCCGGGAAGAGGGCGGCCTTGCCCGGTTCGCTCGCGCACAGCCAGGCCGTGACCGCATCCGGGAACACTACATGCAACTCGGGCAGGTGCTGGCTGCGGGGGCGCAGTAGTCCTGCCTTGCCCAGGGCCTCTGAAAACGGCAGGGTGAATCGGCGACAAAAGCCGGATTGCTGCTTGGCCTGGTCGGTATCGGGTGTTTCCAGCATCACCGCCGAGAAGCGCTGGCCGGCGCTTCTCGCGGCGGCGACCAGGGGCGTGGCGCGGTCGCGCTCCGGCAGGTCATCGACACGGGCGAACCAGGGCAGCAATTGGCGGGCGAAGATCAGGCTGCGCCAGTCGCAACTCGTGGCCAGTTCAGCATAGGGAACGGCCTCATGGGCCTCGAAGGTGACGAAGGCGGCGCCCTCGCGGGCCCGGACGAAACCGCTCAGGCCGATCCGCGCCGCCAGTTCGTCGAGCTCGGCGGCGACCTCCTTTTCGAATCCGGCGCGGCACAATGCCAGCAGTCCGTAGGCGATCGCTTCATTGTCCGGGTGGTCTGGTGGCATGGTTCGGTCCGACTGCAGGGGTGTCGTATCATTGTGGAAAGTCGGCCGATGATAAGCCCCGCGGGGGCACTTACAAAGTCGATTTCATGACGGATCAGGTATCGGGAGAAGGGAATGGAATATCGCCGGTTGGGCAGCAGCGATCTGGAGGTGTCGGCGATCTGTCTGGGAACGATGACTTTCGGGCAGCAGAACACCGCGGCCGAGGCTTTTTCCCAGCTGGACAGAGCAGTCGAGGCTGGCGTCAACTTCATCGACACCGCCGAGATGTATGCGGTGCCCTCGCGGGCCGAAACGTATGGTGCGTCCGAGCGCATTGTCGGTGACTGGCTGGCCGGTCAAGCGCGTGAGCGTATCGTGCTCGCGACCAAGGTGGCCGGTCCGGCCCGCAGCCTTCCGTGGATACGCGGCGGCCCGCCCGCGTTGGACGAGCAAAACATCCGTGCGGCGGTCGAGGGAAGTCTATCGCGCTTGAAGACCGACTATGTCGATCTTTACCAGTTGCACTGGCCGGAGCGGAATCAACCCTTGTTCGGCAACTGGCTGTATGACCCGGCCAAGGAGCGCGAATGCACGCCGATTCGGGCGCAGCTCGAGGCACTGGCCAAGCTGGTCGAGCAGGGCAAGGTGCGCTATGTCGGCTTGTCGAACGAACACCCATGGGGTGTGATGGAGTTCGTGCGTCTGGCCGACGAATATGGACTGCCGCGCGTGGTGTCGATCCAGAACGCCTACAACCTGCTCAACCGGGTGTTCGAATACGGGCTGGTCGAGGTCTGCCATCGCGAAAGGGTGGGTTTGCTCGCCTATTCTCCGCTCGCGTTCGGCCATCTGACCGGCAAGTATCTTGTCGACCCCGCCACGCCGGGGCGCCTGAACGAATTCGAGAATTTCGGCCAGCGCTATACCAAGGTCAATGTGCAGCCCGCGGTCGAGGCCTATGCCGGGGTTGCGCGCCGACATGGCTTGTCGCTGACCGGGATGGCGCTCTCCTATCTTTACCGGCGCTGGTTTGTGTGCAGCACGATCATCGGCGCGACCACGATGACCCAACTGGAGGAAGACCTCGCGGCCTGGTCCCTGGAATTGGCCCCCGAGTGTCTGGCTGACATCGAAGCGGTGCATTTGCGCTACACCAACCCTGCTCCTTGAGGCTCTGCCGCCGGGAGCGAGGCCCTACTGGGCCATCCCCGGCACGATGACCTCGGGTGGCTCGATGACTTCGTTGGCGGCCGGGGGGGGCACCTGTGGGCGCGGACGATGGGGAATTTCGCCAGGCTGGGGGATCTGGGAGGGGACGACTTCCATCTGGTTCATCAGCATGTAGTCGTTCATCTCCCGCCATCCGTCGAAGATCGCCGCCTTGGGTGCGCCCGGATTGATGACGTAGCAATCCTCGAGCGAGCGTCCGGTGTGGCGGCATGCGCTGCCTATCGCCCGCCCCTCGGCCTCCTGCATGGCCGCCTCTTTCTTTGGGTCGGGGATCTCCAGCAATTCGTAGAGAAACTCGCAACCGGTCAGCAGCGGAAAGAGGAGAATGGGCAGAAGACGTTTGACTGACATGATCCTGAGCGACATCGCGCATAAGGGGGGTGTAGGACTTATATCGACACCTCGCGCTGATTCTTGATCGCAATGTGCGTGCGTGCGGGTATTTTATCGTGATGGATGAAACTGCATGATCGAATCGGATCTTCCCGCGGGGGCAGCCAGGGCTGCCGGCCGGGTCGGTGTCTCGCCCGGTGTTTGGCCGGCAGTCTGGCCCTATCGTCGAGTTTTCGCCCACCGCTGTGGTGGTCAACTCGCGCCCGAAAACACCCTGGCCGGCCTGGTGGTCGCGCGGCGATACGGCTGCGGCGTCGAGTTCGACGCGATGCTCAGCGCGGAGCGCACCCCGTTTCTGATCCACGATGAAACCCTGGAACGCACCACCGACGGCAGGGGCGAGGTGGCCGCGACCTCGGATGTGCAACTGGCCGCGCTCGATGCCGGGCGCTGGTTCTCGGACGACTTCGCCGGCGAGCCGCTTCCCAGCTTGAGGGCCGCGTTGCTCCGCTGCGCCGAGTGGGCAATCGATGTCAATGTCGAAATCAAGCCGGCCCTCGGTCAGGATGACGCCACGGCCCGCGTCGTCGCCGAAACTGTCTTGCAGCACTGGCGCAGCGATCGCCCGCCGCTGCTGTCGTCGTTTTCAGAGCGAGCCATCGAGGTGGCCCGCGCGGTGGCACCGTCCTTGCCCCGGGGCTTGCTGGTCGAGCGTGTTCCGCCCGACTGGCAGGCGCACTGCGAGCGGCTTGGCGTCGTCGCACTGCATGTCGAGTCCTCGGCGCTGGATGAGGCGACCGCCCGGGCGGTGCGGGGCGCGGGATTGTGGCTGGTCGTCTACACCGAAAACGATCCAGGCCGCGCCGCCAGATTGTTCGATTGGGGCGTCGACTGCGTGATCACCGATCGACCCGATCTGATTCCTTGACTGGGGCGCGGCTGAACCCTACCATCCGCTCTTTTCCCAGTGAGCGTCGCATCTTGTCGACCCAGCAGCTTTTCGGACCGATCGCCGCCGACATGCAGGCGGTCGATGCCGTCATCCGCCACCGCCTGCATTCCGATGTCGTCCTGATCCGACAGGTCGCAGAGTACATCATCAACAGCGGCGGCAAGCGCCTTCGGCCCGCCCTGGTGCTGTTCTCGGCGGGCGCGATGGGGTACCAGGGCACCCGTCATCACGAGCTCGCTGCAGTGATCGAGTTCATCCATACGGCGACCTTGCTGCACGACGACGTCGTCGACGAGTCCGACCTGCGCCGCGGCAACAAGACGGCCAATGCGCTGTTTGGCAACGCCGCTTCGGTGCTGGTTGGAGACTTCCTCTATTCACGTGCCTTCCAGATGATGGTTGGCGTTGACAGCATGCGGGTGATGCAGGTCCTGGCCGACGCGACCAATGTGATCGCCGAAGGCGAAGTGCTGCAGTTGTTGAATTGTCATAACGCCGATATCGAGATCGACGATTACCTCAGGGTCATCCGCTACAAGACCGCGAAGCTCTTCGAGGCGGCGACCCGGCTCGGTGCGATCCTTGGTGGCCAGGACGAAGCCGGCGAGGAGCCGATGGCCCGTTTCGGCATGCATCTCGGGACCGCCTTCCAGATCATCGACGATGTGCTCGACTACTCGTCAGAAGAGGCCGCTACCGGCAAGCACCTCGGAGACGATCTCGCCGAAGGCAAGCCGACCTTGCCGCTGATTTTCGCGATGCAGCGCGGCACGCCCGGGCAGGCCAGACGTGTACGGGACGCCATCGAGAACGGCGGTCGGGACGATTTTGCTGCGATCCTCGAGATCATAGGCCAGACCGGCGCACTGGCGCTGGCGCGCGAGCGCGCAGACGAGGAAGTCAAGCTCGCAATCGAAGCGATCGAGCAAATTCCATCTTCCATTTTCAAAGAAGCGCTGCTAAAATTATGCCTCTTCGCGGTTGAGAGAAAATACTAACTGCGAGGAAAGCGTCGGGGAATAGCTCAGCCTGGTAGAGCACTGCGTTCGGGACGCAGGGGCCGGAGGTTCGAATCCTCTTTCCCCGACCAAGAAATTCCCGAGAAAAAACCGCCACTTATGGCGGTTTTTTCGTTTACGGCGCGAACTGCAAAGACCGTTGTATTTATGCAAACTCGTGTCCCAGTTGTCCCACGTCGACGGCGTGCGACTGACGTGGACGAACCTCCTTGTCCCGTGAGAGTCCTTGCACACGGGCGCCGGGTGTCCGAGGAGGCTGATCAACGGGGTGTGCCCAGTTCGCGGGTGGTGTAGTGCCCTTGGACCTTCCGATCTAACGCCTGGTCAGGGCTGTGTGTGCGTCAGACGTTTCCTTCCGCTGCCCATGATCCCGTTGAGTCGATGAACGATTCGGCTGAAGCCCGGCTGGTTCCCGGCTCACGCTGTAGTCGGAATTCTTGAAACCGCTACATAAACCACTGTTTGCAAAGCTTTTCATCTCGATCAAACCCTGCGAGCATCAGTTGCAAGGTGTGGTGGTGATCCATCTACAGTCGGGTGAAGGGGTGAAGAATGACGTTTGTGTTCGAGACGGTTTGCAAGGATCTCGTGGCTTGCTTCGGGCCAGTCGTGAGCATGCAGGCCGCTGCGTCTTGTTTGGGCTACTCGACAGTCGATGCCGCCTACCATGCCCTTGATTTGCGTGACCACGCTCCCATTTTAGAGATGGGATAAGCAGCACGATTCAACCCATCCAATGTGATGGGATCCGAGCGCTGCGTCGCGCTCGCGAGAATCGTATTGCCCCGCAGCCTGTTTTGCTCAAATCCGGAAATGGAGGAAATCATGGACTTCAATCTCAAGAAACTCGCTCCGTGGAACTGGTTCAAGAAGGAGCAGCAAGACGCCCAGCAGGATGTGTCCAACCTGCCGGTGAACAGGCCCAATGTCCGGGCCACGACACCCGCAGTGCAAGCCGTCGATCCGCTCCTTCAATTGCATCGAGAGGTCGACCGCTTGTTCGACGACGCCTTCCGCGGCTTCGGGCTGGGGTTTCCGCGGCTGACCGTGCCGGCGGCGCCCCCGCTCCTGCCCGAGTGGCAAGGCGTGCTGCGCCCCTCGATCGACATCCAGGAGAGCGACAAGCAGTACATCGTCACCCTCGAGATCCCCGGGGTGGAGGAAAAGGACATTCAGCTCACGCTGGATGATGACGTGTTGTGGGTCCGTGGTGAGAAGCGTCAGGAAGCGGAGCGCAAGGATGCGCAGTACCACTTCGTGGAGCGCAGCTACGGCAGCTTTCAGCGCGCATTGAACCTGCCGGCAGACGCCGACCAGGATGCGATCAAGGCGTCGTTCCGGAATGGCGTGCTGACCATCACGCTCGACAAGCGCGAACAGGTTATTCCGACGGGCGCCCGCCAGATCCCGATCCAAAGCTGACCGGACGAACGCTTTCCCAGCGCAGCCTCGACCTGATAAGCACCCGTAACGGCTCGGTCCTTTCCGTCCACTCCGGTTCTCTGCCAGGGTCCGCGACGATCCGGCAGAACACGTTTCCAATGAGCATGATCATGAACGATACCCTGCAAATTGCCTGCCCGCACTGCCACAGCGTAAATCGTGTGCCGACTGGTCGTCTGGCCGATCACCCCAACTGTGGCCGATGCCAGCGGCCGCTTTTTGCTGCAATACCGGTGGAGTTGGGTCCGGAGAGTTTCGGGCGCCACGTCGAGCGCTCTGACTTACCCGTACTGGTGGATTTCTGGGCGCCCTGGTGTGGGCCCTGCAAGATGATGGCGCCGCAGTTCGAGCAGGCCGCGAAGCTGCTCGAACCGCGCGTGCGCCTGGCAAAGCTCAATACCGACGCCGAGCAGGGGCTGGCCGCGCGCTATGGCATTCGCAGCATCCCAACCATGATCCTGTTTGGCGGCGGTCGTGAAATCGCGCGCCTGAGCGGCGCCACGGGTGCGCAGGACATCGTGCGCTGGGTGACATCGCAGTTGCAGCGATGACCCCGGAATTCTTGATCAAAGCTCGCGTTCGAGACCACTTTGACAAGGGGATGGGACGGGACCGCACGCTCTGGCGCTGGCTGGAACTGCGGCACCCTTGTGGCCTCGATTCGGCGGCACTCAAGCACTGGCACATCGAATTCGACTGCCGCACGCCGGCTGCACATCGCAATTGAGCGACTGAGTCAGTGCCTACTGTCGTTACTGCGACCCCGGCGTTTCCTGTGGCAGATTGAGCAAGGTTTGTGAGGGCGTGGAACGATTCACATCCGCGTTCTTTGTGCGCTCGTTTTCACTTTGTTGTTGAGCGTCTCCTGCAATGGCGTTGTGTGTTCCCGCATCCACGGCAAGGGCAAACGCAATGGCCGCTGCGGCAAGAAAACTCTTCAGCGTTCCTTCTTCAATCCGACTCATTCTGACTTCTCCTGAAGTTAAAAGCAGTAACTGCAATCCAGCTGTTCCATTTCGGCCTGTCCCCGCCGAAGGCGAATAGATCCACCAGCAACATCGTCCTACGATGGTTGCGAAGGCGGCCCACATCCACCATGTTCCGATTGATGCACATGCGTACTCCGAATACAAACAAAAAGGGCCTGTTCCCTTAGGACACAGACCCTTGCATTTACTTTGTACGCACGGACCTTGCCCTTGGGCAAGGTCTCGCTTGCAACGAATTCGTTGCCTGTAGCACCGGGTAATCGCCTTGTGGCAATCTTGCCGTGATGACGATGCTACAGCGTGAAAAGCTACTCCCCTTGATTCTTACGAAAGTCTATGCCGCCTCACCGCGAAGTCAAGCGGGAAATGAGCGATAAGCGAAAAAATGCGAGAGCGAACTCTCGTCGTCTCGGTTCTGCTCGTCACGCCCTTTGTCCTGACCTCACTTCAGCTTCAGACTCGATGGCAGACATTGCACTACGGGTGTTGTCCTCTCTGCTGGTGTAGCCAGATGACCACGAAAGTGATGATCGTTATCGGAAGAGCAAAAGCCAGCATCGAAGCCGAGAACGCGCCAAGCGCTGCATGCTGCTGTGCGGCCAAAATAAGGTAGGTCACGTAGGCGACGTAGTAGCCGAGGAAGACGGCGCCTTCCCAACGGGCAATCTCGCGGCCAGTGAGAAACACTGGAAAGCAGGCCAGCGCCACAGCGAGCATCACCCAAATGTCAAAATTGAGTAGTGACGGCGGGACTGTCAGGCCGCTAGCACCGGCGACGAGACCACTCATGCCAATGCAGCCGAGGATATTGAATGTGTTGCTGCCGACGACGTTCCCCACGGCGATGTCGCGCTCGCCCTTGATTGCTGCCATGAGCGAAGTTGCTACCTCTGGCATGGAGGTTCCCGCCGCAACGATCGTGAGGCCAATGACAAGGTCGCTTACACCAAACGCCTTTGCGAACGCAACGGACGAACTGACCAGCCAGTCGGAGCCGGCGACGAGCAGTGCAAGTCCCACCACGATCAAGCCGAGTTGGACCGTCCAATGCGCATCCCAGGCGCCAAGTTCTGCAGGCTGAATCTCCTCGTTGAACTCGGCAACCTGTTGTGCGCCTTCCTTCCGCGACTGGATGACTAAGAATGCCGTATAGGCGACAAGCAGTATGACCAGCATGCCCCCTTCCCAAACTTGGATGGTGCCATCGAGTCCCAGCACCAGCAGGAGCAAAGAGGCACAAAGCATGATTGGGATCTCCTGACGGATGAGTTGGACATGCACTATCAGAGGGACAATCAGCGCGCTGACACCCAGAATGAAGAGGATGTTGAAAATATTGCTACCGACCACGTTGCCCACCGCGATATCGCCCTGTCCGTGAAGCACGGCGCCAGTGGAGACCGCCATTTCGGGGGCGCTGGTTCCAAAAGCCACGATGGTGAGTCCAACTACCAGTGGCGATAATCCCAAGGACAACGCCAGCTTCGACGCCCCGCGTACCAGTGAGCTGGCGCCCAGGACAAGCGCAGTTAGGCCGGCGGCGAACCAAAGAGACTGTAGCCACAACATCGAACCAATTTCCTGTAAAAACGTCCGCAGGTTTTCTTCTTGACTTGCGTGCGCAAGCGTTCTTAATCTTGCCCGAAAACCACATCGTGCGGAACACGAAACATGACATGCGCACGTTAATCATTAGCAGGGTGTGGCCTATCGCCTCAAGGCATCGATCAGAACGGCGGCGATGAGCGGTTACAGGCGTCAATGTATTCGTTCTTTCCAACGCGATACGTCAAGCGAAGAGAATGCTGGGTCGTCCGGGAGATAGCTTCGATCGGAAACCCGACCTCGATCGTGTCCCGGGGCGTGGTGTAAGAAGCTGACGCTGCGGTAGGTCATCGTCTCCGGTTTGGCAGGAGAGCGGGTCAAGCTGCCACGGCGGACAAGCTGACGTTTGGATTGTCGCCGACTTCG
>JAUVVG010000006.1 GCA_030604735.1 Azoarcus sp.
CAGTTGGCGATAGAACATTTGCTTGCCCATCTGGATCGCCAGTGGCGACTTGGCGCAGATCGAGGCGGCCAGGCGGTCGATTTCGTGATCGAGTTGCTCGACCGGAACGACCCGATTGACCAAACCCCGCCGTTGAGCCTCGGCTGCATCGATGAAATCACCGGTCACCAGCATCTCGAAGGCCTCCTTGCGACCCATGTTGCGCGACAGACCCACGCTAGGGGTGGCGCAGAACAAACCGACGTTGATGCCCGATACGGCAAAGCGGGCGACATCGGCCGCCACCGCGAGATCGCACATGGACACCAGCTGGCAGCCTGCCGCAGTGGCGATGCCGTGTACCCGCGCGATCACCGGCTGCGGCATTTCGGTCAACTTGACCATGAACTTGCCGCACAAGCGGAACAAGTCCTGCTGAAAACTCAGGTCATGGTTGGCACGCATTTCCTTGAGATCGTGCCCTGCGCAAAAGGCCTTACCCTCCCCGGCCAGCACGACCACCCTGACACTGGCATTGGCCGCAATCGCGTCTATCTCCGCGATCAGGGTTTCGAGCATCTCCCGCGACAGGGAGTTGAACTGGCCGGGCCGATTCAGGGTCAGCCGCGTCACGCCTTCCCGGTCGGACCTCAGCAAGATAGGTTCATCACTCGGTTTCATCACTGCACTCATGGCGCTCCTCCTGAAATCTGCTTGTTCATGCACCGTCGATCGCGGCCGATGATTTGGCCTGCTCGCGCAGCACGAACTTCTGGATCTTGCCAGTCGATGTTTTCGGCAGGCTGGTAAAGATGATCTTCTTGGGCACCTTGAAACCGGCCAGATGCGTACGGCAATGTGCGATCAATTCCTCTGCCGTCACCTGCGCATCATCGCGCAGCTCGATGAAGGCACACGGAACCTCGCCCCATTTATCATCCGGGGTCGCGACCACTGCGGCCGCCATCACCGCCGGATGCTTGTACAAGGCGTCCTCGACCTCGATGGAGGAGATGTTCTCCCCGCCGGAAATGATGATGTCCTTGGATCTATCCTTGATCTTGACATAACCGTCGGGCTGCATCACCGCCAGGTCCCCGGTGTGGTACCAGCCACCCCGGAACGCTTCCTCGGTCGCCTTCTCGTTCTTGAGGTAACCCTTCATCACCAGGTTGCCACGGAACATGATTTCGCCCATGGTCTCGCCATCGAACGGGACTTCTTCCATGGTGTCACCGTTCATCACGGTGATGCCTTCCTGGGCATGGTAGCGCACGCCCTGGCGGCCATTCTTCGCGACCTGCTCGGCCAGCGGCAACGCGTCCCAATCTTCATGCTTGGCGCACACCGCCGCCGGGCCATAGGTTTCGGTCAAACCATACACATGGGTGAGATCGAATCCGATCTTCGCCATGCCCTCGATCACCGCCGCCGGTGGCGGTGCCGCTGCCACCAGGCCGGAGACCTTGTGATCTATTCCCTCGCGCCATTGCTCCGGCGCATTCGCCAGCATGGAGTGCACGATGGGTGCGCCACAGTAATGGGTGACCTTGTGCTCACGGATCTGCTCGAAGATCAGGCGTGGATCGACACGGCGCAGACACACGTTCACACCGGCATTGGCCGCCATGGTCCAGGCGAAACACCAGCCGTTGCAATGGAACATCGGCAGCGTCCACAGATACACCGAATGCGGAGGCATACCCCAGGACACGATATTGGACATCGCATTGAGGTAGGCGCCGCGGTGGTGATAGACCACGCCCTTGGGGTTGCCGGTCGTGCCCGAAGTGTAGTTCAGCGAGATCGCGTCCCACTCGTCGCCGGGTTGCACATACTCGAAGTCTGGCGCGCCGGTTGCAAGCAGTGCCTCGTATTCGAGACGGCCAACCCGCTCGCCCGGGCCGGTGTACTCCGGATCATCGACATCGATGACGATCATGTCCTTGCGACCGGCCAGTTCGACCGCGCGGGCGACCGTGCGTGAATACTCGCGATCGGTCAGCAACACCTTCGCCTCGCCATGGTTCAGAATGAACGCGATCGCTTCGGGATCGAGACGAGTGTTGATGGTATTGAGCACCGCGCCACAGGCCGGCACACCGAAGTGGCATTCGAACATCTCCGGGGTGTTGTTCAGCACCACCGCGACCGTGTCGTTCTTGCCCACACCGAGTTGCCGCAGTGCGGACGCCAGGCGACGGGTACGTTCATAGGTCTCGCGCCAGGTCTGGCGGCGCTCGCCATGTATCAGCGCGACCCGGTCAGGATAGATGTAAGTGGTACGCTCGATGAAGGTCAGCGGGGTGAGCGGCACGTAGTTGGCCGCGTTCTTTCCCAGTCCCTGATCATAGGGCGATACGACGTTGCTTGCTTGCGTCATGAAGTCTCCTCTCGGTGTCTCTCGGTGTTCATCCCAGTCGGCGGACAAGTAAGTCATTACTCCAGCTTGGCCACAATGCTTTTCAGATTGTTCATTCCCCGCCCCTCACGCCTCGCCTAACGTAAAAGTCGCCATCGCGATTCACAACACTTCCCTCTCCTGCTTGCAGAAGTGCGGTTGGAGGTGAGGGAAGCGGTCATGGCGGCTTTCATGGTCCGCTGCGGTCTGACTCCATGAACGTCAGCCGCGACAGCGTTCGCCAATATTCAAACCCCGGGCTTGTTCACCGTCAAGCGCGTCGAGCCAGATGCCGAGGTCGGTGATGAACTGTCTCGCCCCGTTGCGATGCGCCACGACCCCGCCCGCGGCATCCGGCGAAGGTGCCGGTGTGTCGATCACGAAGGTCCGTGTCGCCAACGTCGATTCATCGCGCGGCGCGACCAGGCTGACCCGCGCCCGCAACTCGGCATTGCTGACTTGGGCGCTGGCAAACGACTGGATGAACTCGTCGAGCTCTATTCTCAGACGACATTGACCGGCTGGAACCGACCCGTTGCTGAACTGCGCGCCAACCAGGCGTTGCAGCATCTCGGCCGGATGGCCGACCCAACGGCTCTCCGCGTAGGTCTCCCTGCTCGCCGGTGAACGATAGTCGAGCCGATACTGCATCGCCCCATTCGCCAGCCAGGTCGGCGCCCTGACCTCGACCATGCCCGGTACGATTTTCGGGGTGTCGCGCTGGATCGGTGCGACCGGCCCCAAGTCGTAAAGCGTGAAGGCGGCCGGTGCGGTGACCAGACCGGCACAACCGCTCACGAAGACCACCAATGCGGAAATCAGGGTAACCAGCGTCTT
The DNA here is from genome assembly GCA_030604735.1 of Azoarcus sp. Classification (GTDB taxonomy): domain Bacteria; phylum Pseudomonadota; class Gammaproteobacteria; order Burkholderiales; family Rhodocyclaceae; genus Azoarcus_F. The sequence goes on from JAUVVG010000006.1 coordinate 3,218, forward strand.
GTTCATGTCATCGTCCTTCGAAACCCGCCTCGCCCGGACCGGGTCTGCGCTCGCTGCGCCCTGTGATCAGCATCTGAGGACTGGCATCGACCTCGTCTATCAAGCGTCCGAGTCGCGCCGAGGTATCGGTCAGCTCGCTGAGCAGGTTGTTGAGCTGCGGCAGCGTCCGATCGATAACGGTATCGCCGGTGGATTGCGCGAGCCCATCGACCGTGTCGAGCACCTGGTCGAGCCGCGACAGCAGGCCGCGTGTCTCGGTCACCAGCGGCGACGCCTCCCGACTCACTGCCTCCAGATTGGCGAGCGCGGCACCCAGATTATCCAGGTTGCGCTGGCTCATCGCCTCGTCGACCACCTGGCGAATGGATGCGATCAACTCGGGCGCTTCCTGGAAGGTCTTGTCCACCCCCCCTGCGGCGGACTCTAGCGATTCGAGCACCCCTTTGAAGCGTCCGACATTGTCGGCGTCGAAGAAACTGCCGACCTGATCCGACAACTCGCGCAAGCGCTGCAAGGCGTCCATCGCGGTATCGCTCAGCTGGTCCAGCAGTCCGGCTTCCAGCGCGATGCGCGGGGGCGGCCCACCGCCTGTGCGCAGCGGGGTCGGATCCTCGCCCCTGTCATCGAGCTGGATGAAGGCGAGCCCGGTGACACCCTGATAACCCAGGCTGGCGCGGGTGCCGCGGGTCATGGGCAGATCGGAACGGATGCTGATCGACACGACGATATTTCTCGGGTTGTCCGGATCGATGCGAATGCTGTTGACCTTGCCCGCCGCGATTCCGCGGAATCGAACCTGCGCCTGCGGATTGAGGCCGCCGACGCTACCAGTCGAGACGAGGTGATAAGTCGCAAGCTCCTCGCGGGTATCCGAGAACCACCACACCGCGACCATCGCGGCCGCACCGAGCACCAGTGCAAACAAGCCCGCGGCGAGCGCGTGGGCGCGATTCTCCATGATTCACTCTCTCCTGCTGCGGGCCAGGGCACGTCGTCCCTGCTCCCCGCCGAAAAAACGCTCTATGAACGGGTGCCGGACGGCCATCGTCTCATCGAGTGGCGCATAGCTGACGATGCTGCGATCCGCCAGCACCGCGATATGGGTGGACAGCGCCGCCAAGGTATCGATGTCGTGGGTCACCAAGACCACCGTCAATGACAGTCTGGCATGCAAGGAGCGGATCAGTTCGACAAATGACGCACTGCGATCCGGGTCCAGGCCAGCCGTAGGCTCGTCGAGCAGCAGCAGTTCCGGTTCGAGCGCGAGTGCACGGGCCAGCGCGACCCGCTTGACCATGCCGCCCGAGAGTTCGGCAGGCATCAACATCGCATGATGAGGCTCGAGCTCCACCATGGCCATTTTCTGCGCCACCAGATCACGCAGCTCGTCCTCGCGTGCGATACCGAGTTCCTCGAGCGGAAAAGCGATGTTCTCGGCCACGTTCAAGGCCGAGAACAAGGCACCCTGTTGAAACAGCACGCCGAATCGGCGGCGCCTTGCCCTTTGCACACGCGACGAACCAGACAGCAACACCTCGCCGAACAACTTCACCGTACCGGCCTGCGGTCGGGTAAGGCCGATCAGGTGTCGCAACAAGGTCGTTTTGCCGCTACCCGAGCCACCGACCAGCGACACCATCTCACCCGGCGCGACCACCATGTCGAGTCCGTCATGAATCACGGTTCGTCCAAAGCGGGTGACGATACCCTCCAGTTCGATGACCGGTTCGACGTTTGTGGCAAGGCTGTTCGTAAGGCTCACAGCGGTACCCCGATCGAACGGGTGGCGATCGCGAGAACGGCATCGGCCAGGATGACCATCGTGATCGACACCACCACCGATGCAGTCGTATTCGCCGACAGACTCTCGGTATTCGGCTTCACCCTCAAGCCGAAATGGCAGGCGATCAGCGCGATCAACAGGCCGAAGATCAAGCCCTTGGTCAGACCGATGTACAGGTTGGCGATGGGCACCGCGCCGGGCAAGGCATCGATGAAGAACGCCATCGACAAGTCCATCTGAATCCAGGCCGACAGCATGCCGCCAAACAAGGCCATGCCCGAGGTCCACAACACCAGCAAAGGCATCGCGAACGACAGTGCCAACACCTTGGGGAGCACCAATCTCAGCGTACGCGAGATTCCCATGGCCGACAGCGCATCGATCTCCTCGGTCACGCGCATCACGCCCAGTTGCGCAGTCATCGCCGAGCCGGAACGGCCGGCGACCAGGATGGAAACCAGTACCGGTCCCAGCTCTCGAATGATGCCCAGCCCGAGAATATTGACGATGAAGATGTCGGCCCCGAAAGCCTGCAACTGCAGCGCGGACAAATAGGACAGGACGACCCCGATCAGAAACCCGACCAATGCCGCTACCGGCATGGCCTTGACACCCATCTTGTAGATGTTCGCCGTGATCTCCTTCAGCGGCGCGTCCGTCGGATGACGAAAAAGGTAAGCCACATCCAGGGCCAATTGCCCGACCAGGCGCACCAGATCCATCAGGTGGCCGGCCACGGCCAGCACCACGCTCCCCAACGCTGCGATCAGATCGAGCACGCCGGGTCGGGGCGGACGCGGCAAGCTCGCGCCACTCGACTCGGCTACCTTCTCGATGACCTTGCGGTGTGCCTCGCCAATCCGGATATGTTCCGGCCAGCCTTGCCCCCAGGCCCGCCATAACAGTGTCGCGCCGAAGCTGTCGAGGCGGCTCAGTCCTTCGAGATTCCATCGCACCGACGCATTGGCCCGGGCGAGTTGCGACCGGACCTCGCCGATGCAAGATTCCAGTCGGCGGATCGTCCATTCGCCCTCCAGCGTCCATTCCGAAGTATCGATGCCGACCTTCAGGGCCGGCGCGGTCTCGCTCACCCTGTCACCCCGCACATCGCCTCATCGCGGGACCCCGTCGCCGAGTTCGAGTGACAAGCTGCGTCCGACCGATTCCCACTGTCGTTGCTCTTCTTCGAGCGCGGCCGCGGTGAGTGGCAGCTTCTTGAGCCAGCTCTTGCGCAGGCTCACCGAAAAGCCGTTTGCATTGCGCATGATCGAAATCGGCGGCATCCCCCGATCGTCACGGGCACGATGGAGAATGAACGCCAGCCGCAGACAGACGATCAGCATCCAGTCGGGACTGTCGTCGTCTATGCTGGCCACCCGGGCCAGCTTGCCGCGGTGGGCGAGCACGATACGCGCGAGGCGCGCCTGATCCATTCGCGAGACCCCGGGCATGTCGGCGTTGGCGAGACGAGAGGCGCTGTGTTTGTGATAGCTCGAATGAGCCACCGACACCCCGATCTCGTGCAACAGCGCAGCCCAGCTCAGGAACAGTCGATCCGGATGGTCGCCGGCCAGGGCCTCGGGCTCCAGACAGCCGAGCAGATGACAGGCCGTCGCCCCCACCGCCTCGGCATGGCGGCGCTCGACCCGGTAGCGGTCGATGAAGGACGACACGGTCGCATCACGCAAATCGTGGTGGTGATAACGCCCGAGCAGATCGTAAAGCACCCCGAGCCGCAGTGCGCCCTCGGAAAACACCATGCGCTCCAATTGAAACTCCTGGAACACGGCCGACATGATCGCGAAACCACCGAGCATGACCGGCAGGCGATCGGCCTTGAGGCCGGCCATATCCAGTCTATCCAGGCGTCCCGCATCGAGCAGGATGGCCCGCAAACGCTCGAGCCCTTCCCAGGTGATGCCGCTTTCCGACAAACCGTTCTGCTCGAGTACATCGACGATGGCCTTGGCCGAACCGCTCGAGCCCACCGCCTCCTCCCATCCCGTTCGCCGATAGAGTTGGGCGATGCCCTGCAATTCGCGGCGCGCTGCCAGTTCGGCCGCCTTCAGCGAGCGCTTGTCTATGCGTCCGTCCGGAAAGTAGCGCAGGCTGTAGGTCACGCAGCCCATGTAGAGCGATTCGAGCACGATGGGCTCGAAGCTCTTGCCGATGATGAACTCGGTCGAGCCGCCGCCGATATCGACCACCAGTTGCTGTCGATGCGGATCGGGCAATGAGTGTGCCACCCCGACATAGATCAGGCGCGCCTCTTCCCGGCCCGCGATCACCTCGATCGGCACGCCCAATGCGGCCTGGGCCTGAATCAGGAACTCCGGGGCGTTCTTGGCCACCCGCAAGGTGTTGGTCGCCACCGCGCGCACCGAGTCGGCGGGAAAACCGCGGATGCGTTCATTGAAACGACGCAAGGCCTCCAGGCCGCGTTGCTGGGACGCGACATCGAGCAGCTTGTCCGAAGACAATCCCGCCGCAAGTCGGACCGGTTCCTTGATGCCATCGAGCGGGTAGATCTGATCATTGACGATACGGCCTACCTGGAGACGGAAGCTGTTGGAGCCGAGGTCGATCGCTGCGATCAGTTCATGCGTCATGGTGGGGCATGGCGATGTCCGCCGGGTCGAGGTGAAGCGCATTCTATCATCGGCCACCTGTTCGCCATCGGTGTCCGACCGCACGGCGGCGTGCGTCACGCATGAATGACGGATGAAACGGCGCAGGGATGTTCGCTTCGATGCTCCTGCATGGCGGCAACCGCGGAGTCAAATCCGCCCTGTCGATGTTTTTTCCCGCTCTCGGGCGACGTGTTGTGGTCACGAGAGGCACGATTGGTTAATCTGAACGACATGCCCGACACGGGGCGCCGCACACGACCTGCAAGCGCATGCGGCGTGATCACCGGACGCGGGTTTATGTCATGTCACCAAACTGAAATAATCTTGATTCAGCATGCGCGGTCATTCCGGCCGTCCGAGAGAGCGATGAGAGCCACGCGAAAACAACAAGACTATCCCACCGATCACTTCTTCAACCGCGAACTCTCGCTGCTCCGGTTCCAGCGTCGGGTGCTCGCCCAGGCGGCGGACAAGCAGGTCCCACTGCTGGAGCGACTTCGTTTCCTGTGCATCGTGTCGAGCAATCTCGATGAATTCTTCGAGATCCGTGTCTCGGGCATCAAGGAACAGATCCGGCTGGGCAGTCGCAGCGCCGGCAGCGACGGTCTGGCGCCGACCGAACTGCTGGAGCGGGTCAGCGACGAAGTCCATTCCATCATTTCCGAGCAGTACGAACTGCTCAATGACGACATCCTGCCGGCACTGGAAGCCGAAGGCATCTCCTTCCTGCGGCGCGGAGAATGGACCGAGGCGCAGGTCAACTGGATACGGGAATACTTCCAGCGCGAGGTCAGCCCGGTGCTGACGCCGATCGGGCTGGACCCGGCCCACCCGTTTCCGCGGGTACTGAACAAGAGCCTGAACTTCGCCATCGAACTGGAAGGCCGGGATGCCTTTGGCCGTGACTCGGGCGCCGCGATCGTTCAGGCGCCAAGGGCGCTGCCACGGGTGATCCGTCTGCCGCGCGACATCTGCCAGCATGAATACAGCTTCGTGTTCCTGTCGTCGGTGCTGCACGCCCATGTCGACCAGTTGTTTTCCGGGATGAATGTACTCGGTTGCTACCAGTTCCGGGTCACCCGCAACTCCGACCTGTTCGTCGACGAGGAAGAAGTCAAGGATTTGCGCGCCTCGCTCAAGGGCGAACTTCAGCAACGCCATTTCGGTGATGCGGTCCGGCTGGAAGTCGCCGATACCTGCTCCGAGAAGATGGAGGCCTTCCTGCTGCAGCACTTCATGCTGGGGCGGCGGGACTTGTATCGGACTCCCGGCATCGTTAACCTGGTGCGCCTGATGCAGGTTCCCGACTGGGTCGCGAGGCCGGATTTGAGCTATCCGTCTTTCCTGCCCGGCATCCCGAAAGGGTTGGAGAAGAAGCGCGACGTGTTCGCCGCCATCCGCAAACAGGACATCCTGCTCCACCATCCCTTCCAGAGCTTCAACCCGGTGATCCAGCTGCTGCGCGCGGCCGCCGACGATCCTCAGGTTCTGGCGATCAAGATGACGGTTTATCGCACCGGCACCGACTCGGTGCTGATGGAACACCTCGCCCGCGCTGCGCAAAAGGGCAAGGAGGTCACGGTCGTACTGGAACTGATGGCCCGCTTCGACGAGGAGGCGAACATCACATTGGCCAATCGTCTCGAAGAGGTGGGCGTACACGTGGTGTATGGCGTGTTCGGTTACAAGACCCATGCCAAGATGCTGATGTTCGTTCGGCGTGAAGAAGGGCAACTGCGCCGCTATGTGCACCTCGGTACCGGCAATTACCATCCGCGCACCACCCGCTTCTATACCGACTTCGGTTTGCTGACCTGCAACGAGGAAATCGGCGAGGACGTCGCCGAGGTGTTCAAGCAACTCACCGGCCTCGGCACCGCGACCACCTTGCGCCACCTGTGGCAGGCACCCTTCACGCTGCAGTCCAACGTGGTCGAGGGCATCAAGGCCGAGGCCGCAGCCGCAGCAGCAGGACGCAAGAGCCGGATCATGGCCAAGATGAACGCCTTGCTCGAACCCGAGACCATCGAGGCCCTTTATGCGGCATCGCAGGCCGGGGTCAGCATAGACCTCATCATTCGCGGGCCCTGCGCCCTCAAGCCGGGCGTGCCTGGCCTGTCGGATAATATCCGGGTACGCTCCATCGTCGGGCGCTTCCTGGAACATCACCGCATCTTCTATTTTTATGCGGACGGCAAGGAAGAACTGTATCTGTCCAGTGCCGACTGGATGGATAGAAACTTCTTCCGGCGGATCGAGGTCGCCTTCCCTATCCTTGACCCCCGGATCAAGCGACGCGTAATCCGCGAAGGGCTACGCGCCTACATCGCCGACAACGTACAGACGTGGGAAATGCTGATGGACGGCCGCTATCGTCGCAAATCGTCCCGCGGTACCCGGCGCTCGGCCCAGGCCTTGTTGCTGTCCGATCTGGCTGGAGCGAGCTGACCCGCCAGCCCCTTGCCGTCAGCGACGGCGTGCGTCCACCACATCCGGAATTTCCCGGATCAACGTGGTCGCGCGCCGGATCTGGGCGCCGCCATTGACTTCCATTGTGAAACGCATGTAAGCCTTGCCCTTCTTGGTCAGGGTATTCACCGCGATCACGTTGAGCTTTTCGCGCGACAGCACCTCCGATATGTCGCGCAACAAGCCCTGCCTGTCCGCAGCCTGAACCTCGATATCGATAGGGAACAGGGAGCGCTGGCCGTCGTAGGCGAGTTCTCCCCATTCCGCCTCGATCACACGCTCGGGATGCTTTTGCGTCAGCAACTGAAAATCGGGGCAATCGGTGCGATGAATCGACACCCCTCGCCCACGGGTCACGAAACCCTGGATCGCATCGGGTGGGGCCGGTTTGCAGCAACGGCTCAACGAGGTCATCAGTTTGCCGACACCGACCAGCAGGATCTTGTCACTGCTGTCGCCCGAGCGGCTGCGCCCGACCACGAACTCAGGTTCGGCGGAAACCGGTTCGGGCTCCGACCCTTCGCGCAAGGCGTTCTGCACCGCCCGCGGACCGAGCTCGCCCCGTCCGGCCGCCACATACATGGCCTCGGCATTCCGGAACCCGAGCCGGGTGGCGAGTTCGTCGGTGTTGGCCTGCGACTGCCCCTCGCGCTGCATCTCCTTGTTGACGAAGCTGCGCCCACGCGCAAGCAGTTCGTTTTCTTCGAGTTGGCTGAAATACTGCTTGATCTTGTTGCGCGCCCGGCTGGTCGCGACATAGCCGAGTTGCGGATTCAACCAGTCCCGCGACGGGGTACCTTCCTTGGCGGCCGTAATTTCGACCGTCTGCCCGTTCTCCAGGCAGGTGTTGAGCGGCACGAGATGACCATCCACCTTGGCGCCGCGGCAGCGATGGCCCAGGTCTGTGTGCAGTCGATAGGCGAAGTCGACCGGCGTCGCGCCGCGCGGCAAGTCGATCACCCTGCCCTGTGGGGTCAATAGATAAATCGTGTCGTCCAGCGACGCACGTCGATACTGCTCGACCCAGTCCGCCGAATCGGCGATCTCATCGCGCCAGGACAACAGGCTGCGAAGCAGCGCGATCTTCTCGTCGTAATCGGCCCCGTGCCCGGTCCCTTCCTTGTAACGCCAGTGCGCGGCGATGCCCAGCTCGGCATGCCGGTGCATGTCCCAGGTCCGGATCTGGACTTCGAGCGCCCGTCCGTCTTCTGCACGTACCGCGGTATGCAAGGACTGGTAGTTGTTACCCTTGGGCTTGCTGATGTAGTCGTCGTACTCCTCGGGAATCGGGGTCCACAAGCGGTTGACGATATCGAGCGCGGTGTAGCAGTCGCGCACCTCCTCGACCAGCACCCTGACCGCGCGGATGTCGTAAAGCTGTGAAAAATCCAGCTTCTTCGCCCGCATCTTGTTGCAGATGCTGTAGATGTGCTTGGGTCGCCCCTGCACCTCGGCCTTGATGCCGGCCGCGGCCAGTTCGCGCTCGAGCGTCGCCACCGCATCACGGATGAAGGCCTCGCGCTCGGAGCGGCGCTCGTCCAGCATCTTCGCGACGCGCTTGTAGGTATCGGGTTCGAGAAAGCGGAACGACAAATCCTCGAGTTCCCACTTCAGCTGCCATACGCCGAGCCGGTTCGCCAACGGGGCGTAGATATCCAGGCTTTCACGGGCGATATCGACCCGGCTGTCGACCGGATTCTCGGTGAAGAAACGCAGGGTCTGGGTGCGCGACGCCAGCCTGAGGAGCACCACCCGGATGTCGGCAACCATCGCCAGCAACATCTTGCGTAGCACCTCGGTCTGGGCGCGGATCTCCGGCGCGGTCGCCTTCGCGGTCATCCGGGTCAGCAAGCGCAAGCCGTTGAGTTTCTTGAGCCCCGATACGAGGTCGGCGACTGCCGGACCGAAGCGCTGGTCGAGCACTTCGTCGGCGTCGTCCAGGAACTCGCCAACCGAGAACAGCAGCGCCGCGATGCGACTTTCGGCATCGAGCTTCAGCGAGGCGCAGATCAGCGCCATGCCCAGGGCATGGGTCCAAACCGATTCGCCAGTACCGAGCACGCGTCCTTCATAGAGCTCTTCCGCGAGCGTCAAGGCGTTGCGAATCTGCGCCTGCATGGCCGGCTCCACCCCTTCCGCGAGCAACTCCAGCGGAGGGTTGGTGCCGTCGATCGAGATTGCGTGGGTCACTGAAACCATCGCCGGATTATCCCATATCCGCCGATCGGCGCCCCATCGCATCCAGGCCTGAGTGCCCGGAACAGGCAAGCGGATCGGCATTGCCACCTGGATCGCAGCGGAACCACGATACCGCCTCCGATAACAAACTGCGAACGCCCGCCCATGCGGTAACATCCCGCATCCATTGTCAGCAAACCCTCATCTCGTGCCCTCTCTGACGACCAAGGTCAATCCTTATCTTCTGCTCACGCTCACCGTGCTGTTCTGGTCGGGCAACATGGTCATCGCCCGTGGCATCCATGAAGCCGTGCCGCCGGTGGCGCTGGCGTTCTGGCGCTGGATCATCGCCCTCGGCTTGGTGTTGCCTTTCGCGCTACCGCACCTGAAGGCCCAGCGCAATCTGCTGCGCGAGCACTGGCGCGTACTCGTCATGCTGGGCTTGCTCAGCGTTGGCGGCTACAACACCTTCGTCTATATCGCGCTGCAGCACACGACCGCGACCAATGCCACGATGCTCAATTCGTTCATCCCGGTCGCGACGATCGCCTTCGCCTTCCTGCTGCTCAAGAAACGCCTGTCGGCACTCGAGGCGGTCGGGGCCCTGCTCTCTCTCGCCGGCGTCATGACCATCGTCGCGCGGGGAAGCCTGGAGACACTGCTCGGGCTCAACCTCAACACAGGCGACCTGTGGATGCTTCTCTCGGTAATGATCTGGGGCCTGTATACCGTGGGGTTGAACTGGCGCCCTGCCAGCATCCATCCGATGTTGATGCTGGCCGCCTTCACCGTTATCGGGCTGACGGCGCTGACGCCCTTCTATCTCTGGGAACTGAGTACCGATAGACACATCGACTTGTCCGCAGGCACGCTCATCGCGATCATCTACACCGGCATCTTTCCGGGATTCCTCGGCTATGTCTTCTACAACGCCGGCGTGGCGGCGGTCGGGCCGAGCAGAAGCGCCCTCTTCATCCACCTGATGCCGGTATTCGGGACGGTCCTCGCGATCCTGTTCCTTGGCGAGCGACCGCTGTGGTTCCACTTCGTCGGCATCTCGCTGGTCTTCACCGGTATTTTTCTGACAACGCGCAAAGCCCATGCTTGAAGTCCTGACGAGGTGGTTCCGCCGTCGCGAACAAGGTGCCCCGTCGATTCCCGAGGCGCTGTGGCAACGCGTCGAGCACAAACTGCCTTTCCTGGACTATCTGTCCGCTGCCGAGCGAAACCGCTTGCGCACACTCGCGACCCACTTCCTGCAGACCAAGCAGTTTCACGGTGCACAAGGCATGGACCTGACCGACGAGATCATGTTGTCGATCGCGGTTCAGGCCTGTTTGCCGATTCTGAACATCGGCTTGCGCGCCTACGACGATTGGGTCGGGATCATCGTCTACCCGGGTGATTTCATCGTCCCGAGAAGCGAGGTGGACGAGAATGGGGTGGTGCACGAATACGACGACATGGTACTGGGCGAAGCCTGGGAACAAGGACCGGTGCTGCTGTCATGGCAGGAGGACGCCAGCTTGCCCGATGGCATGAATGTGGTGATCCACGAGTTCGCCCACAAACTGGACATGTCCAACGGAGGCGCCGACGGCTTTCCACCGCTCCCTCCCCACATGGATCGTGGGGCCTGGTCCGATGCGTTCAGCGACGCCTACGACAGGCTCTGCCAGCAGATAGACCTGGGCCTGCCCACCGCACTCGACCCCTATGCCGCCGAACACCCGGCAGAATTCTTCGCCGTCGCCTCGGAAGCCTTTTTCGAAACGCCCACCGGATTGCGCAACGCCTATCCAGAGGTCTACCAGCAACTCGCGTCGTTCTACGGCCTGGATCCGGCCAGTCGAGCGATAGCCCCTTGATCAGAAATTGCCGAGTCGTTATCGACCGTCTGAAACATGTCAGATTTGCCAGTCCGCTACCCCGGGTCTAAGCTGAGAGCGTTGCCTTTCGCAACACGGAGGCTGGTTGGGCTCGCGCTCATCCAGCCTCGGTTCATGTTCAATCGCTCGGAGGTACATTATGGCTATTACCTGGATTCTGGTCGCCAACGCCAGCCTTGCCCGACTGTATGAGAACCTCGGCCCGAACAAGGGACTCAAGCTGGTCAAGGAGCTGATCCACCCTGAAAGCCGATTGAAGAATGCCGAACTCGTCACCGACCGCCCGGGCAGCATGGCCTCGTCCGGCAACGGTCAGGGCGCAAAACAACCCCAGACCCAGCCCAAGGAGCACGAAGCCAAGGTCTTCGCGCAGGAACTCGCCCAGGAGCTGTATCAGGGGCGGACCAAGAATGCGTTCGAACGCGCGATCGTCGTCGCGCCGCCCGCCTTCATGGGTTTGCTCAATACCGTACTTGATCATCCGACCGCGAAGCTGATCACGGACCGCTTCGAGAAGGACTACACCAAATCAACCGAGCCACAGTTGAAGGCGCATCTGTCGTCATGCATTTTCGTCTAATGGTGGTACTCAGACGATAGGCAGTGCGCACGGGGCTTCGGCCCCGTTTTGTTTAGCGCGGACAATCGCTCGAGACGGCCGTTTCCCCCCGCGCAAGCTCACCCTCTCGAAAGCCTACCGAACAGGCGCCACTGCAGCCGGATCGGACGGCCATCGAGCCAGGACCTCGTAGTTCGCACCATGGGCCATGCGCCTCGAACGGACCAGGACGAATTCGGTCACCGGCCACACCACGGGCGTGACAGCTTGGCGCGCAGAAGGCAGTTCGGATTTCCGCAACAAGGTCAGGTGCGGCGTGAAGCCACGCCGCTCGACCGGAAAACCCTGCGCTGACAGCGCGTCCCGCAGCGTCGCGGCGAATTCCGGCAGCACGGCGGACGGCTCGCTACAGCCGACCCAGGCGATGTCGTTGTGTGGCCATCGATCGATGAAATCGAGCCGGAGCTCGAAGGACGGGAGACGGATCGCGGCACCGATCGCTTTCAGCGCGTCGAGCCGTCCGGCTTCGACCTCACCGACGAAAGCCAGCGTCAAGTGAAGCGTATCGAGGCGCATCGAGCGCGCAGCCGGCCCTTGCTTCAGTGGGCGACCGATCTGGTGCAGACGACGCGCGACATCCGGTGGCGGCCACAGTGCGAAGAAGACCCGCAGCGACTGATCGGACGATTCAGCCGTCCTGGCCGGTGCCATCGCCGTGTTTCGCGAGCAGGACCACGACTTGCGCCGCGATCCCCTCTCCCCGGCCGGTAAAGCCCAGTTTCTCGGTGGTCTTGCCCTTGACATTGACCACCTGTTTGCAGATACCGAGGTCTTCGGCGATATGGGCGACCATCGCCGGCACATAGGGCAGGATCTTCGGTGCGCGACAAATCACGGTCGCATCGATGTTGACGACGGCGTAGCCGCATCCAGCCACGGCCGCGAAGGCCTGCCTCAGCAGATGGCGGCTGTCCGCGCCGGAATGGGCCGGATCGGTGTCCGGGAACATCCTCCCGATATCGCCCAGACCAGCTGCCCCGAGCAAGGCATCGGTCAAGGCGTGGAGCAGTACATCGGCGTCCGAATGGCCTAGCAAGCCCATGGGAAACGGAATCCGAACACCGCCGATGATCAAGGGTCGCCCACTCACCAGTGCGTGGACATCGAATCCTTGTCCGATACGGAAAGGAACGGTCGGAACAGACATCAGGCCTCCCGGTTACGCAGAATCCACTCCGCCAGATGGAGGTCGAGCGGATAGGTCACTTTGAGATTGGTCGCATCGGATTGCACCAGCTTGGGGTGCAGTCCGGCCGCTTCGATCGCGCTCGCCTCGTCGGTCACCTCCCTGGCCTGCTCGAGCGCACGCCGCAGCATCACATAGCGGAACATCTGCGGTGTCTGGGCCTGCCACAGGCTTTGCCTGGGAACCGTCCGGATCACATGGTCGCGTTCGTCAGATTGCTTCAGCGTATCCGCGACCGGCACCGCGAGCAGCCCCCCGACTTCCTCATGCGAAACCTCGCGGATCAGCTTTTCGACATGCCATGGCGCGATGCACGGTCGCGCAGCGTCATGCACCAGTATCCAGTCGGACTGTTCGGCCCGATCCGAGATGGCCCGCAGTCCACCCAGCACGCTGTCGGCCCGAGTCGCCCCCCCGCAGAACAGCGGCACCAGCTTGTCGCCCAGGCCGGACCAGTCATGTTGGCGCCACTCGGCATCATCTACCGACAGGACGACGAAGACCTTGTCGATCTCGGGCAGTCCGCATAGCACCGACAAGGCATGGTGGATCAATGGCCTCCCGAGCAGACTAAGATACTGCTTGGGCCGTTCCGAACGCATCCTGCTGCCTGCACCGGCGGCGGGGACGATGGCATAGTGTTTTGGGCGAAATGGCTGCATGCGGCGGATATTAGCCTGAAAGCCGGGGTGGCGAGTCACTGCGCGCCGCCCTTGCATGCGCATGACCAGAACGGCCTATACTGAAGATAAGGAACACGACGCCTGAAACCCTGTTCTTGCTGGAGGCATTCGGCATATGGCCACTGCTTCGATTCGCCCGCCCGCCGTCGCCGGTTTATTCTATCCGGCCGACGCGCGCCTGTTGCACGATCAGGTCGTCGACCTGCTCGCACGCGCCAGGCTGGATGACATCGATCCTGTCCCTGCACCCAAGCTGTTGATCGTACCGCACGCCGGCTACATTTATTCCGGTCAGACTGCAGCCCGTGCCTATTCGCACATCGCCGGGCTGCGAGAGCGCATCAACCGGGTCGTGCTCCTCGGACCGGCCCACCGGTTACCGGTGCATGGATTCGCCTTGCCCGCATCCTTGAGCTTCGCCACACCGCTGGGTGTCGTCCCGCTCAGCCAGAAAGACTGGAAGGTCTTGCAGCAACGCGACGATGTGGTGGTCGATGACCGCCCCCATGCCGCCGAACATTGCCTCGAAGTTCAGCTCCCTTTCCTGCAGACGGTGCTCGGCCACTTCGAGCTGGTCCCGGTACTGGTGGGCGCCCCTTCGCCCGAGGCGGTCGAGGACTTGCTCGACATGCTGTGGGGGGGAGACGAGACCTTGGTCGTGATCAGCTCCGATCTGTCCCATTTCCATCGTTACGACCAGGCGCGGACGATGGATCGCAGGACGATCGACGATGTGATGCACTTGCGGTCCCGCATCACCACCGATCAGGCCTGCGGGGCATACCCGGTCAATGGCGCGCTGAGAGCGGCGGCGCGGCGGGGGCTGGAACCGGTCCTGCTGGACCTGTGCAACTCGGGCGATACGGCCGGTGACCGCAGCAGCGTGGTCGGCTACGCCAGTGTCGCTTTTTGCGGGAGAAACGAAGTCCATGCCGGCAGCAGACACTGACCCCCCATACACTGACTCCCAAGACGAGATCGGGCCGGTCCTGCTTGCCCGGGCACGCAGTGCGATCGCACGCCATCTCGGCTTGCCGACCGACGTGCCCCCCGCGCCCGACTGGCTCTCCCGGCGTCGTGCCACTTTCGTGACCCTGACCCGGCACGGCGAGCTCAGGGGCTGTATAGGCAGTGTGCGTGCGCAACGTCCCCTGGGTGACGATGTCGAGGCCAACGCGGTCGCGGCCGCCACCCGGGATCCCCGTTTCCCGCCACTCAGTGCCGACGAGTTTGCCGACATCCAGGTCGAAGTCTCGCTGCTGTCCGAGCCCGAGTTCATCGAGTTCGGAGACGAAGCGGCACTGGCGGCGCAAATCCAGCCAGGCAAGCATGGTGTCATTCTTTTTTCCGGATGCCGCAGCGCAACCTTCCTGCCCCAGGTCTGGGAACAGTTGCCGACCCCCGAAGCCTTTCTGGCGGCCCTGAAGCAAAAGGCCGGTCTGGACCCTCGAAGGCCAGCGCCCAAGCTGATGGCCGCGACCTATACAGTCCAGAAATGGTCCGAGGCAGACTCGTCGAGGGAGATGGCACGGCGATCGGGCGGAACACCGAATGAGGAGAAGTCGAGATGAGCGCCATGCATCCGGCCAGGTACTGGCACGCGATCGAGGACGGTCGGATCCAGTGTGATCTGTGTCCTCGCTACTGCAAGCTTCACGAGGGCCAGCGCGGCGCTTGTTTCGTGCGGATGCGCGAACACGAGGGCATGGTCCTGACTACTTATGGCCGCAGCTCGGGTTTTTGCATCGATCCGATCGAGAAGAAGCCCCTCAACCACTTCCATCCCGGGAGCAGCGTGTTCTCGTTCGGCACCGCCGGCTGCAACCTCGCCTGCAAGTTCTGTCAGAACTGGGACATTTCGAAATCGAAGGATATGGACCGCCTGATGGAGTCGGCTTCGCCGGACGAGATCGCTCGAACGGCAGCCCGCCATGGATGCAAGAGTATCGCCTTCACCTACAACGACCCGGTGATCTTCGCCGAGTATGCGATCGATGCCGCCAAAGCGGCGCATGCGATGGGTTTGAAAACCGTTGCGGTGACGGCCGGCTACATCACCGAACTGGCGCGAGGCGATTTTTTCGAGCACATGGATGCGGCCAACGTCGATCTCAAGGGGTTCACCGATGAGTTCTACGTCCGACTTTGCGGCGCCCGCCTGCAGCCGGTGCTCGACACGCTGGTTTGGCTGGTTCATCACACCGATGTGTGGATAGAGATCACGACCTTGCTGATACCCGGCCAGAATGATTCGGATGAAGAGTTGACCGCCTTGTCGCGTTGGGTCAAGAATCATCTCGGTCCTACCGTGCCCCTGCATTTCACTGCGTTCCATCCCGATTTCAAGATGTCGGACATTCCCGCGACGCCGCGCGCCACCTTGACCCGCGCCCGCGCGATCGCACTGGGTGAAGGTTTGAAACATGTCTATACCGGTAACATCCACGATCGTGAGGGGGGTACGACACGCTGCGCCGCATGTGGAGAGGCGCTGGTCGTCCGTGACTGGTACGAGATCATCGATTACCGACTCGACCCCAACGGTCACTGTCCTCAGTGCGGAACGCCTCTGGCCGGACGATTCTCCCAGTACAAGGGCGCGTTTGGCGCCCACCGGGTACCGGTGTCGATCCACCGCATCAGCTGACCAGGGTGGTGCCCGGTGAAGCTGCGTCACGCCATCGTCAGCATCCCGACCGAAGGGGTGTGGCTGGACGGACGCCTGTCTCACGCGCCGGATGTTCGCGCGCTGGCCATCCTCCTGCTGGCCAGCGCTGTTAGCCGCGACAATCCGCCGGAATCGTCGATTGCCGGTGAGCTACAAAAGGCCGGGTTCGCGACCTTGCTGATGGATCTGGTCACCCACCAAGAGGATGAACGCGATCCGGATGCGCGTTTCAATGTCCCACAGATGACCCGGCGCCTGCTCGGCGTGATGGACTGGATCGGACACCAACCCGCGCTGCAAGGGCTGCCGGTCGGCCTGATCGGGTCTGCTACCAGCAGTGCGGTCGCGGTACGCGCCGCGTGGAAGGCGCCGGACCGATTCGGGGCCATCGTGTGCCGGGGAGGTCGCCCCGACCTGGCCGGTGCCGCTCCGCTCAGGGCCTTGCGCACACCTGTTCGTTTCGTGGTCGGCACGACCGACCCTGACCGGGATATCGCCGCTCAGGCTTTTGCGCTGATCGAAGCCGAGCGGGACTGGCAGGACATGGACACCGACGCCGATCTCGTCCCTGGTCCCGACGGTGGGGACGAGCGACAACTCGACGCTCGCATCGGGATCACCGACTTCTCGTCTCATGTGATTACCTGGCTGACACAGACCCTGCCGCGGCCAGAGACACCCGAGATCCAGGGGGTGGCAGTCGATGCGACCGGGGCCGACCAGGCAGAATCCATGGCCGATCGAAGTCCCGTCAACCCGCAAGGATGATTCCGGACATTGCTTCGCACCCTTCTCGCTTCCCTCGCCTGCCTCGCGCTACTCAGTGGCTGCACCACCGTGCTGATCCCGCCATCGGCGCCGACCGACCCGGTCAGCGTCTTCGTCCTCGACCATGGGCAGCACAGCAGTCTGTTACTGCCGACCGAAGCGGGTGGCGCGGTGCGTTATTCCTATGGCGACTGGGCCTACTATGTCGAGGACCGCAAAAGCGTGTTCAACGGGTTTCGGGCCTTGCTCTGGCCGACCCGTGCGGCACTCGGGCGCCAGGATATCGCGGCGACACCCGACGTCGGCGCCCTGTCCCGCCAGATCGGCCTGGTCGTCATCGATGCGCATGAGATCCAGGTCGAACGGACAGACGTCCTCCAACTCCATCTGAAGCTGACCCGGATGTTCACCGACTCGCCCCACGAACCGATGCCGGCCACGAGCAATCCATCGCACTTCGTCGAGCATCCGGTGCGCTACAGTCTGGCTCACAACTCCAACCATGTCGTCGGTCAGTGGCTGACCGAGCTTGGCTGCGACGTGATCGGGCGACCGCTACTGTCAACCTGGCGTGTCATGCCCCCGGTCGTGGATTGATGCTCAGGCGGCGCATGCCTCACGCGCCGAAGCGAGCGCCGAATCGAGATCATCGCGCAGGATCTCGCTACGCAGATGCGGTGCGTTCAGGCGCACAAACTGGTCCCGTATCCGGGCTGGCACGGCGACGAAGGCCGGGATGCCCATGGCGGTCAGACGTTCGACCATTTCCTCCAGCGCGAACAGGGCCGACAAGTCCATGAACGGGACCCTAGTGCAGTCGAACACGACCGCGCGCGTGCCCATCACCTGGTCGACCCGGTCGAGTAACTGACTGGTGGAGCCGAAGAAAAATGGCCCGGACACCTCCAGCACGCGCACATCACCCTGCATACCGCTGCCGTCGGCTTCCTGCTCGGCCGGCCAGACCCGGAAACTCGCCTGCTGGATCAGCTGATGAATGATCAGCCCCATCGACAGCGCGACCCCGGCACTGACCGCGACGATCAGATCGACGAACACGGTCAGCAGGAAAACCGCGGTCATCACGGCGATGTCGGTACGTGGGGCGGTCTTGAGCAGTCGCAACAAACGGTAGTCAAGAATATCGACCCCGACCTTGATCAGGATACCCGCCAGCACTGCCAGCGGGATCTGGGTCGCGAGTGGCGCCGCACCCAGCAGCAGCGCAAACAGGAACAGGGAATGGACCACGCCCGACAAGCGTGAATGTCCCCCCGCCTTGATGTTGACCACGGTGCGCATGGTCGCCCCGGCACCGGGCAGGCCGCCGACAAAGGCACACAAGACATTGCCCACGCCTTGGCCGATCAACTCCCGGTTGGGTTGATGACGGGTGCGGGTGACCGAGTCGGCAACCAGCGAGGTGAGCAAGCTGTCGATGCTGCCCAAAAGCGCCAGCGTCACCCCAAGGACAAGAATGGTCGTCCAGGTGTCCAGGGTGAACTGCGGTATCTGCAGTTCCGGCAGTCCCATCGGAATCTCGCCGATGACCGGTACCGCGAATCCCGCCACCACTGACAGCAGCGTCATCGAAATCAGCGCGACCAGCGGCGCCGGGACGATGCGGCTAACCGACATCGGCATCCGAAAGACGATGAGCAGCGTCAGCAACGACAGCAACAAGGCCTGCCCGTCGATGCTGGCGAATACTTGAGGCAAGCGGACGATCGCCGCCAGTGGCGAAGCCTGTGGCGCCACCCCGAACGCCGGGCCGAGCTGGAGCAGGATGATGATCACCCCGATCCCGCTCATGAAACCGGACACCACCGGGTACGGGATGAATCGCACCAGCCCGCCCGCCTTGACCACACCAAGCAGGATCTGGATCACCCCTCCGACCACGACCGCCGCCATCGCCGCTGCCAGATTGCCTCCGACCGCGACCAGCACCGACGCGAACACGACGGTCATCGGACCGGTGGGGCCGGATATCTGCATTCGGGTGCCACCCAGGAGCGCCGCGATCAAGCCGAGGACGATCGCCCCGTACAAGCCGGCGGCCGCACCGGCCCCGGACGCGACGCCGAACGCCAGCGCCAGCGGCAACGCGACGATCCCTGCGGTCAAACCACCAAACAAATCGGCCCGCAGTCCCGCCTGCGAAACCTCTCCCCTTTTCATGGTCATCTCATGTTTCTCGCGACACGATTGAACTGAAAAAAACGGACCCATAAACCAAAGCCTCCGACTGCGCTGGCCTCGTCCCTCCTCCCCTTGCTTTTCTGTCCGAGGCAGCGCGATCGGGCGTCAACTATAGTGCGACTTTTCCCCCTGCACCGGAGAATCGGAGTCACACGAATGCACGACAGCGGGCTCGATCTGGGTAGGATAGGGGCTATGGCACTCCAGAACCGCATTATTCACGAGAACCTCCATGAACGATTTTGATTGCGACCTCTTCGTCATCGGCGCCGGCTCGGGCGGCGTGCGTGCAGCCCGTGTCGCCGCGCGCCTCGGGGCGAAAGTCACCATCGCCGAGAATCACCGCTTCGGCGGAACCTGCGTCATCCGGGGTTGCGTGCCCAAGAAGCTGATGGTCTACGCCTCGCACTTTCGCGACGATTTCGAAGATGCCGTCGGTTTTGGCTGGTCGTCCGCTTCGCCGAGTTTTTCCTGGCCTTCGCTGATCGAGACCAAGAATCGAGAGATCTCACGCTTGAGCGACCTCTACCGGCGCCTGCTGTCCGATGCGGGCGTCACCTGCGTGGAAGGCAGCGCGCGGGTAGTCGCACCGCAGAGGGTGGAAGTCGACGGGCGTCGCTTCACGTGTCGCCACATCCTCATCGCAACCGGTGGATGGCCGTTCAAACCGGACATTCCTGGTGCGGAACACGCGCTGACCTCCAACGAGGTATTCGAACTGCCCGAACAGCCGCGTCGCATCCTGATCGTGGGCGGGGGCTATATCGCGGTCGAGTTCGCCGGAATCTTCCACGGTCTCGGATCGGAGGTCACCCTTAGTTATCGCGGCGATCGGATTCTGCGCGGCTTCGATCAGGATGTACGCACACACCTGGCGAACGAGATGCGCAAAAAGGGCATCTCGATCGCGCTGAACAGCGACCTGGAGGCGATCCACAAGCGTACCGACGGACGCCTCGACCTGCAGGCCAGTGGCATTGCCGGGGCGGATCGCCCCTACGATGCGGTGATGTTCGCGACCGGCCGCGTACCGAACACCGGCGGCCTCGGGCTGGAGTCAGTCGGCGTGAAGCTGGACAAGCAAGGCGGCGTGGTCGTCGATGCGTTCTCGACCACCAATATTGCGAGCATCCATGCGGTCGGCGACGTCACCAACCGGATCGCGTTGACGCCGGTCGCGATTCGCGAAGGGCAGGCGCTGGCCACCACCTTGTTCGGCGGCACGCCGACTTCGCCCGATCACGACTGTGTGCCCTCTGCGGTATTCAGCCAGCCCCCCATCGGCACGGTCGGCCTGACCGAAGAAGATGCACTCGCACGACATGGCGAAATCGATATCTACACCACCCGTTTTCGGCCGATGCGGCACACCCTGTCCGGCCGGGACGAGCGCACCTTGATGAAGTTGATCGTCGACACCGCCAGCGACAAGGTGGCGGGTGCCCACATGGTCGGGCCGGACGCGGCGGAGATCATCCAGGGCATCGCGATCGCGTTGAAGATGGGGGCCACCAAGGCCGACTTCGACGCGACCGTCGGCATCCACCCGACCGCCGCGGAAGAGTTCGTCACGCTGCGGGACCCGGTACGCAAACGTCGATCTGCGCACTGATCACACTAGCGGGCACGGCATCGGTCCACCCCTGATCATGAAAGCCACCATGCCCGCTTCCCTCACCCCCAGCCCCTCGCTCCGCGCCCCACGGGCCGGTTTGCACACCGACCCGGCTTCAGCGGCACAAAGCAGGCTTTGCGAAACCCCGCCTTCGCGCACGCGGGCGAGGGGGAGCTTAGTGAGTCGCCAGGGCGACTTTCACGCCAGCCGTTTGCCGCGGTCGACTTGCCGCAGCTGGCTTGCTGCACTCGGCTAGCGGCTGGCCCCGGACGTAAAGATCGCACGTCAACTATAATGCCGGTCCCTTCCCAGCCCAGAAGTACGCCATGTCCCGGCCGACCGCCAGTCTACCCGCCGTGCTGACCTCGCCCAAGCTCCCGGCCCCGGGCAGCCGCGTCGTGCTATCCGGCCTGAGCGGTTCGTCGGATGCGATCGCGATCGCCCAACTGGCGGCGCAGGGCCGCACCCTGCTGCTGGTCTGCGCCAATCCGCTCGACGCGCAACGCCTCGCCGACGAACTGGCCTGGGTCGCCCCGGAACTGCGTACCCACCTGCTGCCCGACTGGGAGACGCTGCCCTATGACAGCTTCTCACCGCATCAGGACCTGATCTCGGAACGGCTGTCTACCCTGTATTCGCTGACGCGGTCCGAGACCGACGTGGTGTTGGTGCCGGCCTCGACCGCGCTGTACCGGATGGCGCCGCCGTCCTTCATGGCGGCCTACACCTTTTTTCTGAAGCAGGGCGAGACACTCGATCTGGATCGCCTGCGCGAACAGATGGCGGTGGCAGGCTATGCCCATGTCGCCCAGGTCGTCAGCCCAGGCGAATTCTCGGTGCGGGGCGGCCTGATCGACTTGTATCCCATGGGTGCCGCCCTGCCCTACCGCCTCGATCTCTTCGACGACGAGATCGAAAGCATCAAGACCTTCGATCCGGACACCCAGAGGACGGTCTATCCTGTGCCCGAGATCCGCATGCTGCCGGCCCGCGAGTTTCCGCTGGACGATTCCGGCCGTACCCGTTTTCGCAGCCGTTTCCGCGAAACCTTCGAGGGCGACCCGTCACGCGTTTCGCTGTACAAGGATGTCTCCAACGGCATCGCGCCGGCTGGCATCGAGTACTACCTGCCCTTGTTCTTCGACCAGACCGCCACCCTGTTCGACTATCTGCCGGCAGACGCGGTCGTGATATTGCATCACGACGTCCCGACCGCGATCGACGAGTTCTGGCGCGACACCCGCTCCCGCCACGACTTGCTCAAGGGCGATCGCAGCCGCCCGGTGATGCCGCCGGAAGCCTTGTTCCTGAGCCAGGAAGATTTTTTCGTCGCGCTGAAGACCCGACCGCGCATCGTCATCGACGCGACCCGGACCGAGGTGGAAGAGACGAGGCAAGCGGTGGCCGAAGTCCTGCCCTTGCCCGATGTCGCAGTGGACCGCAAGGCGACCGACCCCTTGCACAAGCTCAAGGCCTATCTGGCCAGCGACCGAATCACAGCCGGAACCCGGGTGTTGATTCTGGCCGAAAGCGCCGGTCGTCGCGAGACCATGACCGAGTACCTCGCCGAGTACGGTCTGAAGCTACCGGCGGCGAGCGATCTCGCCGGCTTTCTGGCGAGCGATTCATCGGCCGCGCTGGGGATAGGCCCCCTTTCGGCCGGCTTCGAGTTGCCGGCGGCGGGCTTCGCCCTGATCACCGAAACCGAGCTCTATGCCACCACCGCCAGAACCCGCCAGCGCCGCGACAACCGCAAGGCGGCGACGATGGAGGGCTGGCTGCGCGACCTGTCGGAGCTCAAACCCGGCGATCCGGTGGTGCACGTCGCGCACGGCGTGGGCCGCTATACCGGGCTGATCCACATGGATCTCGGCGAGGGCGACACCGAGTTCCTGCATCTCGAGTATGCCAACGGCGACAAGCTCTACGTGCCGGTGTCACAACTGCATGTGATCACCCGCTACGCTGGCGCGGACCCGGAGGCAGTCGCACTGCACAGGCTGGGCTCGGGGCAGTGGGAGAAAGCAAAGAAGAAGGCTGCGCTCCAGATCCGGGATACCGCTGCCGAGTTGCTGGCGCTCTACGCCCAGCGGGCGACCCGCCCGGGCCACCGCTTCGACTTCAAGCAGCATGACCTCGATGCTTTCGCCGAGGGGTTCGGCTTCGAAACCACCCCTGACCAGCAGGCGGCGATCGACGCCGTGGTAGACGACATGCGAAGCGGTCGCCCGATGGATCGCCTGGTCTGCGGCGACGTCGGTTTCGGCAAGACCGAGGTCGCCCTGCGCGCCGCCTTCGTCGCAGTGGCCGACGGCAAGCAGGTTGCGGTGCTGTGTCCGACCACCCTGCTCGCCGAGCAGCACTGGCAGACCTTCTCCGACCGCTTCGCCGACTGGCCGGTGAAGGTCGCCGAGCTGTCCCGCTTCAAGTCGGCCAAGGAACAGGCCGAAGCCTTGAAGCTGCTCGCCGAGGGCAAGGTCGACATCATCATCGGCACCCACCGCCTGCTGCAAAAGGACATCCAGTTCAAGCGCCTGGGCCTGGTCGTCATTGACGAGGAGCATCGCTTCGGCGTCCGTCAGAAGGAAGCGCTGAAAACCTTGCGCAGCGAGGTGGACATCCTGACCCTGACCGCAACCCCGATTCCGCGCACGCTCGGTCTTGCGCTCGAAGGATTGCGCGAGTTTTCGGTGATCGCGACCGCACCACAGAAGCGGCTGTCGATCAAGACCTTCGTCCAGCGCTACAGCAAGGGCATCGTGCGCGAAGCCGTGCTGCGCGAATTCAAGCGCGGCGGACAGGTGTACTTCCTGCACAACGAAGTCGACACCATAGACAACATGCGCAACAGCCTGGCCGAGCTGCTGCCCGAGGCGCGCATCGCGGTCGGCCATGGCCAGCTCCCCGAGCGCGAGCTCGAGCGCGTGATGCGCGACTTCACCCAGCAGCGGGCGAACCTGCTTTTGTGCACGACCATCATCGAGACCGGGATCGACATTCCCACCGCCAACACCATCATCATCAACCGGGCCGACCGTTTCGGCCTGGCCCAGCTGCACCAGTTGCGCGGGCGGGTCGGCCGCAGCCACCACCAGGCCTATGCCTACCTGCTGACCCACGCCGATGGCAAACCGACCCCGAATGCGCAGAAGCGGCTGGAAGCGATCACGATGATGGAAGACCTGGGCGCCGGTTTCTATCTGGCGATGCACGATCTCGAGATCCGCGGCGCCGGCGAGGTGCTGGGCGAGAACCAGTCCGGCGAAATCCAGCAGATCGGCTTCTCGCTCTACACCGAGATGCTCAAGCGCGCGGTGCGCGACCTTCAGGCCGGCAAGGAACCGGACCTGACCCAGCCGCTGGAAGTGGTCTCCGAGATCAACCTGCACAGCCCGGCCCTGTTGCCCAACGACTACTGTCCCGATGTACAGGAGCGGCTGACCCTGTACAAGCGACTCGCCAACTGCGACACCGAAGACGAGTTGCGCGACCTGCAGGAAGAGTTGATCGACCGCTTCGGTGACATGCCGGTGCAGACCCAGACACTGATCGAGACCCATCGATTGAGGATGCTGGTGAAACCATTCGGGGTGAACAAGCTCGATGCCTCCGACGCACAGCTCAGCATCCAGTTCGCCGCCGATGCGCCCATCGATCCGGCCAAGGTGATCTTCCTGATCCAGAAGGACAAGCACACCCGGATGGCCGGCCCTGACAAGCTGATCCGGCGGATCGACCTGCCCCACATAAAACAGCGGGTACAGGC
The DNA here is from genome assembly GCA_030604735.1 of Azoarcus sp. Classification (GTDB taxonomy): domain Bacteria; phylum Pseudomonadota; class Gammaproteobacteria; order Burkholderiales; family Rhodocyclaceae; genus Azoarcus_F. The sequence continues at coordinate 27,674 of JAUVVG010000006.1, forward strand.
CGCGCGCGAGCTGCTTGCCGCCGTCAGCGCCGATAAACACTAGGGAATACCCATGGACACCTACTCGCTACCGATCGCCGAACGCATAGACTGGCTGTTCGATCATGCCAGGCGCCATTCGGAGGAGTTCAGCAGCCCGGAAACCTGGCTGGCGCAAAAGCGTTACCTCGCCGAGCACCCGACCGCGATATCGGTATTGAAGTGCATGGATGGCCGGATCAACCTGTCGGTCGCCACCAGCACCCCGGTCGGCATCATCCAGCCCTTCCGCAACCTGGGTGGCCGCTTCGATCTCGGCTGGCCTCATCTCGGCGAGGTGTTCTCGCACCATATCCACAGCGTGATCGACGAGGGTCGCCGCGCCCTGACCCTGATCACCTATCACTACTCCAAGGGTGATCCACGGCGTGGTTGCGCCGGCTTCGACTACGACACCGAGGCGGCGATACGCCATGTCCACGAGGTCAAGGCCCAGTTCGAGTACGCCTTTGGCGGTGCGCATGGCACGGTTTATCCGGTGGTGTGCGGCTTCGAGACCGATGAGGATGCGATCGTGCTCCACGGGGCCGACGGCTCGCTGCTCGACCTCTCGACCCTGCCCGAATCCGAGTGGCGCTCGCTGCCCATCCTGCTCGAAAAGCTCTTTCCCGACATGAGCGAGCAAGTGCGCATGGACTTGTTGCCGCTGGTCCGCGGCAATCTCGCCCATATCGCCCGGATCAAGGAGACCAAGCGCGAGATCGATATCGAGCACCGCGAGTGGATGCTCTGCATCGGTCGCGGTTTCGACTGGTTGCACCTGCCGAACCGGGCCCTGATCATCGGCCCCTACAGCCCCAACCTGTCCGACCCGATCCGCAAGGCGGCGATCATCATCAAGGCCAACATGAAGCACGGCCGCATTCCCGATGACGGCTTCCTGCTGCTGGCGACCGTGCCCTATCACGAGATCGGCATGGAGCGCGCCCGAGCGGTGCTGAAGAGTCGCTTCATGTGCCGCTTCGCGTCCGACGTGATCCGCGAGGACTTCCCCGAGCTCGCCCGGAAAATGCACATCCGCACCGCCGTGCTCGACTGGCGCTCGCGTGCGCTCGAACCGATCGCCGACTGAACGGCATCGGCCACGCCCGCATCCCGACCTTCGCGGTACAATTCGCCCTCCTTGCTGCACGCGGAGCCCCAGCCATGTCTGTCGCCCAGACCGAAAACCTCAATATTCTCGCTGCCGATCACATGCCCTCACCCGAGGAGATCAAGGCAAGCGTCCCCCTGTCCGACACCGCCGCCGCGACCGTCCTGAACGGACGCAAGGCGCTGGCCGATATCCTCGATCGCAAGAGCCGGCGCATCTTCGTCGTGCTCGGCCCCTGCTCGATCCATGACCCGGTCGCCGGTCTGGATTACGCGCGCCGCCTCAAGGCGCTGGCCGACGAAGTCTCCGACCAGTTGCTGCTGGTGATGCGGGTCTATTTCGAGAAGCCGCGCACTTCCACCGGCTGGAAGGGTTTCATCAACGACCCCTATATGGACGACTCCTTCCGTATCGACGAGGGCATGGAGAAAGCACGACGCTTTTTGCTCGATGTAAACGAACTGGGTCTGCCCGCCGCCACCGAAGCGCTCGATCCGATCGGCCCCCAGTACTATGGCGACCTGGTGGCGTGGACTGCGATCGGGGCCCGCACCTCCGAGTCCCAGACTCACCGCGAGATGTCTTCAGGCCTGTCGTCGCCGGTCGGTTTCAAGAACGCCACCGATGGCGACATGGATGTCGCGATCAACGCGATCCTGTCCGCTTCCCATCCGCACAGCTTCCTCGGGATCAACGGCAAGGGCCAGACCGCGATTCTGCGTACTCGCGGCAATCGCTATGGTCATGTGGTCCTGCGTGGCGGCGGTGGCCGCCCGAATTACGACACTGTTTCGGTTTCGCTTGCCGAAAAGGCGTTGGACAAGGCCGGGCTGGCCAAGAACATCGTCGTGGATTGCTCCCATGCCAACTCATGGAAGAAGCCCGAGTTGCAGCCGCTGGTGATGAAGGACGTCATGCACCAGATCCGTGAAGGCAACCAGTCCATCGTCGGCGTCATGATCGAGAGCTTCATCGAAGCCGGCAACCAGTCGATACCGAAGAACCTGGCCGAGCTTCGCTATGGCTGCTCGGTGACCGACGCCTGCGTGGACTGGCAGACGACGGTCGATATGATCCGCCATGCCCACAAGGTCATGAGTGAAACCAGCGGGCGGGGCGAGCAGGCATGAATCTCGTCGTACAGGGCGACGATGTCGACAGCGTCGCCCTGAAGTCACTGGCCAAGGCGACCGGCGCCAGTTCGATCGAACAGATCACGCCGCAGGCCTTCCGCCTGGTCGGGGCCTCCCCGGCCGACGGGATCGAGGCTTTGTGCGCCACCGCCACGCTGGACTGGGCCTGGGTGCCGGCCGGCCGACGGCTGACGGATTTCGGCCTGTTCATCACCGACATGGACTCGACCCTGATCGACATCGAGTGCATCGATGAACTCGCAGATCTCCAGGGCGTGAAGTCCGAAGTGGCCGAGATCACCGAAGCGGCGATGCGTGGTGAGATCGATTTTTCCGAATCGCTGACACGTCGGGTCGACCTGCTGGCCGGCTTGCCCGAAACAGCCTTGTCCGAAGTCTATGACCATCATCTCGCGCTGAATCCCGGTGCCGAGCGATTGATCCGTCGCTTGCGCGAAGCCGGTCTGCACACGGTGCTGGTTTCGGGCGGCTTCACTTATTTCACCGAGCGACTTCAGGGACGGCTTGGTTTCGACGAAGCCTATGCCAACGCACTCGAGATTGTTGACGGCAAGCTGACCGGGCGGATCGTCGGCGACATCGTCGATGGCGCGGCCAAGGCCGGGCATCTGGTCAGGGTGCGCGAAGCACTGGGGCTCGCGCCGGATCAGGTCATCGCCGCCGGCGACGGCGCAAACGACATTCCGATGTTCCAGGCGGCGGGTTTCGGCGTCGCCTTCCGTGCCAAACCGGTGCTGCGTGCCCATGCCCAATGCTGCCTGGAGCATGTCGGTCTGGACGGCATCCTGAACCTGTTCGACTGATCCGGCCTCCCGCTCATCCTGCCCCTGCGGGTGACCGGCTGTCGCTTCATCCGCTTACTCCGCGTCGAGATGGCGCAGGATGGGATTCAGCATCGCGGCGCCCAGCCGTTTGCTGCGCAGACCGTTCCACCCGACCAGGGGATCCGGCAGGTTCGCATTGTCCTTGAACGGCATCTCCAGCGTCATCGACAGACAGCCGAAACGATGGGCCACCCACTTGCTCGCGAGCTTGAGGGTCTCCTCGCGGAAGCGGCCCTGCTCGTAACCGTACTTGGTCTGAAAATCGGGGCTTACCGCGGCGAGATCGGTCAGAAACCGTGTCTGCGCCGCCAGCGTCGCTTCCGGCAATCCGGGCACATCGTCCAAGGTGGCGAAGAACACATAGGGCAGCGCCTCGTCCCCGTGGATATCGAGAAAGAGGTCGCAGCCTTCTGCCTCCATCGCCTGACGGACCAGGAAGACTTCCGGGCTGAGCGCGGGATCGGGCTCCCGCCACTCGCGGTTCAGATTCCGCCCGGCAGCGTTGGTCCGGAGGTTGCCCAGCACCGCGCCGTCCGGATTCATGTTGGGCACCACATGCACCACCGCCTGCTCGCGAATCCGCCGCGACACGGGATCGGACCCGTCCAGCAGCCGCTCCAGCAAACCTTCGACAAACCATTCGGCCATGGTCTCGCCCGGATGCTGGCGCGCGATGATCCAGATCGACTTGCGTCCCGGCTCGGCACGGCCGACGATGACACGGTCCATATCGCGCCCCTGCACGCTCAGGCCCAGGGTATCGGTCCGGGCGAAGCTCGATGCCCCGGCAAGACCGATGAGGTCGAGATGGCGCTCGTGAGAATAGGGTTCGAAGTAGGCGTAATAGACGCTGTCCCGCTCCGGCACATGCTCGACCACCATTTCGCCATCCTGATAAGTCGTGGTCGGGATGCGGAACCAGGTCTGCCTGTCGTAGGACGCGACACAGCGATAGTCGGACCATCCCGACGCATAGGTCGCCGTGCCGGCATTCTCGAACACCATCCGCACCCGCTGTCCCGCCGCATCATGCAGCCGGAAATGAAACCATTGCCGGATATCGGCCGCATTGTCGTCGCGCAGCCGCAGCCGGATGTTTCCCGGCTCTTCGAGACCGAGCACGACGATGCTGCCCGAATCGAACTGGTGAGTGATCCTCATGCTCGTCTCCTGATTCAGTCTTCGCGACGGCGGAATACCAAGCGGTCCCGATCCGATGCTGTCTCATCGAAGCGGTAACCTTCGAGGTCGAAACCCTCGAGTCCCTCGACCTCATCAACCCGGTTCACGATCGCATAGCGTGCCATCAAGCCACGTGCGCGTTTAGCGTAGAAGCTGATGATCTTGTACTTGCCGTTCTTCCAGTCCTCGAAAACCGGCGTGACCACCCTCGCACGTAGCTTGGCCGGTTTGACCGACTTGAAATATTCTTCCGAGGCCAGGTTCACCAGCACTGCCTCCCTGCCCGGCTCACGTTCCGCGTCCAGCAAGTCGTTGAGGCCTTCGGTCAGCTTGTCGCCCCAGTAGGCGTAAAGATTCTTGCCCCTTGGGTTTTCGAGCCGGGTGCCCATTTCCAGTCGGTAGGCCTGCATCAGATCCAGCGGTTTCAACAATCCGTAGAGTCCGGACAGGATGCGCAGATGCGCTTGCGCATAAACGAGGTCATCCTCGGACAGGGTGGGTGCGTTCAAACCCTCGTAGACATCGCCGTTGAACGCGAGCACCGCCTGCTTGGCGTTCTCGGAAGAGAACGGCGGCGACCAGGACTCGTAGCGGGCCGCGTTCAGCGTCGCGAGTTGATCGGACAGGTTCATCAACTTGGCGATTTCGGCCGGAGAGAGCTTGCGCATAATGTCGATCAGCGGCGCGGCCTCCTCCAGATAATCGGGTTGGGAGAACCGGGCGGTAATCGGGGGCGTTTCGAAATCCAGGGCCTTGGCCGGAGACAGAACGATGATCATGAGATGAAGGTGCTCGTCGTCGAGTTGAAGGGCAGCGTGAATGAACCGGTCGAACAAGGGCTGGCAGGCATCAGGCTCATGGGGGTGCTGATCACCTGGGCGCCAGCGATCCGTGCGACCTGACTGGCCAATGGTAGCAAATCCGCTTGTGACTCTGGCGTGGTCCGCGAGGTGGCCAGCGGTTCGCGCTATCGGTCCGACGGGCGGGTTTGCCTGACCTGCTCGAACAGACAGATCGCGGCCGCGGCCGAAACGTTCAAGGACTCGACCCTGCCCGGCATCGGAATGATCACCTGGTCGGACGCGATCGTCAGCAGTTCGGCCGACACCCCACTGCCCTCGGCTCCGAACAGCCATGCCACCGGACCAGACAGATCCAGCAAGTACAAGGACTTCGCCGTCGGGCCCAGCGCGGTGGCCAGCACCTGACCATCGAAGTCGCGCAGGAGGCTCGCCGCATCCAGCCGTTCATGGATGGCCAGGTTGAAATGCGCCCCCATGCCGGCGCGCAACACCTTGGGCGCCCAGACCTGCGCACAACCTTGGGTCAGCACCGCCTGGGTCAGACCGGCGGCCGCGGCGGTGCGGAGCAAGGTGCCGAGGTTGCCCGGATCCTGCACCCGGTCGAGCACCACCAGCGATCGAGACATGTCCAGCGGCGTCACCGGCTCCGTCGGCATCCGCAGCACCGCCAGCACGCCCGACGGAGAATCGACCGGGCTGATATGGGCGAACAACGCGTCCGGCACCTGGCTGACCGAAGAGGCCGGACAGGATGCGACCAGCGAGCGGATCTCTTCACGCTCCAGTCCTTGATCGGATACGACGACCTCCACCGGCGCCTGCCCGGCTTCCAGCGCAGCGCGCAGCAGATGGGCGCCGTCCAGGACGGTTTGATCCATCTTCCGGCGATCACGCGCCGATTGGGACAAGGCGCGCACCCGCTTGATCAGCGGATTGTCCCGTGACACCACCACTTTCATGCTTGGCCTTCCAGGCAGAGACCCGTCGCGGGCACGCGAGTGCGCAAAAATCCTGTCGCCGCAACGGAAACCTGCGGCTTTCGGTGACGCCGCTGGCACAAGCGATTACCCGCCCGGGCGGTGGTCATGTCGATGGGCCGGAACAGAACATCGAGCCCTGTTCATCCAGCAAGACCCGTACCGGTCCAAAACTGCGACGATAGCAGGCGATCACCCCATGCCGGCGAAGGGCGGCGAGGTGGGCCGCGGTCGGGTAGCCCTTGTGTCTGGCGAACCCGTACTCGGGATGCTGCAGATCGAGCTCGACGAGCAAGGCGTCACGGGCCGTCTTCGCCAGGATGGACGCCGCAGAGATCTCGACGACGGTCGCATCGCCCTTGACGATGGCTTCGCTCGGCATGGTCAGGGCCGGGCAACGGTTGCCATCCACCCGGACAAGATGGGGACGCGGCGAGAGCGCCTCGACTGCGCGCTGCATCGCCAGCATCGTTGCCTGCAGAATGTTCAGCGAATCAATCTCCGCCACACTCGCCTCGGCGACGGCCCAGCACAAGGCATGCTGCTTGATCGACTCCGCCAGCCGGTCGCGTCTGCGCTCGCTGAGCCTCTTCGAATCGGCCAGGCCCTCGATCGGACGCGCCGGATCGAGAATGACCGCTGCTGCGACCACCGGACCGCACAGCGGCCCGCGACCAGCCTCATCGACACCGGCGACGAGTTCGCCCCCCGTCCTCCTATCTCCGCTCATGGCTTACCCCACCCAGATAGGGCAGTATCGCGGTCGCGGCCTTCTCGGCTGTATCCTGGCGTAGATTGCGGTGCAGCTGGTTGAACCTCAACACCAGTTCCTCACGCGCGGCATCATCGGCCAACCAGCGCTCGAGCGCGTCGGCCAGTGCGAGCGGGGTCGCCTCATCCTGCAACAGCTCCGGCACCACCGTCTCGCCGCACAGGATGTTCGGCAACCCGACCCAGGGGAGATAGGCCATGCGCTTCATCAAACGGTACTGCCACGCGCCGATGCGGTAACTGATCACCATCGGCCGCTTGAGGAGCGCCGCCTCCAGGCTGGCCGTACCACTGGCGACCAGCACGACATCGGCCGCGGTCATCGCGTCGACCGCATGGCCGAACAAGACCTTCAGCGGGAGATCCGCGGCCTGTGCCGAATGGAGCGCCTCGTCGAACAAGCGCCGGGTCTCTCGGGTCGCGAGCGGCACCAGAAAACCGATGTTGTCGTGCCGGGCGGCCAGCAGGCGTGCGGTCTCGATATAGGTGGGTGCGAGATTGCGTACCTCGGACTCGCGACTACCGGGCAGCAAGGCGACCAGAATCGCATCCTGGTCCATCCGCAGCCGTTCGCGTGCAGCCGCCCGGTCCGGAAACATCGGGAAGCTGTCCGCGAGCGGGTGCCCGACATAGGTCGCCGGGACGCCCGCCTGGTCGTAGATCGGCGTCTCGAAAGGAAACAGACACAACATCTGCGATACCGAGCGGGCGATGGTCTTGATCCGGCCGCCTCGCCATGCCCATATCGACGGACTGACGAAGTGGATTGCCGGCATGCCGGCCTCCTTGGCTTTTCGCTCCAGCCACAGATTGAAGTCGGGCGCGTCCACCCCGATGAAGGCAGCGGGCCGGTCCGCCGCGACCTGCTTCCACAGCGCCCGACGGATACCCGACAGTTGCCGGTAGCGCTTCAGCGCATCCACATACCCGTGGACCGCGAGCAACTCGCTCGGCCACAAGGCATGAAAGCCCTCCTGCTGCATCTTGGGGCCACCGATGCCGTAGAACTGGATGTCGGGCCGGTGCTGACGCAGGGCCCGTATGAGGTGGCTGGCGAGCAGGTCGCCCGAGGTCTCGCCCGCCACCATTGCTATGCGCGTTGTCATGCCATCAACGAACGATGCCGCGTCCAGAGTCTGAAATGAATTCGGAGAACGGCGCCAGTTCGTCATGCCGGGCAGCCAGCTCGGCGATCTGCGTTCTGGCTTCGTCCAGTGTCAGCCCCGAGCGGTAGAGCAGACGATAGGCGCGCTTGATCGCAGCCAGGCCCTCGGCCGAGTACCCGCGTCGGCGCAAGCCTTCCGAATTGATCCCTCTTGGCACAGCCGGATTGCCGGCCACAGTGACGAAGGGCGGCAGATCCTGGAGCAACACGGTACCAACGCCGCAAAAGGAATGGGCCCCGACCCGCGCGAACTGATGGACGCCGGTGAAGCCTCCGAGAATCGCCCAGTCGCCGACGGACACATGGCCAGCCAGCGTCGCGTTGTTGGCGAAGATCGTGTTGTTTCCAACCTGACAATCATGGGCGATGTGGACATAGGCCATGATCCAGTTGTCGTTGCCGATACGGGTGACGCCGACATCCTGACTGGTGCCGACATTGAACGAACAGTATTCCCTGATGGTATTACGGTCGCCGATCTCGAGCCGGGTCGGCTCGTCGTCGTCCTTCTTGTCCTGCGGCACTGCGCCGATAGAACAGAACTGGAAAATCTGGTTCTCGGCGCCGATACGGGTATGACCTTCGATCACGACATGCGGACCGACCCGCGTGCGATCACCGATCTCGACATGCTCACCGATGATCGAATAGGGGCCGACCGACACATCATGGCCAAGCCGGGCACCGGGATGGACGATGGCTGTCGGGTGAATCATGGCAGCGTCTTGAGGGCGCACATCAATTCGGCTTCCGCGGCCACCTCGCCGTCGACCCGGGCAACCGCCTCGTACTTCCAGATGTTGCGCATCTTACGCGCGATGCTGACTTCCATCATCAATTGGTCACCCGGACCGACCGGACGCTTGAAGCGGGCCTTGTCGATACCGGCGAAATAGACCACCGAATTCTCGTCCGGCTTTTGCCCCATGGTCTTGAACGACAGGACCGCAGCCGCCTGCGCCAGCGCCTCGAGGATCAGCACGCCCGGCATCACCGGCCTGTGCGGAAAATGACCGGGGAAGAATGGTTCGTTGATGGTCACGTTCTTGAGTGCGAGGACCCGCTTGCCTTCTTCCAGTTCGACGATACGATCGACCAGCAGAAAGGGGTAACGATGCGGGAGATAGTGCAGGATTTCGTTGATATCCATGTTCTCAATCGACCTTTGGGTCTGCGAATTGTTGTTCGAGTGAGCGAACCCGATCCGACAACGAATCGAGGTGGCGCAGATGGGCGAAATTCCTGACCCAGTCTGCGTGCTTTTGTTGCGGGAGGCTGCCAGTATAGACGCCAGGCTGCCGGACCGATTTGGTGACCAGGGTTCCGGCCGAGATCACGACATCGTCACAGATCTCGAGATGTCCGATGATGCCTGCCTGCCCCCCTATCATGCAGCGCTCGCCTATCGTGGTGCTACCGGCGATCCCGACACAACCCGCGATCGCTGTCCTGGCCCCGACTCTGACGTTGTGAGCGATCTGGATCTGGTTGTCGAGCTTGACGCCGTCACCGATCACCGTGTCCTCCAGCGCGCCCCGGTCTATCGTCGTGTTGGCGCCGATCTCCACATCGTCGCCGATCACCACCCGACCGATCTGAGGGATCTTGACCCAGGAACCATCGGGCTCCCTGGCGAAGCCGAATCCGTCTGCGCCGATGATTGCGCCGGAGTGGACAATGCAGTTTCTGCCCAGCTCGCAAGCGTGGTAAATCGAGACATTCGCGTGCAGTACCGTGCCGGCGCCAATTCGGCTGCCACGGCCGATATGGCTACCGGGTCCGATCGCGACGTTCTCACCCATCGTCACGTCCGCGGCGATCGTCACACCGGCCGCGATACTCGCCGAAGCCGGAATCACGCTGTGCACACAGGCAGACGGGTGCACCCCCGCAACGGGTCGCGCCGGCGGGTTGAAGAAACGCGCAACGCGGGCGAAGAAAAGGTAGGGGTCCGGAGTGACGATACGCGGCAGGCTGGTTGCATCGCGTGCGGACGGTGCCACGATGACGGCCGAGGCGCGACAAGACGAAAGCCGGGAGAGATAACGTGGATTGGCCAGGAAAGCGAGATCGCCCTCTCCTGCTGCGTCCAACGTCGCAACCCGGCTCAGTCTGGTCGCCCCGTCTCCGAGCAACTCCCCGCCGAAACGGGCGACCAGTTCGTCGAGCCGAAACATTCCAGCGCGATCAGCGGCTCTGACCAAGCAACTTGATGACTTGCTCGGTGATGTCGATGCCAGGACTGGCGTACACCGCTTCCTGCAGAATCAGGTCGTACTTTTCATTCTCGGCGACCTGCTTGATCGCGAGGTTGGCACGATCCAGCACCGACGCGAGCTCTTCATTGCGCCGCTGGTTCAGATCTTCGCGAAACTCGCGCTGCTTGCGCTGGAAGTCGCGATTCAGGTCGTTGAAGGTACGCTCCTTGTTACGACGCTCGGTCTCGGCCATCGTCAAGGCATTTCGCTCCAGATCCTCTTGAAGCGCCTGCAACTCACGCGCCATGCGCTGCAATTCCTGGTCGCGCCGCTCGAACTCGCGCTCCAGCCTCTGCTGCGCCTGAACCGCGGGCGGCGCCTCACGCATGAGCCGGTCCGAATCGACGAAGCCGATCTTGGACTGAGCCAGTGCGGCACCTGCCCCCATGCTCAGCATGGCGGCAACAAGAACGGGAAAAACACTCACTCTCACTTAAACCTCCAAGTCGGTCGGGCGCACCGGAATGATTAAAATGTCGTGCCCAATTGAAACTGGAACCGCTGCGTATCGTCGTCCGCACCCTTCTTCAACGGCTGCGCCAGACTGAACTTCAACGGCCCGATTGGCGAACTCCACGAGAAGGCCACACCGGTACTGTAACGCATGTCGCCGAAACGCAATTTCTCGTCCTCCTGCCAGACATAACCGCCATCGACGAAGACCGACATGCGGAAGGACCGGTCCATTCCCGATCCGGGCAGCGGGAAATAATACTCCGCATTCACGACCAGGCGGCGGTTGCCACCGATGGATTCACGATCGCCGTCCGGGTTACGGATCTTCTGCCCCAGCGAGCTTTCCTCGTAGCCACGCACCGAACCGATACCGCCGGCGTAGAAGTTCTTGTAGAACGGCAAGGGTTTGCCACCGAAGCCCTTGGCCCAGCCGATTTCCGCGTTCAGCATCAGCGCTTCATCACGACGGATCGGGAACCAGTGTTGATACTGATAGGACGCCTTCACGAAACGGAGTGATCCCGGCGGGATCGCCGATTCCGCGAATACGCGCTGATAGGAACCGGCACGCGGATAGATCAGGCTGTCGCGGGTATCCCGGGCCCAGCCCGCCGACGCGATCAGGCTGTTCACCGTCACCGTACCGACGCCACCACCACCACTCGGACCGAACTTGTTGTAGAAGTCCTGGTACAGCGCGGGGCTGTCTGCATAGGTCGTGATCTTCGTCCGATCGACCGCGAGACCAAAGTTGATCGCGTCGTCTTCCGCGATCGGATAGCCGAGACGGATGCCCGCGCCGCTGGAAACCGACTTGTAGCGGGCTACGGTAGAGATGTCGGACGGATCATAGGTACGATGATAGACATCGTAACCGAGACTGACTCCATCCACCGTGTAGTAGGGGTCGGTGAAGGACAGGGACAGCGTCCGTCCGGACTTGGCGGTGTTGATGCCCAGACCGAGCGACTTGCCGCTGCCGAAGAGGTTTTCCTGTGAAACCGAACCCGACAGTACGACCTTTTCGGAACTGGAGAAACCGGCACCCAGCATCAGGTTGCCGGTGGGGCGCTCCTTGACCGTGAAATTGACATCAACCTGGTCGGTGGTACCCGGAACGGCCGGGGTCTGTACCGTCACCTCGTCGAAATAACCGAGACGATCGACCCGGGTACGGGAGCGGTTGATCTTCTCGGCGTCGTACCAGGCCCCCTCCATCTGGCGCATCTCGCGGCGTACCACCTCGTCGCGGGTCTTGGTATTGCCGCCGACGTTGATTCTGCGCACATAGACGCGACGACCCGGATCGACGAAGATCGTAAACGCGACTTCGCGTGTTGCAGTGTCGACCTCCGGGGCAGCATTGACGTTGGCGAAGGCATAGCCCTCGTTGCCCAGACGGTCCATCACCGCAGTCGTGGTCTCGGTCAGCGCCGCACGCGAGAACACGTCTCCGGGACGAATCTTGACCAGGGATTGATACTCCTCTTCCGGCAACACCAGATCACCAGCGAAGCGCACCGCCGAAACGGTGTACATCTCGCCCTCGGTGATGTTGATCGTAATGTAGATGTCCCGTCTATCGGGCGTGATGGACACCTGGGTCGAGTCGATATTGAAATCGAGATAACCGCGATCGAGGTAGTAGGAACGCAGGTTCTCAAGATCGGCCGCGAGCTTCTGGCGAGAATATTGATCGTTCTTGGTGTACCAGGTGAGCCAGCCTGGCGTGCGCAACTGGAACAGCCCTTGCAAGGTCTTGTCCTTGATCGCCTGGTTGCCGACGATGTTGATCTGACGAATCTTGGCGATCGCACCTTCATCGACACTGAAATTGATCGCAACCCGATTGCGTTCGAGCGGCGTCACCGTGGTGATGACTTCCGCGGCGTATTTGCCTCGGCTCAGATACTGGCGCTTGAGTTCCTGCTCGGCCCGGTCGAGCAGTGCGCGATCGAATATGCGTGCCTCGGCCAGTCCGACTTCCCGCAGGCCGGCCTTCAATACCGCGGTATCGAACTCCTTGACCCCGGTAAAGGTGATATCCGAGATCGCCGGTCTTTCGTCGACCAGTACGACGATGACTTCGTCTTCGACCTCGATGCGGACATCGCTGAAGAAGCCCGTCGCGAACAGCCCGCGGATCGCGTCGGCCGCCTGGGATTCGGTGAAGGTCTCACCGACTCTGACCGGAAGGTAGTTGAAGACGGTACCCGCTTCGGTGCGCTGGATACCCTCCACCCTGATGTCCTTGACCACGAAGGGTTCGAACGCGAATGCCGGCGCTGCAACAAAAAGGGCTGTTACCAGCCCGGTCAGAATTCTTTGTTTCATCCAGGTTTCAGCCAGAAATTAAACGCGTGATATCGTTATAGAAAGCGAATGCCATCAACATGACCAGAGCCACCAGTCCGATCTGTTGCCCAATCTCCATGACCCGCTCGGAGACAGGTCCGCCCTTTATGATCTCGATCGTATAATACAGTAAATGCCCGCCATCCAGCACCGGAATGGGAAGCAGGTTCAACACGCCCAGGCTGATGCTGATCAACGCGACGAAGCCCAGATAGTGGGCCCAGCCCAGCTTGGCGGTCTGCCCGGCGTAATCCGCGATCGTCACCGGCCCGGAGATATTCTTCCACGACACGTCACCGGTGATCATGCGACCTATCATCTTCAGCGTCAGCACGCTGGTGTCCCAGGTCTTGGTCATCGCCTTGCCTATGCTTTCGATTGGACCGTAACTGACAATGGCGAACATCGCCGACCGACCTTCGGTCGGCTCCGCGACCGAAATGCCGATCCGGCCGATACGCACCCCGCCATCCTCGGTAGCATCCGGTGTCAGGCTCATTTCCACCACCGTCCCGTCACGGCGCACCTGGGCGGACAGCGGCACGCCCGGCCGTTCACGCACATACTCGACCAGTTCGACCCACGAATCGATCGGGACCCCGTCCAGCGCCACGACCTCGTCACCCGCAACGATGCCGGCACGCGCCGCGGCACTCCCCGACATCACCTGCCCGACCACCGGCAGGATATGCGGACGCCACGGCCTCAGTCCAATACGCTGGATCAAGTCGGTCTGACCATCATCGACCCGGACCCCGGCAAAATCGATCTGGCGGTAGGTTTCGACATTGCCCTCGGTTCTGACATGCAGGGTCACCGTGCGGCCGTCCAGTGCATGGCGCAGCAAGGACCAGCGCAACTCGCTCCAGCTGCGAATGCCTTCATCATTGACGGCGAGCACGAGGTCGCCATCCTGGATTCCGCTCGTCGCCGCGAGCGTGCTGACCTCCGCGGTCAGCGCCAGGCGCGGCCTCAACTCTTCGGTCCCGGTGGCGAACAAGCCCCAATAGAGCACGATCGCCAGCAGGAAGTTGGCCAACGGGCCGGCCGCAACGATCGCAAAGCGGCGCCACACCGTTTGCCGGTTGAACGAGCGTGCGAGGTCTTCCTTGGGCACCTCGCCCTCGCGCTCGTCGAGCATCTTGACGTAGCCGCCGAGCGGGAAGGCCGCGATCGCCCATTCGGTCCGGTCGCGCCCTATGGTCCAGGTCAGCAGCGGCTTGCCGAACCCGACCGAAAAACGCAAGACCTTGACGCCGCACCAGCGGGCGACCAGATAGTGCCCCAACTCATGGAAGAAGATGAGCGCGCCCAGCGCCAGAACGAAGGGGACAATGTATTCGAGCAGATTCATCAAGGTTGCCGGGACAGAATTTCAGAAGATGCGATCGCGCGCGCTCGACCATCGGTTTCAAGAATGGCCTCGACCGATTCGACCGGAGAGTCGCCGGCGCGTTCAAGCGTTGCTGCGATCACGTCGGCAATCTGCATGAAACCGAGCCGACCGTCCAGGAACGCGGTCACCGCTTCCTCGTTGGCGGCATTCAGCACTGCGGCCGCAGCGCCGCCGGCGCGAAGGGCCTGATAGGCGAGTGACAGACAAGGAAAGCGGACGAGATCCGCCGGCTCGAAGGTCAGCTTGGCGATCTCGAACAAATCCAGCGACCGTACCCCGGCGTCGATCCGCTCGGGGTAGGCGAGTGCATGTGCAATCGGTGTGCGCATGTCCGGATTGCCGAGTTGGGCGATGACCGAGCCATCGACATATTCCACCATGGAGTGGATCACGCTCTGCGGATGGATGACGACATCGATCAGCTCCGCCGGCGCACCGAACAGCCAGTGCGCTTCGATGACCTCCAGGCCCTTGTTCATCATGGTCGCCGAATCGACCGAGATCTTGCGCCCCATCACCCAGTTGGGGTGTGCGCAGGCCTGCTCCGGTGTGACCGCATCGAGGCTGTCGAGCGGTGCTGTCCGGAACGGCCCACCCGACGCGGTCAGCATGATGCGACGCACGCCCGAAGCACCGAGCTCACGGCCAAAGGTGTGCGGGAGTGACTGAAAAACCGCATTGTGCTCGCTGTCGATCGGCAACAGTCGCGCCCCGTTCTGTGCGACCGCGTTCATGAAAAGCTGGCCCGACAGGACCAGCGCTTCCTTGTTCGCAAGCAGCACACGCTTGCCGGCTTGCGCGGCGGCAAGGGTCGGAAGCAAACCGGCGGCACCGACGATGGCTGCCATCACCGTATCGACTTCGGAATGCTCGGCAAGCTCGACCAGTGCCTGGGCACCCTGCAATACCTCGGTTGGACAACCGGCCTGCGTCAGCCGAGCGCGAAGCTCGTCGGCATCGGCTTCCCGGCTCATCACGGCATAGCGTGGCCGAAATTGTTCGCAGAGCTCGAACAATCGGCCAACCTGAGCATGGGCGGTCAGCGCGAAGGCTTCGAAGCGTTCAGGGTGACGCGCAATGACGTCGAGCGTGCTGCGCCCAATAGAACCGGTGGCGCCGAATACGACGATGCGACTGCGACTCATCTGCCCATGCCTTTCAGATCAACCACCATGTCACGATCAATGCAGTCACGGGCACCGCCGAGGTGATGCTGTCGATACGATCTAGAATACCGCCGTGTCCGGGCAGCAAGTTGCCGCTATCCTTTATGCCGGCCTGGCGCTTTAGCAGCGACTCGAACAAATCCCCGATGATGCTCACCGCGGTGAACAACACCAGCAGCGGCAATAACCAGATCAGAGCAGTCGAACCGACAGACATCAGCGGCCACGCCCACGACAGGATTACGCCGACCAGCATGACCCCGACCGCAGCACCGGCAGCCCCTTCCCAGGTCTTCCCCGGGCTGATCGTCGGCGCGAGCTTGGTCCGCCCGAACGTGCGCCCGGTGAAATAGGCGGCGATGTCAGCGACCCATACCAGCACCAGAATTCCAAGCAGCAAGGTGGCATCGATGGAACGCAGGTGCGCGAGCGCAAGCGCAGGCGGAACGAGCACGATGACCCCCACGGTCAACTGCAAGGAGCGGGAGTTCATCGTCCATTTTCGGGCAAGCCAGACCGGGATCACCGCCAACCAGAACAGTGCGCTGAGCACATAGGCGACGGCGGTCACCGGTCCGAGACCGGCATTCAGATCGGACAGTCCAGCGAGCAGCCCGCACACGAAGGCCGCGATCCCGATCGCGATCGCGTAAATAATCCGGACCGGCTTGCGCAGGTCCGCCATACCGCCCCACTCCCACGCGCCCCCGCCGGAGACGAGGGCCACCAGCAGCAGCCACCCGGGTTGAGGGAGATAGAACAACGCCGACAGGAATCCCGCGAGCAGGACGATCGCGGTCAATACCCTTTGCTTGAGCATCAGGCCCGCCCGCCGCCGGACTGGTGGGCCAGCGTGGTGCTTGCCGCCGAGCCCGCCTTGATCGCTTCCCTGAGTTGCTCGCTGGTGCGGCCGAAACGGCGCTCGCGCGTACAGTAGGAGTCGATCGCGGCATCCAGCGCGGCCTCGTCGAACTCGGGCCACAAGGTGTCGGTGAAATAGAGTTCCGTATAGGCGAGCTGCCACAGCAAAAAGTTGCTGATACGCTTCTCTCCGCCGGTCCGGATGAACAGATCGGGCTCAGGTCCGTAGTTCATCGCCAGTTCCGCGCTCAAATCCTCTTCACTGAAACCGCTGCGCCGCTCGGGGTGCTTTTCCAGCATGCGGTCTATGGCTTGCAGAATGTCCCAGCGACCGCCGTAATTGGCTGCGATGGTCAGATTCATCCGGGCATTCTTGCGGGTGCGGGCTTCCGCGTCATGAATGAGTGCGACCAGCGCCGGGTCGAAACGGGCGAGGTCACCGATCACCCGGAACCGGATCCCGTTTTCGTGCAGCCTGTCGACCTCCTTTTGCAAGGCGCGCAGAAAAAGCTGCATCAGAAACGAAACCTCGTCTGCCGGTCGGCGCCAGTTCTCGGAGCTGAACGCGAACAGGGTCAAATGGGATACGCCGCGTTCCATGCAGGCGCGAATCACGGTACGAACCGACTCTACTCCGCGCCG
The DNA here is from genome assembly GCA_030604735.1 of Azoarcus sp. Lineage (GTDB taxonomy): Bacteria > Pseudomonadota > Gammaproteobacteria > Burkholderiales > Rhodocyclaceae > Azoarcus_F. The sequence continues at coordinate 44,816 of JAUVVG010000006.1, forward strand.
ATGGCCCGCGACACGCGGCATGAGCCGCTTGCGTGCCCAACGGCCATTGCCATCCATGATGATCGCGATGTGGCGGGGCACTGCCGAAATTTCCGGTACTTCACGGGTAGAACTGGTGAAGGCAGTATCCGCCATGATCTTTCCCCTCGAATGACCGGATATGGAAGCAGAGATCCGGCGGATCAGATCTGCATCAGCTCTTGCTCTTTCTCCGCCAGCATCTTGTCGATCTCGGCGACATACTTGTCGGTCAGCTTCTGGCTCGCGTCCTGTCCGCGACGATCGTCGTCTTCGGAAATGAGCTTGTCCTTGACCGCATCCTTCAGTTGCTGATTCGCGTCGCGGCGCAGATTGCGCACTGCGACCTTGGCGGTTTCGCCCTCATGACGAACGACCTTGGTCAGGTCGCGCCGGCGCTCTTCGGTCAAAGGCGGCATCGGCACGCGAATCAGCTCGCCCTGGTTGCTCGGATTCAAACCGAGATCGCTGTCACGGATGGCCTTCTCGACCTTGGACAGCATCGGCTTTTCCCACGGCTGGACGCCAATGGTACGGGCATCGATCAACGTGACGTTGGCAATCTGGTTCACCGGTACCATGCTTCCGTAGTACTCGACCATGACATGGTCGAGAATGCCGGTATGCGCGCGTCCTGTACGCACCTTTTGCAGATCGGCCTTGAGCACCTCGACCGATTTTTGCATCTTCTGCTCGATCGTCTTGTTCAAATCGGAAATCATGGTCGAATCCTCAGGAATGGACCAAGGTACCCTCGTCCTCACCGAGCACGACCCGCTTGAGCGCGCCGGGTTTGAAGATCGAGAACACGTTGATCGGTAGTTTCTGGTCACGGCACAGGGCAAACGCGGTCGAGTCGAGCACCGCGAGATTCCGCCCTATCGCCTCGTCGAAGCTAATGCGATGGTAACGCTGCGCGTCCGGATCCTTCTTGGGATCCGCGGTGTAGACGCCATCCACCTTGGTCGCCTTGAGCACGATTTGCGCACCCATTTCCGATCCGCGCAGTGCGGCCGCGGTATCGGTGGTGAAGAAGGGGTTACCGGTGCCGGCGGCAAAGATCACGATACGACCTTCTTCCAGGTGACGGATCGCCCTGCCCCGGATATACGGCTCGACCACCTGATCGATGCGCAAGGCCGACTGCACCCGAGCCTCGAGGTCCGCCCGTTGCATCGCGTCGGACAAGGCCATCGCGTTCATTACGGTCGCGAGCATGCCCATGTAGTCGGCGGTCGCCCGGTCCATGCCGGACGACGCGCCCTTCATGCCGCGAAAGATGTTGCCCCCGCCGATGACGACGCCGACCTGCACACCCAGCTTGACCACCTCGGCGATCTCCGAAACGATGCGGCTCACCACATCCTCGTTGATCCCGTAGGCGTCCTCGCCCATCAGGGCTTCGCCCGAGAGCTTGAGCATGATGCGCTTGTAGGCGGCGACGGCGGTCATGGCGACTCCTTACTTCTGCGCGGCGGCCGCGGCCTGCTCGGCCACTTCGGCGGCGAAGTCGGTGACCTTCTTCTCGATGCCTTCACCGACGATGAACAGCACGAAGCTGGGCACCGAGGCGCCCTTGGCCTTGAGGAGGGCTTCGATGGTCTGCTTGTCGTCCTTGACGAAGGGCTGGCCGAGCAGGGTCACTTCCTTCAGGAACTTCTGCACCGTACCGTCGGCGATCTTGTCGAGCATCGCTTCCGGCTTGCCGGCTTCGCGCGCCTTCTCGATCGCGATACGGCGTTCGGCTTCGATCAGGTCCTGCGACACGCCGGTCGAATCCAGCGACTTCGGCTTGGAAGCGGCGATATGCATCGCCAGGTCCTTGGCCAGTTGCTCGTCGCCACCGACCACATCCACGAGTACGCCGATCTTGGCGCCGGCGTGAACATAGCTGGCGACCTGACCCTTGGCTTCGATACGGGCAAAGCGACGGATGCTCATGTTCTCGCCGATCTTGCCGATCAACGCGGTACGAATAGCCTCAACGGATTGGCCACCGATCTCGAGCGCGGACAGTGCGGCCACATCGGCCGGGTTGTTACGCGCGACCATCTCGGCCAGTTGCGCAGCCAGTGCGATGAAGTCATCGTTCTTGGCGACGAAGTCGGTCTCGCAGTTCAGCTCGACCATCGCAGCCAGCTTGCCATCGGCGGACAGGTAGGTGCCGACGATGCCCTCGGCGGTGACGCGGGCAGCGGCCTTGGAGGCCTTGTTGCCCAGCTTGACCCGCAGGATCTCTTCGGCCTTGGCGAGATCGCCGTCGGCTTCGGTCAGTGCCTTCTTGCACTCCATCATCGGCGCGTCGGTCTTCTCGCGCAGTTCCTTGACCATGCTTGCGGTAATAGCCGCCATGCTAACTCCTGAAATCAGTTTGCTTGATTCAAAGACAACTCGACTCCGGGACCAGGGCCCCGGAGGAGAACACTCAGGCCTGCTCGTCGGAGGACTCTTCCTCGACTTCGACGAACTCGTCCGACCCGGCTGCGACGATGTCCTGCAGCGCCATGCTACGGCCTTCCAGCACCGCATCGGCGACGCCACGGGCGTAGAGACGAATTGCGCGCGAGGAGTCGTCGTTACCCGGAATCAGGTAATCGACACCTTCCGGCGAGTGGTTGGTATCGACCACTGCGATGACCGGTATCCCGAGCTTCTGCGCTTCGGTGATGGCAATCTTGTGGTAGCCGACGTCGATGACGAACAAGGCATCCGGCAGGCCGCCCATGTCCTTGATGCCACCGATGCTCTTCTGCAGCTTTTCCATTTCGCGCGAAGCCATCAGCGCTTCTTTCTTGGAAAGGCGATCGAACGAACCGTCTTCGGCCATCACTTCCATTTCCTTCAGGCGCTTGATCGACTGCTTGACCGTCTTGAAGTTGGTCAGCATGCCGCCCAGCCAGCGCTCGTCGACAAACGGCATACCGGCACGACGCGCCTCTTCGGCAACGATTTCACGGGCCTGGCGCTTGGTACCGACGAACATCACGGTGCCACGATTGGCGGAAAGCTTGCGGATGTAGTCCATGGCTTCCAGATACTTGGCCATGGTCTTTTCGAGATTGACGATGTGGATCTTGTTGCGCTGGCCAAAGATATAGGGGGCCATGCGCGGATTCCAGAAACGGGTCTGGTGACCGAAATGGACGCCCGCTTCGAGCATCTGACGCATTGTGACTGACATGAATACGACTCCGATTACAAAGGGTTTGACCTCCGCTCGACATGATTGCCTTGGCAATCCGTACCGCAACCAGCCAAGATGCCGGGTGCGGACCCTTCCGGTGCATTGCCGAGCGTGTGGATTTTGCCCACTCAACGCGAGCGGACAAGCCTGCGATTATAGCCTCACGGTGCGTGTATACTCAAGGCTGACAGGTCGGAACGCGGTACCGCATAGCGGCCCGCAGCAATCGACACCCTATGTACATCCAAAACGACGAGCGGAGTTTCGCTCCAGCATGGCCAGATAATGAGTATCACACCCAAGACCCCCGCAGAAATCGAGAAGATGCGCGTCGCCGGACGGCTCGCGTCGGAAGTGCTCGACTACATCACACCCCATGTCCGGCCCGGCGTGACGACCGAAGAACTCGATCGTCTTTGCCACGACTACATGGTCAATGTCCAGCAGACCATTCCCGCGCCGTTGAACTACGCGCCGCCGGGCTACACCCCCTACCCCAAGTCGATCTGTTCGTCGGTCAATCACCAGGTCTGCCATGGCATTCCCGGCCCCAAGGCGTTGAAGAAGGGCGATATCGTCAATCTCGACATCACCGTGATCAAGGATGGCTTCCATGGCGACACCAGCCGGATGTTCCTGGTCGGAGGTGAGGGCGCCGCCAGCATCCTCGCCAAGCGCCTGTGCCACGTGACCTTCGAATGCCTGTGGGTGGGCATCGCCGCGGTTCGTCCCGGCGCGCGCCTGGGCGACATCGGCCAGGCGATCCAGAAGCACGCCGAAGGCAATGGTTTCTCGGTGGTGCGCGAGTTCTGCGGGCACGGCATCGGGGCGAAGTTCCATGAAGAGCCGCAAGTGCTCCACTACGGCAAGGCGGGAACCGGGGTCGAACTGATCCCCGGCATGACCTTCACCATCGAACCGATGATCAACGCAGGCAAGGCGGCGATTTCGGAGTTGCCCGACGGTTGGACCATCGTCACCAAGGACCGGAGCCTGTCGGCCCAGTTCGAGCATACGATTCTCGTAACCGAGACCGGCGTGGACGTACTCACCCGATCGGCGGCCTGCCCGCCCCCACCCCCCTCGGTTGCACACCTGTTCGTGTAAAGACATGAACGACTGCAGACCGACTTTCGACCATGCGATCGTTGCGGCCGCGCGCGAGCGTCTGGCCGCCGGCAATGCCGAACTGCGGGCCAGCTACGAGGCCCATCCATCCACCTCCAAGCTACTGCAGGGTCGCGCAGCGCTGGTGGACAGAACCATTGTCGAACTGTGGCGCAGCCTCGGACCGGGTGACGATGCCGCACTGGTCGCGGTCGGCGGATACGGACGCGGCGAGCTGTTTCCGTACTCCGATGTCGACTTGATGATCCTGTTGCGCGAGCCGGCCGACAAACAGGTCCAGGCCTGTGTTTCCGACCTCATCAGCGCCCTGTGGGACGTCGGACTGGAGATCGGGCAGAGCGTACGCACGCTGGACGAATGCATGGATGTCGCGATGCAGGACATCACCATCCAGACCAATCTGCTCGAGGCCCGCCTGCTCCATGGCGATCGTGCCTTGTTCGATGCATTCACCGATCGCTTCAGGGAAACCCTGGACGTGCGCGCCTTCTTCAAGGCCAAAAGCCTCGAACAGGAGCAGCGCTACGCCCGTTTCAACGACACTCCTTACTCGCTAGAACCCAACTGCAAGGAAAGCCCGGGGGGGCTCCGTGACCTGCAGATGCTGGGCTGGATCGCACGGGCGGCCGGGCTGGGGAAGAACTGGCGCGAACTGGCACGCAAGCGCCTCGTGACCGGTGGAGAAGCAAGCGAGCTTCGCAGCGTCGAACGATTCCTGCAGCACATCCGCATCCGTCTGCATTATCTGACTGGCCGGGGCGAGGACCGTCTGCTCTTCGATTATCAGGAAAACCTCGCCCAGCTGATGGGATTCAGCGCCACCGCGGCCAAGCGTGCGTCCGAAGTCATGATGCAGCGCTACTACCTGACGGCGAAAAAACTCATCCAGATCAATACCATCCTGCTGCAAAACTACGGCACGGTGATCTTTCCCGACCGGGGCGGCCCGGCCATCGTCATCAACGAACGCTTCCAGGCGGTGCGCGAGCTCCTGGACGTTCGCCATGATGCGGTGTTCGAGAAGTACCCTTCGGCACTGCTCGAGTGCTTCCTGATACTTCAGCAACGCTCCGAACTAAAGGGCATGACAGCCCGCACCCTGCGGACGCTGTGGCTGAACCGCAACCGGATCAATGCGTCCTTCCGCGCCGACCCGGACAATCGCGCCCTGTTCATGCAGATCCTGCAGCAAAAGCGCGGCATCGTGCACGAATTCCGCAGGATGAACCAGTACGGCATCCTGAGCCGCTACATCGTGCCGTGGCGCAAGATCGTCTGCCAGATGCAGCACGACCTTTTCCATGTCTACACGGTCGATCAGCACATCCTGATGGTGTTGCGCAATGTCCGGCGCTTCACCATGGGCAAGCATGCCCATGAGTATCCGCTGATGACGCGGCTGATCCTCGGGTTCGAGCGCCACTGGCTGCTTTATGTCGCGGCCCTGTTCCACGACATCGCCAAGGGCCGCGGCGGCGATCACTCCCATCTCGGAATGGTCGATGCGCGGGTGTTCTGCGCACAGCACGACTTCGACCCGGAAGACACCGAGCTCGTGGTGTGGCTGGTCGAGCATCACCTGACCATGTCGAACGTGGCGCAGAAACACGACACCTCCGATCCGGAGGTGATCCAGCGCTTCGCCGACATCGTTCAGAACGAGCGTCGCCTGACCGCGCTTTATCTGCTCACCCATGCCGACATCCGTGGCACCAGCCCCAAGGTCTGGAACGGCTGGCGGGGCAAGCTGCTGGAGGATTTGTTCTTCGCGACCCAACGGCTGCTTCGCGGCGCCACGCCCCAGCAGGCCCTCGGACTCGACGACCGTCAGGAAGACGCCCGCCGCATGCTCCGTTACTACGGCCTGCGCCCGGGGGTGGAGGAAGCGCTGTGGGAACAGCTCGATGCGGTCTATTTCATGCGCAACTCGGCCGAGGAGATCGCTTGGCATACCCGTGTCCTCTACTATCGCACCGCGAGCGAAGAGCCTGTGGTCAAGGCCAGAGTCTCGGAGGAGGACCAGGGTTTGCAGGTGATGGTCTTCACCCGCGACCAGAAGGACTTGTTCGTACGGCTCACTGGCTATTTCGGCCGTCGCGGCTTTTCCATCCTCGATGCCAAGGTGCATACCACGCGACATGGCTATGCGCTCGACAGCTTCATGCTGCAGGATCCCGGCAGTCGGGCCCAGTACCGCGACATCGTCACCTTGATCGAGCACGAGCTTGGCGACCGCTTGCGCAAGGCCGGACCGCCGGACCAACCCAGCAGCGGCAGACTGTCCCGCCATGTCAAGCACTTCCCGATCACGCCGCGCGTCAGCATCCGGCCCGATGAAGCCGGCAAGCACTATATCCTTTCGCTCACCGCCGCCGACCGCCCCGGCCTGTTGCATGGCGTCGCGGAAGTTCTGGCGCGCAACGGGATCGACTTGCACACGGCCAAGATCGCGACCCTGGGCGAACGGGCCGAGGATACCTTCCTGCTGACCGGCCGAGGTCTGTCCCAGGACGCGCATGTCCTGAAAATTGAACGGGAGTTGATGGATTACCTGCAGGTCTGACAGGCTGAGTCAACGTGAAACGCTCAAGAGGAGGTTTCCTCATACTTCCGAAACGCGCGCCAAAGTGCAGCGTCATACGCGATCTTGAGCAGGCCGCAGGCCACTAGCGGCACCGCCAGCCAGCCAGCGGCGAACAGGGCACCGCCAATGGCGGGGCTCGCTGCGGCGGCGAGGAGTAGCCGGCGCTGTGGGAAACGAAACCCCACTGCCCGACCGCCAGGGTTGCCAGCGCCGATCCGAGCAGGGTGGCGGAGCTGATCAGCCCGACTTCCCACTTGCCGAGCCCGAGCGTGAGCAGATAGACCGACAGCAGAATGGCCACAAAGCCGTCGGTGAAGGCCCGCAGCGCCCGGCCGATCAGCAGCAGGCGTGCCTCGGGCGCGACGCCGTCGGGCAGCAGCATCACTTCAGGTCGGGCAGGCGGGCGACCTTCTTCAGCGGCCCCGTGCTTGAGTGGGCGCACCAGGCGTAGAACGCTTAGAGGAACTCGGGCGCCTCGTCGATGAAGCGTGTTACCGGCCAGGGGCAGGCGATGCGGTCGATCTTGGGGCGTTCGCGGGTGACCCATTTCATCTGACACGCTCAAACGATATAGCTATGGACGAGGCCGATGGCGGCGCAGGCACCGATCACTTTCATGATGTCCTGCTTGTACTTCCACAGCGCGATGAAGGCCGCCACCGAGATCAGCGCGTAGAACCACTCGAAGCCGCCTGAGAACGGCGCGGCCTCGGTGGCGTGAGGGAAAATCACGTGCCAGCCGAAAAAGAGCGCCAGGTTGAGGATCACACCCACCACGGCAGCGGTGATGCCGGTGAGCGGCGCGGTGAACTTCAGGTCGCCGTGGGTGGATTCCACCAGGGGTGCGCCGGCCAGGATGAACACGAAGCTGGGCAGAAAGGTGAAGAAGGTGGCCACGGAGGCGCCCGTGAAGCCGGCCAGCAGCAAGGCATCCGGCCCGAAGATCTCCTTGGTCCAGGCACCGACGAAACCGACGAAGGACACCACCATGATGAGCGGCCCCGGCGTGGTCTCACCCAACGCCAGGCCGTCGATCATCTGCGTGCCAGTCAGCCACTGGTAATGTTCGACGCCACCCTGATAGACGTAGGGCAGCACCGCGTAGGCACCGCCGAAGGTGACCAGCGCGGCCTTGGTGAAGAACTTCCCCATGTCGCTCAGGGTGCCGGTCGGCAACATCAGAATGGCCGCGCCCCAGAGGGCCAGCGCTATCAGGACCAGCACAAGGAGGTAGGACCAGCGGAAGCGGGTATGCGGGATGGGCGGCGTATCATCGTCGATCAGCGCCGGGCCGTATTGCTTATTGCTGGCACCGTGGCTGCCGCCGACCTTGAACTTGTGCGGCATGAGTTTGCCGCCCAAGGCGCCCAGCAGGCCCGCTGCCAGGACGATGTAGGGGAAGGGAATCTTCAAGGCGAAGATGGCGATGAACGACAACGCGGCCATGGCCCACAGCACGTTGTTTTTCAGCGCGCGAGCACCGATGCGCCAGGCGGCGAAGACCACGATGGCCACCACCGCCGGCTTGATGCCGTTGAACACCCCCTGCACGAAGGTGACGTCGCCGAAGGCCAGGTAGACGTAGGTGAGCGCCGCGAGGATGAAGAGGGACGGCAGCACGAACAGGGTGCCGGCGACGATGCCGCCCCAGGTGCGGTGCAGAAGCCAGCCGATGTAAATGGCGAGCTGTTGCGCCTCGGGGCCAGGCAGCAGCATGCAGTAGTTGAGGGCATGCAGGAAGCGATGCTCGGAAATCCAGCGGCGCTTCTCCACCAGCTCCTGGTGCATGATGGATATCTGCCCGGCGGGACCGCCAAAGCTGATGAAGCCCAGCTTCAGCCAGTACAGAAAGGCCTCTCGGAAGGAAGGATGGGCGGGTCGCAACTGCGACGGGGTCGGGGCGTTCACGTTGTTTTGTCCTCGTAACTCTTCAATAACCAATCAAAGACTTCGCACGCGCGGGCAAGCAGCGCATCGTCGTCGGGTTCGGATGCCCGCAGACCGGCGAGCAGCGATTCGATGCCCAGCGCTTCGGCGACTGGGAGCCCCCCGACGTCCAGGCAATGCACCAGCTCGCCCATGCGGCCCAGTGCGGGGAAGGAATCGAGCCCGAAGCTCGCCAGCAGCGTCTCGAAGGTGACCTTGGCGCCGACTTGGCTGAACGCCCCGCCGTCGAAATCGAAGCCGAGCCAGTCGGCTGCGCAGTCGGCAGGACTCGCCAGCCAGACGATGCGCGCGTCCGGGTCGATGAACCGCCGGATCAGCCAGGCCGAGGCAAGCCGGTCCACCCACGGGCGTGCCCGCGTTGCCCACGTGCGGCCTTGATAGTCGGCGAGGTTCAGCCGCGGGATATCCGCATGGCGGGTGGTCGGCTCGTCGGGAGACAGGCGACGGGTGAGCGTGTCGCGCAACGCGTCGAGCAGGCTCAAGGTCTGCCGTTGCGTCTCGCCGGGAAAGAAGTCGATGCGCACTAACTGCTCAAAGCGGCGCACGAGCGGCTGGAGCTTGCGCGCGCCGCCGCCGCCGCCATCCAGGGATGTCAGGCTCCGCCCGAGTTCCTTGATTTCCTCGGCGATGGCGGCGTACTCCTCGCCCCGGTCGAACAAGGCACGCAGCGCAGCCTCCTGGGCTTCGTCACACCCGGAGAGTCGATAGATCTCGCCGCTGCCCCCTGCTTCCAACGCTTGCGTCGCCACTTCGTCCAGCGCCGCGGCACTGTCCGCCGAGTCGGGCAGCAGATAGACCCCATCGCGCAGCGTCGCGCAGCCCAGCGCCTTGACGGAGCGCCAGACGCGCATGCGGCCGGTCGATGCCTTGGTGGGCAGGCTGACGAACAGGGCAAGAAAGCTCAAGCACGGGCTCCTTCTTCAACAAGGAACGGTAAATGTAATAGATACTACATTACGTTATAGATAAAACTCAGCATAGACTGAAGCGTCAATTTCGGCCGATAGCATTTCCTGCTCGCGAACGGACGCGGGCCGTATTCCGCCCAGGGCGAGGCGGGTGCCAAACTTGCGGCTAACGGTGTTCGAACGTTTGCGAGAGAAATGGCCGCCTTGCGCTGCGCCGCTTGGGGCGGGGCGTGCTACTGGGTGGCGTCAAAGTCGGGTCAGACCGGATGGCGCCCGCCACGCGAGCGCCAGGCCGAGATCGAATACATCGCCAGCGCGCACCAGATCAACACAAAGCTGAACAGTTGTACGACGGTCAGCGGCTCCTTGAAAATCAGCAGCGCGGTCAGGAACTGCATGGTCGGATTGATGTACATCAGGAAGCCGACCGTCGCCAAACGCAACCTGCGGGCCGCACCGGCGAAGGCCAGCAGGGGCATCGCCGTGATCACGCCGCTGGCCACCAACAGGAAGGCATTCCATCGGTCATCGAAGAAATGCGAATTACCGGTCCCGACCAGCCACATCAGCGCGATCACACCCAATGGCAGTAGCAGCAGGGTTTCGACGAACAAGCCCGAAAGGCCGTCCAGCGAGACTTGCTTGCGCAAAAGACCGTAGATCCCGAACGTGACCGCAAGCAGTATCGCAATCCAGGGCACCTCCCCCAGGAGCGCGAACTGAATCGCGATCGCGACCCCGGCAAGCGCCACCGACCAGCGCTGCATCACCGCCATTCGCTCGTTCAGGAACACGATTCCGAGTGCGACATTGATCAACGGCGTGAGAAAGTAGCCGAGGCTGGCCTGGAAAACCTGCCGGGTTTCCACCGCGTAGATGAAGATGCCCCAGTTGGCGCCGATCAGCAGCGCGCAAGCAAGAACACGGACGAGTTTCCGCGGCGCGGCGAAAGCGGCCCGGATTGTCGACCACTTTCCCAGTATCGTGATCAGAAAGACCAAGAACGCGCAGCACCAGATAACGCGATGGACCAGGATCTCCCAGGTCGGCACGCCGTCGAACAACGAGAAGAAAAGCGGAAAGCAGCCCCAGATGCCATAGGCGGTGAGACCGTACACGACACCGCGCGTTGTTTCGCTACGGTCTGAGGATGGATGCAATCGCTGAATCTCCATAGAGTGGCCGAACAGGGGCCACGCGGTGCTACATTCGCCCGAAATGCGCCATCGCGAAATCCACCCGGGTATCGACGTCGGCTCCAACCGGTTCGCGCTCGATGCGCTCCAGGCGCCCACCAAGCCCCTCGCCGTTCGCCATCTGGATCGCCAGACCTGGGCGCGCATTGAGTTCGAGCAGCATCGGCCCATGATACTTGTCGATCACCAGGTCCGCACCGATGTAACCGAGCCCGGTCATCTCGTAACAGGCCGAGGCCAGCCTGAGCAAGCCTTGCCAGTCGGGGATCTCCAGATCGATCAAGCTGCGTCCGGTATCGGGATGAAGGTCCACCGGCCGGTCGAACTGCACCGCATACAAAGCCCGGCCGGTCGCGATGTCCAGCCCGACCCCGACCGCCCCCTGGTGCAGGTTGGCCTTGCCATCGGAGGCCGCAGTGGACAAGCGGATCATCGCCATGACCGGGTAGCCCCGGAACACGATGACCCGGATATCCGGCACACCCTCGTAGGTATAGTCGGCAAATCGATCATCGAAGCGGATCATCGATTCGATCATCGCGACATCCGGTGAGCCGGCCAGCGAATACAGCCCGGACAGGATGTTCGAGACGTCGCGTTCGAGGTCCGCGATACCCAGCATCGCGCCACTCGGCTTGCGGTAAGCGCCGTCCGCATGCGATTCGATCACCAGAATGCCTTTGCCCCCGCTACCCTTGGCCGGCTTGATCACGAAGGCCGGATGATCGCGCACCATTGCCGCCACCTGCCGCACCTCGAACTGCGACGTGACCGTGCCGATCAAGCCCGGGCTCGTCACCCCGTGCTCGTGCGCCAGCAGCTTGGTCTTGAGCTTGTCATCTACGAGCGGAAACAGGCTGCGATCGTTGTACCGCGCGATGTAGCAGATGTTGCGCCGGTTCATGCCGATGACGTGGCGCGAGCGCAACTCCGAGGGTCTGGCCCACATTCAGCTCACCTTCGAACCATGGGCTTGAAGCGGCGCAATTCCAGCAGGCGGTAACCCGTGTAATTGCCGAGCAACAGGATCAATCCCATCAGAATGAACTGCACCCCGAGGAAGTTGAAGGTGATGTGGCGGATCCAGGGATTGGTCATCGCCAGATAGGCGAGTACCGCGGTCAGCAGGCTCCCACCGCCCTGGACCAGCACTTCGCGCGGTCCTTCCTCCTCCCACAGGATGGACATCCGCTCGATGGTCCATGACAGGATGATCATCGGGAAGAAGGTGATCGTCAGACCCGCATTGAGACCGAAGCGGTAGGACACCACCGAAAAGATCGAGATGATTCCGATCACGGTGATGATCACCGCCGACACCCTCGCCACCAGCAGCAGGTTGAGGTGGGACAGGTAATTGCGGATCACCAGTCCGGTCGCAACCACCAGCAGGAAGCCGATCAAGCCGGTCAACAGCGTCGTCTGGATGAAGGCGAGCGCGATCAGCACCGGCATGAAGGTGCCCGAGGTCTTGATGCCGACCAGGATGCGCAGCATCACGACGATCAGGGCGCCGATCGGAATCAGCAGAATGGTCCGGAACAGGGATTGTTCTTCCAGCGGCAGGCTGTGGATCGACAGACCGAGCAAGGAAGCGTCCGCCGGCCTCAATGACTCGCTTTCGGTCGCGGACTGCATTTGCCGGATCATCGCAAAGCTCACGTTCGACTGGCGCCCGCCTTCGACCTGCAGAACCGGTGCGTTACCTGCGTGCCAGAGCAACAAGCGATCGGGACGCCCTTGCCGGCCGGTGGCCGGGTCGAACACGGTCCACTCGTCACCCTTGTAGACCTGCAGCCAGGTGCCGAGGCTCTGCCGCCGCCGGCCGTCCTCGAGCATCAGGCCACTGACCTGCCGCGCGGGCACCTCAGCCTGGGCGAGCAGACGCTCCACCAAATCCGGCAGCGCGTACTGGGTCAACAGCAAGCGAGCATTCTCTCCCTGGGTCGCCCCGGTCAATTCCCGTATCAACTCGCTTGCCAACGTGTAGGGGTCCGCGGAGCGCTGGTAAGCCCGGGCCAGAACGGCTTCCGCGGCGGTATCGAACGGTGACTGCCACAGCCGATCCCGGCGCAGCTCGGGCGGCGGAATGTCGGCACGGGCCTCATTCGGTGCCACCAGAAAACGCGCCGAATAGTAAAGATGCTGGCTGCCCTGCGCATTGCGGATGGACCAGCGCGCGACCCGCGAGTCCGCGGTTTCGACGAAATTCAGGCCATAGCCCGAGGAGGCAGTATGCTCGCCGAGCAGCCGGTAGCCCTCTTGGTTGGTCGGCACGGCCAGTTCGACGATGACCGGCCCACCGGTCGCCTCGAGGCGCACCTGGGCCTCGACCTCCCAGACCGCCCGTTGCTCGCCCGGGGTGAACGGCACCTCGTACTGGATGTGACGGTGAATCGACAAGCCGATGCCGATCAGCATCAGGCAAGCCACGACGAGATAGAACGGTTTGCGCGACACGCTCTACTCCTCGTCGCTTTCTTCGTCAGACTGGTCACGAACCGCCCGTGCAGCCGGATCCCCGCCCGGAAATTCCGGTCGGGGATGGATGAAAGTGCGGCTCACATCGACCAGCACGAGATCCATCATGAAGCGCCGCCCCAACAGCACCGGATGCGTCAGGCGCGTGCGGTCATTGACCGTGAACTCCACTTGCTGCTCGATCGGACCCAGGGTCGTCGGCAGGCTGATCACCGGGCGGCGCTCGGTCCCGCTTGCCTGCACGATCCGCACGTACCGGCGCACCGGTAACTCGAACCAGATCTCACGGGCATCGCGGACGGCGACATCTTCCCGGGTCAACCCGAGCCGAAAGCGAATCCATTCCCGTCCGTCACGTTCGAAGGTGGTGATGTCGGTCGCCGACAACGACGCGAGACTCGCGCCGGTATCGATCCGCGCCTTGAGGTAGGTCCCGAGGGTGGGCAGGCCGACCCATTCGACCCGACCCAGCGGAACCTTGCCGTCGGGAATCCGTTCGCTATTCACCACGGGCTGTGCCGGCGCAGGGGCGGAAGCCGCAGCCTCGGCTCTCGCCCTCGCTGCAGCCTCGATCTGCTGCAGGGTCAGTCCCATCGCATCCAGTGCCTCACCGAAGGCATCGAAGCGCTGTTCCAGGAGGGCGACTCGGTCCGCACTCCGCCCCTCGCCCTCCTCCCAGCGTCGTTCGAGCCGATCGACCTCCTCCACCAATCGGGTTTCGGTCACGAACGAATCGGGCGCAAGCCATTCATGCGGCGTGGCGCAGCCGGTGGCGATCAAGAACACGGCAGAAAGCATGCCGACCGCAAGCGCGGAAGACAATTCATTTTTCATAAATTCAGTCGATTCGATTGTTCGGAACGAGCGTACCCCCGACGGAAAGCGGTCGAGGCATCGATGCAGCAGTCAAGCGGAATAACCCATCACATTCAGCGTGCATGGACAGGAACATGCTGCAATGGGTTCAAGAATTCGATCCGCGAAGGGATGTTAGGCGGGATACGTGACCGATAAAGTCAGCAATTGTTGCTGGTGCCCAGAAAGGGACTCGAACCCCCACGCCTCGCGGCGCCAGAACCTAAATCTGGTGCGTCTACCAATTCCGCCATCTGGGCACTGCGCCCGGAGGCTTCTCCGGGAGCGCGCAACGCGGCGGATTATACACGGCTTCACATGCGCAAACGTTCGCCGTAACCGGTCATTTCGAGGTAGCCCTGACCCACCTCGAACCCGTCCTCCAGCAGTCGGATCGCGCCTTCCCAATAGATCGCGCCGGTCGAGGCGCGGCTGTCCAGTTCCTGGTCGTCCATCAAGGGTTCGATCTCGAAGCGTCGCCCACCCGCCTCGACCGACCAGGCCACCGGATAGCGGATTCCGCTGCGTGGCGACACCCATCCGCGTCGGGGCTCGAAGCGTACCTCGTTCGGCCTCAGTACCTGCAAGGAACGTCCGGGGGTCACCAAGGTGCCGGCGTTGTACATCGACTCATGCTCATGATCCCGCATCTGGAAGGCCATCAGCGATCCGCCGTCATGCAGGTTGACGCCTATCCAGTCCCAGCCGGACGCCCCCTCGGGGAGAATCTCGCTGGACCATTCATGGTCCAGCCAGGCGTGGCCGCTGACCGTGTGCGCCTTGCCCCCGAGTTCCAGCGTCCCGCTCACCGCGAGTTGCGGGCGGCTGTAGTAGTAGCTGGCATTGGCCGGATCCGGTGCCTTCTGGCTCCAGCCCTCATCGCCGTTGAGCACCGGATCCGTGGGCGGATCGAAGCGCAGCGAGAAGGCGAAATCCTCGGCATGGACCTCGGTCAGGTAATGCCCGGCCTCATCGAGTTCGAGCGACCAGTCATCCAGCCAGGCCCGTGTCCGCCCCACCGCCGCCCCGGCCAGCGGATCGAGCGCACGCGCCACCCGCTCACCATGCAGAAGACGCCCCCGCGCCGGGTCGGCTACGGCGGCATGCGCGAAGATCAACTGGCTCGGTGCGAAACGGCTCGGATTGTCCTCCCCGAGCAGGGTCCGCACCCGGAAGAAGGTGACTTGAAAACCCCGCTCCACCCCTTCCGCGTCACGCAACCAGCCGGTGATGTACCACCACTCGGTGCGATAGTCCGGATGCGCGCCGGTGTCGTAAGGAAAGACCAGGGCCTTGCCGGGCACCACCGGCGGATAGCGATCGTCGGCCAGGACAGCCGGGAGTCCGATCAGGACGAGACACAGCAGTGCTGACACGACGACCGCACGACCGAGGCCACGTATCGACAACCGGCTGACGCCCATCACCAGTCCTCCCGTACCGCTGCTACCGCACTGCCCCGCATCGCCTGCGCCGCCGACAGCCGCGCTGCCGCCGCGGCCAGCACCACCAGTGTCAGCCCGAAAGCGAGGATGGGGCCGAACGGCAATGCGAGATCCATGCTCCAGTGAAAGCTCTGGCGGTTGATCACCTCCACAAGGACCAAGGCGATCGCGCCGCCCGCCACGGTGCCGACCACCCCCCCCACCGCGGCCGTCACGCCCCCTTCCAGCGCCAGCAAGCGGCCAATCTCGCGGCGCTTGAGCCCGAGATGCCTTAGCATGCCGAACTCCTTGCGGCGACTCGTCGCCAGCGCGGCAAAAGTGGTGCTGATGCCGAACAGGCCGATCAGGACCGCCACCGCCTGCATCAGATAGGTCACGAGAAAGGTCCGGTCGAAGATTTCCAGGCTGATCGCGCGAATCTGAGACGGCAGCGAGATCTCCACGACCCGCTCGCCAAGCACCTCGCGCAGACGCCCGGCGACCAGATCGACGTCCGCCCCGGGCAACAGCGTGACACCCAGGTCATTGGTCAGCCTGTCGCCCGAAAGTCGTCGATAGTCCTCCAGTTCGATGATCACCGCCCCATGTTGCCGGGCGTAATCCCGGGTCACCCCCGCAACGACGAAACGCACTTCACGTCCTGCGATCGGTAACGCGAGCGGGTCGCCGATCCCCAGCCGGTGAAGATCCGCCATCGCCTCGGTGATCCACACAAGCGGCAAATCGCCCCCGGAAGGCTTCCGCTGGCTCACCACTGGCAGGGCTTCCCCGCCCGCAGTAGGTCGCGCGATCAGCGTGACCGGCAAGGACGCATCTCCCATTCGCAAGCTGTCGTAGCGCACCGGCACGACCCCGGCCACGCCTTCGGTCGCGACGACCCGCGCAACCGCCTCCTCGTCCAGGAAACCGCTCGCAGCCGATGAAGAGGCGCGCACATAGAGATCCGACGGCAGCACCTTGGCCAGCCAGTCGTCCACCGAATCCCGGAACGAGCCCACCATGATCGCCATCGAGACCGCCAGGGCGACGCTGGCCACCACGCCCGCACCGGCGACCACCACCTGACCCGGCGCGGCAGTGACACGCGACCACGCCAGCCTCGCCAAAACGGCGGATGACAGGCCGAGCGGCGCTGCAAGCCATTTCACCCCCCCCGGTAACGACAACACTGCCGCCGCCAGCACCAAGGCCACCGCGACATAACCGAACAGCGGAATGCCACCGATCGGCCCCGGCCAGCATGCGAGGAGCGCAAGTACCAGGCACGACAAGGTCGCACCCCATCGTGGCCGTGCCGCGAGCAGTTCCCGCTCATCTGCGGCGCGCAAGCCTTGGGCAGGCGGTCGAGCGACGGCCTGACTGGCTGGCAGCCACGCGCCGGCCACCCCAGCAGCGACCCCGAGCACAAGATAGCCCAGGCTGGCCCCGGGCATGAAGCGTGCAGAGGGTGTCACATGCGCAAAATAGCCGGCCCCCAGATCGCCCCCGACCAGGGAGAAGGCCCACGCCGCCAGACCATGGGCCAGCACGATGCCCAGCACACCACCGAGCAGGCCCAATACCGCGCCCTCGAGCAACAGACCCCGCATCACGAGATGCCGCTCCATCCCCATCGCCCTGAGAAAAGCCAGCTCCCGGCCGCGTCGTACGACCGACAAGTACTGGGTCGAAAACACCAGAAAGGCCCCGGTCAACAATGCGATCGCGGCGAGCATGGTCAGATTGACGTGATACGCACGTGAAAGACCACTGGTTTCGGCCACACCGGCCGCGGGGAGTCGCACTTCGACCCCCGGCGGCAGCAACCGCCCAAGCTCGGCCATCGTGTCTTCGCGCCTCGCGCCGGCCACGAGCTTCAGATCCACCCGGGTCAGCACACCGACGCGATCGAAGACCTGCTGCGCCCCCGCGATATCCATCACGGCGAGCACCTGCCCTGCCGCCGCCCCGGGAACCGAACCCGACACCCGTAACGTCGCTTCACGCAGGCCGCTCTGGACCCCCAATGTGTCGCCCGGCCCAAGGGCGAGCGCCTCGCGCGCCGCCGCGCTGAGGAACACCCTGTCCGGCTCGAGTGCGATCAGACGCCCTTCATCCGCTTCGGCTGCCGGCATCAGCAATGGCAGGACCCGCGCTACCCGGAAGAGATCCACGCCATGGATCCGCAGCCCCGCTTCACGACCAGGCAACCGCGCCTCGATCTCCACCACCGGGCTGGCTGCGGCCACGTCGGCGCGCTGCGCAAGCGCCAAATAGACCCGTTCGTCGAAACCCGCGCGTGGTCCCACGACTTGCAAGTCCGCTTCGCCGGCGAGCAGACGCATGCCACGACCGAATTCCTCCAGCGCCGCGCCATGGATGATCTGTACCGCAAGCCCCAGGGTCACCCCGAGCGTGATCGCGAGCAGCGACAATACGCTCGCCAGCCGTCGTCCCAGCAAACCAGTGATGAAGACCTTCCACAGCGCCTGAGTCATTCGCTGACCGCTTCCTGCATGCCTTGGCGGGTGAGCCGAAGAATCCTGTCGGTCTGCTTGGCCGCGACCGGCGAGTGGGTGACCAGGATACCGACCGCGCCGACCTCGCGCACCGCGTCGAGCAACAGCGTCAGGACCTCGCCGGCACGGTCCGGATCCAGGTTGCCGGTCGGTTCGTCGGCGAGCACCACCGCGGGACGATGGACCAGCGCGCGCGCGATCGCGACCCGCTGCAGCTCGCCGCCCGACAGCTTGCCCGGCCCTTCGTCGGCACGTGCGCTCAAGCCGACCGCAGCCAGCATCTCCAATGCCCGTGCTCGCGCGTTGTCGCGCTTGTCGTCCAGCAACCACAAGGGCAACGCGACGTTATCGACCAGGCTGAGGTGCGGCAGAATATGAAATGCCTGGAAGACGAAACCGTAGCGACGTCGTCGCAACATGGCCCAGGCGTCATCGTCGAGTCCATCGAGACGCCGACCCGCCAGCACGATCTCTCCACCGTCTATGGGTTCGAGCCCCGCGATGCAGTTCAGCAGGGTGGATTTCCCCACGCCGGATTCGCCCATGACCGCGACGCATTCGCCTGGCCTAACCGTCAGAGAAACCTCTTGGAACAGTGCTACCCCATCCGGACGGAAGCGTTTGCAGATTTTGTCGAGTTCGAGCATGTCGGGAGAGACCGGACGACTTTGAAATGGTGCCCGATGATCTCACAGCCGAAAAACCGCGCAGCGAGTCCCGAAGACGGCAAACGCCATGTAGAGTCCGCAAAGCCTCCGGTGACCCGACGCGAGTCACACTGTGCTCGCCCGGTTCACTACCTTCAGGATCTGCATCAAGGTCGTCGAGCCGTTCCTCAATTGCGACAGACCGCGTAAGGCGAACCTTCCACAAGTGCCTTGTTACGGGGGCTCAGTGGTGGCCCGCCGCTCCAGCCTTCATCGTGCCCCTCGATGTTCAACACTCCGGTGCGCTCCTCGTGATTGAACGACATCAGGATCGGAAATCCTTGTGAGGAGCGGAATGGCATGAACCACTGCGTGATGCCCTGGTAGAAGTTCCCGCCATAGCTGGCAGCGAACTCCGGATTGTTGATCTTGTGTATCTCGCCCTCGACTTCGAAACGGAATCCTTCACGTTCGACGACGATCTGCGGTTGCCGGCTACAGTCGCCGGCTGGCGCATAACGCCCGTACAGGGCTTCGAAACCTTCGAGGTTCTTGACTTCTATGGCCTGGGCGGTGCCACCGAGCGCCAAAACGACAAAGGCCGCGCTGATCCGCATCGAGAGGGGTGCCAGGATAGTCATGCTTGCCTCCATCGTGCCGCCCAACGTCGGCGACCCGGATTGTCAGGGAGAGGAAGGGGCCACGGGAGTGGTCGGGCTGAATCGAAACCGGTTCTGCCTGACGGCAATATAGATCATGGCATTGGGCTATCCAACCGTGTCCGGATCCCGCTGCACCGAAACGCTCAAGCGCGAGCCCATGAGCGGATTCGCTATACTGCACGCCGCCGCTCCCTTTGCCTCCACGATGCCGGTCGATCACTACGAGAACTTTCCCGTCGCTTCCGTCCTGCTGCCGGCGCGCCTGCGCGAGCCGGTAGAGGCCATCTATGCGTTCGCGCGTAGCGCAGACGACATCGCCGACGAGGGCGATGCGGACGCCGAGGAACGACTGGCCGGGCTAGCCGCCTACCGAGCGGAACTGGACGCAATCGAACAAGGAAGGCCGCCGATCGCCCCTGCGCTCGCACAGCTCTTCATGCGGCTGGCCGACAACGTGCAGCGCTTCGCCCTGCCCTTGCAACCGATGCGCGATCTGCTCGATGCGTTCAGCCAGGACGTGGTCAAGACCCGTTACACGAGCTTCGACGAATTGCGCGATTACTGCCGCCGCTCGGCCAATCCGGTGGGGCGGCTGTTGTTGCACCTTTACGGCCGGAACGAGTCCGATTTGCTCGCCCGCTCGGACGCGATCTGCACCAGTCTGCAGTTGATCAATTTCTGGCAGGACGTGGCGGTGGATTGGAGTAAAGGCCGTGTCTATCTTCCGGAGGAGGACCTCGCCCGCTTCGGGGTCACCGAAGAAGACATCGCCTCAGGGCGCTGCGACCCGCGCTGGCAAGCGTTGATGCGCTTCGAGGTGACACGTGCGCGTGAGATGATGCTCGCCGGTGCGCCGCTCGCCACCCGGCTGCAGGGTCGGATCGGGCTGGAACTGCGCCTCGTGGTGTGCGGCGGCCTGCGGATTCTGGAGCGGATCGAAGCGGTCGACTACGACATCTTCCGGCGGCGCCCGACGCTCGGACGGGGGGATGGGATTCTTCTGGCCAGCCGCGCACTCTTTTATCGGACATCCACCCGCCCGGCGGCGGCCAACGGCGACCACACATGAATCCGCACGACTACTGCCAGGACAAGGCTGCCAAAAGCGGATCGAGTTTCTATTACAGCTTTCTCTTCCTGTCACCGGACAAGCGTCGGGCGATCACCGCCCTGTACGCATTCTGTCGCGAGGTGGACGACGTCGTAGACGAGTGTCACGACGTGCAACTGGCCCAGACCAAGCTCGGTTGGTGGCGTGACGAAGTCGACCGGATCTACGATGGCGGCCCGACCCATCCGGTCGGTCTCGCGCTGAAGGACGTGATTTCCGGCCTCGATCTACCACGCGAGCAGCTGATGGAGATCATAGACGGCATGGAGATGGATCTCGACCATGTGCGCTATGCCGATTTCCGCGGACTGCAACTGTATTGTTACCGGGTGGCCAGCGTAGTCGGCCTGCTCGCGGCACGCATCTTCGGCTTCGAGGACAGGCAGACACTCAAGTACGCCCACGATCTCGGCATCGCGCTGCAGCTTACCAACATCATCCGCGATGTCGGCGAAGATGCGCGCCGTGGCCGTATCTACCTTCCTGTCGAAGAACTGAAGCGCTTCAACGTACCGGCCGACGACTTGTTCGAGGCGCGCCACAGCGACCGCTTCGTCGAGTTGATGCGTTTCCAGGCCCAACGTGCCTATGGTTTCTATGATCAGGCGATGGCCCAGCTACCTGCCGGCGATCGCAAGAATCAACGACCTGGCCTGGTGATGGCGGCGATCTACCGCAGTCTGCTCGATGAAATCGTGCGTGACGATTTCAAGGTGCTCGATCGCCGCACCTCGCTCACCCCGCTGCGCAAGGTCTGGATCGCGGGTACGACCTGGATGCGGGCGTGATCCAGTCGGTCGCGATCATCGGTGCTGGCTATGCCGGACTGGCCTGCGCGGTGGAACTGGCCTCGAAAGGGGTGCAGGTCACCATGTTCGACCGCTCGCACGTACTCGGTGGACGGTCGCGCCTGCTCACCAAGGATGGACACCGGGTCGACAATGGCCAGCATATCCTGATCGGCGCCTACACCGAACTCACCCGCCTGCTGCGCCACACCCGGGTTTCGCCCAAGGTCCTGGAGCGCATGCCGCTGACCCTGATCTCACCCGGCCGCTTCCGCTTTCGGGCAGCCGGACTCCCCGCTCCACTGCATCTCGCCGTTGGCCTTCTCACGGCGCAAGGCCTGGACTGGGCCGATCGCCTCGCGGTGATCCGCCTGATCCGGTTTCTCAAGCGCAAACGCTTCCAGTTGCCACCGGAGCATACCGTGCAGCTTCTGCTTCACGAAACCGGCCAAACCGGGCATACGGTCGCGTGGATATGGGAGCCACTGTGCGTGGCCGCGCTCAACACGCCGATCGCCTACGCCTCGGCCCAGATATTCGCCAACGTGCTGCGCGACAGTGTCGCCGCGCATGCCGGCGCGAGCGAAGTGCTGATTCCGCGTGTAGACCTCTCTGAACTGTTCCCGGTGCAAGCGGCGCGCTACCTCGCAACACGACGCGGCAAACTGCGCACCGGCACCACGGTCAAGGCGATCGAGCCGGTCGAGGGGGGATTCAGGCTGGATTGCGACCACCCGACCCGCCAGGTATTCGAGCAGGTCGTCGTCGCCACCGCGCCCTACCACGCGCCGTCGCTGCTTCGCTCGGCCGGGGGCTGCGAGCGTCTCGCAAAGCAGATCGAGGCGCTGGAGTACGAACCGATCACCACTGTTTACTTCACGCTAGGCGAGCAGGTGCGATTGCCGGCGCCGATGATGCTGCTCTCCGATGGGCCGGCGCAGTGGGTGTTCGACCGTGGCCAGTTCGGCGGCGAAGCCGGGCTGCTGGCCTGCGTCATCAGCGCCCACGGTCCGCACGACTCCCTCGAGCGCGAAGAACTGGAGATCACCATCCACCAACAGCTGGAACGCGAGCTCGGTCGCCGTCTGCCGGCGCCGGACTGGGTCTTGAGCGTGGTGGAAAGACGCGCCACCATCGCCTGCCGTCCCGGCATCGTCCGCCCCGACATCCATACCCCGGTGCCTGGCCTGTGGCTGGCCGGCGATTACATCGACTCCCCCTACCCGGCCACGCTGGAATCGGCAGTACGCTCCGGTGTTGCAGTGGCCGAGGCAGCGCTACGCCGGATGTCACGGCGACACTGATGTCCGCCGGGCGCACCAACGCGGCCGTGCCTCAGTGCATCAGTGACCGCGCTCGGCCAGCCACAATGGGCGGACCGCGGGAGCCAAACGACAGGAATCCAGTCGCGGATAGGGCTGGAACCGTTCAGGCCATCACGGCGGAGTCTTCACGCAGACAACCGGCCTGCATCCTCAGCACTCTCGTGCAGCGGGCTGCCAAGGCCTCGTCGTGGGTCACCAGGATCAGCGTTGTGGATGACTCACGATTCAGCGAAAAGATCAGATCGATGATCGACGCACCGGTCGCCGCATCGAGATTACCGGTGGGTTCATCGGCAAGCAGAATTTGCGGGGATGGCGCGAACGCACGGGCCAGCGCGACCCGTTGCTGCTCGCCACCGGACAAATGCTTGGGATAGTGACCGAGACGATTGCCCAGCCCGACCCGCTCCAGCCACTGGGCCGCGATCTTGCGTGCGTCGTCGGTACCGGCCAACTCCAGCGGAAGCATCACGTTTTCGAGCGCGGTCAGGGCCGGCAGAAGCTGGAAAGACTGGAACACGAAGCCGACCGAATCGCCGCGCAAGGCGGCACGGTCATCCTCGTCGAGTCTGAACAGATCAACGCCCTGGATCGAAACCGACCCGCCACTGGGAACATCCAGGCCGGCCAGCAATCCGAGCAAGGTAGATTTGCCGGAACCCGAGGCGCCAACGATGGCGACAGACTCGCCTTTACCGACGCTGAACGAAATATCCTGCAAAATGGTCAGCATGCCCTGCCCGCCGCCCACCGGGACGGTTTTGGACAAGCCACTCACTTCCATGACAGGAGCCGAGAATTCGATGTTGCTGCGATCCATTGCGATCTTCTTTATGTTGGTCATTATCCAAGCCACGGCCCAGGCGGGCACGATACTGGTGTGGGGGGACAGCCTGTCGGCCGGTTATCAGTTGCGACAGGACCAGGCCTGGCCCACCCTGTTGCAGACGCGCCTGCAGGAGAAAGGGTTCCCGCACACGGTCATCAATGCCAGTGTAAGCGGTGAAACCTCCGCCGGGGGACGTTCCCGACTCCCCGCGGCACTCGAGCAGCACCGCCCCACCCTGCTGATTCTGGAACTCGGCGCGAACGACGGCCTGCGCGGCCTGCAACCGCAGTTGCTGACGGACAACCTGACCGAGATGATCGCCGCAGCCCGCCAGAGCGGTGCCGAGGTCCTGCTGATCGGCATGCAGATGCCGCCGAACTATGGCCCGGCCTACACCCGCCGCTTCGCCCAGACCTTTGTCGACGTCGCCGAAGCCACCCAGGTCGCGTTAGTGCCCTTCCTGCTGGAAGGCTTTGCCGATCAGCCAGAAATGTTCCTGCCCGACGGCATTCATCCGAACGCCGATGCGCAATACCGGATCCTCGATACAGTGTGGGCGCAACTCGAACCGATGCTGGTGGACTGACAGCCAGGGCTGTTGTCCACACGTCTGGCCTTGTAACCGACCTGATGGTCACCCTTGGCTCCAACCCCCTCCCGCACCCGGCGAGCGGAGGCTAGCGCGTCGCGAGGGTGACTTTCGCGTTGGCGCGGCCCTCGCCGTGGTTGCTCAAGCCACCCTGAGCTCGGGCGCACCTACCGACATCCGGCCGATGAGCCAGCCACCCTCACCCTGGACGTCTTGCAGCGCCGACATCACCTCGGGGACGGCCTCGGCCGCGCAGGAAATCAGCAGGCCGCCGCTCGTCTGCGGGTCGGTCAGCATCGTCCCGGCCCAGGCAGGCAAAGCGGGCGCGAGTGTCACAGTCCCCCCATAGCTCGCCCAGTTGCGCGCCGACGCACCGGTCGCGATCCCCTGACCCGCCAGCATCCGGGCGGATTCGATCAGCGGCAGCTCATCGAAACGCAGGTCGGCGACAAGCCTGGAGGCGCGACAGATCTCGAGCAGATGGCCGGCCAGGCCGAAACCGGTGACGTCGGTCACCGCGTGCACCGAGGGCATGTCGGCGAGCCGGATGCCGATCCGGTTCAGTGTGGTGGTCCATCTCACCATTTCGGCATAGGCCGCGTCGTCGAGCAAACCCTTCTTGAGTCCGGCCGAGAGGATGCCGATACCCAGCGGCTTGGTCAGGATCAGCACATCGCCGGCCAGCGCACCGGCGTTGGTCTTGACCTGATCGGGATGGACCACGCCGAGTCCGACCAAACCGTAGATCGGCTCCAGCACGTCGATCGAATGCCCGCCGGCGACCGGGATGCCGGCGTCACGACAAACCGACGCGCCGCCTTCGAGGATGCGTGCGATCACTTCGGCGGGCAGCTTGTCCAGCGGCATCCCGACCACGGCGAGCGCCATGATCGGACGCCCCCCCATCGCATAGACGTCGGACAAGGCATTGGTTGCAGCGATCCGGCCGAAATCGAACGGATCGTCGACGATGGGGGTGAAGAAATCGGTGGTGGCGACGATCGCCTGATGGTCGTTGAGTCGATACACGGCGGCATCGTCGGCATGTTCGGTGCCGACCAGCAGATCGGGCGGCACCAGGCCGGCCGGCATGCCGGAGAGCATCCGCGACAGCACGGCCGGTGCTATTTTGCAGCCGCAGCCTCCGCCGTGGGAGAATTGGGTCAGTTTGATTTCGTTCATCGTTTCCAAAGGGAGCCCCGGTCGAAGAGTCGGGCAGAACATGTACAAAAAAGGCTTCGCGACCGTAGCACAGCTTCATGAGTTTGACGAGTTCATCGACGCCCGCAGCCCGGCCGAGTATGCCGAGGACCACATCCCCGACGCGATCAGCTGCCCGGTGCTCGATGACGCCCAGCGTGCGACGATAGGCACGATCTTCAAACAGCGCTCGGCCTTCGAAGCCCGCCGGCTCGGCGCCGCGATGGTGGCCGAGAACATCGCCCGCCATCTTCACGAGCGTTTCCAGAACAAGCCCAAGGACTGGCGCCCGTTGATCTACTGCTGGCGCGGTGGCCAGCGCAGCGGCTCGTTCACGACCTGGCTGCGCATGATCGGTTGGGATGCCTGTCAGCTCGAAGGCGGCTACAAGGCGTTTCGCCGGCAAGTTGTCTCGGATCTGGAAACGCTCCCGGCTCGCTTCGATTTTCGTGTGGTGTGCGGCCCGACCGGCAGCGCGAAGACCCGTGTGCTCGAAGCGATGGCTGACCAGGGAGCGCAGACCCTGGATCTGGAAGCACTTGCCGCACACAAGGGCTCGGTACTCGGCGCGCTCCCCGACCGTCCGCAGCCGACCCAGAAATGGTTCGAAACCTGCCTGACCCGGCAACTACGCGGCTTCGATCCGGGCCAGCCGGTCTATGTCGAGGCCGAGAGCCGCAAGATCGGCAGAATCCAGGTGCCGGAAGCCTTGATCATGAAAATGCGCGAGTCGCGCTGTATCGTGATCGAGGCCGAGCGCGCGGCACGGCTGGACTTCCTGGTACGGGACTACGCTTATCTGGGCGACGACCTGGATGAACTGATCCAGCGCATCGATCACCTGCGCAAACTGCAAAGCGCCGAGACGATCGCTCGCTGGAAAGCGCTCGCCACCGCGCACGACCTGCCCGCGCTTTATGCGGAGTTCATCGACCGCCACTACGACCCGCTCTACCACCGCTCGCAGAATCGCAATTTCACCCGGATCGATCAGGCCGTCCGCTTCGACACAACCGATCTTTCCGATATCGGCATCACCGCCCTGGCACGCCGGATCCTGCTGACCGAAGCGATCGCTGCCTGATCATCCTGGAAGCCGCAGGTGGAGACCTGTCCGAGTGTGCGTCTGACGCGGTATCGGTCAAGCAAGGCTCCGAGCGCTCAACCGCGGTTTCCTGGATGGATCACGGCAAGCGCCAGCCCCCGCTCGTGGCCTTGATCGCACACACCCGCTGGATCACCTTGCTTGGCGGATCACCGCACTCGCCCTGCTCGAATGCCACGATGCCGAAATCCGGCCCCAGCCTGTCCAGCAACTCGCGCGGCTGAAGCAGGAAGTCGGGACTGCGCGGCCGGCCATAGCGCTCGTTGCCGATCATGAAGGTTTCGTAGAGCAACACTCCGCCCGGTGCGAGCAGCGACAGCACGGCATCGAAACGGGGCCGGTACAGGTAGTTGGTCACGATGACCGCATCGTACAGCCGGCCCTTCAATGGCCAGGAAGCCGCCTCGAGATCGGCGAGGAGCGTGCTCACCCGCTCTTCACTTTGGAGCCCTGCGAGCGCCTGCTCGTCCCTATCGACCGCGTCGACCGGGTGCCCGAGTCCTGCCAGATAGCGGGCATGCCGACCGCTGCCGCAGGCCAGATCGAGCACCCGACCCGCTGGCGGAATCAGCGGCGCGAACCGGACCAGCCATGGCGAGGGTGGACCGATCACAGGATGCGCCGGCGCCGCACCCGCCCCGCTCGCCGTCCCGGCGGTCTCCGACGCGCTTGCCTGATCCGCACTCAACGGTCGATCCCGCCCAGGCAGATCGACTTCATCTCGAGATACTCGTCTATGCCGTAAATCGACCCCTCGCGACCCAGCCCGGAATGCTTGACTCCACCGAAAGGCGACACTTCGTTCGACATGATGCCGGTGTTGACCCCGACCATGCCGTACTCGAGTTCTTCCGCGACACGGAAGATGCGGCCGACGTCACGCGAAAAGAAATAGGCCGCCAGACCGAACTCGGTCGCATTCGCCATCGCCACGGCCTCGTCGTCCGATTCGAAGCGGAACAAGGGCGCGACCGGGCCGAAAGTCTCCTCTCTCGCCACCTTCATGCTGGAGGTGACATTGGTCAACACCGTCGGCTCGAAGAAAGTGCCGCCCAAGGGGTGTCGCTTGCCGCCAGTCATGACCTTGGCCCCACCTGCGAGCGCATCGGCGATGTGGCTTTCGACCTTGTCGATGGCTGCCTGATCGATCAACGGCCCGATATTCACGCCCTCGCCGACACCGGGTCCGACCTTCATCTTCTCGACCGCGGCCGTGAGCTTCTCGGCGAACTGGTCATACACGCCGGTCTGAACCAGCAGGCGGTTGGCGCAGACACAGGTCTGACCGGCATTGCGGTATTTTGACGCCATCGCGCCCTCGACCGCGGCATCGATGTCGGCATCGTCGAACACGATGAAGGGTGCATTACCACCGAGCTCGAGCGACAACTTCTTCAGGGTCGGCCCGCACTGGCTCATCAGCAAGCGGCCGACCTCGGTCGAGCCGGTGAAAGAGAGTTTGCGCACGCTGTCATTCGAGGTCAGCTCACCACCGATCGCGACCGGATCGCCGGTGATCACGTTGATCACCCCGGGCGGAATGCCGGCCTGCTCGGCCAGGGCGACCAGGGCCAGCGCGGTGAAGGGGGTCTGCTCGGCCGGCTTGACCACCACCGTACAGCCTGCCGCCAGCGCCGGAGCGACCTTGCGGGTGATCATCGCGGCCGGAAAGTTCCACGGCGTGATCATCGCGCAGACCCCGACCGGCTGCTTGATCACCAGCAGGCGCCGGTCCTGACCAGTGGTGGGGATGATGTCGCCATTGACCCGGCGTGCCTGCTCGGCGAACCACTCGACGAAGGACGCTGCGTACATCACCTCACCACGGGCCTCGGCGAGCGGCTTGCCCTGCTCGGTCGTCATCAACAAGGCGAGATCATCGGCCGAGGCAACAATCAGGTCGAACCACTTGCGCAACAGCACGGCGCGCTCCTTGGCGACCGTCCTGCGCCATGTCTGCATGGCCTTGTCCGCTGCCTCGATCGCACGACGGGCTTCGACCTGACCCATGTCCGGCACCGTGCCGATGATCCGGCCGTTGGCCGGGTCGCTGACCTCGAAGGTCGAACCACTGTCGGCGTCCAGCCATTGTCCGGCTATGTAGGCCTGCTGCCTGAAAAGCGCCGCTTGCTTCAATGCAATCATCTTTTACATCCTTTCGTCTCGTTTTTTGCCAATCGGAGCATTACCGCCTACTCTTCGCTCATGCCTATCCTCCGATGCCATGGGCGCCCGCCCGCTCCTCGTGCCGAGCGACACGATTCTATTCCGTCATGCAGGCAGTGGCTTGGCCGCCCCTGCAACCGCACTTCACCGAGCTGCAGTCAGGGTTAATGCCCAAATCGGGGCATACCGATCGGTGATCAAGGTACTAAACTGGTAAAAACATCATGAATTGACAAGGATTTCGGGGCTTCCGATGAAACACCGTCCCAGAGTGCAAGACGAACCGGATGACGCCCATGTCCTCACTGGGCGATGAATCCTTGCGTGATGCCGACACCCGTTACCGGGAAATGATCGAGTCGGTCAATGAGGTCGTTTTCAGCACCGATACCGCGTTGTGCTTCACTTTTCTGAACAAGGCCTGGGAGCGTTTCACCGGATATCCGGTCGGCACCTCGATCGGCCAGTCCCTGCTGGCCTACCTGCACCCGGACGACAGACTGAAAGCCGAGGCGCCGATCCGTGCGATCCTGAAAGGCGACAACCAACCTTCGACGATCTCGTTTCGACTGACCTCGCGACAAGGCGACATCCGCTGGATTCAAGCGACCTTGCGACCAACCCTGGACGATGGTCGCCGCGAAGCCCCGACTGGCCTGTTCGGCACCCTCAGCGACATCACTGCGCGCAAGGTCGCCGAGCTCACCCTGAAGAATCTGAATCAGGAGCTTGAAATCCGCGTGCGGCAACGCACAGCCGAACTCGAGGCCTCGAACCGCGAACTCGAAGCCTTCTCCTATTCGGTTTCACATGACCTGCGATCGCCGCTGCGGGCGATCGACGGGTTTGCCAGAATCCTGGAGGAAGAACTCGGCGAGCGGCTCGACCCGGGCTCACGCGAGCACCTCGAGCGGATTCGCCTTGCGGCAGGCCGGATGGCCTATCTGATCGACAAACTGATCGAACTGGCCCGCCTGTCCCGCCACATGCTGCGCAAGGAAACCGTCAACCTTTCCGATCTCGCGATCCAGGTGATCGAGGATCTGCGTCGAGAACATCCTGAACGCCAGGTGGATGTCGAGATCATGCGCGATCTGACCGCCACGGCGGATCCCACCCTGATGCACAACGTGCTCGACAATCTGCTGCGCAACGCCTGGAAATTCACGGCCAGGCAGCCAGTTGCAAGGATCGGGTTCCACGCTGCGATGCACGGGGGCGAACGCATATTCACGGTGTCGGACGACGGGGTCGGTTTCGACATGGCCTTTTCCAAGCAGCTTTTCCGAGCCTTCCATCGACTCCATGACATTGCCGAGTTCCCGGGTTCGGGTATCGGTCTGGCCAATGTCCAGCGGGTCATCCAGCGCCATGGCGGTGAGATCTGGGCAGAATCCGCCCCGGGCAAGGGCGCGGCCTTTCATTTCACCCTGGACGGTTAGCCGGCCTGGACCGATCCTGCCGTCCGGCCTAACATAGGTTGCGATGAGCTTGCAGGATGCATTTCTCGCGAATCATCGCGTCGTTCACACACCCTGTGCGTCAAACACGCGGGTGCTCGTTCTTGTCCGGTCAATCGTCCGCGAATTAAGCACATATATTTTACAAACACCGATGCTGCACTGCGGTAAACTGCCCCGACAACACCGAATAGCCTGCGCCGAAATGGCCATCGCCAGCAAGCGCGGCATATAACGACCGCACACAATGCCCTAGTCACGGACGCCCACACCATGAAAGAGAAGCACTACCTCACCCCACTTCTCCAACCGAGGTCAGTCGGCGTTATCGGCGCCAGCGAGCGCGAGCATTCCCTCGGCAATGTGGTCATCAAGAATATTCTCGAAGGCGGGTTCAAAGGGCGTTTGTTCGCGGTCAACCCGAAACACGAGACCGTTCTCGGCGTGCAATGTCACAAGAGCGTAGAGGATGTGCCACATCGACTGGATCTGGTCGTGATCGCGCTGAAGTCGGAAAAGGTGCCGGCGGTCATGGATGCCTGCGGCCGAGCCGGTGTCCGCGCTGCGATCGTGCTGACCGCGGGCTTCGCCGAGACCGGTGCGCGCGGGGCCTTGCTGGAGCGCCAGACCGTCGACGCCGCTCGCCGTCACAAGATCCGCCTGCTCGGGCCGAACTGTCTGGGCATCATGCGGCCGGCCCTGGGATTGAACGCCACCTTCGCCCATGCCAGCGCGATCAAGGGCTCGATCGGCCTGATCTCGCAGTCCGGCGCGCTGTGCGCCGCGATCCTGGACTGGGCCAAGCCCAACAACGTCGGTTTTTCGACTGTCGTGTCGCTCGGTTCGAGCAGTGACATCGACTTCGGCGAAGTACTGGAGTTCATGATTTCGGACCCCCAGACCGAAAGCATCATCCTGTACATCGAAGGGGTACGCGATGCGCGCCGCTTCATGAGTGCACTGCGTGGTGCGGCCCGGGTCAAGCCGGTGTTGCTGATCAAGGTGGGCCGCCATCCCGAGGTTTCAAAGGCGATCCTGTCGCATTCCGGGCTGGCCGGCGGCGACGACGCCGTCTTCGACGCCGCCCTGCGACGCGCCGGCGTAATCCGGCTGTACAACCTGGGCCAGCTCTTCGCCGCCGCGAATGCGCTGTTCACCCATTTCCGACCGCGCGGTAACCGTCTTGCCATCGTCACCAACGGGGGCGGACCGGGCGTCATGGCGGCCGACCGGGCGGCCGATCTCGGTATTCCGCTGTCGGACTTTGCCGAGGTGACGGTGGAAAAGCTGAACGCGGTGCTTCCGGCCCATGCCTCTCGCGGCAATCCGGTTGACATCGGAGGTGATGCCGATGTCGAGCGTTACCAGAACACGGTCAAGGCGGTGCTTGAAGGCCCGCATGTCGATGGCGTGCTGGTGATGCTTTGCCCACAGGCCATGACCGATCCGAGCGCCGTGGCCGACGCGGTGATCGAATTGGAAAAGACGGCCGACAAGCCGGTCGTCACCTGCTGGATGGGCGAGGACCTGGTGCTGGAAGCACGCCGCAAGTTCATCGACGCCGGCATTCCGACCTTCCGCACGCCCGAGCCGGCGGTCGAGCTGTTCAGTCATATCTCGGCCTATTACCGCAACCAGAAGTTGCTGATGCAGACGCCATCCTCGCTGTCGCATCTGAACCCCCCGAGTGTCGAAAGCGCCCGGCTCGTCATCGAGACTGCGCTGGCCGAAAGGCGCAAGGTACTCAACGAGATGGAGTCCAAGGCCTGTCTGGCCGCTTTCCGGATTCCGATCGCGCAAACCGTGGTCGCCCGCTCGGCCACCGAAGCGATGGTACTGGCGGAAGAAATCGGCCTGCCGGTGGTGATGAAGATCGACTCGCCGTCCATCATCCACAAGGCCGATTCGGGCGGCGTCCGCCTGAACCTCGGTAGCCTGGCCGCGGTGCGTACCGCGTATCAGGAGATTCTCGAGGAGGTCAAACGCAACAAGCCGGATGCAGCGATCAACGGCGTCGCGATCGAGCCGATGATCCTCAAGCGCCATGGCCGCGAGTTGGTCGTCAGGGTCAAGCGCGACCCGGTATTCGGGCCGGTGATCACTTTTGGCGAGGGCGGCAACCGGGTGGTGTCCAACATCGACATCGCCGTGGCCTTGCCACCATTGAACCGCTTCCTGGTACGTGACCTGATCCAGTCCTCGCCGGTCGCCGGATTGCTCGGCGATTTCCGCAACATGCCCGCGATCAACCATGAGGCGCTCGAGTTCGTGTTGCTGCGGGTCTCGGAGATGGTGTGCGAGCTACCGTGGCTGAACTCGCTCGAGATCAACCCGCTGATCGTGGACGAAGAAGGCGCGGTCGCGGTCGATGCCCGCCTGATCGCGGACAATGTGGCGCCATCGGCCGATCGCTACGACCACATGGCGATCCACCCCTACCCGTCGCACTTGACCTTCAAGTGGACTCAGCCGGACGGCATCGACATCACCATCCGCCCGATCAAGCCGGAAGATGCCGAGCTGGAGATCGAGTTCGTGCGCAAGCTGTCGCCGGAGACCAAGTACTACCGTTTCATGAACACCATGCGCGAGCTTCCGCCCGCGATGGTGGCGCGGCTGACCCAGATCGACTACGACCGCGAGATGGCCTTTCTTGCCACGATGGAAGAGGATGGCAAGGAAGTCGAGCTCGGCGTGTGCCGCTACGCGGTCAACCCCGATGGCGAATCCTGCGAGTTCGCAATCGTGGTCGCCGACGACTGGCAGCATCGAGGGCTGGCCCGCAAGCTGATGGGCATTCTGATCGAGACCGCGCGCAACCGTGGTCTGGCCTACATGAACGGTGTCTTCCTGGCCAACAATGAGCGGATGCTGCGCTTCGTCCAGGGGCTGGGCTTCGTGTTGAGCAACGATCCGGAAGACAGCACCGTCAAGCTGGGCGTGCTCTCGCTGCAGGACTGACGTATCATCTCGCTTCTCGGACCGATACCGGTTCCCAGCATCAGCGGCCCCGCTCGGGGCCGTCTGCCCTTTTGAACGACCCGAACCGCATGCCAACCAGTATCAAGGATATCGATTTTCACGGCATCGCCGCGCTGGAAATGACCAGTGCCAGTGGCGCCCGTGCCGTGGTCAGCCTCTATGGCGCGCAGGTGTTGTCATGGCAGCCTGGCGCGAACGATGAACGCCTCTACCTCAGTGAGAAAGCGGTCTTCGATGGCGAGACTGCGATCCGCGGCGGGGTGCCGATCTGTTTTCCGCAATTCTCGGGACTGGGCAAGCTGCCCAAGCATGGCTTGGTCCGCACCCGCGAGTGGTCGCTCAGGCAGCGCCGCTGTGACGACGGTTTCGCGATGCTGGTGCTCGGCCTGACCGACGATGAGAAGACTCACGCCCACTGGCCGATGATGTTCGATGCCGAGCTGACCGTCGTGCTCGACGGCCCCCGGCTGGACATCGAGCTGGAAGTCGAGAATACCGGCCATGCGCCGTTCGCCTTCACCGCCGCGCTGCATAGCTATCTGAAAGTGCGCGAGGTCGAGAACGCCCGTCTGGAGGGCCTGCACGGCCATGAATACCGCGACGCGGCCGATGCCGACAAGATCAAGCGTGACAGCGGTGACGTGCTGATCGTGGACGGCGAGGTGAATCGGGTCTACCACGATGTCAAGCGTTCGCTTCTGCTCGGTGACAGTGGCCGCAGCCTGGGTGTCGCGATCGAAGGGTTTCCGGACGTGGTGGTGTGGAATCCCTGGGAGGAAGGTTGTGCCGGCTTCTCCGACTTGCCAAAGCTGGGTTTTCGCCATTTCCTGTGTGTCGAGGCGGCGGCTGCCCGGACCCGGATCGCGCTCGATGCCGGCGACAGTTGGTTCGGCCGCCAATCGCTACTCGCGATGTAGCGGCTGACACAGCTCGATTCACGGCCGCGCCGTGGCTTGACGCCGGGCGCACGACATCACGATCGATCCGGTCGGTACGACCGGATCGGCAAAACTGATTTGGAACGGACTCGACACGCATGTTGCCACCGATTGAACATCGAATCGCCGACGAACTGGGGGTCAGACCTGGACAGGTGTTCGCCGCGATCCAGTTGCTGGACGAGGGCGCGACGGTGCCCTTCGTCTCCCGCTACCGCAAGGAAGCGACCGGCGGGCTGGATGACACCCAGTTGCGCACGCTGGATGAGCGCCTGAGCTATTTGCGCGAACTGGAGGACCGGCGAGCGACCGTGATCGCATCGATAGACGAGCAAGGCAAGCTCACCCCCGCGCTACGCCAGGAGATCGAATCTGCCGACACAAAACAACGGCTCGAAGACCTCTACCTGCCTTACAAGCCAAAACGCCGCACCAAGGCCCAGATAGCCCGCGAGGCCGGTATCGCCCCGCTGGCCGAGGCCTTGCTCGCCGACCCGGGCCTGGACCCGGACACGACTGCCTCCGGCTACCTCAATCCGGAAGCGGGCTTCGCCGATGTCCGCAGTGTGCTGGATGGTGCCCGCCAGATCCTGATGGAGCAGTTCGCCGAAGACCCGACCCTGGTCGGCGCCCTGCGTGATTACCTGCGCGAAGAGGGCGAAGTGCGTGCCAATGTGATCGAAGGCAAGGAACAGGAAGGCGCGAAGTTTCGCGACTGGTTCGATTTCCGCGAGCCGATCGAGAAGATGCCCTCGCATCGGGCACTGGCCCTGCTGCGCGGTCGCAACGAAGGCGTGCTGCGACTCTCTCTCGACGTGCCCCGCCCCGATCCCGACGCGCCCCACCCGTGTGAATCGCGCATCGCGGCGCGTTTCGGCATCGCCGAGCGCGGACGCCCGGCCGATGCCTGGCTGCGGGAGACGGTGCGCTGGGCCTGGAACGTGAAGATCTCGCTGCATCTCGAGCTCGACCTGATGGGCCAGCTGCGCGAGCGGGCCGAAGAAGAGGCGATAAGGGTCTTCGCCCGCAACCTCAAGGACCTGCTACTCGCCGCGCCGGCCGGAAGCCG
This sequence comes from Azoarcus sp., assembly GCA_030604735.1. Classification (GTDB taxonomy): domain Bacteria; phylum Pseudomonadota; class Gammaproteobacteria; order Burkholderiales; family Rhodocyclaceae; genus Azoarcus_F. The sequence goes on from JAUVVG010000006.1 coordinate 79,931, forward strand.
GGTCACGATGGGGCTGGACCCCGGCATCCGCACCGGCGTCAAGGTCGCGGTGGTGGATCGTACCGGCAAGGTGGTCGATACCGAAACAGTTTACCCGTTCGAGCCGAAACGACACTACGAACCGGCGATCGCCTGTCTCGCCAAGCTCGCGCTCAAGCACGGCGTCGAGCTGATCGCGATCGGAAACGGCACTGCCTCGCGCGAAACCGACAAGCTCGTCGCCGACCTGATCGCTCGCCAGCCGGAACTGCGGCTGACCAAGATCATGGTCTCCGAGGCCGGAGCCTCGGTGTATTCCGCGTCCGAACTCGCGGCCAGGGAATTCCCGGATCTCGATGTCTCGCTGCGCGGCGCGGTGTCGATCGCCCGCCGCCTGCAGGATCCGCTCGCCGAACTGGTCAAGATCGACCCCAAGTCGATCGGGGTCGGGCAGTATCAGCACGACGTGAACCAGAGCCGACTGGCGAAAAGCCTGGACGCCGTGGTCGAAGACTGCGTCAACGCGGTCGGCGTGGACGTCAATACCGCCTCGTCCGCGCTGCTCGCCCGCATCTCCGGCCTGAACGCGACGCTGGCCGCGAATCTGGTCGACTTTCGGGACGCCAATGGTCCCTTCCCGACCCGCGAATCGCTCAAGAAGGTGCCGCGGCTGGGGCCGAAGACCTTCGAGCAGGCCGCCGGCTTTTTGAGGATTCGCGACGGCGACAATCCGCTCGACGCCTCCTCGGTACACCCGGAAGCCTATCCGGTGGTCGAGCGTATCCTCGCCAAGGTCAGCAAGAACGTCCGCGAGTTGATGGGCAACGCCGCCTTCCTCAAGACCCTGTCGCCCGAAGGCTTCACCGACGAACGCTTCGGCGTGCCGACGGTGCGGGACATTCTCGGCGAGCTCGAGAAGCCGGGACGCGACCCCCGCCCCGAGTTCAAGACAGCGACCTTCCGCGAGGGCGTCGAGACTCTCAAGGACCTCGCCCTGGGCATGCAACTGGAAGGGGTCGTGACCAACGTCACCAACTTTGGTGCCTTCGTCGATATCGGCGTGCATCAGGACGGACTGGTCCATGTTTCCGCACTCGCAGACCGCTTCGTCAAGGATCCGCACTCGGTGGTCAAGGCCGGCGACATCGTCAAGGTCAGAGTGCTGGAAGTCGATGTCGCGCGCAAGCGGATCGCACTCACGATGCGATTGTCGGATGCGCCCCAGCACAGCCCGAGCACGCCCGACAAGCCGGCCGACGCGCGACGTGGCGCCAGGCCAGATGAGCGGCATCGTGAAACCAAGCCACAGCGCAACCAGGACAAGCGTCCGGGACGGGACAAACCCAATGCCGGGGGCGCCATGGCAGACGCTCTGGCTCGCGCCCTGCGCACGAAGTAAACTCCCTGGGCACCTGTGCGCGATTTGCAACCACTCCTGCCCTTCCCTGACTGGCTGTTGCGAATGAACTGGCTAGATAAGCGATGAAGACAACGATTTACGGTATCAAGAACTGCAGTACGATGAAGAAGGCCTTCGACTGGTTCGACACGCACTCGGTCGATTACGTGTTTCACGACTACAAGAAGAGCGGCGTCGATGCCGACACCCTGGCACGCTGGTGCGGGCAAGCCGGTTGGCAGGCACTGGTCAATACGCGTGGCACGACCTGGCGCAAACTCGATCCGGGCCTGCAGGCCATCGATGGCGACACCGATGCGATCGCACTGATGGCCGCGCATACCAGCGTGATCAAGCGCCCGGTGATCGAAACCGACGACGGAACGCTGCTGGTCGGCTTCGACGAGGCTGCGTTCGCCAAGACCTTTCTCTCCGGAGCAGGCGAGTGAGCCGACCGAGCTACATTCAGCGCTTTCTGCTCGAGGATCTCGACATCCGTGGCGCCGTCGTCAGGCTCGACGATGTCTGGGCCCAGCTGCAACATGGTCGCGACTACCCGCCCGAGGTCTCTTCCCTGCTCGGGGAGATGTGCGCCATCGCAACCATCATCGCCGGCAATCTGAAGCAACCCGGCCGGCTGACCTTTCAGATCCAGGGGCATGGGCCGATTGGTTTGCTGGTGGTCGACTGCAGCGAGACCCTGAACATCCGCGCGATGGCGCGGGTCGATCGCAAGGTCTCCGGCAAGACCGGCCTGAACGAACTGGTCGGTGACGGGCGGTTGCAGTTGTCGCTGGATGCCCCCTCGATGCGCGAGCCCTACGCCAGTATCGTGCCCTTGAGCGGGGACAGCATCAAATCGACCTTCGAACACTATCTGACCCAGTCCGAACAGCAACCGTCCGGCCTTTGGCTGGCGTGCACGGAGCAGGTCTCGAGCGCGCTCTTCCTGCAGAAAATGCCGGGCGCCGACGCTCGCGACGACGACGGCTGGTCACGCATCCACATGCTGGCGCAAACGGTCAAGACCGAGGAGTTGCTCTCGCTCGAACCGGCTGCCCTGCTCGGCCGCCTGTTCGCCGAGGAGACGGTCCGCCTGTTCGACGCACGCGCGGTCGATCACCTCTGGCCCCGGGACGAGCACAAGGTGCTGGGCATGCTCAGAGGACTCGGCGAGGAGGAGGTCCGGCGCATGCTCGCCGAGCACGGTGAAATCGTGATTCGCGACGACCTGTCCAACCACGACTATCGCTTCGATGCCGATGACATCGACCGCCTGTTTTCTGGCGATGGCGATGCCCCCACCGATGTCGGCCCGACCCTGCACTAAGACGGGTGCATTCGGCCTTGCCCGAATCCATCGCCCTCAGTAGACTCCCTCTCTTCACAGGCCACCTTCAACATTCATGTCAGCCCCAGTGCCCGCCCGCCCGGTAGAGTTCAGAAATGCGTCGATAGGCGCGACCGTCGCGGTGCTGCGCGAAACCCGGCCCCATCTCGTCGCCGATGCCTTGCACAAGATGCTGGGCGGCATGCCGGACTTTTTCAACGGCGAAGCCACCCTCCTCGACTTCGGCGAGCTTGGCGAGGCTCCGGCACAGATCGACTGGGCCGGCATGCTGAGCTTGTTCAAACGATTTCAGTTGCAGCCGATCGGGGTACGCAACCTGCCGCCCGAGCTCGCGACATCCGCGCGCCAGGCCGGTCTGGCGGTGCTGGATGGCGCCGAGTTGCGTGACCGGCAATCCGGAGGCCCGGCGATCGATTCGGTCGCGGTGCGGCAGACCCCAGACGAACCGACCCCGCCCCAACCCGTCCCCGAGGCAAGCCCTGCTCCAATCCCGGCGCCGACCGCGACGATGATCGTAGACCGGCCGGTCCGTTCCGGCCAGCAGGTCTATGCCCGCGGCGGCGATCTGGTGCTGCTGGCCGGCATGAGCAACGGGGCCGAGGTCATCGCCGATGGCAGCATCCACTGCTATGGCCCGCTGCGTGGCCGTGCGCTGGCCGGCGCCCAGGGGGATACCCGGGCACGCATCATCTCGACCAACTTCGGGCCGGAGATCGTCTCGATCGCCGGCGTCTACAAGACCTTCGAACAAGGCATTCCCGCCAATATCGCAGGCAAACCGGCGACCGTGCGCCTCGGCGGGGACGATAATCAGCACAAGCTTGGCATAGAACCCCTGGCGCTCGACTGAGCACAGGTCATTCATCGATAAAGGGATTCAACGTGACACGAGTCGTCGTCATAACTTCCGGCAAGGGCGGAGTGGGCAAGACCACTACCAGTGCGGCTTTTGCCTCCGGTCTCGCGCTTCGCGGCTTCAAGACCGCGGTCATCGACTTCGATGTCGGCCTGCGCAACCTGGACCTGATCATGGGCTGCGAACGCAGGGTCGTCTATGACTTCGTCAATGTCATCAATGGCGAGGCCCGGCTCAACCAGGCCCTGATCAAGGACAAGAACTGCGAGAACCTGTTCGTGCTGCCGGCCTCGCAGACCCGCGACAAGGACGCACTGACCGAGGAAGGGGTCGAGAAGGTCATCAAGGAGCTCGAACACCTGGGCTTCGATTATGTCGTGTGTGACTCGCCGGCCGGTATCGAACGTGGCGCGGTGATGGCGCTGACCTTCGCAGACGAGGCGATCGTGACGACCACTCCGGAAGTCTCGTCGGTGCGCGATTCGGACCGCATCCTCGGCATCCTCCAGTCCAAGTCGCGCCGGGCGGCCGAAGGGCGCGAACCGGTCAAGGAGCATCTCCTGCTCACCCGTTACTCGCCGAAGCGGGTCGACGAAGGCGAAATGCTTTCCTACAAGGACGTTCAGGAACTGCTGCGTGTCCCGTTGATTGGAGTAATCCCGGAGTCGGAATCGGTGCTGCACGCCTCCAACCAGGGCACCCCGGCCATCCACCTCAAGGGTACGGACGTGTCCGAGGCCTACACCGATGTGGTGGCCCGCTTCCTCGGCGAGGATCGTCCGCTACGCTTCGTCAACTACGACAAGCCCGGCCTGATCAAGCGTCTGTTCGGAGGCAAGTGACATGTCCCTGCTCACCCTGCTGTTCGGCGAAAAGAAGAAAACCGCTTCGGTCGCCAAGGAACGTCTGCAACTGATCATCGCGCGCGAACACGGTAGCGCAGCGCGCGGCATCGATTTCCTGCCCGCCTTGCAACGGGAACTCATCGAGGTGATCACGAAATACGTCCCGGTCAATCCGGATGACATCAAGGTTCAACTGGAAAAGCAGGACAACTACGAAGTGCTGGAAGTCAACATCGTCCTGCCGGAACAGCGCAACTGATCGCAACGCAGGCGCATCGTCCGCGTCCGGCCTTGCGCTAAACCGCGGTTCCCAGATTCGAGGCCGACCCGCCGTGGGTCGGCCTCGAATCTGGGAGGCTCAGTGGTTGAGAATCTGTTGCAGGAACTGCTGGGTTCGCGGCTCCTGCGGATTGTTGAAGAACTCTTGCGGGACCCCCTGCTCGACGATCTCGCCCCGGTCCATGAAGATCACCCGGTCGGCGACGGTTTTGGCGAAACCCATCTCATGGGTCACGCACAACATGGTCATCCCGCTGGCCGCCAGTTCGATCATCACGTCCAGCACTTCCTTGATCATCTCCGGATCGAGGGCCGAGGTCGGCTCGTCGAACAACATGATCTTGGGATTCATGCACAGTGAGCGCGCGATCGCGACCCGCTGCTGCTGGCCGCCGGACAACTGACCGGGGTACTTCTTGGCCTGTTCCGGGATCTTGACCCGTTCGAGATACTTCATCGCCGCCTCTTCCGCCTCCTTGCGCGGGGTCTTGCGTACCCAGATCGGCGCCAGACAACAGTTCTCGAGGACGGTCAGATGTGGAAACAGGTTGAAATGCTGGAAGACCATCCCGACTTCCCGCCGGATCAACTCGATGTTGCGCAGGTCGTCGGTCAGTTCTACCCCATCCACGATGATTTGACCCTGCTGATGCTCTTCCAGCCGGTTGATGCAGCGGATGAAGGTGGACTTGCCAGACCCGGACGGTCCGCAGATCACGATCCGCTCACCGGTCCTGACGTCGAGATTCAGACCTTTCAGCACATGAAACTCGCCATACCACTTGTGCATGTCGACCACCTTGATGATCGACTCGCCCTCGTGCGCCATAGACGCGAGATGCCCGGGGCCTTGCTGAATGACCGCTTCCTGGCTCATAACGAAAATACTCCTTGTCTAATTCCTGACCGGTCTGGCGCTAGCGCTTGTGACCGGTATGCAGCTTTTCTTCCAGCATCTGGCTGTATCGCGACATGCCGTAGCAGAACACCCAGAATACGAATGCGGCGAACACATAGCCCTCGGTCGCGACGTTGCGCCAGGCCGGATCCACAATGGTGGCCTGCACGGTGCGAAGCAGATCGAACAAGCCGACCACCAGCACCAGTGTGGTGTCCTTGAACAGCGAGATCAGGGTATTGACGATGCCCGGGATCACGATCTTCAATGCCTGCGGCAGAATGATCAGGCCCATGCTACGCCAGTAACCCAGGCCCATCGCCTCGGCCGCCTCGTACTGCCCCTTTGGAATCGCCTGCAGGCCACCCCGGATCACTTCGGCCATGTACGCCGACTGGAACAAGGTGATCCCTATCAGCGCCCGCAGCAGTCGGTCGAAGGTGACCCCGTCGGGCAGGAACAAGGGCAGCATCACCGAGGCCATGAACAGGATGGTGATCAAGGGCACGCCCCGCCAGAACTCGATGAAGACCACGCACAGAGCCCGCACCAACGGCATGTCCGAACGCCGTCCGAGGGCGAGCAGTATGCCGATCGGGATCGCTGCGACAATGCCGACGTAAGCCAGGATCAGGGTCAGGGTCAACCCGCCCCACTGGCTGGTGGCAACGTGGGTCAAGCCCAGCGTCTCGCTGCCGTAGATCATCACGAAGGCGAAGATCGGGAAGATCGTGACCCCGAAGATGCCCAGAATCATCTTGATCCGGCTCGACACCGCCTTGAAGAACTGCGGCACGATGATCAGCCCGAACACCAGATAGACCAGGTTGATCCGCCAATGCTCGGCTTCCGGATAGAAGCCATAGATGAAGAAATCCATCCGGGTGCCGATGAACACCCAGCACGCGCCGCCGCCACTGCAGTCGGCGGCGGTACTGCCAACGAAGTTGGCACGCAGAATGCCCCAGTCGATGATGCTGATCAGGCTGGTGATGATGAAGTACCCCAGCACCACGGTCAGGATTCCACTGAACCAGGACGGGAAGAGATTCTGCTTGATCCACCCGATAACGCCCCTGTCCACCTTGGGCGGTCGGATGACCTGAGCTTGTGCGCTATCCGACATCGCTCAACGCTCCTTCAAGGACATCGCCTTGTTGTAGATATTCATCAGGAAGGAGATCACCAGACTGATGGTCAGGTACACCAGCATCGTGATCGCGACGATCTCGACGGCCTGGCCGGTCTGATTGAGCGTCGTGCCCATGAAGACCGACACCAGGTCCGGATAACCGATCGCGACCGCGAGCGAAGAGTTCTTGGTCAGGTTCAGATACTGGCTGGTCAGCGGCGGCACGATCACACGCATCGCTTGCGGGATGATGACCAGACGCAAGGTCGTGCCGCGCTTGAGCCCGAGTGCCGAAGCCGCTTCGGTCTGACCGTGACTGACCGCCTGGATGCCGGAACGGACGATCTCGGCGATGAAGGCCGCGGTATAAATGGTCAATGCGAGCAGCAATGCGCCCAGCTCCGGAATCACGCTGATGCCGCCACGGAAGTTGAACCCGCGCAGTTCCGGTACGTCCCAGGACATCGGCGAACCGAGCGCGAGAAAGACCACCGCCGGAATCAGGACAACCATTGCGATGCCAACGCGGATCGCCGGGAACAACTGGCCGGTGGCATCCTGACGCTTGCGCGCCCAGCGGTACAGCACCACGGCGCCGACGATGGCCGCGAGCAAGACGAACCAGACGAAATTCATCCCTGCCTCTGGCACCGGCGATGGCAGGAAGGCGCCCCGGTTGTTCAGGAAGAACATGTCCCACAGTTCGATGCTGTCGCGCGGCCCCGGCAAGGCGCGAAGCACCGCGAAATACCAGAAGAAGATCTGCAGAAGCAGCGGGATGTTGCGGAAGGTATCGACGAAGATCGCCGACATTGTCGAAAGAAGCCAGTTCTTCGACAGTCGGCCGATGCCGACGATGAATCCGATGAGGGTCGCGAAGAAGATGCCGAGTGACGACACCAGCAAGGTGTTGAGCAGACCGACCCAGAAGGTCCGGCCATAGGTCATGGTCTCGTTGTAGGGGATCAGGCTCATCACGATCCCGAATCCGGCCTGCGAACTCAGAAAACCCAGGCCGGTGCTGATGCCCCGCCGCTCCATGTTGTCGACGGTATTCTGAAAAATGGTCCAGAAGAAATAGACGACGACGAGCGCAGTGAGAATCTGGAAGGTTCTCGAACGTATCGTAGGGTCGTTCTTGAGACGCGCAAACGTCCCCGAACGCACGCTGCGTTTATCGGCCATGAAATCGTTCCTGAGAGAGAGCCTCATTGCGAGGCTCCAGAGAAGGGGCCGTGCCGGTCTGCGCCACGGCCCCGGCGACACTTACCGGATCAGCGAACCGGCGGGGCGTACATGATGCCGCCCTTGTTCCACAGATTGTTCATGCCACGCGGCAGACCCAGCGGCGTGTTCGGGCCGACATTGCGTTCGAACATTTCGCCATAGTTACCGACGCCCTTGACGATGTTGTAAGCCCAGTCGGCACCGAGGCCGATATGCTGGCCGAAGTTGTTGTTGCCGGTCCCGAGCAGACGCTGGATCTCCGGGTTGTCGGAGTTCTTCATCTCGTCGACGTTGGCCTGGGTCACCCCGAGTTCCTCGGCGTTGAGCTGGGCGTAGAGCGCCCACTTGACGACGTTGAACCACTGGTCGTCACCCTGGCGTACCACCGGACCGAGCGGCTCCTTCGAAATCAGCTCCTCCAGCAATACTGCGGTGGAAGGATCCTCGAGTTTGCTGCGCAGCGCGGCCAGCTGGGAGATATCGGAGGTCAGCACGTCGCAACGGTTGGTCTCGAAGCCCTGGATGGTCTGATCAGAAGTATCGAACACCAGCGCGTCGTACTGCATGTTGTTGGCACGGAAGTAGTCGGCGAGGTTCAGCTCGGTGGTGGTGCCGGACTGGATGCAGACGGTCGCGCCGTCGAGTTCGGTCGGGCTGGTCACACCCAGGCTTTCACGAACCATGAAACCCTGTCCGTCGTAGTAGTTCACGCCGGCGAAGTTCAGACCCAGGGATGCGTCGCGGGTCAGCGTCCAGGTGGTGTTGCGCGACAGCATGTCGACTTCACCGGATTGCAGCGCGGTGAATCGCTCACGCGCGTTCAGCGAGCGGAACTCGACCTTGTTCGGGTCACCGAACACGGCGGCAGCCACGCCACGGCAGGTGTCAGCATCGATGCCGCTCCAGTTGGCACGTTCGTCAGGTGCCGAGAAACCCGGCAGACCATCCGAAACACCGCACAGCAAATGACCGCGCTGCTTGACCTGCTCGAGGGTGTTGGCGCTGGCGACGCCGGCGACCGACATCGCTGCGACTGCGGTGATTCCTGCCGCCAAAATCTTGACTTTCATCGTCATCTTCTGAAACTCCTGTTGTAGTAGACCCCGTTCTGGCCCCTGCCCGTCGATCGTGCATCACGGGCTTGGACCAGGTTTACAAAACACTGCCGTCCTCGGCGAACGATAAAGCGCGCCTTGGATGGAGATTCCACCAGCCGCCTGGGACCCAAGCGAGACATGCGAAACCGCTTGGCAAAGATAGCGGCATTTCGATTCGGTGAAACCTAGGGATCACCCATATAAGGGTTTACCCATGAGCCGACCGTATCGACCGAATCCCGGAGCAGGGGCGGGATTCTCGTACAACGGACGGCACGGGAAATTTAGCAGGATGCGTGCCAGCATCGATAAAACGTTGAGAATCAAATAATTCAGCCCGCTCTGCACGGTGCGCCCTACCGGCAGGCAGGCTGACATGCCCTAAGCTAGTGCGGCATCGCACCGCGATGGACCGGGTGAAGAGATCAATCCTCGCCGAGGAGCGCGTCGGCCGGCATCCCTACCATGACATTGCCCCAGTGACGACCACCGACATGGATAGGCATCGCCAGATCGCACAAAATTTCACCGGTATCCCGGAGATAAGTCTGTAGCAACATCGGCTCGGCGTTACGCGCGGCACGCAGTTCGGACGGACGGTCGAACTTTCGGCAGGTCCGGTTGCCGACCAGGTCCTTCTCCGGATCTCCGGTCAGCGGCTTGGAAAACTTCAGGTTGTGGGCCGAGAGATAGCTGTCTGTCGTCACTGCGACCGAGAATACACAACCGGGAATCGATCCGAGACAGTCTTCCATGATCTGCTGGCAGCGGCGACCGAACTCCTCGCCCCACGACACCTTGAATTTCTGCGGATTCGTGCCAGTCATTGGCTGGTAACGCTTGTCGAACACATCGCTGCCGGCCCGCGCCATCTCTTCCAGTTGTCCCTGGATCCGGTCGCGGAAGCGCTTGGCTTCCTCGACCGCATGGTCGAACGCCCCCTGGCCGATCTTGAATCGCGACACCAGTTCCTGGACTGCCTCGGTGCCCTTGGACAAGTCGATGGCCAACCGCTCGGACTTCTGCATGTTGTCCGCCACCGTACTCGACAAGTCGTGAATCGCAGTCACATTCTCATGCACCTGGGCATTGGTCGCCGACAACTCCTCCATCGCCGAGGCGATCTGGAGCAACTGCTCGCCCGTCATCTCGAAATCGCCGACCATGAACTCGAACTGTTTGGCCGATCGATCGACGACATCGCGGGTCTGCCCGACATCGGCATTGATCACCTCGTTCTCGGCACGCGTGTTCGACACCAGCGCGATCATGCCGTTGATATTGCCGTTGATCTCTTCGGTTGCGGTATTGACCCGCTCGGCCAGCTTGCGCACCTCGTCCGCGACCACCGCGAAACCGCGCCCCGCCTCACCGGCCCGGGCCGCCTCGATCGCCGCATTGAGCGCGAGAAGATTGGTCTGATCGGCAATCTCGCGGATCAGGGACGCGATCTTTCTGACGCTCTCCGAGCGTCGCGACAAGTCCTCGACGGTATGGTTGAACTGGAGCAGCTTCTCGCTCACCGCGTTGATCTTGCCCGCGATGTCCTTCATCTCGCCAAGTGAGCCGCGCGCGATCTCTAGATTGGCGTTGGTCGAACTGGAGATGCTCTGGGTACTGCTCGAAACGCTGTCGATCGCCAGCGTGGACTCCGAACTGGCCGAGAACACCACTTCGGTCATCTCGCCCTGTGCCCTGGCATCCTGTGCCGCGCTCTCCACCCGCGTCTTGACCTGGACCGCCTCGGTCGCGATGCGCACCGTCATCATCCTGACGTTGCTGATGATCTGCCGCATCTTCTCGGCGAAACGGTTGTAGCTCATCGCCAGGTCGCGCAACTCGTCATGAGTGACCATCGGCAGGTTGCGCGAGAAATCCCCCTCGCCGCGGCCGATCTCGTTGAAGATCTCGGTAATCAGCTTCACCGGACGCACGATGAGATGGCGGATGTAGTAGATCTGGCCGATATTGATCGCCAGCGCGATCACGGTCAGCACCAGCATCGCGTAAAGACCGGTGTCCAGTGTGGACAGCACCCGCTCGGCGACCTCGGGCGACACCGCCCCCGTCTTCAGCAAGGAACCGACTTCGGCCTTCTGGCGCACATAGATGCCGACATAGAAGAGATCGATGACGAAGAGCAGCAGAAAACTGCACAGCTTCTTGGTCAGCGAATTCCAGAAAGTCTTTTCGACCGTTTCGTATAGTTGTGTGAACGTACCCATGCGACCTCCCATCGCGTCTCTGCCCTATTACTAACGGACAGCAGGGTCGGGACTTTAGCCTGCTTGAACCGCAACCGGAAGAAATTCTTATAACATCAGCGCGAATCGCCAGTGCCACCGCCTGACCGGCCGATTTGCCCCCCCATGCAGGCCATGACACAATCTCGGCTTGTCCGGTCCCGCCGCATACCCTCCCATCCATTCGGGATGGTCGTCTCGAGCGGCGAGTGACCGGGGCGAATCACGCCCTTTCATCGAACGCGACCAAGATCATGACCGACCAGACCAGTCACAGCACTGCCCAACCCGACGAAAACCACATCATCGCCGAACGCCGTGAGAAGCTCGCTGCCTGGCGCGCAGCCGGCCGCGCCTTCCCCAACGACTTTTCGCGCGAGAACACCGCGGGCAAGCTGGACGAACTGTACGGCGACAAAGCCGCTGAAGCCCTGGAGGAAACCCCGGTCGAGGTCCGCGTCGCAGGGCGGGTGATGCTCAAGCGCGTCATGGGCAAGGCGAGCTTCATCACCATCCAGGACCTGTCCGGGCGGATCCAGCTCTACGTGACCCGGGATGCGGTCGGAGAAGCGATCTACGCCGACTTCAAGCACTGGGACATCGGCGACATCGTCGGTGCAGTCGGTACCGTGTTCAAGACCAAAACCGGTGAACTCACGATCAAGACTGCCGAGATCGTGCTGCTGACCAAGAGCCTGCGCCCCTTGCCGGACAAGTTCCACGGCCTGACCGACGTCGAGCAGAAATACCGCCAGCGCTACGCCGACCTGATCATGAACGAGCAGACACGCTTCACCTTCGTCGCTCGCAGCCGTATGGTCCAGTCCATCCGCAACTACATGGTCGGACACGGCTTCCTCGAGGTCGAGACGCCGATGATGCATCCCATCCCGGGCGGTGCGGCGGCCAAGCCCTTCACCACCCACCACAACGCGCTCGACATGGAGCTGTTCCTGCGCATCGCGCCGGAGCTCTACCTGAAGCGTCTCGTGGTCGGCGGTTTCGAGAAGGTCTTCGAAGTCAATCGCAACTTCCGAAACGAGGGTCTGTCCCCGCGCCACAATCCGGAGTTCACGATGATGGAATTCTACGAGGCGTATGCGAACTACCGCACCTTGATGGACTTCACCGAAGGGCTGATCCGCCACTCGGCACGCGAGGCGCTCGGGTCCGAGACCTTCGTCTATCAGGGCCGGGAACTCGACCTTTCGCGTCCGTTCGCCCGTCTCACCATCGTAGACGCGATCCGGAAATACCACCCCGGCTTCACCCCCGAGCAACTCGACGATGCCGAATGGCTGAAAGAGAAGATCGTGGCCTTTGGCGAGAAGCTCAAGCCGGGTGGGCTCGGCAGCCTGCAGTTGCAGTTGTTCGAGGCCTGCACCGAAGCGGAACTGTGGGAGCCGACCTTCATCATCGACTATCCGGCCGAGGTCTCCCCGCTGGCTCGGCGTAACGACCAAAACCCGGAGATCACCGAGCGCTTCGAACTCTTCATCGTCGGCCGCGAGATCGCGAACGGCTTCTCCGAGCTCAACGATCCGGAAGACCAGGCGGCACGTTTCATGGAGCAGGTCCAGGCCAAGGAAGCAGGCGACGAGGAGGCGATGTACTTCGACGCCGACTACATCCGGGCCCTCGAGTACGGGCTGCCCCCGACCGGCGGCTGCGGGATCGGCATCGACCGTCTGGTGATGCTGCTGACCGACAGCCCCTCGATCCGGGACGTGATCCTGTTCCCGCAAATGCGGCCCGAATAGGCCTCTCATTCGCCGACACGGGAAGCGCCACCCGGGACCGGGCTGCAGCTTCCCACACCCGCATACTCTTACGCCCACCGTCTCCTTCCAGGCCGACCTCCCCGGAATGCCGATCGAACTCGCCCGCCTCGCCTTCCGCGACGACGGCACCCCTTTCTCCGAGCAGTTCGGCGATATCTACCACAGCGCGGCCGGAGGCCTGGAGCAGGCACACAGTGTTTTTCTGGCCGGCAACCAATTGCCATCGCGCTGGCAGAACCGGCAGACCTTCACCATCGTCGAGACCGGTTTCGGTACCGGGCTCAACTTCCTCGCGACCTGGGCCGCCTGGCGTCGCGACCCGCAGCGCTGCGAGCGACTGCATTTCGTCTCGACCGAGCTGCATCCCTTCTCGGCCGACGATCTGAGCCAGTTACACCGGCGCTGGCCCGAGCTGGCCGAGCTTTCAACCCTCCTTGGGACGAATTGGCCGGTGCTGACACCCGGTTTTCACCGACGCCATTTCGACAACGGTAGCGTCATTCTGACCCTGCTGCTCGGCGACGCGAACGAGACACTCGCGCGACTCGCCTGCCGTGCCGACGCGATCTTCCTCGACGGCTTCTCACCGACCCGCAATCCGGACATGTGGTCGGAGCGCGTGATCAGGTCACTGGGGCGGGTATCCGCGCCAGGTACGACGGTCGCGACCTGGTCGGTCAGCTCGACCGTCCGCTCACGGCTCGCGGATGCCGGCTTCCATTGCGACAAGGTCGCAGGCTTCGGCCCCAAGCGCGAGATGCTGGTCGGCTGCTTCGGAAGCGGCACGACAACGCCGGAAAGGTCTGCACCACGCCATGCCCTGGTGATCGGCGCCGGACTGGCCGGCACTAGCGTCGCCCATAGGCTGGTCGAACGACAATGGCGCATCGAACTGATCGACGAGGCCGACGGACCGGGCCAGGGCGCATCCGGCAACCATGCAGGCGTGATACGCCCCCTCCCCAGCCTGGACGACAATCCGCTCGCACGCCTGACACGCGCCGGCACCGAATACGGTTTGCATCACCTGGCCCGCCTCGCCGAAGCCGGCCAGCCGGTCAAATGGGACGGATGCGGCGTGCTGCACCTCGCCCGCGACCCGGTGCAGGAAACCAAGCAACGCGCAGTCGTCGCCAGACATCGCTATCCGGCCGAATTTCTGCGTTTCGTCGAACGGGATGAAGCCAGCGCCCTGGCGGGATGGCCAGTTGCGCTGGGCGGTTGGTGGTTCGGCCGAGGTGGCTGGATACAACCGCCCAGCCTGTGTGATGCCAATCTGTTGGCCGATCGCCCCTTGATCAACCCCCATTTCGGCCGAAGTCTCGCCCGCCTGCTCAGAGACGGCGACGAGTGGGTCGCGCTCGACGCCGATGCGCGTGAGATCGCCCGTGCTCCGGTCGCGATTCTGGCCAACGGCATCGGCATCACCGGAATAGACCAGGCCATGGTGCTGCCGGTGCGCAGTGCCCGCGGACAAGTCTCGCATCTGCCGGCCTTACCGGAAAGCGTGCCCAAGGTCGTGGTCTGCCGGCTGGGCTATGTCAGCCCGGCGATCGACGGCATGCGCTGTGCCGGAGCGACCTTCTCGGTGGACGACACCGACCCGGCGCTACGGATTGACGACCATCGCGAGAATCTCGCCAAGCTGGATTTCATCCTGCCCGGTTTCGGCCATCAGTCCGCGCCGTCACCGGACACACTGCAAGGCCGGGTCGGCTTTCGGCCAGCGTCGCCGGACCGGCTTCCGATGGTGGGTGCCGTGCCATCGGTGTCCCATGCCGAACGCGCGACTCCGTTTGCGGAGATTCCCCGCCACCCCGACCTCTACGCGATCTCCGGCTTCGGTGCCCGTGGGCTGGTCTGGTGCTCGCTGGTCGGCGAAGCCCTCGCCAGCCAGTTGCATGGGGAGCCATTGCCGATAGAGCAGGAATTGGTCGACGCGATCGATCCGGCCCGCTATATTTCTCGCCCAGTGCGACGCCGGATGCAAGGCGACGACTGACCGGTGATCCGGAGGCTGCCACCAGGCACCCGCCCGCATCGCCGCAACCCAACCAGCGTACTCGACTCCCTCCATGGATGCCATCCCGCTCTTCTTCCTGCTCGGATTCGTCGCACGGCTCGCCCGTTCCGACCTGAAGATTCCCGGACAGTTGTATGAAGCCCTGTCGATCTATCTGCTGCTCGCGATCGGGCTCAAGGGGGGCATGGAGCTGGCGCGCCAGGACGCGCTCGCGCTGATTCCCCAGGCTTTGTCAGTCATGGCGCTCGGGGCCATCATCCCATTGATTGCTTTCCCGGTGTTGCACAAGCTCGGCAAGCTCGACCGCTTCAACGCGGCGGCCATCGCCGGGCATTATGGCTCGGTCAGTGTCGTCACCTACGCGGTCGCGGCCGACTACCTGATCGCGCGCAGTACCGAATTCGAAGCCTATCTGCCGCTCTTCCTGGTCCTGCTCGAGATGCCCGGCATCGCGGTCGGCATCCTGCTCGCGAGAATGGGGGGCGATTTCCGTTCGGTGCGCTGGGGCGCCCTCGGTCACGAAATCTTTCTGGGAAAGAGCATGGTCCTGCTCGGAGGCGGTCTGCTGATCGGCTGGGTCGCCGGGCCGACCGGACTCGCCCCGCTCGAACCTTTTTTCTTCGATCTGTTCAAGGGTGTGTTGTGCCTGTTCCTGCTCGAGATGGGCCTGGTCGCGGCCAGTCAGGCACCGGCGCTGCGTACCAGCGGCGTGTTCCTGGCCGTCTTCGCGATCGTGATGCCGATTTTCTCGGCCACGCTCGGCAGCGTACTCGGCATGATGATCGGCCTGTCCGCCGGCGGCACCCTGTTGCTCGCCACGCTGGCCGCGAGCGCTTCCTATATCGCGGCCCCGGCCGCGATGCGGATCGCGGTCCCGGAGGCCAATCCAGGCTTGTCCATCACCGCTGCGCTGGTCATCACCTTTCCATTCAACATCCTGATCGGAATTCCACTTTACGATCGGATCATCGGCCTGTTATTCGGGAGCTGAGATGCGCGAAACCCATCCTTGCAAACTGGTGGTCATGATTGCCGAGGCGGCGATCGAGGATTCGCTCGCCCGCGACGTGATGCGCCTGGGCGCTCACGGCTACACCGTGGCAGATGTACGTGGCCAGGGCAGCCACGGCGTGCGACGCGCGCTATGGGGTGCAGACCGCAGCATCAGGATGGAAGTCTTGTGCGACGAGCTCACCTCGAATGCGATCGTCGACCATGTCGAGAAGCACTACTTCGACCACTACGCGATGATTGCCTACGTCTCCGACGTAGGCGTGCTGCGTCCGGGGAAATTCCAGCACAAGGACTGAGCGCTCGCGACGAAATCGAAGCGAGCGCCCGGGTCTCGGCGCGCGATCAAAGGTAACGCGACAGCCGCTGCAACACCCGCTCGCGCCCTAGCACCTCCAGCACTGCATCGATGGCTGGAGTCTGGGTCACACCCAGGGTCGCGACTCGCAAAGGAATGGCCACCTGCGGCATTTTCAGTCCGTGCTCGGCCATCGTGGCCTTGATCGCGGCATTCAGTTCCGGGCGGACCCACTCGACCGAAACGAACCTGTCGCGTAAGGACGCC
This sequence comes from Azoarcus sp., assembly GCA_030604735.1. GTDB lineage: Bacteria > Pseudomonadota > Gammaproteobacteria > Burkholderiales > Rhodocyclaceae > Azoarcus_F. The sequence goes on from JAUVVG010000006.1 coordinate 96,617, forward strand.
AGCGCGGCGCGAGCGCCCTCCCCGAGGTGTTGCTCGATCAAGTCAGGCTGCGCCTTGACCTCGACCAGATAGAGCTCGACCGAATCGGCGAGTTCGTTGAGATTGCCGACACGCTCCTTGTACAGCCCGATCACCGCTTCCAGGATCGGACCGCGTTCCGGGTCGATGCCGCGCTGGGCCAGACGGTTCGCGACATCCGCCGCGAGCGTGTGGTCGTCGGCCTGACGCAGGTACTGCGCGTTCAACCAATTGAGTTTCTCGGTATTGAACTGGGCTGCCGATGGGGTGATGTGATCCAGATCGAACCACTCGACGAACTGCTCGCGCGAGAAGATCTCATCGTCGCCATGACTCCAGCCCAGGCGCGCGAGGTAGTTGATCACCGCCTCGGGCAGATAGCCATCCTCATGATATTGCATCACGCTGACCGCACCATGACGCTTGGAAAGCTTGGTGCCGTCGTCGCCGAGAATCATCGACAAGTGGGCGTAGCTCGGCACCTCGGCGCCAAGCGCCCGAAGGACATTGATCTGGCGCGGGGTGTTGTTGACATGGTCGTCGCCGCGGATGACATGCGTGATCGCCATGTCCCAGTCGTCCACCACCACACAGAAATTGTAGGTCGGCGTGCCATCGGCGCGGGCGATGATGAAATCGTCCAGCTCGGTATTGGCGAACTCGATCCGCCCCTTGACCAGGTCATCCCAGGCCACCACGCCGTCGACCGGGTTGCGGAAGCGAACCACCGGCCTCGCACCCTCGGGCACGGCGGGCAGGGCTTTACCAGGCTCGGGGCGCCAACGGCCGTCGTAGCGGGGTTTCTCGCCACGGGCACGCTGGGCCTCGCGCATCTCGTCCAGTTCCTCGCTGCTGGTGTAGCAGTAATAGGCGCTCCCTTGCTCCAGCATCGTCGCGATGACCGCCTTGTAGCGATCCATCCGCCGCATCTGGTAGAAAGGCCCCTCGTCCGCATCGAGCCCCAGCCATGCCATGCCATCGAGAATGGCCTGGACCGCCTCGGGGGTGGAGCGCTCGAGGTCGGTGTCCTCCACGCGCAGGATGAACGTTCCACCATGACGTCGCGCGTACGCCCAGCAGAACAGGGCGGTACGGGCGCCACCGATATGAAGATAACCAGTCGGACTGGGTGCGAAGCGGGTACGGACGGTTTGCGACATCGGATCGTGTCCTCGGAATCTGGATTGGTCTCCGGGCCGGCTTGCTTATGCGAAAACGCAACCGAAAACAAAAAACCCCGCAGCCTGCGCAACGGGGTTTGATGTGTGGTGGGCGGTACTGGGATCGAACCAGTGACCCCTGCCGTGTGAAGGCAGTGCTCTACCGCTGAGCTAACCGCCCCCGGATGAAGACCGCGATTCTATGTTGGGAGTCGGCTACAGTCAATAGCCGGCGGCGCAGTAATGGCGGAAAATCATTGGCCGGCTGGCTGCGGCATCAGGACAGTTGCTGTTGCGACTCGAAACCGGACAAGACCCGGCAGATCACCTCGAACGGCGCCCCCAGCTTGTCCATTTGCTGCCCTGCCTCGGCCACGCTGAGACGTCTCGTTTTGACCGCGTAGATCAACATGTCGACACGCCTTCGCAAAACCTGATTTGTTCTACGATTCATGATCAGGGCATTCCATTTTGATAAGACGATTCACAGGATGATAAACACGGGCGGGCAGGACTACGGTCCGAAGCCCGGTTCGACGTCGTCGCCTCAATTGATCGCTCCCGAAGACATGGGCAACACAGACCAGGAAGCATCGACGCGACGGCCTCTCGGACAGCCCAGTCGATTTAAACTTCAAGCAAAATTCTCGCCAGGAATTTTTAGTTATGTTTATCAGAATCTTATGCCATTACATGGAGTGCTGCGCCAGCCGACTGTAAGAAATTCCGACAGTGGCTTATCGCTTCCGTCTCGCACTACCGTAAACTGCCTACCCCGCCCGCGGGTTTTTCACCGACCAAAACAATACGGAACAGTGACTTTGGTCAACGCGCCCCCGCCCGGCTCGCGGTATAAAAACATCAGGCGCCTGACTTGGATGCGACCCACCAGATGAAAAGCCATATCGGCGAGAAAATCGCCCAGCCCGCCCTGCGCTACCACGTGCCAGACAGAAACGGTCTATATCGGCCGATTCACTTCTTTCTGGTCACCAAACGCATGCATCAGGAAATTCTGGCAGAGCGTGAGTCGATTCTCTCTGGCATGTCGGCGACAGACAGTGCTCGTCAGCAGAAGATATTCGAACGCTATGACCCGGCCCTGAGCTTGCGCGGCTTTCACAGCATTCTCGAGATGTTCGGCGTACAGGCGCGGCGATAGCGGGACATCTTGCCATCAGGCTCCGGCTTGCGACGCTGGAATCCGGATCGGTATCGTCACCGGCCCGTCATTGACCAGATGCACCGCCATCATCGCGCCAAACGCGCCCGTCTGAACATCGGCATGCCTGACTCGGACTCGCTCGATGAACGCCTCGTAAAGTCGTCTGGCCATCTCTGGCTCCGCCGCAGCCGTGAAGCTGGGTCGATTGCCACCCGAGGTATCGGCCGCAAGCGTAAACTGGCTGACAATCAATAAGCCACCGCCTACATCTTGCACCGACCGGTTCATTTTGCCGCGCTCGTCCGAAAAGATTCTCAGCTTGAGTATCTTGTCGATCAATCGATCGACTTCCGCGACGGTATCGCCATGCTCGGCACACAGCAGGATCAGCAAACCCTTCCCGATCGAACCCGTCGCAATATGGTCGACGAGGACACGCGCTTCGGACACCCTTTGAATCAGCGCCTGCATCACACCTCCTGAAAACAAGAAACCGGGCTACCGCCTTGACACACTGACCAGCACGAGCCGCTGCGACGAGCTTATCAGCCAATAGGCCCTGCAGAATAAAGAGACCTCCCACAACGATTCGCCGCGTCTCCGAGCCGCCGAGCAAGGCAAGTGAAGGGCATCCACGGAAATGATCGAACGATAAAAATATTTTGCCACTCGCATTATTGCTATGCACCATGCTTTGCGCTAGTCTGGGAACTGTCTCCTCCACCCTCCTCCTTTGGTGTGGATTAAGCCCGAGCATCCATGATGCCCGGGCTTTTTTTTTGACGCATGTGGCCTCGCACAAAACAGACATGCGAAAGCAAGTCTCGTAGAATCAAACGTTTCCGGTCTTTGACGTTTACCGAATACTCCGGAATCTTCCCGCCGGTTCAAAGTCCATAGGCAAGCAGACACTCGGGCGCGATGCCGCCAACCATTGGAACCATCCATGCGACACGATCCACAGTTCTCCGCGACTTTCCGAAGAATCGAATTCGAGACACGCAAGCCACCCACCCTGATGCAGAAGATCGTCGGGGGCCTGGTCACGGTTGCGGTTTTCGGTCTGGCGTTGATGTTTTCGGTCGCGCTCTTCGCTGTCGTACTGACGGTAGGCGCGGTCGCAGGCACTTACTTCTGGTGGAAAACGCGTGCATTACGCAAACACATGCGGGAGGAGGTGGCGCGGATGCGTGCCGAACAGGCCAAACGCCGTCCTGGCGACGCGAGGGCCGATGGAATGGTCATCGAAGGTGAGATCATCCGCGAAGTCCCGCCCTCGGAAGAGCGCTGACCCGAATCACCGTCGCGCAGACCGGTATTGGTCACCTGCTCAAGGCAACCAGCGGCTTTCCCACGCGTGCACCTCGGGTTCGAACTGTGCGGCACGCTTGTCGATCAGGTCCGCTATGGGGGCGAGAATGTCCCGTAGTGACGGGTCGAGTTCCCGCGGCATCACCGGCTCGAGCCGGATACGCAGATCGCCCGCTTCGACCTCGCCCCGCGCTGGCCAGCCTTCGCCCCGGATGCACCACTCCCGACTCGCCGCGGGCCCGGCTTCGAGTGCGAGCACGAAATCGCCCCTCGGGTGGGGGATCCGGATACGCCCGCCCAGCAACATTCTCAACGCCCCGACCGGTCGCTCGAGCACCAGATCATTGCCTACGACACGGTAAAGCGGGTGCGGCGCGACACGAACGGTGATGAGCAGATCGCCATTGGCCAGCCCGTCCGCCGTCGCGCCTTCTCCCTCGACACACAAGACATCCGCCTCACGACTGCCGCCCGGAATGACAACTTCGACCTCCCGAGCCGCGATCGCCCTGCCCAGGCCGTCACAGCACGGGCAGGTGACACGATAGCGATAGCCTTTGCCGTCACAGGCCTCACACGGCTTGAGCCCGCCCGCGACACGCAAGCGTCCGGAACCGTGGCAGTCCACACACAAATGCCCTCGCGGTGACGGTTTGCTCCCCAGCCCATCGCAATCGGGACATGGCCTCGCCTCCTCGACCCTGACCGACCGGATACAGCCCAGATAGGCTTCTTCGACACTGATTTCGAGATCGATCTCACGGTCGGGTGCGCGGGCCGAATTGCGCCCGGCCCCATCGTCGGCACTGTCCTCAGCGTCGCTGCGTCCGGTGGCGCTTTCATCATCACGCTGCTCTCTGTCGCCGCTCCTGTACCCGAGCAAACTGTCATGGGCAGCCCGCAAGCGCCTGAAGGTCTCGGCCGACTCGGGCGCGTTGTTGCGGTCGGGATGCCACTTCATGGCCAGCCGTCGAAACGCCCGCTTGATATCCAACTCGGACGCGCCTGCAGTGAGGCCAAGCAGGTGCTGCGCTTCACCCAGGGTCATGCTAGTCTGGCTCATGAGCCTGATTCAATCCATTGATGAAAAAAGATGCATTAGCTGCGCCCGCTGGCACGGCCGCCGCGAACCCGGTCAAGTCGCCGGAACGGTGGAAGTTGCCACGATGAAGGTCAAGGGGGTCTGCATCGAGGGTCCTTGGCACCGAAGTCTGCGCGGCGTTCGTTCTGCCTGTGGTCAGTGGCGACTCTGGGACAAGCTCCAATGCGTACGGAATACCAACGACTCCGGTACCGCCCGCTAAATCCGGCCATCCCCCGCGATGACTTGTCCATTCTTGGCACCGCAGCACTCAACGCCCACGCCGACAACCGTCCGGCAGCGGAATCGGACCGATCCAAGGCCCTGTCAAGATTTCAGCGAAAACCCCCGGCACACAAGTGTAGGGCAAGCTGACCGAGAGAGGAAAGCCCGAATTCAAGGCTCAATTGCCAGATTTTAGGCTTTCCGCGGCGATCCGTGTCACGTGCTCGGGCAGTGCGACCATCCATTTGCGGGCTTCGGCTGCCGGCAGCGGGGGTGAAAAGAGATAACCTTGTGCGATGTCGCAACCATGGCAAGCAAGAAACCGCAATTGCTCGGCTGTCTCGACACCCTCGGCCACGACCTTCATGCCCATGCCATGTGACAACGCAATCATCCCGCGCACGATCGAGGCATCGTCCCCGTCTGCAACCACATCGCTGACGAAGCTGCGATCGATCTTTAGTTCGGAAATCGGAAACCGTCGCAGCAAGGATAACGAGGAGTACCCGGTTCCGAAATCATCGACCGATACCTCGACGCCCAGCGCATGGATGCTTCGCAACAGGTTCGCTGCGTGTTCGGGGTCCTTCATCGCGGTGGACTCGGTGACCTCCACCTTGAGCAAGGCCGTCTCCAGGCCACTGGATGCGAGCGCATCGCGCAGGGTATCGGCCACGCCCGTCCCGATGCACTGACGCGCAGAGATGTTGATCGCCACTCCGACCGGCCGCAAACCCTCGGCACGCCATCGCGTCATCTGCTGCACCGCCTCGTGGATGACCCACTCGCCGATCCCGCATATGATGCCGCTTTCCTCGGCCACCGGGATGAAGAGATCGGGTCGCACCAGCCCTTGTCCTGGCCTGCGCCACCTGATCAAAGCCTCGAAGCCGACCAGTTGCCCGCACGCGATATCGATTTGAGGCTGATAAAACAGTTCGAACTCACGTTGGCTCAGGGCAGCGCGCAGCGCACTTTCCAGACCAAGACGGTCGCGCGTCCAAGTGTTCATCTCGGGCGAATAGAAACTGTAGCCGCTCCCCCCTTCGAGTTTGCCCTGATACATGGCTTGATCAGCCATCGAGAGCAGCGCATGCGGATCGGCGCTGTCATGCGGACCCAGCGCAATCCCGACGCTGCAAGACAAGACCAGGCTGGGTTCGCCCTCCACACTGAATTCGCCTTCGAGCAAACCCAGTACCTTGTTCGCGACCGCAACCACAGCGTCGCGATCCTTCAGCGACTCCATCAGGATGATGAACTCGTCGCCACCCCAGCGCGACACGGTGTCGCCCTCCCGCACCGACGCGCTCAAGCGCCGCGCCACCACCCGCAACACTTCGTCCCCTACGGAATGGCCAAGACTGTCGTTGATGCGTTTGAATCGATCTAGGTCGACGAAGAGCAGGGCGATCATCGCGTCCTGTCTTGCGGCCTTTGTCAGTGCTTGTTGCAAGCGATCGAGCAACAACAGGCGATTAGGCAGGCCGGTCAGCGCATCATGGGTGGCCTCGTGACGAAGTTGCTCGCTGGCCGCCAGCATTTCGCTGACATCGGTTAAAACGAGCACAGCCCCGTTCGAGTCCTCGCCGATGGGCGTAACGGTCACCTGCAAGGCGCGCCGCTTGCCGCTGGGCATGAGCCAGTCGATCGGCTCCTGCAGGCGCACGCTTCGTCGGGATTGCTGGCACTCGGACATGATCCGCCAGATTTCGGACGCTTGTTCAGTAAAGCCCCGCAGCAATGAGTGCACATGCTCCCCATGCAGCTCGGCCATCCGACGACCCGTCAGCTGGCCGACAACCGGATTGGTGAGCACCACCCGGGCCTCGCCGTCCAGGGTGATGACACCATCCGCAATCGAGCGCAGGGTCGCGTCGGCATCACGTCTCGCCTGTTGCAACGAGCCCCGCGTACGTCTCAACGAAGCCGCGAACCAGCCCAAGTAACCGACTGTAAAGCCGAGCGCTGCCGGGATGGCCGGAATCCATAGCTGCCAGAGATGCAATGCCAGGCCGCTGACGACAAAAGGCACCAACACATATACGCCCAGTCCGATCGCAGCACGCATGCCGATCAGTGGATAAACAAGGGTCGGCACAAGCAGAAAAGCCAGACTCAACGACAAGGTGAGTGGCATGCCCGCAGTGCGATAGCCGATATCCTTGCGCAGCGCTTCGAAAGCCCGCGCATGAAATTCCACCGCAGACATCGGCTGCCCTTCCGGCGACGCCGGGGTCGATAGTCCGGCATCCAGTCCGCTCGCGGTCGTACCCACGAATACCGCGCGACCAGCAAGTCCACGCGCGGGTATGGGCTGGCTCAGAACATCGAAGTAAGACAAGACCTGCGGCGCGAGTCGCCCATCCGGGAAAGGCAACAACAGCTCGCCGCTTCGATGCCATGCGGCAGTGACGGGCTTCACCCAGGATCGATGATGGGCGTCGAGTCGCTTACCCTGGTGATCCGCTCGAACGAGCTTCAGCGCGGCCAGGGCCAATGCATCCCATCGTGGACTGCCACTGCCGGCCCGAAAATAGGTGCGCCGCGCCAGCGCATCCGCATCGAGCTCGACATCGACATGACCGAGTGCGGCGGCAGCGTCGCTCAACGGTGGTATCGGAAGAATCTCAAGTACGGCCGGGAATCCGGGCTCGGGCATCCGGGGCGCGACCGGCAGCACGACTCTCCCGGACTGTTCCATGGCCAGCGCAAGCGCATGATCGCCCGAGGCAGGCTCGGAAAACAGAATCGACATGGTGATCGCGGCGGCGCCCGCCTCGGTCAAGATATCGACCATACGGGCATGCACGCTGCGGTCCCAGGGCCACTGGCCGAGCGCGCTCAATGTGCGCTCGTCGACCGCGACGATAACGGATTCCGCCGGCCCTGCTGCTGGCCTGAAAACCGGCTCCAGTAGGTCGTAGCTCCACAGGTCGGCGCGCTTGACCAGCGCAAGATCGCCGAGCGCGAGCACCGACACCACGCACAATGCGATAAGCCAACTGGCGCGACGGAGAATGAATCGCCGCAGCACCGCCGAACTCACAATAAGAGCAGCGGCAGCAGGATCAGCAAGGCGCGCCAGTGGTTGTAAGGCACCTCGACGCTTTGTGGCCGCCCCCAGGGGCCAACCTCGCCGTCGGCTTCGACATGTCTGATCCTGACATGGTACTTGCCCGGCGGCGGGGTATCGATTTCGAACCGTGCTTCTGCAAGCTCCAGCTCTTGATAAAGGGATTCGAAATCCTCGGACTCACTGATCTGGACGCTGTATCCTGTCGCAAGCGGGTTGTCGCGCCAGCGCAGTTGCAGCGATCCCTTGCCAAGTTCTGCCGCCTCAGGCTCTGGCCCTGCTTCGAGACGCCTGAAACGCTGAGGATCGGAAAACGGCCCCCTGCCCTCGTCCACGGTGGTGACTGCAATCCGCCAATAATAAGTGCCCGCTTCTAGGGCCATTCCTAGCCGGTAGGACGCCTCGCTCGGGTCTGCCGCCGCAATGAGGGGCGCCGCAAACTGCACGTCACTGGCCAACTCGAAGTGATAGGCGGTCGCGCCTGGAACGCTCGCCCAGGCAAACCGGACGAATTCATCCGAGGCCACCGCATCGTCAGCCGGCGCGGTCGGAAATGGTGGCTCCGGCCGCGCATCGACCACGAGGCGATGTTCCGCATCCCGGCCCTCGAGCCCGCGAGCATCGATTGCACGAACCCTCAGGACATATTCACCGTCGGGTAGTGTCGCGTCACCCAGCGCGGCAGCCATTTCCAGGGTGAGATCGGAACTCAGCACCGAAAACCCGTCGTCAGGTGCGATCTGAGAACGATAGCGATGCGCGCCCTCCACCGGCGGAATCGCCAGCTCGAAAGGCAAGCGCTCGACAAGAGTGGGCAGTCCGCCCAGGTCGGGCGCAGGCAACAGCGATGACGCGGGCTCGGGACGCTGATTCCGGACAGTGATCGAACCCGCTCCAGCAGGCAGACGTGTCTGACCGAGTCGCGTACCCAGGCTCACTTCACCGTCCAGCGTTTCCACCCGCATCCGGTTGGGTTCGGCTGCAGCCCGAAAATCGGTCCCCCTGACCGCGGCCACCGCAGCCGGGGTACGGATCAAAAACCGTCCGCCCGACTCCCGACTCGGCCTGACCGCGCTGTCGACCTCACCCCGACGCAGTTCGAGTTCAACCTGTTGCGCCCCCGATGCGTTCAACTTCTGCAGGGTCTCGAGGCGCACTTCCGCATTTGCGCCCACCAAAGTGCGACCTCCATCGGGGTAAGAGAGCGTAAAGCTGCTGTCTGCACCGGTCCGGATCAACGCACCCGGCGCCACCGACATGCCGCGTGCCAGCAAGGTAATCTCACCATGTTGCTCGGCGGTGACCTGTCCGCGCACATCCGTCACCCGGGCGGAAACACTCTCGCCCCGCATCCATGCGACTGGAATCCGCAGGACTGTGCCAGGTGCGATCGTGGTCGGCGACGTGATCTGGTTGTACGCCTGGATACGCGGCCAGTAATTGATACTCTTAAGATAGCGTTCCGTGATATTCCACGGATTATCGCCCAGCTGAACGACATAGCGAAAATCCGCTTCCTGCGCGACAGCCTGAACAGCGCTGAGGAGCAAACAGGCCAGTGTGAATATCACCCGTCGAAAAGGATGGAGCAGTTTCGGAGTCACGAGAGTGTTTTTTGCGCGCACGATGATCGCCTCACATTGAATTTGACACCCCGCGGTCATCGAACGCAGTACTGCCGTAGCATAACTGGACGGTCATACCATGGATCCAGCGACTCGGCGCAAAATCGATGCTCGTCGCGGAACGACGAAGCTTGGCCTTGCACCTTTTTGTTTCAAGCGTAGCAGATTAGTTACCATGGGGCATGGCGCTGGTGCCGTTCGATGCTGCCGGTGTCACGGCAGACGCGAGACAAGCCTCAACAGCATCGGACATACGTTATGCTGCCATCTCCAAGGCCCTGGAACACAGCCATGCACATCGCCATACTCACTTTCGATGCTTTCAACGAACTCGACTCGATGATCGCACTGGGTATCTTGAATCGCATCAAGAGGCAGGACTGGCGGGTGACGCTATCAAGCCCAAGCCGGACAGTAACGTCGATGAATGGTGTGACCGTCCACGCGCAATCGACCTTGGCCGACGCCTGCGAAGCGGATGTCGTGCTGGTCGGCAGTGGCATGAAAACCCGCGACATCGCTTCGGACCAAAACCTGCTCTGTCAGCTCAAGTTCGATCCTGGCAGACAGCTCATCGGGGCACAGTGTTCAGGTACTCTTTTGCTGGCGAAGCTGGGCTTGCTGGCCCAAGTACCTGCTTGCACCGACCTCATCACCAAGCCATGGGTCGTCGAGGCGGGAGTGGAAGTTCTGAACCAACCGTTCTTCGCCAGGGGGAATGTCGCTACGGCGGGTGGATGTCTGTCCTCGCAGTATCTCGCGGCTTGGGTCATTGCCAAGACAGAGGGCGAAGATGCAGCGCTAAGCGCCCTCCACTATGTCGCCCCGGTCGGGGAGAAGGACGACTACGTGGCGAGGGCGATGAACAACGTTCGACCTTACTTGTGATGCCCCCAATCGTTCCGTTTCTAAGGGTTTCTTTGTGAAACGATGGCCTTGGAGCCCCGCCAGTCAGACAAGAAAAAACCCGCAAAGCCTTACGCTGTGCGGGTTTCAGGTACTGCTTGGCACTGCCTGATACTAGGTTTTGGTGGGTGCTGACGGGCTCGAACCGCCGACATTCGCCTTGTAAGGGCGACGCTCTACCAACTGAGCTAAGCACCCGCTCCGAGCATTCCAAGCGAAAGATTTTTACCTCGCCTCGAAGAGGTGCGCATTATAGGCGAGTCGTCATCCGTTTGCCAGCCAAGATTGGACAATGGGTCCCCAGGCGGCTCATCCGCGGAACTTGGCCACGAAGGACAAGGTAACGATCCTTTCGTCGTGCGCCACTTTTTACCTGGACGCGCGAGGGAGTATCGAACTCCCTCGCCAAGAACAACCGAACGTACCAAGCTCAATGAGCGCGTGCGGCCTTTGCTGCAGGAGTGTCGGATTCCGCAACCGCTCCGGTAACCTCGGCCGGCACGGCGACCGCCTCCGGCAAAGGCTGCGGTTCGCGCTCAAGCGCGCATTCCAGCACCTTGTCTATCCAGCGTACCGGGATGATCTCGATCGCATTCTTGATGTTCTCCGGGATCTCGGCCAGATCCTTGACATTCTCTTCCGGAATCAAGGCCTTCGTAATCCCTCCCCGCACCGCCGCAAGCAGCTTCTCCTTAAGGCCGCCGATCGGTAACACCTCGCCCCGCAGCGTGATCTCACCGGTCATCGCGACATCGCAGCGGACCGGAATGCCGGTCAGCGTCGACACCAGTGCGGTCGCGATCGCGATGCCTGCGGACGGGCCATCCTTGGGAATCGCGCCTTCCGGCAGGTGAATGTGGATGTCGCTCTTCTGATAGAAATCGTCTGCGATTCCCAGCGAACGCGCGCGCTTTCGCACCACCGACAGAGCTGCCTGCATGGACTCCTGCATGACCTCGCCCAGTTTGCCGGTCGTCACCACCTTGCCCTTGCCCGGCAATACGACCGACTCGATCGTCAGCAACTCGCCACCGACCTCGGTCCACGCCAGACCGGTAACCTGGCCGACCTGATTCTCCTTCTCGGCCATGCCGTAAGAGAACTTGCGCACCCCGAGGTACTTGTCCAGATTCTTGGCATTGACCGTGATCTTCGTACTACGCTTCTTCAAGACCAGCGACTTCACCACCTTGCGGCAAATCTTGGACACTTCGCGCTCGAAGCTTCGTACCCCCGCCTCACGGGTATAGTAGCGGCAGATGTCGCGCAAGGCATCTTCGGTCACCGACAACTCGTCCGGCTTGAGGCCGTTGTTCTTCATCTGCTTGGGCAGCAGGTAACGCAAGGCGATATTGACCTTTTCGTCTTCCGTATAACCCGACAGGCGGATCACTTCCATACGGTCGAGCAAGGCTGCCGGAATGTTGAGCGTGTTCGCAGTCGCGACGAACATCACATCGGAGAGGTCGAAATCCACCTCGATGTAGTGATCCTGGAAGGTGTGGTTCTGCTCAGGATCCAGCACTTCGAGCAGCGCCGAACTCGGGTCACCGCGGAAGTCCATGCCGAGCTTGTCGACTTCGTCCAGCAGGAACAACGGATTCTTGACCCCGACCTTGTTCATGTTTTGCAGGATCTTGCCGGGCATGGAGCCGATATAGGTTCGGCGATGGCCGCGGATCTCAGCCTCGTCGCGCACGCCACCCAAGGCCATGCGCACGAACTTGCGGTTGGTCGCCTTCGCGATCGACTGGCCGAGCGAAGTCTTGCCGACCCCCGGAGGGCCGACCAGACACAGGATGGGTGCCTTGACCTTGTCCACCCGTTGCTGGACCGCGAGGTACTCGACGATGCGTTCCTTGACCTTTTCCAGGCCATAGTGGTCCTTGTCCAGCACCTTCTCGGCCAGGACCAGGTCCTTGCTGACTCGCGACTTCTTCTTCCACGGCAGGTTGATCAGCGTCTCGATGTAATTACGCACGACCGTCGCTTCGGCCGACATCGGCGACATCAGACGCAGTTTCTTGAACTCGGCCTGCGCCTTCGCAAGCGCTTCCTTGGGCATGCCCGCGCTCTTGATCTTGCGGTCCATCTCTTCGAGATCGGCGCCTTCTTCACCTTCGCCAAGCTCCTTCTGGATCGCCTTGACCTGCTCGTTCAGGTAGTACTCGCGCTGGCTTTTCTCCATCTGGCGCTTGACCCGTCCCCGTATCCTCTTCTCGACCTGCAGGATGTCGAGTTCGGTTTCCATCTGGGACAGCAGCTTTTCAAGGCGATCGGCGGTATTGAAGATCTCGAGCACCTCCTGCTTCTGCTCGAGCTTGAGCGGCAAGTGCGCCGCGATCGTATCGGCCAACCGGCCGGCATCCTCGATACCCGAGAGCGACGCGAGAATCTCCGGCGGGATCTTCTTGTTCAGTTTCACGTACTGGTCGAACTGGCTGATGATCGCACGCCGCATCGCCTCGACCTCGTGGTCGTCCGCCCCGGGGAGCGGCACCGGAGTTACATTCGCGACGAAGAGGTTGGGCGTATCGACAACCGAATCCAGTCTCGCCCGCTGCACACCCTCGACCAGCACCTTGATCGTGCCATCTGGCAATTTCAGCATCTGCAGAATCGTCGCGACACACCCGATGTCGTAGAGATCCTCGGCCGAAGGCTCGTCCTTGGCGGCCGATTTCTGGGCGACCAACAAGATGTTCTTGTCGGTCTCCATCGCACTCTCCAGCGCCCTGATCGACTTGGGCCGACCCACGAAGAGCGGAATGACCATGTGAGGAAACACCACCACGTCGCGCAAGGGCAGAAGCGGTAGTTCCAGTTGTTCGTTGGGGAGTTCAGGCGTGCTAGACATGATTGTTATACCTTGGAGGAACGTGTTGAACCATCTGGGGGCTCAAACGATAAAATCAAGCCTTATGCGGTCGGTCACCGCATTGGATCCCCCCATACACCTCCGTCGTCGGTCGGCCGACCGACGACGGCGTTCAGTTCGAGCCTGAAACCTTCTGCTGCGGATGTTCAACGTAGATCAACAGGGGCTGGGCACCCTCTTCGATGGTGTTCTCGTCGACCACCACCTTCTCGACGCCTTCCAGCGCCGGCAGGTCGTACATGATGTCCAGCAATGCGGCTTCGAGGATCGAGCGCAAACCACGCGCACCGGTCTTGCGACGAATCGCCTTGCGCGCCACCGCATGCAGCGCGGCGGGACGAATTTCGAGCTCGACGCCTTCCATCATGAAGAGCTTCTGGTACTGCTTGACCAATGCATTCTTCGGCTCGATCAGGATCTGGATCAATGCGCTTTCATCGAGTTCCTGCAGCGTCGCCACCACCGGCAAGCGGCCCACGAACTCGGGGATGAGACCGAACTTGACCAGATCCTCCGGCTCGACCTGGCGGAACGATTCGGACGTACTCTTGCCACTGCGGCTCTTCACCTCGGCACCGAAGCCGATGCCGGCCTTCTCGGTCCGCTCGCGGATGACCTTTTCCAGACCATCGAAAGCGCCACCGCAAATGAAAAGAATATTGGTCGTATCGACCTGGATGAAATCCTGGTTGGGATGCTTGCGACCACCCTGAGGCGGAATCGACGCGGTCGTGCCCTCGACCAGCTTCAGCAGGGCCTGTTGGACACCCTCGCCCGATACATCGCGGGTGATCGACGGGTTGTCTGACTTGCGCGAGATCTTGTCGATCTCATCGATGTAGACGATTCCCTGCTGGGCTTTCTCGACCTCGTATTCGCATTTTTGCAGCAGCTTCTGGATGATGTTCTCGACATCCTCGCCGACATAGCCGGCCTCGGTCAGCGTCGTCGCATCAGCCATCACGAACGGCACGTTGAGCAATCGAGCCAGTGTCTGCGCCAGCAAGGTCTTGCCCGAACCGGTCGGTCCGATCAGGAGAATGTTGCTCTTCGACAGTTCGACCTCGTCCTTGTCGCCGGAAAGGTGGCGTAGCCGCTTGTAGTGGTTGTAGACCGCGACCGACAGATTCCGCTTGGCATGGGTCTGACCGATCACGTACTGATCAAGGATCTCGCAGATCTCACGCGGCGTCGGCAGGCTGCCCTTGTCGCTGTCCGCACCGGGGCTTTCCATCATCTCGTCGCGGATGATGTCGTTGCACAGCTCGATGCACTCGTCGCAAATGAAGACCGACGGGCCCGCGATCAGTTTGCGGACCTCATGCTGACTCTTGCCGCAGAATGAGCAGTAAAGCAGCTTCTCGCTGCCGGTCTTTTTTTCGGTCATGGTCGATCTTTCTCCTGGGTCAGGTGTCGGCGCGGGACGTCAGAACCTTGTCCACCAGGCCGTACTCGACCGCTTCCGCCGCACTCATGAAATTGTCGCGGTCGGTATCCTTCTCGATTCGCTCGACCGGCTGTCCGGTGTGCTTGGCCAGCATGTCGTTCAAACGGGCACGAATGCTGAGAATCTCGCGCGCATGAATCTCGATGTCTGACGCCTGGCCCTGGAAACCCCCCAGAGGCTGGTGAATCATGACCCGCGAATTGGGCAGGCAGAAGCGCTTGCCCTTTTCTCCGGCGGCGAGCAGGAAGGACCCCATGCTGGCCGCCTGTCCGATACACAGCGTGCTGACATTCGGCTTGATGAACTGCATCGTATCGTAGATCGCCATCCCGGCCGTCACCGAACCTCCGGGAGAGTTGATGTAGAAGTAGATATCCTTGTCCGGATTCTCCGACTCCAGAAACAGCAACTGTGCCACGATCAGGTTGGCGGTGACGTCATTGACCGGGCCCACGAGAAAAACCACCCGCTCCTTGAGGAGGCGCGAGTAGATGTCGTAGGCACGTTCGCCACGGCCACTCTGTTCGACGACCATCGGAACCAGGCCGAGGCCGACCGGGTTCCAGCTGCTGCTGCCATCAGGTGCATTGCTCATCAAGACGTCCTTGCCAGCGCTCAGGCTGCTGTGTTGTTGCCCATCAATTCGTCGAAGCCGATCTCGCTGTCGGTCGTCTGAACCTGCGAGACCACCCATTCGACCACGTTGTCTTCCACCACGACCGCTTCGGCCTGTGACAGACGCTCAGGCTGAGCATAATACCAACGGACCAGTTCGGAGGGGTCTTCGTAGCTCTGAGCCATTTCCTCGACCAGAGTTCGGATCTGCTCCGGCTTGGCGAACAATTCCTTGGCCTTGACCAGTTCGGCCATGATCAGACCGAGTTTGACACGGCGCTGGGCCTGCTCGGTGAACCATGAAGGATTGACTGGAATGTCCTTGACGTTCATGCCGCGCATTTCCATGTCGCGCTTGGCGTTATCGGCCAACTGGCGCGATTCCGCCTCGACCAGCGCGCTCGGCACTTCGATCGGATGGACCGCCAGCAGCGCATCCATGACCTGTTCCTTGACCTTGGACTGGATGCGACGCTTGACCTCGCGCTCGAGGTTGTTCTTGACCTCTTCACGCAGCTTGGCTACATCGCCATCCTGCACGCCCAGCGCCTTGGCGAAATCGGTGTCGATCTCGGGCAGCACCGGCGCCTCGACGCCCTTCACGGTGATGTCGAACTGGACCGACTGGCCAGCGAGATTGGCCGCGTGATAGTCCTCCGGGAAGGTCATGTCGAAGGTCTTGGATTCGCCCGCGCTCAGCCCCTGGACCGCAGTCTCGAAATCCTTAAGCATGGACCCGGCGCCGATCACGAACGGAAAGTCTTCGGCCTTGCCACCCTCGAATTCTTCGCCATCCTTGCGACCGACGAAGTCGATGACGACCCGGTCGCCTTCCTTGGCGGCACGGTCGACCTTGGCGAAGGTCGTGCGCTGCTTGCGCAGCACGTCCAGCGTCTTCTCGACTTCGGCGTCGCCGACCGTCAGCACCGGCCGCTCGACCTTCTGACTGGACAGGTCGCCCAGTTCGACTTCCGGATAAACCTCGAAAACCGCGCTGAACTCGAGCGTCTCCTCGTTGGCCGCTTCGCGTGGCTCGATCCGCGGGGAGCCCGCCACACGCAGGTTTTGTTCACGCACCTTCTCACCGAAGCTCTTTTCCACCGCGGCGCCGATCGCCTCGGAACGGGCCTGATGGCCATAGGACTGGGCGACGATCTTCATCGGCACCTTGCCCGGCCGAAAACCCGGCATCTTGACGGTACGCGCCAGGCGCTTGAGACGGTTTTCAACTTCTTTGTCGATGTCGGCCATCGGCACGGACATGTCGATACGCCGCTCCAGCGCGCTCTGGGTTTCCTGGTTGTTCTGCATCAATTCATCCCTGACAAGTCGAAGTAATGAAGCGCCGCGACGATCGATCGGCTCGGTCTGCGAAAGACCCGACCTACCGGCGCGACACCTCGAATTTTCAAAATAAACGGGCATTCTAACACAGCCCTGACTGCTTCCTTCCAGCCCGAAATCGTGGCCATAATGGACGCGGCGCTCATTTCCAGGCAACACGGAACTAGACCCGGGAGCCCGCCCTCTGACTCGCAAAGTACTGCAGAATGGAATGCGAAAAGGAAGGCAGCGTGCGCGGTGCAGCAGATGCCACCCCGCTGTCGGCCCACCGAATTGAACAAGGAGAGCTTGCATGAGTATCTTCAATGCCTATCAGGCCCGCTTCGAAGCGGACAGACAGGAAGAGATGTCGATCCAGGAATATCTCGAACTGTGCAAGCAGGATGCGTCAGCCTATGCGACCGCAGCCGAAAGAATGCTGATGGCGATCGGGGAGCCCGAACTGGTGGACACCCGCCTCGACCCGAGGCTGTCGCGCATCTTCTCGAACAAGGTCCTGAAGCTCTATCCGGCTTTCCGCGACTTCTACGGGATGGAAGAGGTCATCGAGCATATCGTGTCCTACTTCCGTCATGCCGCCCAGGGACTGGAGGAAAAGAAGCAGATCCTCTACCTGCTCGGCCCGGTCGGCGGCGGCAAGTCGTCACTGGCTGAAAAGCTCAAGACGCTGATCGAGAAAGTCCCGTTCTACGCGATCAAGGACTCGCCGGTACACGAGTCTCCGCTCGGTCTCTTCGACGCGGAGGAAGACGGGAAGTTGCTGGAAGACGATTTCGGCATTCCGCGCCGCTATTTGAATACCATCATGAGCCCTTGGGCGGTCAAGCGCCTCAACGAATTCGGTGGCGACATCACCCGCTTCCGGGTGGTCAAGCTGCGGCCTTCGGTGCTGCGCCAGATCGCGGTCTCCAAGACCGAACCGGGCGACGAGAACAACCAGGACATCTCGTCGCTGGTCGGCAAGATCGACATCCGCAAGCTCGAGCAATATTCCCAGGACGATCCGGACGCCTACAGCTATTCGGGCGGGCTCTGCCTCGCCAACCGGGGCCTGCTCGAGTTCGTCGAGATGTTCAAGGCACCGATCAAGGTCCTCCACCCCCTGCTGACCGCGACCCAGGAAGGCAACTACAAGGGCACGGAAGGCTTCGGTGCGATTCCTTTCGACGG
Organism: Azoarcus sp.; assembly: GCA_030604735.1. Taxonomy (GTDB): domain Bacteria; phylum Pseudomonadota; class Gammaproteobacteria; order Burkholderiales; family Rhodocyclaceae; genus Azoarcus_F. Next base: position 114,638 of record JAUVVG010000006.1, read on the forward strand.
CATCGTGATGGCCCATTCCAACGAATCCGAGTGGGTCGCGTTCAAGAACAACAAGAACAACGAGGCCTTCCTAGACCGTATCTACACGGTCAAGGTGCCCTACTGCCTGCGGGTATCGGACGAGATCCGGATCTACGACAAGTTGCTCGCGCACAGCTCGCTGTCGCAGGCGCCATGCGCGCCCGACACCCTCAAGATGATGGCCCAGTTCGCGGTATTGTCACGCCTCAAGGTGCCCGAGAACTCCAGCATCTTCTCGAAGATGCGGGTCTATGACGGCGAGAATCTCAAGGACACCGATCCCAAGGCGAAGAGCCTGCAGGAATATCGCGATTACGCCGGCGTCGACGAAGGCATGACCGGCTTGTCCACCCGTTTCGCCTTCAAGGCCTTGTCCAAGATCTTCAACTTCGATCACCGCGAGGTCGCGGCCAACCCGGTGCACCTGATGTACGTCCTCGAACAGCAGATCGAGCGGGAACAGTTTCCGCCCGAAACCGAGGCGCGATACCTCGGTTACATCAAGGAGTTCCTCGCCCCGCGCTATGCCGAATTCATCGGCAAGGAGATCCAGACCGCCTACCTCGAGAGCTACTCCGAATACGGCCAGAACATCTTCGACCGTTACGTCACATACGCCGATTTCTGGATCCAGGATCAGGAATTCCGCGATCCAAATACCGGTGAGATTCTCGATCGCGCTTCACTGAACGACGAACTCGAAAAGATCGAGAAGCCCGCCGGCATCAGCAACCCCAAGGACTTTCGCAACGAGGTGGTCAACTTCGTGCTGCGCGCACGTGCGAAGCACGACGGAAAGAACCCGAGCTGGACCAGCTACGAGAAACTACGCGGCGTGATCGAGAAGAAGATGTTCTCGAACACGGAAGACCTGTTGCCGGTGATCAGCTTCAATGCCAAGGCCAGCATCGACGAGCAGAAGAAACACCAGGACTTCGTCGACCGGATGATAGACAAGGGCTACACCGAGAAGCAGGTCAGGCTGCTGTGCGAATGGTACCTGCGGGTCCGCAAGTCCTCTTGAGCCGCATTTCGAGCCGTATCCGTTTTCCGAACCGACCTGGACTGGGGCGCTGAATGGTCCGAATCATCGATCGACGCTTCGACAGCAAGCGCAAGAGCGCGGTCAATCGCCAACGCTTTCTGCGCCGGTTCAAGAAGCAGATTCGGCGCGCGGTCAACGACGCGATTGGCGAGCGCTCGATCCGGGACCTCGACAATGGCGAGGACGTCTCGATTCCGGCGCATGATCTGAGCGAACCGCATTTCCAGCATGGTTCGGGCGGGATCTGGGAGCAGGTCTTTTCCGGCAACGACCAGTTCATGAGCGGCGACAAGATCAAACGCCCCTCCGGCGGCGGAGGCGGCGGGGGCGGTGGCGGTCGTGCCAGCAATGAGGGCGAAGGCGAGGACGACTTCGTCTTCCATCTCTCGCGGGAGGAGTTTCTCGACATCTTCTTCGACGACCTCGCCCTGCCCAACCTGATACGCACCCAGCTTGCCCGCATCACCGATTTCAAGAGCCAGCGGGCCGGTTTCACCAGTGACGGCTCGCCCGCCAACATCAACATCGTGCGCTCGATGCGGGGCGCGCTCGGCAGGCGTCTTGCGCTCGGCGCGCCCTTCCAGGCGCGGCTGCGCGAGTTGCAGAAAGAGCTCGCCGAGGCGGTCGAGTCATGGGGGGATGAGCACGAGCGCGTCATCGCTCTGCGCGAGGAGATCACGCGACTGCGCACCAAGATCGAAGCCATCCCGTTCATCGACAGCTTCGACCTGCGCTTCAACAACCGGATCCGGGTGCCGAAACCGACGACGCAGGCGGTCATGTTCTGTGTGATGGACGTTTCCGGTTCGATGGACGAGCAGAAGAAGGCGACCGCGAAGCGCTTCTTCATGTTGCTCTACCTGTTCCTGACCCGAAGCTATGAGCACATCGAAGTCGTCTTCATCCGGCATCACACCATCGCCAAGGAGGTCGATGAAGACGAGTTCTTCCACTCCCGCGAATCGGGCGGCACGGTGGTCTCGAGCGCGCTCAACCTGATGCATGACATCATCGCCGATCGCTATGCCGGCGGCGCCTGGAACATCTATGGCGCCCAGGCTTCCGACGGCGACAACTGGGACAACGACTCGCCGATCTGCCGCGAGCTGCTGTCCACCCGGATCCTGCCCTGGTGCCAGTATTTCGCCTACATCGAGATCACCCCGGGCGAGCCGCAGAACCTATGGCGGGAGTACGAAAAATTGCTCGGCAGTCACGCCAATTTCGCAATGCAGAACATCGAGGAACCGGCGCAAATCTACCCGGTATTCAGGGAACTGTTCAAGAAGAGCCTCGCATGAGCCGTCCAGCACAGAAACGCGTGACCCTCCCCGAAACCTCCGAGTGGAGTTTCGAGGCGATCGACCAGTATCACCAGGAGATCGCACGGGTAGCAGGCGCCTTCGGCCTCGACACCTATCCGGTCCAGGTCGAGTTGATCACCTCGGAACAGATGATGGACGCCTACGCGTCGGTCGGAATGCCGGTCAATTACCATCACTGGTCCTTTGGCAAACACTTTCTCGCCACCGAGAAAGGCTACCGACGGGGCCAGATGGGTCTCGCCTACGAGATCGTGATCAACTCCAACCCGTGCATCGCCTATCTGATGGAGGAAAACACGCTGACGATGCAGGCCTTGGTGATCGCTCACGCGGCCTACGGCCACAACAGCTTTTTCAAGGGTAACTATCTGTTCCAGACCTGGACCAATGCCGACGCGATCATCGACTACCTGCTGTTCGCGCGCAACTTCATCACCCAGTGCGAGGAGCGCTACGGCGAGGAGGAGGTCGAACTCTTGCTCGACTCCTGCCACGCGTTGATGAACCTCGGGGTGGACCGCTACCGCCGTCCCCAGAAACTGTCGCTGGCGAAGGAGAAAATGCGTCAGCAGGAACGCGAGGAGTACCTGCAGAGCCAGATCAACGAACTGTGGCGCACCCTGCCCCAGATGGATATCCGGCAGGACCGTGTGCCGGATCGCAAGTTTCCACTGGAGCCGGAAGAAAACCTGCTTTATTTCATCGAGAAACATGCCCCCTTGCTCGAACCCTGGCAGCGCGAGGTCGTCCGGATCGTGCGCAAGATCGCGCAGTATTTCTTTCCGCAACGCCAGACCCAGGTCATGAACGAGGGCTGGGCGACCTTCTGGCACTACACCATCCTGAACCAGCTCTACGACGAGGGCCTGCTCGCGGACAGCTTCATGCTCGAGTTTCTGCAGTCGCACACCAATGTGGTCTATCAACCGGCTTACAACGAACGCTGGTACAACGGCATCAACCCCTACGCCCTGGGATTCGCGATGTGGCGCGACATCAAGCGGATCTGTGAGCAGCCCACCGACGAGGACGTCCGCTGGTTTCCCGAAATCGCAGGCAGCAACTGGCTGGAGACCTTCGACTTTGCGATGCGCAACTTCAAGGACGAGAGCTTCATCGCCCAGTTCCTGTCGCCGACCGTGATCCGCGATTTCAAGCTCTTCGCGGTGCTCGACGATGATCGCCAGGACAAACTCAAGGTCACCGCCATCCATGACGACATCGGCTATCGTCGAATCCGCGAGATCATGTCCGAGCAATACAATCTCGGCAGTCGCGAGCCCAACATCCAGGTCTGGAATGTAGACCTCCGCGGTGACCGCTCGATCACGCTCCGCTACCAACCCTATCAGCTTCGGCCGCTAGGCGATTCGGCCGATCAGGTCATGAAGCATTTCGCACGACTCTGGGGCTTCACCGTCCGGCTGGAAGGGTTCAACGAAATAGGCGAGATCGAATTGCTTCAGGAAACCCGGATCGAGAAACGCCGCGGCGCCGATCACTGAAATCATCCGGCATCACGTCGGCCCTACAATTCAGGCTTTCGCCTTCCCCGGAGTCACCATGTTCGCTCCCCTCCAGCCGATTTATACGGTTGCCGGCATTCGCGCGATCGAGGCAGAAGTCATCCCAAACGCGGACCCCTCCTTGATGGAGCGTGCCGGCCGTGCCGCAGCCGAAGAGGCTTTCCGCCTGACGATGGACCGCAGCGGTCCGATCCTGGTCGTCTGCGGCCCCGGCAACAACGGTGGCGACGGCTTCGTGATGGCACGCCGGCTGCTGCAGGCCAAGCGCGCCGTGACCCTGGTCTTCGATGGCGACCCCGCCCGTCTGCCGGCGGACGCGGCCATGGCGCATCAAGCCTGGCTCGATGCCGGAGGCTCGGTCGAGAAAACCCTTCCCGCCGCGCCACCCGACGAAGGCTGGGCCCTGGTCGCCGACGCGATGTTCGGCATTGGACTGCAACGTCCGATCGAAGGTCACTATGCAGAGTGGATCGCTGCGCTGAATGCGCTCGATGTGCCGCGTATGGCGATCGACATCCCGAGTGGCCTGGACGCCGATACCGGACGAGTGCTCGGCATCGCCTTCAAGGCCACCCACACGCTGACCTTCATCGCGCTCAAGCCGGGTCTGCTCACCCTGGACGGGCCGGATCACGCCGGCAATCTGATCGTGCGGCAACTCGATATCGAGGTGCCGACGCACCTGTCCGCGCAAGGCCATCGCATCCATCCCGCGCTGTTTCGCAGTCACTTGCATCCCAGGCTGTACAACACCCACAAGGGCAGCTTCGGCGAGGTCGGCATCGTCGGCGGTGCGCACGGCATGAACGGAGCCGCGCTGCTGGCCGGCCGGGCCGCACTCAAGCTGGGCGCGGGTCGGGTTTATGTCAGCCTGCTCGACCGCGAGGCACCCGCGATCGACCCCTTGCAGCCCGAGATGATGTTGCGCACGCCGGAGCAGGTTCTGTCCCAGGCGAGCGTACTGGCCATCGGCCCCGGACTGGGCTGCGAATCGGATGCGGACACCCTCCTGATCCAGGCGCTCGAATCCGACCGGATGCTGGTCATCGACGCCGATGCGCTCAACCTGATCGCCATGCATCCGGAACATGTCGGGCGCTGCCGGCAACGCACGGCGCCCACGCTGATCACGCCTCATCCCGGCGAAGCGGGTCGACTGCTCGGGGTGAGCACCGCCACCATTCAACGTGATCGCATGAACGCGGCTCTGACCCTGGCCGGGAAGCTTAACGCGCTGGTCTTGCTCAAGGGCTGCGGCAGCTTCATCGCCTATCCCGATCGACGCTGGTTCATCAACACCACCGGCCACCCGGGCATGGCCTCGCCGGGCATGGGTGACGTGCTGACCGGCCTGATCGCGAGCTTGCTGGCACAGCACTGGCCCCCGGAAAAAGCCCTCCTCGCGGCGGTTCATCTGCATGGTGCGGCGGCCGACCGGCTGGCCAGAGAGGGGATCGGCCCGATCGGGCTGACCGCCAGCGAAGTGCTCGAGACCGCCCGCGGGGTGTTCAACGGCTGGGTGGTCCAGGCAGGTAATCCCAGCGCATGAGATCGTCCCGCGGAAACCGGGCTGCCGGCGCTGGATGCTAGAATCGGAACACCCCGGACAAACACACAGGCCAGACCCTAAATGACCGTTACCGAGCAACTTCGAATCGAGATCCAGCGCAACGTCGCCGCCTCCCTGGCCGAGGATGTCGGTACCGGCGACCTCACCGCGCAACTGATCCCGTCCCAGACCGACGCGCGTGGCCGCGTGATCACACGCGATCCGGCGGTGGTCTGTGGTACCGCCTGGTTCGACGCGACCTTTGCCGCGCTCGATCCGACCGCGACCGTGATCTGGCATGTGCGTGACGGAGAAGAGGTCGAACCGGGCCAAGCGCTGTGCGACGTAGTCGCAGGCGCGCGCGAACTGTTGACCGCCGAACGCACCGCGCTGAATTTTCTTCAGCTCTTGTCGGGTACGGCCACCATCACCCGGACCTTCGTCAACGCGATCGCCGGCACGTCGGCCCGCATCGTCGACACCCGCAAGACCCTCCCCGGACTGCGGCTCGCCCAGAAATACGCGGTCGCGACCGGCGGTGGATTGAACCACCGCATCGGCCTCTACGACGGCATCCTGATCAAGGAAAACCACATCATCGCCGCCGGCGGGATTGCCCAGGTCGTGACCAAGGCACGCGAGATCGCGCCCTCCAACGTCTTCATCGAAGTCGAGGTCGAGCGACTGGATCAACTGGAAGAAGCACTCGCCGCCGGCGCGAAGATGATCCTGCTCGACAACATGGACCTCGAGACCATGCGTGAGGCAGTCAAGATCAACGCCGGCCGCGCCGAACTGGAAGCGTCCGGTGGCGTCAATCTCGAACGGGTTCGCGAGATAGCCGAGACCGGCGTAGACCGGATTTCGATCGGGAGCCTGACAAAGGATGTCCGGGCGCTCGACCTCTCATTACGGCATGTCGAGGAGTAGAAAGTGATGCGCTGAGGCGGTGACTCTCGGCTGCCGTCAGCCATCGACCTTGTCGACGATGAAGTGCTTGATCGCCTCGACATCGGGCGCCATCACTTCCACGCGTTGCGGCAAGGCCTCGATGCCTTCCAGTTCCTGCGGACGCTCCGGGTCCTGATCCAGGGCTTCGCGGATGGTCTCGGCGAACTTCACCGGCAACGCGGTTTCGAGCACGACCACCGGCATGCCGAGATCACCGCAGGCCTGCGCGACCTTGATGCCGTCCGCGGTATGAGTGTCGACCATCACACCGTAATCCTCCCACACCCGACGGATCGTCGCGAGACGTTCGGCATGGGTACTGCGACCGGACACGAAGCCGAACGACGGCAGATTCGCCAGATGTGGCGTGCCATTCAGGTCGAAAGCCCCGCCCGCATCCACCTCCTTCCACAGCGCGGCGACCACTGCAGGATCGCGCCCGACCAGATCGAACACGAAACGCTCGAAATTGGAGGCTTTGGAAATGTCCATCGACGGGCTCGACGTGACATGGGTCTCGGCTGTCCCGCGCGGACGGTAGACACCGGTACGGAAGAACTCATCCAGCACGTCGTTCTCGTTGGTGGCCAGCACCAGGCGACCGATGGGCAAGCCCATTTGCCGCGCGATATGGCCGGCGCAGATATTGCCGAAATTGCCGGACGGCACGGCGAACGCGATTTCCTCGTCGTTGGAGCGGGTCGCGGCGAAGTAGCCCTTGAAGTAATAGACGATCTGCGCGGCAACACGCGCCCAGTTGATCGAATTCACTGCACCGATCCGATATTGCGCCTTGAAGGCGGCATCGTTGGAGACCGCCTTTACGATGTCCTGGGCGTCATCGAACATTCCGGTCACGGCGATGTTGAAGATGTTGTCATCCTGCAGCGAATACATCTGGGCGCGCTGGAACGCGCTCATCTTGCCGTGCGGCGACAACATGAACACGCGCACCCCGTGCTTGCCCCGCATCGCATACTCGGCGGCCGAGCCGGTATCGCCCGAGGTCGCGCCGAGGATATTGATCTCCTGACCACGTTTGGCGAGCACGTACTCGAACAGATTGCCGAGCAACTGCATCGCCATGTCCTTGAAGGCCAGCGTCGGGCCATTGGACAGCTCGAGCAGTGCGAGCTTGCCGGGTTCCAGCCAGCGCACCGGAGTGATGTCGGCCGGATCATCGCCAGGACGGGCGAAACGATAGACCTCTGCGGTATAGGTCTTGTCGCAGAGCGCCTTGAGGTCAACCACGGGGATGTCAGTGATGAACTTCGAAAGAATCTCGAAGGCGAGTTCGGCATACGAGAGCGAACGCCAGCGGGCGAGCTCTTCGCGTGAGATCTGCGGATAGGTTTCCGGAAGGTACAGCCCCCCGTCCGGCGCGAGGCCGCCCAGGAGGATGTCACAAAACTCGGCCTTGGCGGCATGCCCGCGGGTGGAGAGATACTTCACGGAGGATCCTTGCAATGCATCGATGGCGGAAAAGGCTGGGTGCTTCACGACAACGTTTCGTCACTGAAAACCAATGACTTCATGGGTTCAAAAAACAAACGTGTCACACCATCCCGGATCGCCGGGAAAGCGCGCATTCTGCCACCCTGAGGACTTGAGCTCAAGGGCGCCCGCTGCCAGCGATCGACTGTGGCCAGAGGGCTGCTATCGGAACTCAAGCATCCCAATGGTTTTCAACGTCGACCGTCCAGTAATCGCTGTCATCGCAGCTTGGCGTCGAAAATGACCCGGTGCGTTGTGCGGTACGGTGGTGCGGCATCAACATGCGGATCACCGCCTTCCATCCTGTTGCACCCGACCATGAGCCTCTGTCTAGACCTCGCCGAGGACGATGTCTATACCGAACTGCATCGAGCTCACCGTCTCCTCCCCCGCCAGCGGTCATGACCACCGGCGTGCAGCGAATCGAGTTAGAGACCTTGGCATTACGCCATGCAAGCCAGCTCCGTTCGAGAAAGCAGCACTTATCACGCCGAGCCGCTGAACGAGACACAAGCGATGGGCCGCTGGGACGAGATGAATCAGCAGCTTTTCGATGACGCTCGTCCCGGTGCCGACCTTCACCGTCATAGGCGGCTTTCTGACCCTATTCACTTCCCTATATAGCCGCTTTTGGCGGCTGGCAAGTGAAGACACCCGCTCTGCCGGCTAGTCATAGCATTCCACCTAGTGGAAATAGTGACTATTCGGACCAGGAAGGGAATACGAGAATGTCCCCACTGGGTCCACCCGGTATCAAAGAAAATCATGAGAGGAGACAACCCATGAACATCCGAGTTCACCGCACGTTCACCACTTTGCTCAAGTCAACTCTGGTCGGCTGCGCAATCACTGCCGGCAGCACACTCCCGCTCGCCGCTGAGCCAATGAACCCGACAGTCATCAACCCCGACGCCTCGACCTACCGTTTCGTCGTAGGTTTTGGACCGGGAGGTATACCCGACCTGGGTGCCCGACTGATCGCCGACCAACTATCCCTGCGCCAGGGCAAACCGGCCATCGTCATCAACAAACCGGGCGTCGGCGGTACGTTGGCTGCGATGGATGTGCTGTCTGCGCCACCCAACGGCACGACGCTACTCAGCGTTACGCCGGCACATGCCACCGCGCCGGCCGTCTATCGCGAAGTCCGCTATGACACCTTGAAGGACTTCTCGCCCGTCACCCTGATCGGAGATGGCCCGGCGCTGTTGGTCGCTCCCATCGACTCGAAAGCGGGTTCGCTGGAAGAATTGCTTGCCAATGCAAGAGCGAATCCCGGAGGTCTGACCTACTCATCCGCAGGGGTAGGCAGCAGCACTCATTTCGGCGCAGAGCTCCTGAAACAGCAAGCCGACATCGATGTGCTCCATGTCCCCTTCCGGGGTGTCAGCGATGCCCTGACCGAAGTACTTGCTGGTCGGGTGGACTTCACACTGGCGCCCTATGTGACGGCCGCCGAACTCGTCAAGGCTGGTCGGGTGAAGGCCCTGGCCGTGACGGGACGCGAGCGCATGCCGGACTTGCCCGATGTGCCGACGGCTGCGGAGTCGGGCCTGCCGGACTATGAATGGACGTTCTGGTACGGCTTGCTGGTCTCGTCAAAGACGCCCGCGTCAACGATCGATCTTCTCAATCAGGAGCTGGTCGCCATCCTGCAATCCACGGAGATACAGGAGCGATTGGGTCAGATGGGCGTCGCTATCGCAGCAAGTTCCCCCGACGCTTTCGGTGAACTCATCGAGGCTGAAGTCGCGAAGTTCAAGCGAATCGCCGACGCGGCCAACATCCAGCCCGAATGAACGACGGAGGTTTCTGTGCGTACTACGATAAACGGTATCGAAATCGATTACTCCATCGTCGGAGAGCAAGGACCCTGGGTAATCCTGTCTCACTCGCTGGGTTGCACTCAGGCGATGTGGGACTACCAGCTGGACGCGCTGCAAGGCAACTACCGACTGCTGCGCTATGACACGCGCGGCCATGGCGCCAGCAGAGCGTCGGAGGCGCCCTATACGCTCGAGTTGCTCGCAGACGATGCCCTGAAACTGATGGATCACGTCGGAGTGGACAAGGCCCACTGGGTGGGCTTCTCCATGGGGGGCATGATTGGGCAGGTGTTCGCCTTGCAGCACGGCGCCCGGTTGCATTCGCTCGTATTGGCCGACACCACCAGTGCGCATACCAGCACGCCGGCATCGATGTGGGCCGAACGTATTCGCGTCGCGCGGGAACAAGGCATCGATTCGCTGGTGCAACCCGCCATCTCACGCTGGTTTACCGAGCGTTTCCGAACGGACAACCCGCGCGAGACCGAACGCATCGCATCCATGATTCGACAGACATCGGTGAAGGGTTGGTGCGGTTGCTGCGCGGCGATTGCAGACGTTCATACCACCGAACGACTGCATGAGATCGCTTGTCCGGCGCTGGTGATGGTCGGGGAATACGATATCGGCACACCACTTGCCGCAGCGCTCGACATGCATCGGGAACTGGGCGAATCGACCTTGGTCGTCATCTCGGACGCTGCGCATATGACCTGTGTCGAACAGCCGGCACAGTTCAATCGCGCCCGGCGGCGATTTCTGGACTCGATCTGACGCATTCCCCACGGCGTAGCCAACCACATGCCCGGCGCATCAGATCGGCCTCAGCTCCGATAGTCACTTGGGGCGCGCGCGCTTTCGGAATGGCGAATGAGAACGCGCCCTACCTCACCGCCCAGTCGCAGAGCGATTACCAACTGCACCATCCGGGCTGAAGGCAACGAACAGCGGTAAGCAGAAGACCTCAGCCTTGCGTCCCAGAGTTGGGTAGGCGACTCCCGCCAATTCTTGAGGCGGCCTCTGTTTTTCTGGCCACGGGTTTACCCCAGATTCGAGTCCAGAAAAACAGAGGCCGCCTCAATTTTTGGAACGATCTACTAGTCGGAGCGGCGTCGCTGCAACAGCAGATCGAAGAATGCTGCCGCGGCCGGAGAAAGCGTTGTGTTCTTGCGTCGCATCAGATTGACTTTGCGTTTGACGACCGGCCCCGTCAGCAGGATGCGGCGCATACCGGGTCGACCCGCCACGGACATGGCCGATGCCGGCAGGATTGCCGCGCCGACGCCCGCTGCGACGAGGCTGACGGCTGTCGAGTGGTGTTGCACCTCGTAGCGTCCGCTCATGCTGACGCCGCGTTTGGCGAGTTGGTAGTCCACGAAGATTCGCGTGGCGGTCATGCTGCTGACGACGATCAGGTTGGATTCCCGCATGTCGGCCCAGGTCAGCGATTCCCGCTGGCTAAGCGGATGCTCCTCGCGGCAAAAGAACATCATCGGTTCTTCAAGAAGCAGGGTCTCCACCAGATCCGGATGGCTCTCCGTCGGCACGCCGATCCCCATTTCCACCTGGCCGTGCAGAACGGCATCCCGCACGCCGAATGCCGTGGTGTCCACCAGACGTATGCGATTACCAGGATAAGTCTGGGCGTAGTCCGCCATGACTGACGGCAGGACCTCGGCCGCAATCGTCGGGACGCAGGCGATGCTGACGCGCCCACGGGAGTGCTGAGAAATGTCCTTTAGGCGCTCGACTGCATGCGTCATGTCGCTCACGATCGCTCGCGCTTGAGGCAGGAACTCGCGCCCTACCGCGGTCAGTTCGACGTAACGGGTGGTGCGGTCGAGCAGGCGCGCGTCCAGATACGCCTCGAGCTTCTGCAGGCGGCGAGTGAGCGCTGTTTGTGTGACGTGCAATTGCTCGGCCGCCTTGCTGAACCCGCCCAGTTCGGCGATCGCAACAAATGCCTGAATCCCGTCGAAGTCGATCTTCATTTACCCGCTCCCGCAGTGGTTCTGCCTGTAGTGGTTATCTTATGCAGGAAACGCAATTAAATCACCGTTTAATGCATTTCATCTTTGTTTATGAGCTCATTAGTATCGTTACTCAAGATAAACATGAGCAGGAGAGGATCGCATGATGAGCATACCTTGCGTTCTGATGCGCGGCGGATCGTCGAAGGGCCTGTTCTTCCTCAGCGAAAGTCTTCCCGCTGATTCGACAATGCGCGACCGGATGCTGTTGGCGGCGATGGGATCACCCGACGTTCGTCAGATCGACGGCATGGGCGGGGGCAATGACCTCAGCAGCAAGGTGGTGATCGTCGGTCCGTCCCGTAACCCGATAGCGGACGTCGAGTATCTGTTTGCCCAAGTCTCCGTGGCGCGCGACCTGGTCGACGTGCTGCCCAATAGCGGCAACATGCTGGCCGGCGTTGCTCCGTTCGCACTGGAGCAGGGCATCGTGGCGGCCTCGTCACCGAGCACCACGGTGCGCATCCTCAATATCAACAGTGGCAAGGTGGTCGAGGCAACGGTGCAAACGCCCGGCGGCAAGGTCACGTACAGCGGCAATTTTCGCCTGGACGGCGTGCCCGGTTCGAGCGCTCCCATCAGCCTGAGGTTCATCGATCCGGTCGGCACCAGGACCGGGCGGCTGTTGCCCACCGGAAACCCCCGGGATGTGATCGATGGTTTGCCGGTGAGCTGCATCGATTTCGTCATTCCCATCGTGTTCGTGCAGGCGCAGGCCTTGGGCAAGAGCGGGCACGAAACGACCCTAGAGCTTGATGAAGACAAGGGCTTCATGCAACGCCTGGAAGAGATCCGTCTCGCCGCCGCGCGCATGATGGGACTCGATGACGCCCCCGGCCGCGGTATTCCCAAGATCGCGTTACTCTCCGCGCCACGGCATGGCGGAACGATCGCGTCACGCTATTTCGTTCCCACGAGTTGCCATCCGGTACATGCCGCCTCCGGCGCGCTAGCCCTTGCAGCGGCATGTCATACGACGGACACGGTCGCAGAGGCTCTTGCCGAGTTCGACTGTGACCGACCTGCCGAGGTCGTGATCGAACATCCCAGCGGAACCATGGCATGCCAACTCGAGCTTGTCATTGACCCGCTGGGCGGCGGCTCGCGTATTGCAGGGGCCTCGCTCGTGACCTCTGCTCGGCCTCTCCTCAGCGGCGAGGTCTTCATCGCATACCCCGCCGATCAAAATGGAGGAAATGCCGTTGCCCAAATTCGATTCTGACCTTTTTGTCCATTCCGCCGGGGCTGGATCCGGCATGTCGCGACTCAACCGTTTCAAGAAAACGACATGAACATTCAGCAATCAGCAACCAGCAACCAGCAACCAGCAACCAGCAACTGCAGCATAGAAGCCAGGCCGCAAGCGATTCAAGTGCGGCACGAGGGGTTGCAATACCCCATTAAAGACTGAACCACCTGGAGGAGACATCATGACCACCAAAAAAACCATCAACCGCCGCAGCTTCATGAACATGACCCTGGCCTTCGCAGCGCTTGCGTTCGTTGCGCCCGTGCATGCCGAGGCAGTCGATTTCAGCAGGAAGACCATCGAGTTCGTTGTCCCGTTCGGAGTGGGTGGGGGCTCCGACACTTGGGCGCGCTTCAACGCCCCCTATCTGGCGAAATACTTGCCGGGCAGCCCTAACGTCGTGGTCAAAAACGTGCCGGGCGGGGGATCCATTACCGGCGCCAACCAGTTTGCATCCCGGGCGAAGTCGGATGGATTGAGTGTGCTGGGTACGTCGGCGTCCACCCAGTTCCCCTACCTGCTCGGTGACGCGCGGGTCAAGTACGAATACACGGACTGGCAGGTCGTGTTGGCCGCGCCGACCGGTGGTGTGGTCTACATCAACAGCGACCTGGGCGTGAAATCGCTCGCGGAACTTGGCAAGCTGAAGGGGCAACGTCTGGTCTATGGAAGCCAGGGATCGACCTCGCTCGATCTTGTTCCGCTGCTCGCCTTTCGACTGCTGGGTCTTGACGTCAATCATGTCTTCGGCATGAAGAGTCGTGGCGAGGGGCGGCTGGCGTTCGAGCGCGGCGAGGCCAACATCGATTTCCAGACGACTTCGGCTTACCTCAAGAGCTCGATCGGAATGGTCGAGGAGGGCAAGGCCATTCCTCTATTCACCATGGGCGTGCTGGACGATGCCGGCAATCTTGTCAGAGATCCGAACTTTCCTGATCTCCCTCATGTAAGCGAAGCGATCGAGATCGTCACCGGAAACCGGCCCGAGGGCGTCGAATGGGACGCTTTCAAGGCATTCCTGATTGCGGGTTTCCCCGCACAGAAGCTGATGGTGCTCCCCAAGTCGACGCCCGCTCCGGTAGTCGAAGCGTATCGCTCAGCGGTCCGTCAGATGCGGGAGGATCCCGACTACCAGGCGGGTAAGGACGAAGCGCTCGGCGGCTACGAGCAGGTCACCGACTCTGCTGGTGAGGCCTTGTTTGCCGCCGGCACCACCATCGACCCCGAGGCCCGGGACTGGGTGCGCGCGTTGCTCGAGAAAGACTACAACACGCGCTTCTGAAGCTTAAGCAAGGCCCATCGATTGCAGCAAGGCCGGGCTTGCCGCAAGGCAAGCCCGGTAGACGGCTCCGTCCGGAGCATCGCTGCTGCGGCGTTTCGATGACCAACCAGAATGGAGTTTCCAATGCTTGAAGCAATGCAGAGTGCGTTCATAGGCCTCCTGTCATTTGAGCACTTCGCCTACATGTTGTTAGGCATCGTCGTCGGCCTGGGTGTCGGAATCCTTCCCGGACTGGGCGGCATTGCAGGCATGTCCTTGCTGATGCCTTTCATCTATGGCATGGATCCGGTGTCGGCGCTTGCCATGCTGGTGGGGATGGTTGCAGTCACCCCGACCGGTGATACCTTCACTTCGGTGCTGATGGGGATCCCGGGATCCAGTGCGAGCCAGGCCACGGTGCTGGACGGATTTCCACTCGCCAAGAAGGGTCAGGCGGCACGGGCGCTCAGTGCTGCGTTCTCCGCATCCCTGCTGGGGGGGGTGTTCGGTGCGGTGCTGCTGACGGGCTTTGTGGTGGTTGCCAAGCCGCTGATCCTGTCATTTTCCACCGCCGAATTGTTCATGTTTGCCCTGCTCGGGCTGTCGGTGGTCGGCGTTCTTGCCGGCGATAGCATCATGCGCGGCGTCATCGCCTGCGGGCTCGGACTCATGGTCGGGGCGATCGGCGCGGCGCCGGCCACGGGTGAGAGTCGCTTCGACCTGGGCCTTGACTACCTGCAGGACGGTATTCCGCTGGTCATCGTCGGCCTGGGCTTGTTCGCGATTCCGGAAATTGCCGAGTTGATTCGCCGCTCGCGGCCGATTGCGTCCCGCGGGGGACTTGGCGCGGGGTGGCTTCAGGGCGTCACGGACACCCTGAAGAACTGGTTTCTGGTTCTGCGCTGCTCGGCATTGGGGACCTTCATCGGTTCAATCCCCGGCCTCGGCGGCGGTGTGGTCGACTGGATCGCATACGGGCATGCGGTTCAGACCAGCAAGGACCCATCCGGTTTCGGCAAGGGTGAAATCCGTGGCGTGATCGCTCCGGAATCGGCCAACAATGCGCTCCAGGGCGGGGCGTTGATGCCCACCCTGCTGTTCGGCATTCCGGGCTCGGGAAGCATGGCTGTGTTCCTCGGGGGTATGGTGTTGCTGGGCATGCAGCCCGGCCCGTCGATGGTCACCAGCGACCTCAACCTCACCTACACCATCGCCTGGACGCTGGCGTTCTCGAGCATCCTCGGTGCAGTCATCTGCTTCTTCCTTGCGGTGCCGATTGCGCGGCTGACCTTCGTGCCATTCAACCTGATCGCGCCGTTCATGATCATGGTCATCTGCTTCGCGGCCTTCCAGGCCCGCCAGGACCTGACCGATCTTCTGGTGCTCTTTGCGGTTGGCGTCGTCGGCATCTTTCTGCGCCGCTTCGGCTGGCCGAGGCCCGCCTTTCTGATCGGCTTCGTGCTCTCGGGCCAGGTAGAGAACTACCTGTATCAGGCGCTGCAGTTCTACGGCTGGAGCTTCGTGCAGAGGCCAGGGGTGCTGATCATCGGTGCGCTGGCGATCGTGTCCACGCTGATGGCGTTGCGGAGTCGCGTGTCCGAAGAGGGTGCCGTAGCGAAGGAGGTTCGCGGTGAAACTTTGCAGAAACCAGCGCTCGGTGGTGCAACCAAGGCTGAGCGTCGTCCGCAACTTGTTTTTGCTGCCTTGCTGCTGCTGACGTTCATTTACGGTGTCATCAGCAGCGCCCCCCTGTCCTTCCTCGGCTCGGTATTCCCGTTCTATACGTCGGTCGTGATGGTCGGCTTCAGCGCCTACATCGTCATGATGCTTGCGGTGGCCAAGCCCGGTCACTCGGCGCACTTCGATCAGGAGCTTGCGGCGAGGATTCAGGGTGCCCACGACGGCACCAGCATCTGGCCGTCGGTCGGGTGGTTCGTGATGCTGTTCGGTTTGACTGCACTGGTCGGCTTCATTATCGCGGTCAGCGTGTTCATCACGACCTTCCTGCTCGCCAGGACCGCGCTCGGGACAGGTCGCAGCCTGATCTACATGGCCCTTTGCATCACCTTCATGGCCACCCTCGGTCATTTCCTGACCCTCGACTTTCCGGGCGGCGTACTGCAGCACTACGTCGAACTGCCTTGGCCGCTGAAGTAAGCAGCGACAACCATGAATCGCTTCCTGGTCGCAGCCTTTAACACCTGGACGACGGCGAGGAAAGCGAATCGATATCTCACGACACAGGAGACCTCATATGAATCTCAAGGAATGGATCGGCCGCTCGGAGGAAGTTTCCGACATCGCCACCGCCACCCCCTATGCCGCGCTGTCGGCCACCTTCGACCGTCCCGCCGGACGCCCACCCATCGGCACCCCGCTGCCGGCGCTGTGGCACTGGCTGTACTTCCTGCCGCTGCATCGCCAGTCGGAGATCGGTCCCGACGGCCACGCCAGACGCGGCGGCTTCCTGCCCCCGGTGCCGCTGCCGCGCCGGATGTGGGCCGGCAGCCAGTTCGAGTTCCACAAGCCGCTGGCGATCGGCGACGCGATGACGCGGACCTCGACCATCCACGACGTCAGCGAGAAGACTGGCCGGACCGGTCCGCTGGTGTTCGTCAAGGTGCGTCACGAGATCCGTCGTGACGGTGAATCCGATATCGCCCTGACCGAGTTCCACGACATCGTCTACCGCGAGGCGGCCAGGCCCGACGACGTCGCCCCGCCGCCAAAGGCCGCGCCGGCGAGCTCGGCCTGGGAAAAGAAGTGGGTGCCCGACGACGTGTTGCTGTTCCGCTACTCGGCGCTGACATTCAACGGTCACCGCATCCACTACGACCGCAAGTATGTGACCGAGGTCGAGGGCTATCCTGGCCTGATCGTGCACGGGCCGATGATCGCGACCCTGCTGCTGGACCTGCTGCGTCACCAGTTGCCCGATGCCGTGGTGC
>JAUVVG010000048.1 GCA_030604735.1 Azoarcus sp.
CGCGGGGGCGACTCACTACGCGCCCCTCGCCCGCGGGCGGGTGCGGGGTGGGGGGGGGGGGACACGGTCATGGCGGCTTTCATGATCTGGGGTGGACCGACTCCATGACCGTTAGGGGCGACCCAATGAGTCGCCCCTACGAAGCCTCAATCGGCCTGAATCTGGATCTCGACCGTCCCCAGCCCAGGAAACTCGGCGATCACCTCGCTCCCGGCGTCGGCATAGATCAAGCCGGTGCAGGTGCCGGTGGTGACGAACTGGCCTGCACGCAGGCCGCCGCTGCGGTGGGCGACATGATTGGCCAGCCAGGTCAGCAACCGGAAGATATCGCCGGCTACGTTGCCACCGGTACGCTCTGCCACCTTCTCGCCGTTGATCGTCAGGACCACCGGCTGCAAAGTCTGGTCGATCTCGATATTCTCACTACGCCCTTCGCCATAAAGAAAACCGCCGTTGCCCAGGGAATCGGCGGCTACCGCCAGCGGCGGCTGCGATGGGGCGTCCGACAGGCGATAGGTCACGATCTCGATCGCCGGATGGATGGAGCCGATCGCCGCGATGACTTCGTCGCGGGTATAGGCTTTGTCCCTGGGAGGCAGATCCCGTGCGAAGCGCACCGCGATCTCGGCCTCGATGCCGGAACTGCCCACCAGCGGTGGCGCGATCTTGCAAGGCGCAGCGCGGATCAGCGAGGCCGGCATCGGCGCACAGTTGGGTTCCTGGTCCGGCCCCTTGGCACCGACTTTCCAGCCACCGACCGGGCCGAGTGCGGCCGCGATCGCATCCTGGATCGCATAGGCGCCGGAGATGTCGCCAGGTACGCAACCGTTGGGCAGGCTGTCCAGCAGTCGGCCGCTGGTCCGGGCCTCGAGCAGCAGACCTGCTGCGAGATCGATGTCATCTGGGGTCACTGGTTTCCTGCCTCCGCTTTGGAATATTGATCACGCAACACATTCTTCTGGACCTTGCCCATCGTGTTTCTGGGCAGCTCATCGACGAAGAATACCTTTTTCGGCACCTTGAAATTGGCTACCTCGCCTTTGAGTCGGCCGATGACCGTCGGTTCATCCAGCGTAGCGCCCGCTTCGCGCACCACAACTGCCGCGACCGCCTCGCCGAAATCCGGGTGCGGCAAGCCGATCACCGCCGACTCCTTGACCCCTTCGAGATCGTCGATGAACGACTCGATCTCCTTCGGATAGACGTTGTATCCGCCGGTGATGATCAAGTCCTTGGAGCGACCGACCAGGATGATGTAGTCACGATCGTCGATCATGCCAAGATCACCGGTACGGAAAAAGCCGTCAGCGGTGAACTCCTCGGCGGTCTTGTCCGGCATGCGCCAGTAGCCGGGAAACACGTTCGGCCCCTTGACCTGCACATGGCCGACCTCGCCTTTCGGCAGGGGCTTCTCGTCGTTGTCCATGATGCGTACGCTGACGCCCGGCAACGGATAGCCCACCGTCCCGGCGCGGCGCTCGCCGTCGTAGGGGTTGGAGGTCAGCATCACGGTCTCGGTCATGCCGTAGCGCTCGAGAATCGCATGCCCGGTCCGCTCCGAGAAGCTGCGATGGGTTTCGGCGAGCAAGGGCGCCGAACCGGACACGAACAGGCGGATGTTCGCGCAGGTCTCCCGGCCGAACCCGGGCTGGTCGAGCAGACGGGTGTAGAGCGTCGGCACGCCCATGAACACGGTCGCGCGTGGCAACAGCCGCATCACGGCATCAACGTCGAAGCGCGGTTGCCACAGCATCAGGCTGCCGTTGAGCAGCGCGCAGTGGCAGGCGACGAACAAGCCATGGGCGTGGAAGATCGGAAGCACGTGCAGCAACACGTCGCCCGGCACGAAGCCCCAGTAGGCATGCAGGGTACGGGCATTCGAGGCGAGATTGAGGTGGGTCAGCATCGCCCCCTTGGACCGTCCGGTGGTACCGGAGGTATACAGGATCGCGGCGAGATCGTCGTCTTCGCGATGCACGGTTTCGAAGTGGTCCGACATGCTGGCTGCCGACGCGCTCGCACTGCCCTGCCCCTCCTCGTCCAGGGTCAGCACCGTCGCGCCGCCGAGTTCGGCGGCGATCGCGGTCAGCTCGGCCTCGGCGGCCGGATCGCAGACGACGATTCGCGGCTCGGCGTCGCCGATGAAATAGGCCAGTTCCTTTCGTTGATACGCCGAGTTCAGCGGCACGAACACCACCCCGGCGCGCAGGCAGCCGAGGTAGAGGAACAAGGCCTGCGGCGACTTCTCGACCTGCACCACCACCCGGTCACCCGGCACCAGCCCCCGCGAGACGAACAGGTTGGCATAGCGGGCGCTTTCACGCTCGAGGTCACCATAACGATAGACGAAGCCCTTGGCGGTCTCCAGCGCCGGGGCCTGGTCGGAGGCGGGAAAACCGCCCTTCAGTATTTCGTAGAGATTCTTGTTGGTCATGAAGATGGTTGATCGAAATGTACATAAGGTCTGAAGTATCGGCTGCTCCGCTCGACCGGGTCAAACGCTTCGTTCCGCCTCACAACTGCCAGATCGACGGAGAATGGAAACTCGGCGCAGGAAACCGATGCAGGAAGGTCGTGCGAGGACCTGCGCAGGGACCCGGTAAAGCGAAGCGAGCCGCTGCGGTCGGCCAGCCCCGAGGCGACTCAGTCCGAACGCATGTCGCTGTTGGTGCGCGTAGCGGCCGCGATCCCTGCTGCCTGAGCCCGAAGGGCGAGTTCAGGGAGCGCAGCGAAGCGCGCCTTACAGCGACAGCGCGAGTGACTGTCGGAGCCGCGGGGTTGGCCGGCCGCAGCGGCTCGCGGATCTGCAGCACAAACGTCAACGAACATCCCCGCGGTCGACAAGATGATCCGCCAGCACCCGCGCGACATGCAGCGCCTCGCGCCCGGCGCCATCCGCGATCTGGTGACGGCAACTGGTGCCGTCTGCCACGATCAGCGCATCCGGTGCGGCGCGTACCGCCGGCAGCAGGCTCAGTTCGGCCATCTTCATCGACACGTCGTAATGCGCGGCTTCATAACCGAAGCTCCCCGCCATACCGCAGCACGAGCTTTCGATCAACTCCGGCTTCGCCTCCGGGATCAGCTTGAGGATGTCCATGACCGGCTGGACCGCCGCGAACGCCTTCTGGTGGCAGTGCCCATGCACCTTGATCGGTCGGGCGGCCGGACGAAGCTTGGGGGCGAAGCGCCCGGCGGCGGATTCCCGCACCAGGAATTCCTCGAACAGCAGGGCCTGGGCGGACACGACACGGGCCGCATCGCCGAAACCCATCACCAGCGTCTCGTCGCGCAGGCTGAGCAGGCAGGAAGGCTCGAGACCGACGATCGCGATGCCCTTCTTCGCGAACGGCAACATCGCGTCGAGCAGCGCGCCGGCCTTGGCCCGCCCTTCTTCGGCCATGCCGGCGGCCAGATAGGTCCGGCCACAGCACAGGTTGTCTCCGCCCTGTCCCTTGGCCGCATGCACCGCATAACCGGCGGCTTGCAACACCCGAACCGCGGCGATGGCGTTTTCCGACTCGAGAAAACCATTGAAGGTATCGACGAACAGCACCACGCCCTTGTCCGCGGCGAGGACCTCGTCGCGACTCGCGAGCCTGAGACTGCGGGCGTTGCGCCAGAAGGTGTCACCGCGCCATTTGGGCAGGCTGCGCCTGGCCGACAGGCCGAGCACTTTCTCGCTGAGCGCAGCAAGGCCCGGAATCGTGTCGCGCAGATTGAACAACCACGGCAGGCGGCTGGCGAGCCCGGCGTAGTCGGGCAGATGCGCGATCAACCTGTCCTTGAGCGAGACACCGAAACGCTTGCGCCGCTGGGCCTGGACCTCGAACTTCATTTTGGCCATATCGACACCGGTCGGGCAATCGCGCCTGCAGCCCTTGCAGCCGACACACAGGTCGAGCGCGGCCTTGACGTCGTCACCGGTCAGCGCGTCCGGACCGAGCTGGCCGGACACCGCCAGGCGCAGCGTGTTGGCCCGTCCCCGGGTCAGGTGCTGCTCGTCGCGGGTCACCCGATAACTTGGGCACATGGTGCCGGCATCGAACTTGCGGCAATGGCCGTTGTTGTTGCACATCTCGACCGCTTTCGCGAAGCCGCCGGTAGTGTCGCCGCCGCTACCCGGCGCGGTCGTAGTTTCGGTCACCGGATCGTTCTGGACGTCCCAGGCCGACCAGTCGAACACCGGCTTGAGCGTGATGGTCTTGTAGCTCGGCGGAAAACGGAACAGCGTGCTGTCGTCCATTTTCGGCGGATCGATGATCTTGCCCGGGTTCATCCGGTTGGCCGGGTCCAGATGCTGCTTGATCGCGCGGAAGGCCTGGTTGATCTTCGGCCCGAACTGCCACTCTATCCATTCGCCGCGGCACAGGCCGTCGCCATGCTCGCCGCTGAAGGCACCCTTGTACTTGCGCACCAGCTCGGAAGCTTCCTCGGCGATCGCGCGCATCTTGGCCGCACCGTCGCGGCGCATATCGAGAATAGGGCGCACATGCAGCGTGCCGACCGAGGCATGGGCATACCAGGTTCCGCGCGAGCCATACTTCGCGAACACCTCGGTCAGGCGATCGGTGTATTCGGCCAGATGCACCAGCGACACCGCGCAGTCCTCGATGAAACTCACCGGCTTGCCGTCGCCCTTGAGGCTCATCATGATGTTCAGGCCGGCCTTGCGCACCTCCCACAAGGCCTTCTGCGGACCATCGTCCGGCATCTCGACCACCGATCCGGGCAATCCCAGGTCGCCCATCAGCTCGACCAGCGCCGCGAGTTGGCGCAGCAACGCCGCCTTGTCGTCGCCGGAAAACTCGACCAGCAGAATCGCTTCCGGCTCGCCGATCAGCGCCGACTCGATCACCGGACGGAAGGCCGGATTGGCGCGGGAGAGCTCGATCATCGTGCGATCGACCAGCTCGACCGCGCTCGGACCGAGCTTGACGATGTGCTGGGCCGAATCCATCGCCTTGTGGAAGGTTGGGAAGTTAACCACCCCGAGCACCTTGGCCCTGGGCAGCGGGGACAGCTTGAGCCTGAGGCTGCGGGTCACCGCCAGCGTACCTTCCGAACCGATCAACAGGTGGGCGAGGTTCACGCTGCCGTCGTCGGTGTAAGGCCGTTCGCTGACCGGATGGAAGATGTCGAGGTTGTAGCCGGCCACCCGTCGCATCACCCGCGGCCAGTGCGTATCGATCTCGGGCGCCAGCGACTCGGCCAAGCCCTTGACGAAGTCGGCGATCGCCCGCTCCCGGGAACCGAGGCCGGCCAGCGGCCCCAGCGACAGCTCGGTGCCATCGGCGAGCCAGGTGTCGGCACCGAGCACGTTGTGCACCATGTTGCCGTAGGCGATCGAGCGGCTGCCGCAGGAGTTGTTGCCGGCCATGCCGCCCAGCGTGGCCTGCGCGCTGGTCGACACATCGACCGGATACCACAGCCCGTGTGGTTTCAAGTACGCGTTGAGGTGATCGAGCACGATGCCCGGCTCGACCTCTACCGTGGCCGCTTCCTTGTCGAAGGCGAGCACCTTGCGAAGATACTTGGTGTTATCCATCACCAGCGCTGGCCCGGTAGTCTGGCCGCACTGCGATGTGCCGCCGCCGCGCGGCAGCAAGGGGGCGCCGGCATCACGCGCGATGTCGATCGCCAGCGCGACATCGCGCTGGGTCGTGGGCACGAACACCCCCAACGGCATGATCTGGTAAATCGACGCATCGGTCGCGTAGCGGCCGCGTGAAGCCGCGTCGAACATCACCTCGCCCTCGGTTTCCCGGGTCAGGCGTCGGGCGAGTTCGTCGATGTCCGGACTGAGTCCGGCCGCAACTGAAGTCGTGGTGGTCGAGCGCTCGCGCAGCACACCGGTCGGTGGTGCCTGGTTCATGATTCTTCCTTACGGGTTTCATACAGACGGCCGGAGTGAAGCAGTTCGAGCACCGCATCGCGCTTGACCAGCAAATGGGACACCAGCAACTCTCGCAGCCCGCTGGCATCCCGCGCGGCCAGCAACTCGACCATGGCATCGTGCTCCCTGACCGCCTGCTGCCACTTACCTTCGTCCAGGTTGGAACGAAAGCGCAACGACTGCAGCCGCGCGTTGACGGTCTGCCAGGTCTGGGTCAGCACCGGGTTACGCGCCGCCGCATTGATCTGGGCGTGAATTCGTGAGTTCAACCGATAGTAGGCGGGAAGATCGCGCCGGGAATGTGCCGCAAGCATCTCGAAATGCAGCGCGCGGATCTCGGCCAGTTCCTCCTCGGTGATCCGCTTTGCGGCCAGTTCTCCGGACATGCCTTCCAGGCCGGCGATGACCTCGAAGGTGTCGATCACATCCTGCTCGGACATCTGCGCGACCACGGCTCCCCGGTTGGGCAACAACTCGACCAGGCCTTCGGCCGCCAGCATCTTGACCGCTTCGCGCAGCGGCGTACGCGACACCTGCAGCCGCTCACTCAGTTCGCGCTCGTTGAGCTTCGCACCCGGGGCGAGCTCGCCCTCGATGATGCGCTGACGCAAACGGGTCGCGACCTCCTGGTGCAAGGCCTGCCTCGGGATCGAGTTCAGATTGGTCATGAACCACCTATTTTGTATTCAAAATACGCTTTAATAACGACGGCATTATAGGTGATATAAGTCAATTTTTCATTGACAAAAGTATTTTGTATGCAAAACTAGGAATACCAAAAGGAGAGAGACATTCATGCTGACCCTCGACGCCCACCCCAGCGGCCGGCACTTCCTGCAGATTCCCGGCCCCAGCCCCGTTCCCGATCGCATCCTTCGTGCGATGAGCATGCCTACCATCGATCATCGCGGCCCCGAGTTCGGCATGATCGGCCTACAGGTGCTTGCTGGCATCCAGAAAATCTTCCGGACCCGTCACCCGGTGGTGATCTACCCTGCTTCCGGAACTGGCGCCTGGGAAGCCGCCCTGGCCAACACCATGAGCCCGGGTGACCTGGTACTGATGTACGAGACCGGGCATTTCGCCTCGCTATGGCAGAAGATGGCCACCCGCCTGGGCCTGCGGACCGAGTTTCTCGCCCTGCCCGGCTCCGACGACACCGGCCTGCCACTGAGCTGGCGCCACGGCGTGCAGGCCAACCTGATCGAGGAACGGCTCAAGCGCGACACCGGTCACGAAATCAAGGCGGTGTGCGTGGTCCATAACGAGACCTCCACCGGGGTCACCTCCGACATCGCAGCGGTCCGTCGCGCGATAGACGCGGCCGGCCACCCTGCGCTGCTGATGGTCGACTCGATCTCCGGCCTGGCCTGCGCCGACTACCGCCATGACGAATGGGGCGTGGATGTCACGATCAGCGGTTCGCAAAAAGGTCTGATGCTGCCCCCGGGTATCAGCTTCAATGCCTTGTCGCCCAAGGCGCTGGAAGTGAGCCGCAACGCGACTCTGCCCAAGGCCTTCTGGGCCTGGGACGAAATCGTCGAAATGAACAAGAGCGGCTACTGGCCCTACACCCCCAACACCAACCTGCTCTACGGCTTGCACGAGGCAGTCGAGATGCTGCTGACCAATGGACTGGACGCGGTCTTTGCCCGTCATCTGCGCTGGGCCGAGGGCGTGCGCGCCGCAGTCAATGCCTGGGGCCTACCTATCCAGTGCGCCGACCAGCGCGTCTACTCGCCGGTACTGACCGGTGTGGTCACACCCGCCGGGGTCGATGCCGACGCCTTGCGTAAACTGATCTACGATCGATTCGACCTTTCCCTGGGCACCGGCCTGGGCAGGGTCAAGGGCCGGATGTTCCGGATCGGACATCTGGGCGACTGCAATGACCTGACCCTGATGGCGACCCTGTCAGGCGTGGAGATGGGGCTCAAGCTGGCCGGCATCCGGGTCACGGACAGCGGCGTGCAGGCCGCGATGAATTACTTCTCTGCACATCCTCAGCAATCGGGTCTGAAGGCCGCCGCCTGAGTGATGACCTGGAATGAATCGCGCCCGGGTCGATTGGGCGCGAACGCAGCGCGCAAGAGCAACATTACAACGAGAGGAGACAACACCATGTTCAAGATGAAGAAAATCATCACCACCGGGCTGGTCACGCTGGCCGCCATCGGTCTGACCAGCGCAGCCCATGCCCAGATGCAGATCCGTCTCGGCCATGTGGGCGGCCCGGGTTCCCTGTTCGAACAATCGGCGAACGAGTTCGCCCGCGTCGCCAACGAGCGCCTGGGCGACAAGGCCCAGGTCGTCGTCTTCGGCTCCAGCCAACAAGGCAGCGACGCCGAAATGATGCAGAAATTGCGCCTCGGCACGCTGGAACTGGCGATCCCCTCGACCGTGATGACCTCAACGGTGGGTGAATTCGGCATGTTCGAGATGCCGTACCTGGTCAAGAACCGCGAACACATGCAGAAGATCGAGCAGGAGATCCTGTGGCCGACCCTCGCGCCCATGGTCGAGGAGCGTGGCTACAAGATCCTCGCGGTGTGGGAGAACGGGTTCCGCCACATCACCAACACCGTGCGCCCGATCGTCAAGCCGGAAGACATGGCGGGCATGAGGCTGCGCGTACCGCAAGGCGTATGGCGGGTGAAGATGTTCCAGGCCTATGGCGCCAACCCATCGCCAATGGCCTTGTCCGAGGTCTTCGTGGCGCTGCAGACCGGCGTGATGGACGGCCAGGAAAACCCCTTCACCCAGATCTACTCGTCCAAGTTCCAGGAAGTTCAGAAGTTCATTTCGCTGACCGGCCATGTCTATACGCCGGCCTACCTGACCGCGGGCCAGCGCCGCTGGAACGCCTTGCCGGCTGACGTGCGCGAAATTCTCGAGCAGACCGCCAGGGAAACCCAGGCCTTCGTCTACGAGACCGCCGCGCGTCTGGACAACGAACTGCTCGATCGCATCGCTGCAGCCGGTGTAGCAGTGAACGAGGCCGACAAAGACGCCTTCATCGCAGCCAGTGCTGCGGTCTATGAAGAGTTCGGCAGGGAAGTCCCGATCGGCGGCGAACTCGTAACCAAGGCAATCGCGCTCGGCGAAGGCATGTAACCCCCTTTCCTGTCTCACCTCGGATGAGCGTCCCGGCCGACCAGATGGCGGTCCGGGACGCCCGCTGCTGCCCTCTTGTTCTCCCGATAAAAACTGACAGGATTGACGAACGTGTTTTCCTCACTCAGAAACGTGTTCGACCGGCTGTTGACCGCGGTCGTGATCACGCTGCTCGGCACGCTCGCGGTTGTCGTGCTGATGGGCGTGTTCTACCGGAAAATGGGATGGCCCCTCGTCTGGTATGACGAAGGCGCGTCCATTCTGCTGGCCTGGCTCACCTACTACGGCGCGGCACTCGCCGCATTGAAACGCGCCCATATCGGTTTTCCCGGCCTGGTCAATTCGTTCAAGCCGGCCTTGCGGGTGCCGGTCGTGCTGCTCGCCGAGGCGATCATCATCGCCTTCTTCGCCTTGCTGGCCTGGTATGGCCTGCAGGTGTTGATCATTCTCGAGGGCGACACCATGGTCAGCATGCCCAACATTCCGACCCGTCTGACCCAGTCCGTCATTCCGATTGGCGCGGTCCTTTTCATTCTCGCGCAGTTGTTCAGCCTCCCTGAGGTGCTGAAACAGGCACGCGGCAAGGGCATCATCGATGCAGAGGAAAGAGAGATGCTGGAGGCGTTGAAGAAATGATCGGCATATTGTTGTTCTTCGGACTGCTCGCCCTGATTCTGATCAACGTGCCGATCGGCGTCGCCCTCGGCGTGGTGGCCATGGTCGCGATGATCTCGACCCATGGCATGGATTCGCTGCTGTCGGCGGCGATCACGATGTTCTCGGGCGCCACCAATTTTCCGCTGCTGGCGATCCCGCTGTTCATTCTGGCCGGCGCGATCATGAACTCGTCCAGCCTGTCGCGGCGCCTGATCGCGTTCGCCTCGGCGATCTTCGGCTGCATCAAGGGCGGTCTGGCGATGGTCAACATCGGCACCTCGATGTTCTTCGCCGAGATCTCCGGTTCGGCCGTGGCCGACGTCGCTGCGATGGGCTCCATCCTGATTCCGGCGATGAAGAAAAAGGGCTACCCGAAGGAGTTCACCGCGGCGATCACCTCCTCCTCCGCCACCCTGGCGGTGATCATCCCGCCCTCGATTCCGATGATTCTTTACGCGGTGATGGCTGACGCCTCGGTGGTGCAGATTTTCGTTGCCGGCATCGTACCGGGCGTGTTGGGCGGGCTGATGATGTTCGGCCTCGCTTACTGGTATGCGCGCCGCTACAACTACCCGGTCGAAGAAGTGTTCAGCTGGCAAAAGCTCAAGAAGACCGGCAAGGAAGCCGGCTGGGCCTTCCTGCTGCCGCTGATCATTCTGGGCGGGATCTTCGGCGGCTGGGTCACCGCCACCGAGGGGGCCGCGCTGGCGGTGCTGGCGGCGCTGTTCATCGGCGGGGTCATCTACCGCGAACTCAACTGGAAGCACCTTTACGAGTCGATGCTGGACGGCGGTATCCAGACCGCGGTGGTGATGCTGCTGGTCGCCTCGTCGGCCCTGCTCGGCCACCTGTTGACCGAGTTGCAGATGCCGCAGCAGATCGCGGTCTGGATGACCTCGCTGACCGACAACAAGTACTACGTGCTGATGATGCTCAACGTGTTTTTCCTGCTGGCCGGGCTGTTCCTGCACTCGGCCGCGGCGATCATCCTGATCGTGCCGATCGTGATGCCGCTGGTGAACGCGGTCGGTATCGACCCGGTACATTTCGGCCTGATCGTGACCTTGAACCTCGGCATCGGTCAGCAGACCCCCCCGGTCGCATCGGTGCTGGCCACCGCCTGCTCGATCGCCAAGGCCGACATGTGGAAGGTCACTCAGGTGAACCTGCCCTTCATTGGGGTGCTGGTGTTCCTGCTGTTGATGGTGACCTATGTGCCGGCGATTCCGATGTTCCTGGTCGAAACCTTCTACCGCTGAGCCATGACCATGAACGAGGGAAACGTCAGCCTGGAAGTCGCCGCCGGCATCGCGACAGTGGTGTTCGACCGGCCCGATGCACGCAATGCGATGACCTGGTCGATGTATGGCCAATTGGTCGAACACCTGAAGCGGTTGCGCGACGACCGCGATGTTCGCGTCGTCCGCTTCCGCGGTGCCGGCGGAAAGGCTTTTGTCGCCGGCACCGATATCGCCCAGTTCAGCGGATTCAACTCGGGTGAAGACGGGGTCGCCTATGAGCGCCAGATCGACGACTGCATCGCCTTGCTCGAGTCGCTGCCCCAGCCGACGGTCGCGATCATCGAGGGCTGGTGTGTGGGCGGCGGACTGGCGATCGCTACTGCATGCGACTTCCGGATCGCCACCCCGGAAGCCCGCTTCGCGGTACCCATCGCCCGCACGCTGGGCAACACCTTGTCGGTGGCCAATCTCGCGAGACTCGTCGCCGCGCTGGGCCAGGGCCGGGTCAAGCGTATGCTGATGCTGGCCGAGACGCTCCCGGCCGACGAAGCGCTGGCCTCTGGCTATCTGCATGCGATTCATTCGGACGACGTGCTGGATGCCGAAACCGCGTCCCTGTCGTCGAGGCTGGCCGAGCTCGCACCGGTCACCCAGGCCACGGTCAAGGAAGGCCTCAGACGCATCGTCTCATGCAGCTTGCCGGAAGGCGACGATTTGATCAGTCGGTGCTACGGCAGCGACGATTTTCACGAGGGCGTAGCCGCCTTCGTCGCCAAACGCACACCGCAATGGAAAGGAAAGTGAATCCAGATGAATGATGATCGTCCCCGCAACGGGCCGCTGGCCGGCGTCAAGGTGCTCGAGCTGGCCCAGATCATGGCTGGACCGACCTGCGGTAACCTGCTCGCCGACATGGGCGCCGATGTGATCAAGGTCGAGAAGATACCCGGCGGCGACGACTCGCGCCGCTATGCCGAACCTCAGGTCAACGGCGAGTCGGCCGCCTTCATGATGCTCAACCGCAACAAGCGCTCGATCGCGATCAACCTGAAGACCGACGGCGGTCGGAACGTGTTGAAGCGTCTCGTCACCGACGCGGATGTGCTGTTCGAGAACTACCGCAAGGGCGCACTCGACAAGCTCGGGGTCGGTTACGACGCGATGAAGGCGATCAACCCGGCGCTGATCTGGTGTTCGATCTCCGGTTACGGCCTCACGGGCCCCTACGCCGACAAGGGCGGCTTCGACCTGATCGCCCAGGGCGTATCGGGCATCATGAGCATCACCGGAGAGCCGGGTGGTGCCCCGATCAAGGCCGGCCCGCCGCTGACCGACATCAATGCGGGCATCCTGGGCGCGCTAGGCATCGTATCGGCCTATGTGCATAGACTGAAAACAGGCCAGGGGCAGCTCGTCGACACCTCGCTGATGGAAGCCGGCATCCAGCAGACCTATTGGCAATCGGCGATCTACTTCGCGACCGGGATCTCGCCGGCGCCGACCGGGTCGGCCCATGTGCTCGCCGCACCCTATCAGGCCTTCCCCACTTCGGACGGCTGGATCAACATCGGTGGTGCTAACCAGGCCAACTGGGAGCGGATCGCAACCCTGGTCGGCGCAGCCGAACTGATCACCGACCCACGCTTCGTCACCAACAGCGAACGTATGCGCAACCGGGAAGAACTCGCCCGCCTGCTCGGCGAACACCTGCGCACCCGCAGTACCGCCGAGTGGCTCGCGGCGCTGGACGCCGCCGGGATCCCGGCCGGCCCGATCAACGACATCGGTGCGATGGCTGCCGACCCTCAGACCCTGGCCCGCGAGATGGTGGTCGAACTGGATCACCCCCGCGCCGGACGCACCCGGACGATAGGCCTGCCGATCAAGTTCAGCGAGACCCCGGGCGGGGTGCGCCGCCCGGCACCGATGCTCGGCCAGCACACCCGCGAGGTCCTGCTGCAGCACGGATTCTCGGACAAAGAAATTGAATTGCTCGTCTCGGAAAACGCCATCCAGCTCTGCGCTTGAGTTTAGAATACGAAAAAAATCACCAGGAGATTCAGCATGCAAGCAGCCGACGTGATGACCAAGGACGTCATCACCGTTTCACCCCAGACCGAAGTCCGAGAGATCGTCGAGCTGTTGATCAAGCACCGGATCAGCGCGGTACCGGTCGTCGATGCCAACCACAAAGTGCTCGGCATCGTTTCCGAAGGCGACCTGATGCGCCGGGTCGAGAACGACACCGACAAGCGCGACTCATGGTGGCTCAGCGCCTTGTTCTCCGGTGCCAACGACGCCGAGAAATACATCAAGTCTCACGGCCGCAAGGCAGTCGACGTCATGAGTACGGATCTGGTCACGATCAAGGACGACATGCCCTTGTACAAGATCGCCCAGACCCTGGAGAAGCACCATATAAAACGGGTGCCGGTGGTCAAGGACGGCAAGCTGGTCGGCATCGTCAGCCGCGCCAACCTGCTCCAGGGTTTCGCAGTCGTCGCCAGCGGCGCCACCGAAAGCGGCTCGGACACCGATCAGAACCTGCGCGACAAGGTGGTCCGCGAACTGGTGGACAAGGTCGGCCTGACCGGTGGCCGGATCAACGTCGTCGTTTCCGAAGGTGAAGTGCAACTGTGGGGCCTGGTCGAGAACGGTACCGAGAAAAAGGCCGCCGGCGTCGCTGCCGAAGGCATCAAGGGCGTGAAGAGCGTTGTGAACAACCTCGGCGTCGCGCCCCCGGCCGCACGTGCCTATTGAGCGTACCGAGTTACACGTTGGCGAGAACCGATTCTCGCCAACCGATCAGGAGGGTACGATCTATTAACGAGATCGTATCTACGCCGATTCGTCGATGTTTGGACTTGGGAAATGGCAGAATGCGGGGCGTTCTGCCCACCGGATCGCCTTGCCACGCATGATCTCCCCACCAGAGATAGGGCACCGACAGGATCATCATAGTATCGGAACCGCTCACCAACTGAAGCCGAGATGGTTTTGGCCTGCGTCATTGAACAATACCGTGCTCTTGAAGCTTCTGGCCAGATGAGCTTGATGAACCGCAGTATCCAGTCTCAACCCTCGACCACGATATCAAGGCCGTAGCGGCGCCGCCAGTCGGTGAACCAGGCCATGTAGCTTGCCTCGACCGAGCGTTCGTCGCCGCACAGTGTCGAGTCGCCAGACACCGAAGCATCACCGAGCACGATGACTTCCAGTTCGCATTCGAAAAAATCGGCTTCCATGTCGTACTCCTTGCGATCTATTCGGCAGCAGATCTGCCCATGGATGCAAGATACCCCCGAGCCCACAATCGGAAAGCCCGGATAAAAGCGGACAAATGACGCCTAATCCCGATTCAGGCCGACAATCGCTCTCTCTTCCGGGAACGGTCGATATCGATCTGGAAAGAGCCCGCGATGGCCGTCGCCCTTAATGTGCCGGCAGCCCGGGTTTTCCCTTGGGCGAGGCGCAAACCGCAGTCATCGCCGCAGCTATGGCGAGGATATGAAATCGCACAGTTCGGACTACAGCTTTGGCTGCCTGCAAGGTAACTCGACACAAAAACACGCGCCACCACCATCGCGCAAACTGGCCGAGACTCGTCCACCATGTCGATCGACAATACGTTTAACCACTGCCAAGCCAAGACCTGTGCCGGCATATTTCGTGCGTCCGTGCAAGCGCACAAAAGGCGAGAAGATGCGCTCAAGCGCGTCGCCTGGCAGTCCTATGCCTCGATCAAGAACGGAAAGCCGGACCCATCCCTGCCCAGCCTCGTCGGCGATCACTTCAACCTCGGGTCGCTGACCCGGTGCAACATACTTCAAGGCATTGGCTATCAGATTCTGCAGAAGCTGGCGCATCTGTGTCGGATCTGCCTCGATCTCTGGCAATTCCGCGACCGTCACCGTGCCGCCGGTCTCGGACAGGCGTTCCTCAAGATCTACCAGCACCTGTGAAACAATTTCGCCCAGATCGACGGAGCGCATCGCCATACCGTGCGTATTGACGCGAGACATGTTGAGCAGATCATCGATCAATTGCTGCATTCGCTCCGCGGCACCGGTCATCCGTGTCAGATAGTCCAGCCCGCGCTCATCGAGAGTATGTGCATAAAGCCCCTCTAGACGACCAGCGAATGCCGCGATTTTGCGCAGCGGTTCCTGCAGATCATGGGATGCTACGCGAGCAAAGACCTCGAGCTCCTGATTGCTGCGTTGCAGCTCGCGCGCCAACGAAGCAAGCTCGGACCGTTCCTTCTCTATCGTTCGGCCCAGTTGTTCGATGCGATGTCCCGCTCGAATCAAGGCAAGATCTATACCCAGCTCCTTCGCAGCAGTCACTACCTCGACGGACCAGGGTTCGCAGTAGCCCTGAACTGCTTCGACCCAGCTTTCAAAAGACGTGCGGGGTGATAACACCAAACGACCGGCGCGCTCCTCGATGCGCTTTTGATCCGGCCGACCAGCCCAGCGTATGGTCTCCACGATTTCTGGTCGAAACATCAACAACCAGCCGCGACGAAGGCGATCCTCCTGCAAAGTAATTGCAAGAAGGCCGGCAGACTCGTTGGCGCGCGCCAAGCAAGCTCCGGTTTCCTGCGCCAAGGATCGCGTATGCCAACACGCCCCTGCCGAGACATTCCGATCCAGCCAGGACGAAATCCGCCGTAGCTCACACTCGTCCGGCAAGCGCCCTACCCCTGCGAGCGTATCGTCGAAAATCATTACCAAGCCGGTGACGGAGAACAACTCGAGCCAACGCTGGCCATGCTCCTGGATCCACGGCCCGGGACCACCCGCAAGGTCCAATGCGGAGCGCAACAATAGGCGCTCTTGTTGCACACGAGCACTGAAGCGCATGGACGCCTGCATATCAAGGAGAAATATCCGCTGACTTCCCGCGAGCGCCAACGTAGCTGCAGCATTGCGTACGGCGGGCGACAGATTCATGGCTTCGTCATGATGGCACGCTACCAGCCCCCATAGACGACCATCCCTGTGCAGTGCCACGGACATGGATGCACCAACGCCCATATTCGCGAGGTAAGTGCAATGGACTGGCGACGCTGCACGAAGCATACCGGGCGACAGATCCAGCGGTTCGCCATCGAAGTCGTCATCCATGGTCAGCAAGGGCACTGGAGCTGCCTGTGCATCGGGGATGCTTCGGACCCGATTTACCGAATAGATCTCTCGCACCTGAGGCGGAATGTCACTGGCCGGGAAGCAATGATCCAGATAGGACGCAGCCCCGGTTACCACGCTCTCGGCGATAACCCGACCATTCCAGTCCTCGTCAAAGGTGTAGACCATGACCCGGTGATACCCGGTGAGACGCTGAACAGTTCGTGCAAGCGAATTCAGGACGGCGAGCGGATCGCTCAGCGAGACGATACGGTCGATATCGTGGCGCACCCCCTCCAGGTGACCGCGAGCCGACATAAGGACTTCGGGCTCGAACTCGACGACGACGCGGCCGCTACTGCGATACGCAAATACCTGGAATTGCCGCAACTCCCCTGCGACCTCGAATACTTCTTCCAACGCGCCTGCGAGCCGCTCACGCTCGGCAAGACCTGTCCGAATACGTTCCAACAAACCGCCGAGAACACCTTGAGTCGCGCCACCCAGCAAGGGCTTCGCATCCAAGCCGAGCAGACTCCCGACATTGGCACTGACCTCCACCACGCGTGTCATCTCTGCGTTCAGTGCAATCAAGGCGCCGTAAGCTTGAATCGCACCAGGAATGTGAACCGGCTCTTCTGCACACGCCAACTCGGCACTCTTGAAACGTTCAGGGTCATCAAACACTTGCGATGCTCCTCATGCAGTTATCGAGATGCTGCTTCAGTCCTTCGAAAGTGCGACATGCTGCGAAAACCGCGCGATCGGCATCGAGTGCGCCCGCATTCAGCTCCAACAAAGCCAAAAAAGCAGGCCAGTCCGCGACATCCCCAAACAAAAAATGACTCACCGGAACACCATTGCCCAAAGCGGCCCGAACCTGACCGGCAATCAACCGGCCGCCAAGTGTCGACCCCTCTATGACGTACAAGATACCTGCGACCGACGAGGGATCGGATTCGACGAGCATGCGCGGCATCGGAAACTTCCATGGATCATGGCCAAGCCTTGCGAGGTCCTGTTTGAGGGCCGGCAAGCGCGACCGATAGCGCCAGATCACTGGAGCCCCCTCCTTCAACCACACATCCGAAACCGGGCAGAGATCACTTTCAAGCGCACAATACCAGACCAAAAATGCAGACAGGATATCTGCATACTCACTGCGTGTTAGTCCCGGTACAACGAGAGTACGCATCCAGGGATGGGCCTCGATCTGTCGATGTGAAGCTGCTGTCCCATCCCGAAGCCTTCGGTGTAGATCCTGTCGGTGCAACGCCAGTTTGCGACTCACCCTTCATCCTCTTCAACAGAGCCACTTCAGTACGCGAAACCGGCACCACTGCCTGGCCCACTCAAGACTTTGACGATGGCGTAATGTCAATCGACGTTCATGTTGACGATCGCAGGCCCGATACCCGCTTTCCGACTGTCCGCCCCTCGACGCCAGACGCTGGAAAGGTCCGAAATCCGCTCTGCGGCAAAGCAAACGCTGGAGGCGCTCGCCTCGCAGGACGAACGCGGACGGCCCCTGGGTGCCGCCCTCCTCCTGCACAACTTCAGCTTGTTGCTGGACAGGTTACTACAGTAACGGTTGCAACTCCTGTAGAAACATACCGGGGCCCAAAACCATCGAGATCACATCCGCGCAGCATGCTCCGAATGGCCAGAACCAATTAGTCCACTTGTGAATCTCATACGCCCGTTGATCCGTTGCAGGCTTGTCGCCCATCAACGCCTGGGTTTAGGCTTGCGGCGGAGGCAAGCGAGTGTAAGCTCTCCGTGGGAAACGATACCTGGCCATGAAAGGATAGCGACCTTCGTCTAATCGTGAGCGATGCAATTGCCGTTCAGCCCTCAGGTTTACTGCAATGGCCACAAGTGGCTGGCGCGCCAATCGACTGCTGCGTTCAGAGGCGAGCATGAATAACCATTTCCCGCTGCACATCCACATCACGACGGTTTTTCTTGTACTGATTCTCACCGTCGGCAGCACGATCGGGTATCTCGGGTATCGCAACGCCCATCGAATCCTCGATACCGCGGCGCGCGACCTCACCGCGCAGATCGAGCTGGGTACCATCAAGGAGCTGGACGGCATCATTAGCCCGGCGGATATGGTCAGCCGTATGGTGGCTCGCGATGCCCTGATCGAGGAAGGCTCGTTCGTCAACCGGATGCGGAGAGTACCGGTGTTGCGCGAGGCGCTGCGGGGTTCGGACGCATTGTCGTCGATCTACCTGGGCTACCCGAACGGCGATTTCTTCTTTTTCAGGCGACTGTACGACGAGACGGAACGTGCCGGCTTCGACGCACCCGCTGGATCGATCTACATGGTGCAGACCATAGAGCGGGACGACGATACCGCAATCGGTCGCTTCATCTTTTTCGACGAGTCCTTGAGGCTGCTGCGCGAGGACAACCGCCCGGACTACGCGGCCGGATACGATCCACGCACACGAAGCTGGTACCGCGACGCCGTCGCAGCGGCGGCGCCGGTCAAGACCCGACCCTACCTGTTCTTCTCGAATCGCAAGGTG
The DNA here is from genome assembly GCA_030604735.1 of Azoarcus sp. Classification (GTDB taxonomy): domain Bacteria; phylum Pseudomonadota; class Gammaproteobacteria; order Burkholderiales; family Rhodocyclaceae; genus Azoarcus_F. The sequence continues at coordinate 18,575 of JAUVVG010000048.1, forward strand.
GGCATGACGCTGGCCGCACCGGCCAGTGACAGCCAGGTCGTGGTCGGCGCCGACATCCTGCTTGAGACGCTCGGCAAAAGCCTGGGCGAGCGCAAGTTCACCCCCAACACCCGGATCGCCCTGGTCGATCTGGAAGGCTTCGTGATCGCCCATGAGGACGTCGAGGCGCTCGTTACCATCCCGGACGAAGCGAACGCCCGCCCAGCACTGAGGCGGCTGGAAGACTTCGGAACCGCAGTCCATGTTGAAGCCGCAGCCCGCCTCCGCGGTCTCGACGGCACTGCGTCCATCGATACGAGGGTGCAGGCCGACGACGGTTCATGGCGGGTCTCTCTAAGCCCCTTGTCGCTCGAAGGCAGCGAACCACTCTACCTCTTCATGGCGATTCCCGAGCGTGAGCTGTACTCGGAGGCCGCCCGGCTGGCAAGGAACTCCACCTGGCTCACCATCCTGATCATCTTGGTCGCGATTCCCGCTACCTGGTGGGTCGCCCGCGCGGTTTCCTTGCCGCTGCGCCGGCTGGTCGAAGAAGCCGAATCGATTCGTCGTTTCGAGTTTTCGCAGCCGATCAAGGTGTTGTCACGAGTCAAGGAAGTCAATGACCTGAGCCGCACGATGGACGGCATGAAACGCACGATCAGGCGCTTTCTCGATCTCAGCGAAGCAGTTGCGGCCGAAGAGGATTTCGACCGCCTCCTGGCCATGCTGCTGACGGAAACCCTGACCGCCGCGGACGCCGAAGCCGGCGTGCTCTACCTGTTCGACAACGACAAGCTGCAACCCGCTTTTGCCAGCGACAAGACCGGGCGCAACTGGACTGCCGACTTGAGCCCGCTCGCGGTGGACGAGGCCGGCCCTCTGTTACGGGCAGCGATCGCATCGGGTCATCCCAGAACCGCGACGCTCAGCAACGAGGACATCGCCGCGGACAGCCTCAGGAACATGGTGGCCGCAACCGAAAGTCAGGAAGCGGTAGCCGTGCCTTTGCTCAACCGCAAACGCGAGTTGGTCGGCGCCCTGCTCCTGCTCCATCGAGATGCTATCGACTCGGCGCAGCTCTCCTTCGTCAAGGCGCTATCGGGTTCCTCGGTCACCTCGCTGGAGGCGCGCGAGTTGATCCGCGCCCAGAAGGCCTTGTTCGAATCGTTCATCCAGTTGATCGCAAGCGCGATCGACGCCAAGAGCCCCTATACCGGGGGACACTGCGCCCGCGTTCCGGAGCTCACCAAAATGCTGGCCAAGGCCGCCTGTGCCGACGAGGACGGGCCTTTCAGCGGCTTCGAACTGAGCGAGGACGAATGGGAAGCCCTGCATGTCGCCGCCTGGCTGCATGACTGTGGCAAGGTCACCACGCCCGAGTATGTGGTGGACAAGGCCACCAAGCTGGAAACGATATACGACCGCATCCACGAGATCCGGATGCGCTTCGAGGTGCTCAAGCGCGATGCCGAGATCGCCTGCTACAAGGCGATCGCCGACGGCGAAGATGAAGCGACTGCGCGTAGCAAACTCGCAAGCCGGCTCACCCAGCTTGACGAGGACTATGCCTTCGTCGCGCAATGCAACGAGGGTGGAGAGTACCTGCCACCGGCCGATGTCGAGCGACTCCAGCAGATCGCCGGACAGAAATGGTTGCGCACACTCGACGACCGCATTGGTATCTCGCACCTGGAAAAGGCACGCAAACAACGCTCGCCAGCCACCAGCCTGCCGGTTCTTGAACCGCTGATCGCCGACAAGCCGGAGCATGTCTTCGACCGCCGAGAACAGGATCGCATCGCCCCTGACAACGAATGGGGTTTCAGGATGGAGGTGCCCGAGCGCCTCTACAACCGCGGCGAGTTGTACAACCTTTCGGTCTCGCGTGGAACGCTGTCGGAAGAGGAGCGTTACAAGATCAACGAGCACATCGTCCAGACCCTGATCATGCTGTCGCAACTGCCCTTTCCGAAACACCTGCGCCAGGTGCCGGAGATCGCCGGCGGGCACCACGAGAAGATGGACGGCACCGGCTACCCGAAGCGCTTGCTGCGAGACGAGATGAGCGTGCAGGCCAGGATGATGGCGATCGCCGATATCTTCGAGGCGCTGACTGCGGTGGATCGCCCCTACAAGAAGGGCAAGACCCTGTCCGAAGCGATCCGGATCATGTCCTTGATGCAGAAGGATGCCCACATCGATCCGGACTTGTTTGCACTGTTCCTGAGGTCTGGTGTTTATCTGGACTATGCTGAAAGATTCATGCGACCCGAACAGATCGACGAAGTCGATATTGAGCGATACCTCGCAGCAGGCTAGCCTTCTGGGATGGATCGATCGCACGAGCCGATGTGACCCATGTCACATGGATGACGATCCAGGGGCTTAGCAAGTCGATTTATGCAACGCAGCAAGGGAATATGTCACCGACTTCGACCAACCCCGAGGAGACAATCCTGTCGTCTTGGAGGATCAGCATGACAAGTGCACTTATGGACAAGCCAAACTCGGTTCACCGCGTATCGCCGGATCCCGACAAGAAGGGAGAGGCTCTCAGGCAACAGCGTTTCCGGATGCTCGAGGACATCGCGGAGGAGTTGTCGGGAGACATCGTGTTCCCGACCTATTTCGACGCGGTCCTGAAACTCAGGGATGCCTTGCGCGACAATGAGCGCTCCAGGGAAAAGCTGATCGGACTCATCCGAAAGGAGCCGCTGATCTGCGCACGCGTCGTGCATGAGGCCAACAGCAAGACACGCTCGAAGAAGGCCGCCTCGGACGATGACGGTACGCTGCCCCAACCCCTTGAACCGATGCTTGGCTCGATCGAAACGGCGATCGACGCGCTTGGCCTGGAGGCGACCCGCAATCTGTGCCTGAGCATCGCCACCGCACAATTGGTGCGCTGCAAGGAATTGGTCGTCTTTCACGACATCTCGCGAGTGCTCTGGGAGCACTCGCTTTACTCCGCCGCCGCGGCCGAAGTCATCTGCAGGGAACTGAGCCGAGTGGATCCGGAAGAGGCCTTTTTTGCCGGGCTGGTCCATGACCTGGGCGCCTTCTACATGCTCTATCGCGCCGCTCAATATTCGGAACTGCGCGCCCGTCCCGATACCGTAAAACATGTCGTCGCTCAATGGCACGAGAGCATAGGCGACACCCTCTTCGGCTCACTGAAACTCCCTGCCAAGGTCGCTTCCGCCGCGAGTCACCACGATCAGCCTCGCACACCGCTGATGCACGACCCGCGCAACCTGAGCGAAATCATCTACGCCGCCAACGCGCTTGCACAGGCCGAGTTCGAGTGGCTGGACGATCACCCGGTCGAGAGAGTGCTCGGCGAACAGTATCAGGCGCTGAAGCCGGAGATCCGTGAGCGATACGAAACGCTTCGCGCCAATTGACCTAGGCCGGCGGCGGCGTCCGACAGGAATGCACAGCGAATAACCGCCGCCTCTTTCATTGTGTCCGGCAAGCTCGGCGGCACACCCGCAGCGCGCAGTACTTGAACTCCGGAATCTTGCCGAACGGATCCAGAGCAGGTTGGGTCAGCAGGTTCGCTGCGGCCTCCACATAACAGAAGGCCATGAACACGGTGCCAGGCTGCACACCCTCGTCGGCCCGGACTTCGGCCGCTATCCGGCCACGGCGGGTTTCCAGGGTAACCTCATCCCCGCTGTCCAGACCCAGTCGGCCTATATCCACTGGGTGCATCGCACACCATGGCGACGGATCGAGGGCATCGAGCACACCAGCACGACGGGTCATGCTGCCGGTATGCCAATGCTCCAGCACCCGACCGGTAATCAATACCAGCGGAAACTCGTCGTCAGGCAGCTCCGCCGCCGGCAGAGGGCTGACCGGCACGAACCGGCCCCGTCCGTCGGCTGTCGGGAAGCGGGTGTGGAACAGGACCGGTTGTGACGGCTGGTCCGGCCCGAACTTGGGTGCGACCACTGCCCCCTCCTGTTCGAGCAAGGTCCAGCTGATACCGGCGTAACTCGGCATCGCCCTGGCCAGTTCGGCGAAGATTTCCTGAGGGCCGCCGTAGTCCCAGTCCAGCCCCAGCCGCTGGCCGATCTGCTGGATGATCCACCAGTCCTGACGCGCGTCACCCGGCAAAGGCAGCACCGGGCGGGCGAGCTGGACCAGTCGGTCGGTGTTGGTGAAAGTACCGGACTTCTCGAAGAGGCTGGACGCGGGCAACACCACGTCGGCCAGCATCGCGGTCTCGGTCATGAAGATGTCCTGGACCACCAGATGCTCCAACTCGGCAAGCCCCTGGCGCGCATGGGCCAGGTCAGGGTCTGACATCGCCGGGTTCTCGCCCTCGATATACATCCCGCGAATCCGGCCCTCGCAGGCGGCATCCATGATCTCGACCACGGTCAGCCCCGGCTCGGTCGGCAGCGACACCCCCCACAAGGCCTCGAAACGCCGCAGCACCTGCGGTTCGCTGACCCGCTGGTAATCGGGGAGCATCATCGGGATCAGGCCGGCGTCCGAAGCCCCCTGCACATTGTTCTGGCCCCGCAAGGGATGCAGGCCGGTACCCGTCCGGCCGATCTGACCAGTCATCAGCGCCAGCGCGATCAGGCAGCGCGCGTTGTCGGTGCCGTGGGTGTGTTGCGATATCCCCATACCCCAGAAAATGAGGCTGTTCGGCCCTTGGGCATAGGCGCGGGCGACTTCCCGCACCGTTTCGGCCGCTATGCCGGTAACCGGCTCGACCCGTTCGGGCGTGTATTTGAGTGCCTCGGCGCGGAAGGCGTCGAAGCCGTCGGTCCGCATGGCGATGAAATCCCGGTCGATCAAGCCTTCCTCGATGATCGTGCAGGCCATCGCCAGCAGCAACGCGACGTCGGCGTCCGGTCGGAACTGCAACACTCGCCAGGCATGACGGGCGAGTGGGGTCTGGCGCGGGTCCATCATCACCAGTCTGGCGCCGCGCTCGGTCGCATTTTTGATGAAGCTCGCCGCGACCGGGTGGTTGGCCGCCGGATTCGCCCCGATCACGATGATCAGGTCGGCATGCTCGGCATCCCGCACCGGGTTCGACACCGCCCCGGAGCCAATGCCTTCCAGCAAGGCCGCGACCGACGAGGCATGACACAGCCGCGTGCAGTGATCGACGTTGTGCGTGCCGAATCCAGTCCGGACCAGTTTCTGGAACAGATAGGCCTCCTCGTTGCTGCCCTTGGCCGACCCGAAGCCGGCCAGCGCCCCAGGTCCATGCACTCCCTTGACCTGGGCAAGCCCTGAGGCGGCAAAATCGAGCGCCTCCTCCCAACTCGCCTCACGAAACGCATCGAACGGATTGTCAGGATCCAGATCGACGCTTTTGGGCACGCCCGGTCTGCGAATCAGCGGCACGCCAAGGCGCTGACGATGCCGACTGTAGCTGAAGCCATAGCGGCCCTTCACGCACAGGCGTCCGGCATTGGCCGGCCCGTCCCGCCCCTCTGCAAAAACGATTCGTTGCACGGCGCCTTCGCCGGCTACATGGTAGGTGACCTGGCAGCCGACACCACAGTATGGATAGAGGGAATCGACTTCGCGGGTCGGTACTAAACGTGCTGCCACAGCGGACGGAGACGAAGCAGTGCCGGAAACGATCGGCCGTCCCGGTGCAGCCACGGACGAGATAGTCTCGCCCGTTACGTCTGACGCGCCTGATGCACCCGATACGGTGGGTGCGATGGATGAAGCGGCTACATTCGCCATGACGGGCGACGATGCGTCACCGGCAGGCACCGACATCAGCGCCCCGGTCGGACAGGCCTGCACGCATTCGCCGCAGCCGACGCAGCTGGAGTCCCCCATCGGATCGTCGAAGTCGAACACGATCTTCGAGCGCCCGCCGCGATGGGCGTAGCCGATCACGTCGTTGACCTGGACCTCACGGCAGGCTCGCACGCAGCGGGTGCATTGGATGCAGGCCGAGAGGTCGACCGCGATGGCCGGGTGGGAGTAATCCGCAGCGGGTTGTTTACGAGCGGTGAAGCGGCTGCCGGTGACTCCGAGGCGATCGCACCACTGACTCAGTTCGGAGTCCGGTTTCTCGACGGCGACCGGGACGTCGGCACGCAGCAGCTCGAGCACCATGCGCTGGGCCTTGAGGGCGCGATCGCTCATGGCGCGGACCTTCATGCCGGGGGCGGGTTGGCGGCAGCAGGAGGGCGCGAGCACACGTTCTCCGTCGATCTCGACCACGCAGGCGCGGCAGTTGCCGTCGGCGCGCAGGCCATCGGTGTAGCACAGGTGGGGGATGTCGACACCGGCGCGGCGGGCGGCGAGGAGCAGGGTTTCGCCGGGCTGTGCGGTGATCGATTGGCCGTCGAGTTCGAAGTCGATAAGGCTCTGGTCGGGGCTGGTTGAGACGCTCATGGGATGTACCGATCGATGTTCATCGCGTCATGAAATACCCCGAGAATCATGACCGTTTTCGACTCGGCTTCGTGGAGATAAGCGATCCTGTAGTGTCCGTAAATAACCATGCGCACCCCGCCTTCCCTTTCGGAGCGAAGGTAGCTCCCGATATCCGGAAATCGGGTCAGCAGCTCGGCTTTCGCCACGATGCCGTCGATAACCTTGCCCGCTGCAGTGGGGTTATCTTGGGCAATGTACGTGTGAATATCTTCGAGCCAGTCGAGTGCCTCGCGTGTCCATCTCAGCTTC